>NZ_JBIEIL010000011.1:0-212604 GCF_043496865.1 Pseudomonas retamae
CCGACGATGGCAGCGTCGCGGTGCAGTACGTCGACGGCACCGAAGAAACCTACGTCCACGACGACCGCGCGCGGCTGGTGCGCAAGGTCGAGGCGGACGGCGGCGAACACCTCAAGGCCTATGACGCGGCGGGCCGCTTGATCGCCGAGCAGGACCCTTTAGGCGCTGTCACCGAATACCGCTACGACGAAGTCGGACGGCTGATCGCGCTGATTCCACCGGACGACGCGCCAACGTCCTACGAGTATCGCAACGGTTTCCTCTACCGGCGTTCGCGCGGCGATGCGGTGTGGACTTATCAGCGCAACGCCGAGGGCGATGTCACCGAAGCGGTCGACCCTGACGGCCAGGTCACTCATTACTACTACAACGTGCGGGGGCAACTGCTGTCGATCCGCTACCCGGACAGCAGTCGCCATAAGCTGGTGTGGAATCCGCTCGGTCAGTTGACCGAAGAAACCCTGCCCGACGGTGGCGTGCGGCGTTTTTCCTACGACGCATTGGGGAGGCGAACTACAAGTGCTGACGAACACGGCGCCGTTACCCGCCAACAGTGGGACGCCGTTGGTCGACTGATCCAGACGACTTTTCCTACCGGCAGCAGCCACGCCTACAGCTACGGCGCCTACGGCCAGGTCACCGCCGAACGCGACGAACTTGGGCGCATCACCCGTTACGAGTATGACGATGACTTGCACCTGGTCTCGCGGCGGATCAATCCCGACGGCACGCAGGTGCAGTACCGCTATGACCATGCGCAGCTACTGCTCACCGAGATCGAAAACGAGTCCGGGGAAAAGTATCGGCTGGACTACACGCCAAGCGGATTGATCCGACAGGAAATCGGATTTGATGGGCGCCGGACTGCGTATGCCTACGACCTGAACGGGCATCTGCTGGAGAAGACCGAGTTTGGCGATGACGGCTCGCAGCTAGTCACCGCCTATAAGCGCGATGCGGCCGGTCGCTTGCTGGTCAAGACCCTGCCCGATGGTGTGAAGGTCGAATATTCCTACGACCGCCTCGGCCGCCTGATCGCCGTCGATGACGGCCACAACCACGCGCTGGCCTTCGAATACGACCGCCAGGATCGGCTGATCACCGAACACCAGGGCTGGGGCACCCTGCGTTACGGCTACGACGCCTGCGGTCAGCTCAAACGCCTGCGCCTGCCGGACAACAGCAAGCTCGACTACCACTACGCCAAGGGCGGCGCGCTGAGCGCGATCGACCTCAACGGCACACCGCTGACCCGCCACGTCTACCAGTTCGGCCGCGAAGTGCAGCGCCAGCAAGGCCTGCTGCTCAGCGAATATGCCTACGACGAACAGGGAAGATTACTCGCTCACGCCGTAGGCCATCAGCGCGATTCGGTTTACCGCCGCGATTATGCCTACAGCGCCAACGGCAACCTCGCGCACATCGCCGACAGCCGCCACGGCCAGCGCACCTACGGCTACGACGCCCTCGACCGGTTGATCCGCGTCCGCCACTCACGCGACGAACTGCCCGAATCCTTCGCCCACGACCCGGCCGGCAACCTGCTGATGCAGGACCGCCCCGGACCGAGCCAAGTCAAAGGCAATCGCCTGCTGATGCAGGGCGACCGGCATTACGACTACGACGCCTTCGGCAACCTGATCCGCGAACGCCGCGGCAAAGCACAGACACTCGTCACCGAATACCGCTACGACAGCCAGCACCGCCTGATCGGCCTGACCCGCCCCGATGGCCAGACCGCGACTTATCAATACGACGCTTTCGGTCGGCGCATCCGCAAAACCGTCGACGGCCAGACCACCGAATTTTTCTGGCAAGGCGACCAGCTCGTCGCCGAAAGCAGCGAGAACGAATACCGCAGCTACGTCTACGAACCGGGCACTTTCCGCCCACTCGCACTGCTCGACGGCAAAGGCCCGAAAAAAGCCTGCCCGTTCTACTACCAGCTCGACCACCTCGGCACCCCGCAGGAACTCACCGACTACGGCGGCGACATCGTCTGGTCCGCGCAATACGACGCCTACGGCAAAGTCGCCGCACTGACCCTCGCCGGCGACGATTACCTGAACCAGCCGCTGCGTTTTCAGGGGCAATACTTCGATGCCGAGAGTGGCCTGCATTACAACCGTCATCGGTATTACGACCCGAGGCTGGGGCGGTATCTGACCCCGGACCCGATCAAGTTGGCCGGTGGGTTGAATCAGTACCAGTACACGCCGAATCCGACGGGGTGGGTGGATCCGTTGGGGCTGAACTCCAACTGCCCGCCGCCGAAGAAGCCGGGTTGTGAGGTGCCGGGGGCGAGTGATGGGGTTAAGGTTGACGAGGGGGAGCCCCAATTACCACGCGTAACTCATGGCGTAGATCCCAAAACACTGAAACGAACACATGCCCTTATGGGCAAAACCTCAACTAAACTAATCGAGCTAATGAGAGATGAAATGCGAAGCAATGGATTTAATAGCGATTACCCTATAGATGTTGCTGAGCATAACGGCACACATTACATTCTGGACGGTCATCATCGAGCTTCGGCCGCACGACAAACCTCTACGGAAGTTACAATACAACTGATAACCAATATACGAGATCACCACGGCACCTTAAACACTATTGAGGAGGTACTAGAATCAGCCGATAACGTTGGCAATGACAGACTGGAGCATCACAGAAGAAGATGAACAAACAGCATAACGACATTGAAGATCTCATTAATGACTTCCTCGCTAAGGTTGACACTGCGACGTTACTACTCGAGAAAAAATTTGGTACGAAAAATATTCTCAGGCTTTGGCGCAGCAACCAAATACAACGTTGCGGCGACATAACTAGTGACGCTCAGTATGAACTCCATGGAGTTGGCTGCATTGTTCACTTAGCTACCGAATCAGTGAATTTCGACTATGGGTTCAACAACAGAATTGACGGATTCGATGCATGGCGCCTGTACATCTATGCTTTGGACAGACCACTTACGTATAAAAAATTTTGCGATAAGAAAATACTCGAAAAAGAGTTTAACGATTTAATCTTGTCCAAAAAAATTGAAAAAATGTCCGCATCTGACAGCCTTTATATCCTTGCAAGTAACCCTCATTCATGAGAAAAACCAAGTGAGAATTACACGTTTGAAATTCCTAATATTCAAAGGGCCTAAAACAACAGGCCCTAAAAATTCAATCCAAAAGTAGATTACTGCTCATCCTCATCCTCCTCATACTCCATATCCGCCTTATCCGCATCATTCAACGGCACCGTCGCATCATCCATCAACGACCCCGGATCCTCATTCCCCGGATCATTGATAAACGGCTGTCCATTCGGGCCCTTCTCTTCTTTGCCTTCAGTTTCAGGAGTCATGGCGAACCTCTTGATCGCGTGGGATGTATGACGTTCGAAAAGCCCCGCCGCCAATCGTTCCTCTTTCCAACTGCCAGACACGAAAAACCCGGCGCCACGCCGGGTTTCCGTGGATCAATCAGCGATGTTTATTTTTGTGTTTGTTCTTGTGCTTATGGCCGCCGGAATGAGATCCACCGTCGTCGTCGCCAAGGTTGTTACCGACCGCACCGCCCGCTGCGCCGCCTAGACCGGCGCCAATAGCGGAGCCGGTGGAGCCGCCGAGGCTGTTGCCGACGACCGAGCCGCCTGCGGCGCCAAGACCGCCACCAATTGCGGCTTCGGTTCGATTGCGTTTGTCCGCGCCGACGGCACTGCCCGCCGCGCCGCCAACACCCGCGCCGACCGCTGCTCCCGTGCTGCCGCCGAGTTGTCCGCCAACCACATTACCCAGCACACCGCCGAGACCACCGCCCACGGCAGCGCTGCCGTCTCCGGCAGCCATCGCGCCCTGCGCCACGAACAAACCGAAAAACAGTGCAGATAATGACAATCGCATTTGAACCTCGCAGTTCCCGAATCGGGACAGTCCGCCCAAGCGGGGCGTATGCAGATTGGAGATGATTTCTGACGAAACGTTCAGCCATGAAAAAGCCCGACATCAAGTCGGGCTTCTTCTGACCAGCCATCAGGCTCAGTGACGCTTGTGACCTTTGCCCAGGTTGCTGCCCACCGCGCCGCCGGCCGCTCCACCCAGACCCGCGCCAATAGTCGCGCCGTTCCGGCCGCCCAGACTGTTGCCGATCACCGAACCACCGGCCGCGCCGACACCGCCGCCGATCGCCGCTTTGGTGCGACTGCCCTTGCGTGCGGCGACTGCGCTGCCCGCTGCGCCCGCGACGCCAGCGCCAATGGCGGCACCCGTGCTGCCGCCCATTTTCTGACCGACCACGTTACCCAACGCGCCACCCAGGCCGCCGCCCAGCGCAGCGGTGCCGTCGCCAGCAGCCATTGCACCTTGAGTAACCAGAAGGCCAAGAACCAGAGCAGGCAGTGTTAAACGCATGACGAAAACCTCAAATAAACGGGATGACAAGAAGGGCCGGGATTTAATGCGCTTGGCGCGGGAAAGTCCAGACGCACGCGACAGCGTCGTTTGGACCGCAATCAGAGAAAAGGTTTTATGCCAGACAAAAAAAAGCCCGCTGGGGAGACGGGCTGGAGACTTGCTTTCTAACGGATGGCTTCACCCTACGTTGACCAACGTGAAAAGTTTGTGAAAAAAAAACCACATTTATGTCAACGCCATGGGCACATTCCTGCACACGTAAAAAACCCCGTTCGATGACGGGGCTACGGGGCAAAATCACTTTCTGGTCCTTGCCGTGACCTTGGGCAGGAATTTCGCTTTCGGCCCTTTTGGGGCCGTGGATTTGATCTTGCCGATGCTCACCGGATCTTCGCCAAAACCCGACTGATACTCCGACTGACCGCAGC
The DNA here is from genome assembly GCF_043496865.1 of Pseudomonas retamae. Classification (NCBI taxonomy): domain Bacteria; kingdom Pseudomonadati; phylum Pseudomonadota; class Gammaproteobacteria; order Pseudomonadales; family Pseudomonadaceae; genus Pseudomonas; species Pseudomonas retamae. The sequence continues at coordinate 4,837 of NZ_JBIEIL010000011.1, forward strand.
GCACACAGTTATTGAATGAAAACTCAGCGCCATCATCTTCGACATACGGATCTGTCATAGCCTCTCCCCTGCATAACCGGGTCGACACCGGCAAAACAGTTTTGCCTGAAAAAATATCGCCCCTAGCGCGCTTGAGACTAGTCGGTCACTACTGGACTTGCCGTTCAACCATGCTGATCACCGACGAATGGATCAAGCGACGCGACCATAGCGATCCTCCCCTAAAGATTTTCGTTGAACAGCCGTTGCCCTTGTTCCTACCAATGAATCTCAAGGAGAGATCATGCAGATCAACGGATTCCCGAACATGCCAGTCGTAAAACTCACGGACGAGCAGATCGCAGCCGGCAAAGCCGCTGCGGAAAAACTCAAGGAAAAGATCGCCTCGGGCGAGATCACCATCAAATACCCGGACAAACCGCTTCTGCAGCCAGGCGTCATTTATCATCCCAGCGAGCCAACGCCATCGACCCAACCTGACGGAACACCGCCTCTTGTCGCCATCGATACACCGCTGACCTATGACTCAAAAGGTGCGGTGACTCTCAAGCCGCAAGGCTGATTGACGCGGCCAAGCCCATTCCTTGTGCGAATGGGCTTGGCCCTGACGGCGATGATCAGCGCAGCTTCACCGCCGTTCCGGTCACAAAAACCACCACCATGCCACCCTTGCCTGCCGGCATGCTGATCTCGAAATCCACGCCGACCACGGCGTCAGCCTGCAATGCCCGCGCACGCTCCTTTAGTTCGTCGGTTGCCTGAACGCGAGCTTCCTTCAACGCACGCTCCAACGTCTGCGACCGCCCGCCAAAGAAGTCGCGCATGCCCGCGAACATATCGCGGATAACGTTGACGCCTTGTACAGACTCGGCGCTGACAATGTCCAGGTACGCGGTGATCTGCCGCCCCTCGACGGAATGAGTGGTGGAAATGATCATGAGAAACGTCCTTTTATTGCGAAAGTGAAGGCCGCGATTGTAAGGCCGATCCACTCGATTGAAGCAACGCGACACCAAACCGGAATCCTTGTGGCCTCAATTGCATTTAACCACCCACAACTGATCGATCCTCGTCGTAAAACTCGAACTCATCATCTCCCGCCGCATTCCCCAGGCAGGATCCGTCGGCACGCTCGCCGCGCGCAGCGTCCCGCTGCCCCAGCGCTGATTGATCCGATCGAGAACGCCCATCACTTTCTCCGCCGCCTGCGGTTGGGACTCAGCGAACAAGTCCTGGGTAAATTCTCCGCGCTGGCGCAGATCCATCAACAACACCTCAGCCTTGCTGTACTTGAAGCCCGGCCTGAACAACCGGTCAACCGCCTCGCTCGCCGCCTTGCACAGCAAGCGCACGTCGTTCGTCGGGTAAGGCAGCTCGATCAGCGCGCCATTGGCGTACTTGGCCTCCTCCGGATTGAACATGCCGGTGCGGATGCTCACGCGGATCTTCTTGCATAAGGAGTCCTGCGCGCGCAGCTTTTCTGCGGCGCGATGCACATAGGTCGCCACCGCTTCCTTGATCGGTTCGATTGTAGTCAGGCGTTTACCAAACATGCGGCTGCTGCAGATTTCCTGCTTCGGCGGCTCTGTTTCCGACAGCTCCAGACAGGATGTTCCGCCCAGCTCGCGCGCAGTCTTCTCGATCACCACACTGAATTTGCGCCGCAATGTCCACGGATCAGCCTTCGCCAGGTCCATCGCGCTTCTGATCTGCATGCTTTCAAGATGCGCTTTCATCCGTCGGCCAACGCCCCACACGTCGCCCACGTCGGTGTTGCGCAGTACCCAGTCACGTTTGACCGGGTCGCAAATATCGACAACACCGCCGGTGTGCGCCTGTAAGCGTTTTGCCGTGTGATTGGCGAGTTTGGCCAGTGTCTTCGTCGGCGCGATGCCGACGCCGACCGGGATACCGGTGCGTTTGTAAACGGCAGCACGAATGGTCCTGCCAAACGCCGTCAGATCGCCAGGAATGCCACTGAGATCGGCGAACGCCTCATCGATGCTGTACACCTCGACGGCGGGCACCATGGACTCGATGATCGTCATCACCCGTTCGCTCATGTCGCCATACAGCGCGTAGTTACTGCTGAACACCTGGATGCCGTGCCGGAGCAGATCATCGCGAATCTGAAAGTACGGCGCGCCCATCTTCACAAAAGGTTTGGCGTCGTAACTGCGCGCGATAACACAACCGTCGTTATTGCTCAGCACCACGATCGGCGTCTTCGCCAGATCAGGCCGGAATACCCGCTCGCAGCTTGCGTAGAAGCTGTTGCAATCGATCAGGGCAAAGACCTGGTCACGATTTGCCATGGTCGCGCACGCTGTAAGTCACCACGCCCCAGATAACCAGCTCGTCCCCCTCCATCACATAGCGCGGCGGGTACTTACTGTTGGCCGACAGCAAAATAATAGTGTTATCGCGCATGTGCAGGCGTTTGCAGACCGGCTCGCAATTGAGCCCGGCGATAACGATATCGCCATGCTCGGCCGTGCGGCTGCGATCGACAATCACCAGATCGCCGCAAAATATCCCGGCATCGCGCATGCTCTCCCCTTCGATCTTCGCCAGATAAACGTGCGGCGCACGAATCTCGAAAACCTCATCGAGGGAAATGTGCTTTTCGATGTGATCAGCCGCCGGCGAAGGAAAACCCGCAGGAATCTGAAACGAATACAGCGGAAGCTTTTCGCCGGCGTCGGCAAGGGGACCAAGGAAGGTGACGCTCATGTGACGAACCTGATAGTGAGTTTACTGTATGCGCATACAGTAAACGCGTGAGGCTTCAGTCGGTCAATGAGGTGTGTAGGAGATTTCGACGGGTGACAGGGTTTTGTACAGCTTTAAGCAAATAGCATTTTTCAAACGCCAAAAACCACAAACCCCCGACCTTCTCTAGGAAAATCAGGGGTTTGTGTTTACTGAATGTGGCGGTGAAGGAGAGATTCGAACTCTCGATACAGTTTCCTGTATACACACTTTCCAGGCGTGCTCCTTAAGCCACTCGGACACTTCACCGTATCTCTTCAAACATGTTCTGTCTGTCGAGGCGCGCTAATGTAGTCGAAAGCTTTTGCGATGGCAAATTTTTTTTTAGAATTTTCATGCGGTTAAGCGAGAAACGTTTCCTGCATCGGCGGGCCATGCCAAACCGGCCAATCTCCGGTGGTCTCCGTGCGTCCTTATAGAAGCAAGCGCCTCGTTGCGCAGGTAGAACCGGAAAACGGTGACTGGCGGGTCAGTCACGGCGCTTTACCTGGCCTGCGGCGGTGGGTAACGTCTGCCCATCTTTCTAATAAGGAATAGCGTCATGAGTGAGCTGATTGCCTACCACCTCGAAGACGGTATCGCGACCCTGACCCTGAACAATGGCAAGGTCAATGCCATTTCGCCGGATGTGATTGCGGCATTCAATGCGGCGCTGGATCAGGCGGTGACTGATCGTGCCGTGGTGATCATCACCGGGCAGCCGGGAATTCTGTCGGGTGGTTATGATTTGAAAGTCATGACCGCCGGGCCGAAGGAAGCGGTGTCGCTGGTGACGGCCGGTTCGACATTGGCGCGTCGTCTGCTCGCTCACCCGTTCCCGGTCATCGTCGCTTGCCCAGGGCATGCGGTGGCGAAAGGCGCGTTCATTCTGTTGTCGGCCGACTACCGGATTGGCGTCGACGGCCCGTTCAGCATCGGTCTGAACGAAGTGCAGATCGGCATGACTATGCACCATGCGGGTATCGAGCTGGCGCGTGATCGTCTGCGCCGCTCGGCGTTCCATCGCTCGGTGATCAACGGCGAGATGTTCGATCCGCAAAGCGCGGTAGATGCCGGCTTCCTCGACAAGGTAGTTTCGGCCGAGGAGTTGCAAGGGGCCGCCCTCGCCGCTGCGCGTCAGTTGAAGAAGATCAACATGACGGCGCACAAGAACACCAAGCTGAAGGTACGCAAGGCGCTGCTGGAAACTCTCGATAACGCGATCGCGATGGATCAGCAGCATCTGGGTTGATCCCTGGCGAATGCAGAGCACCAGAAAAGCCCGACCGTCGTGTCGGGCTTTTTCTTACGCCCGTTGTTGAACATTCGCGGGTGGCTCTAGGACGCGCCTGACAGCCCCCACTGAAACATGCGCTTAAACATCGCCTATCTGCGCCCTCTATGGCGGCAATTGCCGAAAACAGTGCACATCCGTACACTGCGCCACCTTTTGTCCCGATGGGCCTGAAAATGCTGTTCGTGTTTCGTATGTTGTTGATGGGCCTGCACTTTATACTGGCCGGTGTGCTTGGTGTGATTCTTGGGCTTTGCCGTCCGTTCAATCCCGACAACAGTCGCCTCTGTGCCCGCCTCTACGCACTGCCGGCAATGTGCATCTTGCACCTGCGGGTGAAGTCCGAGGTCAGCGGCCTGATGAACAAGCCCGACAGCTGCGTGATCATCGCCAACCATCAGTCCAACTATGATCTGTTCGTGTTCGGCAACGTGGTGCCCCGGCGTACCGTGTGCATCGGCAAGAAGAGCCTTAAGTGGGTGCCGCTGTTCGGGCAGTTGTTCTGGCTGGCCGGCAATGTGCTGATCGACCGTGGCAACGCGCACAAGGCGCGCCAGTCGATGCTCACCACCACCCACACCTTGCAGAACGAAGACACGTCGATCTGGGTGTTCCCGGAAGGCACGCGTAATCTGGGTGAGGAACTGCTGCCGTTCAAGAAAGGCGCGTTCCAAATGGCCATCGCCGCCGGTGTGCCGATCGTTCCGGTGTGTGTCAGCAGTTACGTTAAACAGATGCGCCTCGATCGCTGGCGCAGCGGCGACATTCTCATACGCTCGCTACCGGCCATTCCTACCGCCGGCCTGACCATGGACGACATGCCCAGGCTGATCGATCAGTGCCGCGAACAGATGCGCGAGTGCATCGCATCGATGGACCGGCAACTGCAAGCCGCGTGAAATGAAGCCCGCCCTGTGCGGGTTTTCTTTTGCCGGCTGAACTGTGCAGATTTCACTGACTCTCAAGCAGCGACACGGCTAAGCTGATGCCGTGAATCCCTGCCACCTGCCAAGAAGAAGTGAATCACCACCATGGGTCGAGTTGTTGCTGCTGCGGTGTACAGCGAAGGCAAGAAAGTTAGCGATATTTCCATCGACGAAGGCGCAGCCTGGGCGGCAAAACCCGGCCACTTTGTCTGGATCGGCCTTGAAGAACCGGACGCCCAGGAACTGTTCAATCTGCAACGCCAGTTCAACCTGCATGAACTGGCCATCGAAGACGCTCTGGAAAAACACAGCCGGCCGAAACTGGAAACCTTCGGTGACGCTTTGTTTATCGTCACCTACTCACCGGTGCGTGAAAACGGCGTTCTGCAATTCATCGAGACGCATATTTTTGCCGGCAAGGGCTACATCATCACCGCCCGCAACGGCCATTCGGCGTCGTACGCGCATGTCCGTCAGCGCTGTGAGGCACGGCCGCTGCTGCTGGAGCACGGCGAAGATTTCGTCCTGTATGCCTTGCTCGATTTTGTCATCGAGAATTACCAGCCCGTGGGCGAAGCAATTCATGCCGAGATCGATGAGCTGGAGCGCAACGTCTTGTGTAGCGCGTTGAACGAGCGTGACATTCAAAAGCTGCATGGCTTGCGCCGTGATGTCGTGCGCCTGCGCCGCTACGCAGCGCCGATGGTGGAAATTGGCGAGGAGCTGCAAAAGCTCAGCTTCCCGTTTATCGACAAGAACATGCGCCCGTACTTTCGTGACGTGCAGATTCATGTCACGCGGCAGATGGAGGATCTCAGTACGCTGGCCGATATCGCCAGCCAGACCATCGAGATTGGCGTGTTGCTCGAGGCGTCACGGCAGAGTGTGGTGCAGCGCAAGTTTGCCGCGTGGGCAGCGATTCTGGCGTTCCCGACGGCAGTGGCGGGGATTTACGGGATGAACTTCGAGAACATGCCGGAGTTGACCTGGCACTACGGCTATTTTGCGGTGCTGGGGTTTATTACGGTGGGGTGTGTGGGGTTGTGGACGAGTTTCAAGCGGTCTGGGTGGTTGTAATGGGAATCGAGTTGTCCGGGCGATTCGCGAGCAGGCTCGCTCCCACATTGATCGGTGTCAAAGTTGGGAGCCAGACTGCTCGCGAAGCTTTTCAGCCTTGAACGGTTTCCGGCTTGTGCGCGACAAAACGCATCATCCATTCGGCGACCGTCGCGCCGTGGTGCTCTTGCTCAAGGCTCGCCACGCCTTGACTGTAGATCTGCGAACCCAGCGCCTCCTGACGCAAATCGAGCAACGCTCGCGAATAGTCGTGGATGAATTCCGGGTGCCCCTGGAAGCACAGCACTTGATCGTTGATGTGGTACGCGGCAAATGGGCAGAAGTCGCTGGAAGCGATCACCGTGGCGTTTTCCGGTAGCGCAGTGACCTGATCCTGGTGGCTGATCAGCAGCGTCAGTTCTTCGCGCACCGGGCTCATCCACGGCGCCTTGGCCGCCAGCTTGTATTGGTGCGTGCCAACGCCCCAGCCTTGGGTGGCGCGCTCGCTTTTGCCGCCCAGCAGCAGCGCCAGCAGTTGATGGCCGAAGCACACGCCCAGCAGCTTGTCGCCACGCTGGTAGCGGTTGAGCAGGTATTGCTTGAGGGTCTGGATCCACGGGTCAGTACCGAACGAATCGGCCTTGCTGCCCGTGACCAGATACGCATCGAAGCTCAGCTCATCGCTGGGGTATTGGCCCTGCATCACGTTGTAGACGGTGAACTCGGCGGCAATCGGTTGCTGCGAGAACAGGCGCTGAAACATCTGCCCGTAACCCTGATATTGGTCGACCAGTTCCGGACGCAGGATGTCGGTTTCCAGAATGCAGATGCGTAGCGACATAAAAAATACCTGACACGTGATGGGTATATTGCACACCCCAGAGCCTGCCCTGAAACACCCGGCCAAGGCAAGCCCCGCAGTGCTCCCGTGTCTTAGAACAGTTCACCTTTCGCCGCTTTGTCCAGCAACAGTGCCGGCGGTGCAAAGCGCTCGCCGTACTGCTCGGCCAGGTACTGCGCACGGGCGACGAAGTCCTTCACGCCGTATTGGTTGATGAACTGCAGAGCGCCGCCGGTCCACGCGGCGAAACCGATGCCGAAAATCGAGCCGACGTTGGCGTCAGCCGTCGAGGTCAACACCCCCTCCTCCACACAGCGCACGGTTTCCAGAGCCTGTACGAACAACAGTCGATCACGCACATCCTTGGCTGGAATCTGCCCGTCGGCCTTCTCGAAACGCGCCTTCAGTTCTGGCCACAGATGCTTCTGCGCACCGACCGGGTATGCATAGAAACCGCCGCCGGCCGCTTTGCCCGCGCGCTTGTATTCGTTGAGCAGCAAGTCGATCACGGCGAAGGCCGGGTGCTCAGTCAGCGGTTTCCCTTCAGCCTGTAGGTCCTTGGCGGTTTGCTGACGGATATGGCTCATCAGGCTGAGGGAAACTTCGTCAGAGATCGCCAGAGGCCCGACCGGCATGCCCGCCTTGCGCGCTTCGGTCTCGATCATCGGCGCGCTCACGCCCTCGCCGAGCATGGCGATACCTTCATTGGTAAAGGTGCCGAATACCCGCGAGGTGAAGAAACCGCGGCTGTCGTTGACCACGATCGGGGTTTTCTTGATCTGCAGGACGAAATCGAAACCACGGGCCAGGGTTTCAGCACTGGTGTGTGCGCCTTTGATGATTTCCACCAGCGGCATCTTTTCCACCGGGCTGAAAAAATGCAGACCGATGAATTTTCCCGGATCAGGCACAGCAGCGGCCAGCCCGGTGATCGGCAGGGTCGAGGTATTGGAAGCGATCACCGCTTCCTGTCCCACGACACGCTGTGCCGCCGCAGAAACCCGGGCCTTGAGTTCGCGATCTTCAAACACCGCTTCGATGATCAGGTCGCAACCGGCCAGATCGGCATCATTGTCGGTGGTCTGAATCCGCGCCAGTACTGCCTCGCGCTTTGCCGCGTTCATCTGGCCGCGGGCGACTTTTTTGTCGAGCAACGACGTTGAATGCGCTTTGCCCTTCTCGGCGGCGGCGAGATTGATGTCTTTGAGCACCACGTCGATACCCGCCGACGCGCTGACGAAAGCAATGCCGGCGCCCATCATCCCCGCGCCGAGCACACCGACTTTCTGCGTCCTGTAAGGGGCGAAACCCTGAGGCCGCGAACCGCCGGCATTGATTTCGTTGAGCTGAAACCAGAACGTGCCAATCAGGTTTTTCGAGATCTGCCCGGTGGTCAGTTCGGTGAAATAACGGGTTTCGATCAAATGCGCGGTATCGAAATCAACCTGCGCGCCCTCCACCGCCGCGCAGAGAATTTTCTCCGGCGCTGGCAACGTGCCCTGGGTTTTCGTGCGCAGGATCGACGGCGCAATCGCCAGCATCTGTGCGACTTTCGGGTTCGACGGTGTACCGCCGGGAATCTGGTAACCCTTCACATCCCAGCGCTGCACCGCCGTCGGGTTGGCGACGATCCAGGCGCGAGCCCTGGCCAGCAATTCGTCTCGATCCGCCGCCAGCTCGTCGATCAACCCTGCCTGCAGCGCTTGCTGCGGACGGACTTTCTTGCCTTCGAGCAGATACGGCAGGGCTTTTTCGATGCCGAGCATGCGCACCATGCGCACCACGCCGCCGCCACCTGGCAACAGGCCCAGGGTCACTTCCGGCAGACCGAGCTGCACCGAAGCATCGTCGAGCGCCACCCGGTGGTGGCAGGCCAGACAGATCTCCCAACCGCCGCCCAGCGCCGCACCATTGATCGCCGCGACCACCGGTTTGCCGAGGGTTTCCAGGGTGCGCAATTGCCCTTTGAGGGTTAGCACCATGTCGTAAAAAGCTTTGGCTTCGGGCTTGCCGACTTTGATCAGCTCGTTGAGGTCGCCGCCAGCAAAGAAGGTTTTCTTCGCCGAGGTAATGATCACCCCGGCAATCTGATCCTTTTCCGCGACCAGCCGGGCGACGCAAGCGGCCATGGCCTCGCGGTACACGGCGTTCATGGTGTTGGCGCTCTGGCCCGGCAGGTCAATGGTCAGCACGACGATGCCGTCCGGGCCTGCTTCGTAACGAATGGCTTGGTTCATGACACGGTTCCTTGAATGCGAGGGCTCAGAGGCGTTCGATGATGGTGGCAATGCCCATGCCGCCGCCGACACACAGCGTCGCCAGGCCGTAGCGCAAGCGCCGCGCCTCCAGCTCATCGAGCAGCGTGCCGAGAATCGCGCAGCCGGTGGCACCGAGCGGATGGCCCAAGGCGATGGAGCCGCCGTTGACGTTGACCTTGTGCGGATCAACGGCCATGTCCTTGATGAATTTGAGCACCACCGAGGCAAACGCTTCGTTGACCTCGAACAGGTCGATGTCCTCCACACGCAGCCCGGCCTTGGCCAGAGCCTTGCGAGTGGCCGGTGCCGGGCCGGTGAGCATGATGGTCGGGTCGGTACTGGTCACTGCCGTGGCGACGATGCGCGCGCGTGGTTGCAGGCCCAGCGCTTTGCCCTTGGCTTCAGAGCCGATCAGCATCAGCGCGGCTCCGTCAACGATCCCCGAACTATTGCCGGGCGTGTGCACATGATCGATTCGCTCGACATGGCTGTAGACGCGCAGCGCGGTGGCGTCGAAGCCCATCTGACCAATCATTTCGAAACTCGGCTTGAGTTTGCCCAACCCTTCCAGCGTCGATTCGGCACGAATGAACTCATCGTGATCGAGCAGGATGATGCCGTTCTGGTCCTGCACCGGCACCAGTGATTTGTTGAACGAGCCATCGGCCCGGGCCCGCGCGGCTTTTTGTTGGGAGTGCAGCGCGTAGGCATCGACGTCGTGGCGGCTGAAGCCCTCAATTGTCGCGATCAGGTCCGCGCCGACGCCTTGCGGAGTGAAATGGCTGTGCAGGTTGGTTTGCGGGTCCAGCGCCCAGGCGCCACCATCGCTGCCCATCGGTACCCGCGACATGGATTCGACGCCACCGACCACGACCAATTCTTCGAAACCCGAACGCACTTTCATCGCGCCAAGATTGACCGCCTCCAGGCCCGAGGCGCAGAAACGGTTGATCTGCAGCCCCGCCACGCTGACGTCCCAATCAGCGACCTGCACTGCGGTTTTGCCAATGTCCGCGCCTTGATCGCCAACCGGCGTGACGCAGCCGAGTACCACATCATCGACCTGGCTGGTGTCCAGCGCGGTGCGTTGCTGCAATGCGGTCAGCAGCCCGGCGACCAGATTCACCGGTTTGACACTGTGCAAGGCGCCGTCGGCCTTGCCTTTGCCGCGGGGCGTGCGTAACGCATCGAATATCAAAGCTTCGGTCATGGCGTCCTCGAACCTGGGCGGTCAGTGAATGGTTGTTGCCTCACTCTCGACCGCAACGGCCGAGGATTCAATGACCCCAGCGCTCAAAGCGCTTGACGCACACGCTCAGACGGACGGTCGTCAGCCATCAGGTGAACCGGTTCAGGTCGGCGAGTTGTCTAGCCAGCGGCCAGCAAAGAAGCTGGCAATACGCCTCATAGCGTTTTAATCGCTGATCGCAGCAAGGACATATGAAATGGATCTAAGGCACGGTCAGCGTGGGCCCTAATGTAGAAGGTGTACGTCATGGTCGTCGGGTTTTGCCGAGGCCGGCGTTCTTCAACAGGAAGTGCAGCGCGTGCCGTCATGGATATGCAGGCAGGCATCAGGAAATAACAATAAAGGCGGTCAAGCCATGTTCAAACAACCGAAAGTACGTCAAGCAGGGCTCATTCTTTTTGCCACGACGCTGTTGTTGATTTTGCCGAATCTGACCAAGGTCATTGGCTGAATCAAGCGGCAGGTGCAGTCAATCGCTACTGAATATATGACTGGCCCGCTATCCGGGCCAGCGTGGCTGTGCCAATCTTTGCGCCTTTCCACGACAGGGATGGCGTTCATTTGAAAGCGCTCATTGTGTTCGGGGCGATGCTGCTCAGCATGCCCTTGTCAGCCGCTCAGCTTGATGTGCAGTTGGGCGCAACCGCTCGCACCTGGCAGACCGAGGAATTGCTCAAGCATCCTCAAGTGCAAACCCTGACGATCAAAGACGACGTGTCCTACAAAAGGGACATGACCTATCGCGTCGTGCCAATGGCCGCGTTGCTGACCGGTATCCAGCCGCAAGACCACCTGCAAGCGGTCGCGCTGGACGGCTTTGCCGCAGAGTTGGCTGCGGCGCCGTTGCTCAACCGTGACGGCGCACGAGCGTGGCTGGCCATCGAAGACCCGGCGCAGCCCTGGCCACCGCTGGCGGCAGGCAAGCATAGTGCCGGGCCGTTCTATCTGGTCTGGAGCGATCCGCAGAAAGGTCACATCAGTCCCGAGCAATGGCCATTCGAAGTGGCGAGCATCAAGCGCATGGCGCCCGTCGCCGAGCGCTTCCCTGCCCTGCTGCCTGACCCGGCGTTGAAAACGAATGACCCAGTGAATCGGGGCTTTGCGCTGTTTCAGAAAAACTGCCTGGCGTGCCACCGCTTGAACGGCGCGGGAGACGCGCAATTCGGGCCGGACCTGAATATTCCGTACAACCCGACCGAGTATTTCGGTGCGGACTTCCTCAAGCGCTACATCCGCGATCCGCAGAGTTTGCGCCAGTGGCCGCAGGCGAAGATGCCGAGGTTTTCCGCAGAGGTGTTGCCGGATGGGGAGCTGGAAATGTTGGTGGGGTATCTAAAGCATATGGCCGGACGCAAGGTTAAGCCCTGACGCCATTCCCCTTGTGGGAGCGAGCCTGCTCGCGAAGGCGGTGCATCAGTCGCTGAATTGCTGGCTGATATATCGCTTTCGCGAGCAGGCTCGCTCCCACAGGAGTTATAGGTAGGCCTTATTGTTGTTGCACAGAAATGACCGGCGTCGGCGACACCAGCACCTTCGCATGCATCTGCTCACACCCGCCGCCACGGCGCATGCCGCGTACCGGGCAGGCATCCAGATAATCCAGGCCCACCGCCAGCTTCAGATGTCGCTCGGGCCGCGCCAGTTGATTGGTCACGTCGAAGCTGTACCAGGCGTCATCCAGCCAGGCTTCCGCCCAGGCGTGACTGGCCAGATGCTCGCAATCCTCGCTGTACAGATAGCCCGATACGTAACGTGACGGAACCCCCAGGCTACGGGCGCAGGCCAGAAACGCGTGGGTGTGGTCCTGGCACACACCGGCGCGCCCGGCAAAAGCTTCGCTGGCGCTGGTGTCGACTTCAGTCGAGCCCGGCGTGTAGGTCATGTACTGATTCAAACCATGCATCAAGTCGATCAACGCCGTGCGATCACGGCGCTGCTTGCAGGATTTTTCCGCGAATGCGCGCAGCGCCTCGTCCGCCTCGGTCAGCCGGGTAAAGCGCAGGAATGGCAGTGCCGACTGGCTCTCGTGTTCGGCCTCGCGCAGTTCGTCGATATCGACCTGTCCGCGCGCACCGATGATGATCGCTTCGTGCGGCTCGTCCATGGTCAGCACATGCAGAATATTGCCGAACGGATCGAGTTGCGCGCGCACCGGACGCGGCAGGTCGAGTTGCCAGCTCAGCACATGCTGACGTTCGCTGTCGTGAGGTGTAAGGCGCAGGTACTGGATGCTCGCGCGCACCTGATCTTCGTAGTGATAGGTGGTCTCGTGGCTAATGGAGAGTCTCATGCAGCCTCCAGGTAGGAACTGTGAATGGCGTTGCCCAACTGGCGCACCAAGGGGATGAATTCGGTCAGCCAGGCGTGCAGGCCTTCCTCGAGGATTTCGTTGATGCCGGTGTAGCGCAGGCGCGCGTCCATTTCCGCGGCCAGACGTTGCGCCGGGCGCCCGTTGGCACCGGGCAGCTGCGCGAGGATCTGGTCGATCTCTTCGGTGCAGGCGCGCAGCGAACGCGGCACATCAGCGCGCAACAGCAGCAGTTCGGCAACGTGACGGGCGCCGGGGGCGTCGCGGTAGATTTCGGTGTAGGCCTCGAAGGACGACAACGCGCGCAGCAAGGCACTCCACTGGTAATACGCGTGCGCGGTACCGTCGCTGACGGCTTCGGCCTGATCGCCGGCCATTTCATAACGGGCATCGAGCAAGCGCAGCGTGTTGTCTGCGCGCTCGATGAACGTGCCCAGACGAATGAAGCGGAACGCATCGTTGCGCATGATCGTGCCGTAGGACGCGCCACGAAACAGGTGCGAACGCTCCTTGATCCATTCGCAAAAACGGCTCATGCCATAGCGGCTCAAGCCCTGCTCGGCGATCCCGCGAATCTCCAGCCAGGTCGCGTTGATGTTCTCCCACATGTCCGCTGTGATTCGCCCGCGCACCGCATGAGCGCTGGCCCGTGCGGCGCCGAGGCAACTGTAGATGCTGGCCGGGTTGGCCGCGTCGAGGGCGAAAAAGTGCAGCAGGCGTTCGGCATGCAGTGCGCCGTGGCGCTCCAGATAATCATCGAGGGTGCCGGTGATCAGCAGCGGCATCGCCAGCTCATGCAGACCATCACCACGCCCGTCCTGCGGCATCAGCGACAGCGAATAACTGATGTCGAGCATGCGCGCGAGGTTTTCCGCGCGCTCCAGATAACGCGACATCCAATACAGATCCGAGGCAGTTCTACTTAACATGGCAAGCTTCCTTCAATCCTCGACCACCCAGGTGTCCTTGGTTCCGCCACCCTGAGAGGAATTCACCACCAGGGAGCCCTCGCGCAGCGCGACACGGGTCAAACCGCCGGGCACCACCCGGGTTTCGCGTCCGGACAGGACAAACGGGCGCAAATCGATATGGCGCGGCGCAATGCCATTTTCGACAAAGGTCGGACAGGTCGAGAGCGACAGCGTTGGTTGGGCGATGTACGCATGCGGTTTGGCTTTGATGCGCTCGCGAAACGCGTCGATTTCGGCCGTCGTCGCGGCCGGCCCCACCAGCATTCCGTAACCACCGGAGCCCTGGGTTTCCTTGACCACCAGATCTGGAAGATTGGCCAGCACGTGGGACAGTTCAGACGGGTTGCGGCATTGCCAGGTCGGCACGTTTTTCAGGATCGGCTCTTCGTCGAGGTAGAAGCGGATCATGTCGGTGACAAACGGATACACCGATTTGTCATCCGCTACGCCGGTGCCGATGGCATTGGCGAGCACGACATTGCCGGAGCGGTAAGACGACAGCAGCCCTGGCACACCGAGCATCGAATCCGGATTGAACGCCAGTGGGTCGAGAAAGGCGTCATCGAGGCGACGATAGATCACATCGACCGCTTTCGGGCCGTCGGTGGTGCGCATGAACACCTTGTCATCACGCACGAACAGGTCCGCGCCCTCGACCAGTTCCACGCCCATTTCCCGCGCCAGGAACGCATGCTCGAAAAACGCACTGTTGAAGCGCCCAGGCGTCAACACCACCACACTCGGGTCATCGATCGGGCTTGAGCTTTTCAGGGTGTCGAGCAACAGGTTCGGGTAGTGGTCGATCGGCGCAATACGCTGGGCGGAAAACAGTTCGGGAAACAGGCGCATCATCATCTTGCGGTCTTCGAGCATGTAGCTCACGCCGCTCGGCGTACGCAGATTGTCTTCGAGCACGTAATAGGTACCGTCGCCGTCGCGCACCAGATCGACGCCGGAAATATGCGAATAGATATCGCGGTGCAGATCCAGGCCTTGCATCGCCAACTGGTATTGCTCGTTGGCCAGCACCTGTTCGGCGGGAATGATCCCGGCCTTGATGATGCGCTGCTCGTGATACAGGTCGGCGAGAAACATGTTCAGCGCCTTGACCCGCTGGATGCAGCCGCGCTCGACGATCCGCCATTCACTGGCAGGAATGCTGCGCGGGATAGTGTCGAAAGGAATCAGGCGCTCGGTGCCCTGCTCGTCTCCATAGAGCGTGAAGGTAATCCCGGCGCGGTGGAACAGCAGATCGGCTTCGCGCCGCCGTTGCGCCAGCAGTTCGTCCGGCGTATCGGCCAGCCATCGGGCGAACTCACGATAATGCGGGCGAACCTGGCCGCCGGCATCGTACATCTCATCAAAATAGGTGCGGATCATGCCGTACTCCTTGTCACCCGGACATACAAGCCTTCGCAAGGCCCGTGCCATCGGCATAAACGCTTTGATTTCAATCGGTTGGATATTCACATCGCAGACGCCGCACCATTCCTGTGCGACAAATGCTCCAACAGGATTGCCCCCGCTTCATTGCGACGCATTGCAACGACTATCACCAGCATAGTCAGAACTGATTTCACTGCCCGCTGCGGCGTACGGATAATCCGCGCATTCGCTGCAAAACTTCGCCGGCCACCGCCTCGCGAAACTGCCAGCCCAACTGACCTGGACTGCTCCGGCAGCCCGCCCGCTATAGCCCGCAAGGGTTTCAGCGCGTATCGCTCTTCCCTTTTAGCCACCCTCTCCGGTGGCTTTTTTTTGCCTCGGATTCTTGTTTCAGGGTTTTGCCACAGCGTTTGCGCGGCGCACAAACGACAACGGCCGACCCGAAGGTCAGCCGTTGCGCTACAAGCCGTGCAAGCGATCAGTTCAAACGGTGGCGGTTGCGCACCTCCTGCTTGACGCCCCAGCCTTCGATGATGCCGCCCAGCGGTTCGACCACGGCGGAAAAGCCCTGCTCGAAATCACCGATATCGTCATAGGTCGCGTACATGACCTTGCTGAGCTCCAGCGACCAGGCGCCATCATCGCGCGCGCTGACCTGAGCATTGATGGATTCACCGCGAAACTTGCCTGCCGCCCTGCGCGCCCGCTCCTCGTCCGGGAAAATGGCGTAGAACTCGATGGGATGAAACCGGGAAAAGTCGAAACCGCCTTCTTTCATGCGGCGCAGAACATTGCTGCTGATGTCTTCTTGATAGGCTGTGCTCATGAATCGTCCCCCTCGCATAGATGGATAGACTTTCCGTATTCCCGCCCCGGGCCTGTGGCCTAAGTACTTCGACAACGCTGCGGTTGTGCGCGGGAACAAGCATGTAGCTGACAAGACCAGACCTTAGCGATCCATTCGCTGATCTCCCCTGCAGAGTAGCCGCAAGAGAGCGGCGCTGCCAAGGCCTGGTTTACGAGATGACAGGAAGTATTCAGATTGGCGTGATGCTGCGGATCTCGATGCCGTTCTGGATCTTGAGGTTTTTAACGCCAGCATCGGCGGTGCGTCCTTCCAGATCGTTCAGATCCAGTTGGGCCGCCACCGGAAGGAGCCTTTCCTTGATCAGCCGGGCGGCTTCATCGTCGGTCGGGCATTCCTCACGTTCGAAGATTTCATCAACGATTTCACCATGATCATCCACGAAAGTGACTTTCCACTTTTGCATCAGTGCCTCCTCGATCAACCCGTAGATGGGCTTACCTCTATCTGGACGTTTTGCCGCGATAGTTGGTTCAAAAGGATTACACAGCGCAAAACGCAATGTGGGAGCGAGCCTGCTCGCGAAGGCGGTGTGTCAGATAAATATGTCTGACTGATCCACAGCTTTCGCGAGCAGGCTCGCTCCCACAGGGGGACTGACGCGGTGTCGAGTTAGTTATTGCCCGGCTTGTTGATCGCCTGCAGCACGTATTGTGGCAAGGCGAAGGCGCCGATGTGGATTTCCGGGTTGTAGTAGCGGGTAACGATGCCGCTGCCGATGAAGCGCTGCTGCAGAGTTTCACGGCTGAGTTTGCGGTAGGCCGGGTTGGTCGAGCCCCATGCGAAGGTCATCGAGCCGCCGATGTAGGTCGGCACCGCCGCCTGATAGAAATGCCAGTCCGGGAACAGGCTGTTGAGGCGACCGGCAGTGGTTTTCACTTCGTCGATCTGCATGAACGGTGTGCCGTTCTGCGTGACCAGAATGCCGCCCTCGTTGAGGCAGCGGTGGCAGGCCTGGTAGAAGTTCTCCGAAAACAGCACTTCGCCCGGGCCGATCGGGTCGGTGGAGTCGGAGATGATTACGTCGAATTTTTCCGTGGTAGTGGCGACGAAACGCATGCCGTCGTCGATCACCAGGTTCAGGCGTGGATCGTCATAGGCACCGGCCGAGTGGTTCGGCAGAAACTCTTTGCACATGTCGACCACGGTGCCGTCGATTTCGACCATGGTGATGTGTTCAACGCCAGCGTGCTTGGTCACTTCGCGCAGCATGCCGCCGTCACCGCCACCGATGATCAGCACGCGCTTGGCGCTGCCGTGGGCGAGGATTGGCACGTGGGTAAGCATTTCGTGGTAGATGAATTCGTCGGCTTCGGTGGTCTGGATCACGCCGTCCAGTGCCATTACCCGGCCCATGCGCGGGTTCTGGAAAATCACCAGATGCTGGTGTTCGGTGCGCACTTCGTGCAGCAGTTTTTCCATGCGAAAACGCTGGCCGTAGCCTTCGTAGAGGGTTTCCAGGTACTCGCTGGTTTTGGTGACGGTCATGGTCAAGTGCTCCGATGAAATGCGCGGGCGCAATCGTGGGGGACGATTGCCCGGGAAAGGCGCGCATTCTACGTTGCCGAAGATGACAGGTCGAACCTCAGCTTGTTTTTTACCAGCGCAAACCACTGTGGGAGCGAGCCTGCTCGCGAAAGCGGAGCATCAGTTGCCGGGGATGGCGACTGACACAACGTCTTCGCGAGCAGGCTCGCTCCCACAGGGATGACTGTGTGATCGAAAGTCAGCTCAGACCCGCACATTGCCCCGCGGTCCGGCAATCGCCCAGATGATCAGGCCCAGCACCGGCAGGAGGATGATCAGCAGCACCCAGACGATTTTCATTCCGGTGGACGCGCCGCTTTTCAGCACATTGATGATGGCCCAGATGTCGAGGGCAAGGATGATCAGGCCGATCAGACCGTTGAACGTGGAACCCATAATGTCGCTCCAGAATAGTGGCATGCACTTCTAGGATAGACGGCCCGGCGCAGGGTTCCGTTTTATTGCGAATCAGACGTGAACGGCGACCTTCAACGCTTCGAGTGCCGGTACAGCGCTGATGCCGACTTCGGCGCACAGCTCAAGTACGCGCGGCACGTGGTTGCCGTAGACCAGCACCATTTGCAGTTCGTCGTCGAGCAACTGGCTGAAGTTCATCAGCGTGTAACCACCGTTCTCCTTGTTCAGGCTGCTCATCTGCACCTGAATGCGGTTCAGCGCGGTCAAGGCTTCGGTCTTGGCCAGTTGCTTGGGCTTGAGATTGAAATCCACACCGGGCCCGAATGAGGCGACGATTTGCGCGAACAGGTCAACGTAGCTGTCAGCCTGGAACAACACGGTTTCGGGCAGGCTGCCGACCACCACCCACTCGCCCAAAGGAATCGGGAAGGTGTCGTCGTAGTTGATGTCCGGGTTGGCGGTCAGAAAGGCGTCGGCATCGGCGTAAGCTTGCGCCGCTTCGTCAGCCACTTTCAGGATCTCGTCCTCGCCCATGCAGCCGGAGCTGATTTTGCTGATGAGTTCGACGAGTGCGGCTTTCATGAGGGCGGATCCTGTGGCGAAGGGAGATTTCAAGGGCGCGAAGGATAACGCATTCTCTGCTTCACCACAGTCCGGCGGGGCGGATTTCAGCCCAACAGCTTCTCGAGTTGTGCGGTGGTGTCGACAGCGCCCATGGTGCGCGCTGCGTCGAGCGCGGTGACGCCATTGGCATCCTTGGCCTTGGGATCGGCGCCCTTGCTGATCAGGTAATCGACGATTGCAACACGATTGAACATCGCCGCCATCATCAATGCGGTACGGCCATCAAAGGACGAACCTTCGATCTCGGCGCCTGCTTCGACCAGCGCTTTGACCACCGCCAGATCACCTTTGAACGCGGCGCCGGCAATCGGGCTCTGGCCATTGCCATTGCGCAT
Organism: Pseudomonas retamae; assembly: GCF_043496865.1. NCBI lineage: Bacteria > Pseudomonadati > Pseudomonadota > Gammaproteobacteria > Pseudomonadales > Pseudomonadaceae > Pseudomonas > Pseudomonas retamae. The sequence goes on from NZ_JBIEIL010000011.1 coordinate 23,645, forward strand.
TTCCGGATCGGCCTTGTGCTTGAGCAGCACGTTCACGGCATCGACATGGCCGTAGTAGCTGGCGAGCATCAGCAAGGTGTCGCCCTTGCTGTTTTTCAGGTTCACCGGCAAACCGGCCGTCACCAAACGATCAAGCATTTCGGCATCACCGTCACGCGCCTTGTTGAAGACCTGCTCGGTGAATTCGGCGGCTTCTTCCGGGGTCATCTGGCGGCTTTGGTCGGACATGGGGCAACTCCACTTCGGTCAATCGGAAAACCGACAGTTTCCCGAGGCCGACGAAAACTGTCACCCTCTTTTTCCACAGCGCCGCCATAGTTGAAATCAATAACGGTGTTTGCCGTTGAGGATTTCCGCCAGCACCTGCTCGGTCACTCGGCTATACGTCTGCGTGCCGGGCAGCCACGCGTAAATCGGGTCGCCCCCGGTCTGGCCGGGGTCGAAAGCTTCATTTTTCAAACGGGTTTTCTGGTATTTGAAGGTGCCGGTGGTTTCCATTTTCACCTTGACCCGCAAGAACAACGGCACCGCATAGGACGGCAGGCGCTCGCGGGCGAAGGTCAGCAGCTCAGCGAAATCCAGCGTCGCCAGGGATTCCGCCGGGGTGATGGCCGCCATCCCGGCGCGGCCGTTGGTGTTGGGAATTTCCACGCCATAGGCCACCGCCTCGGAGATGTGCGGGTGTTGCAGCAGGAGGTTTTCGACTTCGGTGGTGGAGACGTTCTCGCCCTTCCAGCGATAGGTGTCGCCGAGGCGATCGACAAACTGCGCATGACCGAAACCGATATTGCGCAGCAGATCACCGGTGTTGAAATAACGGTCACCCTGGGTGAAAACGTCGTGCAGCACGACCCGGGCGGTTTTCTGCGGGTCGGTGTAACCGTCGAGCGGGGCTTTTTCGTCGATCCGCGCCAGCAGCAGGCCCTCCTCGCCCTTGTCGACCTTGCGCATGAAACCATCGGCGCTGCGCAGCGGCTCGCCACTGTCGTGATCGTAAGCCACCAGCTCCCAGGCCATCAGCGAGAAACCGATGGTGTTGTCGAAGTTGAGCACGTTGGTGAAACCGATATTGCCGTCGCTCGCCGCGTACAGCTCGCAGATGTGTTCGACGGCAAAACGACCCTTGAACTCGGCCCAGGCCCCGGGGCGCAAGCCATTGCCGATCATCTTGCGCACGTCGTGGCGACTGTCGTCGGCACTCAACGGTTGATCGACCAGATAGCGACACAACTCGCCGACGTAGCCGATCGTGGTTGCGCGGTAGCGGCGCACGTCGCTCCAGAACTGACTGGCGCTGAATTTTCGCCGGATCGCAAAACCCGCCGCGCCGTTGACCGCCGAGCCCCAACACACGCACAGACCGGTGGCGTGGTACAGCGGCAAGGTGCAATAGACGACGTCCTCAGGGCTCATGTCGAGGGCGATCATGCCGAAACTCGCGGAGCTGCGCATCCAGCGCCCATGCTTGAACACCCCGGCCTTGGGCAGGCCGGTGGTGCCGGAGGTGTAGATGTAGAAACACGGATCGTTGCAGAAGATCTGCTGACTGCTCGGCGGGTTGTCGCTGCTGGCATCGGCGCTGGCGCTGATCAGGTTGATGTAGCCTTCGGGCGCGATGCCGGGATGGCTGTAGGTGTCCTGATCCGCCACGAACCAGGTGCGTTGCGCGCCAATCGACACTTGCTCGCGGACGGCGGCAAAGGCAGGCAGCAACTCTTCGCCGACCACGATCGCCACCGGAGCGACCAGGTTGATACTGTGAATCAGCGTATCGCGGGTCTGTGCGGTATTGAGCAAGGCACTGACCGCGCCGACCTTGGCCAGCGCCAGAATGGTCACGAGCAATTCCGGGCGGTTCTCAATGAACACCGCGACCACGTCGCCCTTACCGATGCCCTGCCCGCCCAGGTAGTGACCGATGCGATTGGCCCATTGATTGACCTGCGCGTAAGTCAGCCGCACATCGCCCTGCATCAATGCCGGGCCGTCGGGGTTGCGCAGCGTTGCTTGTTCGAACGTCCAGCCAAGGCCACAGCTCTGCGTCGGGTCCGTGACGTTGGCGGCTTTCATGCCCTTGACCACCCGCGGGATGGCTTTGGCAATCATCGGCAGCTTGCGGAGCATCATGCCCCAGGTAATCGTGTCGCTTGGCGCGTGACGCATGAAAGCTCCCCGTTCGACCTTGGCTGGCCAATGTTTTTATTGTCGGGCATGGCTTGAAGCAACCGGCGCCTTCGAACGCGGGTCGAGCTTGAAAATACGTCAGCGCTTCGCGGGCTGTACACGCGGTTTTTGCAATGTTTTGTATCCGCCGGTCACGCGGCCAACGCGAGGATCTTCACTGTGGCATTTGGTTCCATGGTGCCAGGAATAATCCCGCAAAATGCAGGATGCACGATGGCCATTCATGCAGTTTGCACGACAAGCCAAAATTTGTATCGTCGTAACTCCTTGTTTTTAAAGAACTTATAAAAAGATAAATGCTGGCACAATCGCTGCAACCTCCTATGCATGCTTGCCATTCAAGTACATACGGAGCTGATGACATGAGCCTGATTCAAGAAAAATTTACATCGCTGTTCTCCAACTACGAAGTCAGCACTGCCCCACGTCCTGACGGTGGCATCCTGCTCACTCTGCGTAGCAGCGACGGCAAAGTCTTCAAACGCGCACTCTCGTATCAGCAACTGCACGCTGGCGACCAACTGTCGTGGGCGATCAGCGCGATTCGTCGTGACCTGGCCGAACAAGCCAGTGAGCTGCCGCAAATTGCAATGCTGCAGAGCCAGCAGCGTTTTGCCCTGCCGACGTATCACTCGCTGTAACTCGCTTTAAACAAAAACAGGCCGTGGAGCATGCGCTTCACGGCCTGTTTGTTTTTTCCGGGGAAGAAATCCACTGTGGGAGCGAGCCTGTTCACGAGTACGGTGTGTCAGGTACACATTGTTTCAATGACACACCGCTTTCGAGCAAGCTCGCTCTCACATTTTCCTTTCACTGCTAGGTCAGAAGGCTTCCGGTTCGATGCCGGTGAAGCTGCCGACGGTGATGTGGCTTCCCAGCTCCCCGCCTTCACGCGCCAGGCCGCAGGTCTGCAGGCCGGCGGCTTGCGCAGCGTCCAGTTCTTCGACAATGTCCGAAAGAAACAGAATCTCCTCCGGCGCCACGCCCAGCGCTTGCTGGATGTTGGTGTAGGACTGCGCCTCGCGCTTGCCGCCCGACGTGGTGTCGAAGTAACCGCTGAACAGCGACGTCAGATCTCCCGCCTCCGAGCAGCCGAAAATCAGCTTTTGCGCCTGAATCGAGCCGGACGAGTAAACAAACAGCTGATAACCGGCCTGATGCCAACGTTGCAGCGCTTCCACGGCATCCGGGTAAACATGCCCCTTCAATTGCCCGGCGTGATACCCCTCGGCCCAGACCATGCCCTGCAAGGCCTTGAGCGGCGTGGCTTTGCGGTCTTCGGCGATCCAGCCGAGGAGGATTTCAACAACTCGTTCAACGTCCGCGTTCGGCTCGTTGCTGTCACGGCGTACTGCATCAAGCTGTTCAGCGACATCGGCACGCTCGGCGTTCTTGCGCACGAAATCCGGCAGATGTTTGGCCGCGTAGGGGAACAGCACATCGAACACGAAACTGACCGCGCTGGTGGTGCCTTCGATATCGGTGAGGATGGCTTTGATCGACACGGGCTCAGTCCTCCAGACGCGGGAAGCGGCCGGCGATATCTTCGCCGGTGAAATTGGCAACCCAGCCTTCCGGGTTGTTGAACAGACGGATCGCGACAAAGTGCGGATGCTCACCCATGTCGAACCAGTGCCTGGTGCCCGCCGGAACCGAGATCAAATCGTTCTTCTCGCAAAGCACGGCGTAGACGTAATCGTCGATGTGCAGGGTGAACAAGCCACGGCCGGCGACGAAAAATCTGACTTCGTCTTCGCCGTGCCGATGCTCTTCGAGGAACTTCGCGCGCAATTCGGCTTTTTGCGGGTGATCGCTGTTCAGGCTGATCACATCGACGGTGATGTAACCGCGCTCGGTCATCAACTTGTCGATCTGCTCTTTATACGCGCTAATCACTTCTTCCTGGGTGGCACCGGGCTGAATCTTCGCCGCGGCTTGCCAGCGGTCGAAGCGCACGCCCTGCTCGGCCAGCGTCGAGGCGATGTCTTCGAAATGGGTCAGCACCTTGTTGGGAATCTCAGGGCTGGAAACGTGGTAAACGGACAGGCTGCTCATGGGCAATTCCTCGGTATCGGCCTTGCCGTCCGGCTCTTGCAGACCGGTCGGGCAGTGCGTTTTATCAGGCAAACGGGCGGCTTGCGGTGCAGTCAGCCCTGACGGTTCATGACGCTGCGGGTTTTCAACTCGCATTCAAACAGAAATTCAAAGGCCTCGATCTGCCGCAGTGCGTCGCTCATGTGCGCGCCCCAGGTGTACAGGCCGTGGCCGCGAATCAGGTAGCCGACGCAATCGGGATGGGCGTCGAGCCAAGGCTGCACCTTGGCGGCGAGGCGCGCAATGTCCTGATCGTTGTCGAAAATCGGCACACGCACCCGCGATTCGTGGGTCGAGATGCCGCTGAAGGCTTTTTGCAGTTCGTAGTCTTCGAACTCAATAAAGTCGTCCGGCGTCAGGCGCGACAGCACCGTGGCGTTCACCGAATGGGTGTGCAGCACCGCGCCGATCTCCGCGCGCCAGCTATAAAGCTGGGTGTGCAGCAGGGTTTCGGCGGAGGGCTTTTTGCCCGGTTCCAGACTGTTGCCGGAGAGATCGGTGGCGAGCACATCGTCCAGGCCCAACTGGCCCTTGTGCTTGCCCGACACGGTCAGCAGCGCTTGGCTCGGCGACAGGCGCGTCGAGTAGTTGCTGCTGGTGGCCGGCGACCAGCCGCGACCATAGAGGAAGCGCCCGGCGTCGACGATTTGCTGAGCGAGTTGTTCACGGGTAAGGCTCATGGCCTGTCCTCTTGCATACGTGTGGCAATGATAACGGCCGCGGCGAGCGCCGCGAGACTGGCAATACTGAACGTCAATGTCGCGCCAAGGGCATTCCAGCTGTAGCCGGAATACAGCGCGCCAAGCGCACCGCCGGTGCCGGCCAGCGCCGCATACAGCGCCTGGCCCTGGCCTTGTTGACGTGCGCCGAAGCTACGTTGCACGAACGCGATGGCAGCGGCGTGAAAGCTGCCGAAGGTCGCCGCATGCAGCACTTGGGCGAACAGCAGCACCCAGAGAAATTCGGCAAATGTGCCCAGCAGCACCCAACGCAGCGCCGCCAACAGAAAACTCGCCATCAGCACCCGACGCAGGGAAAACCGCGCGAGAATCCGGCTCATGGCCATGAACATCAGCACCTCGGCCACCACCCCTACCGCCCACAGCATGCCGATCACGCCGCGGCTGTAACCGAGTCGTTCCAGGTGCAAGGTCAGAAAGGTGTAGTACGGGCCGTGACTCATCTGCATCAGCGCAACGCAGGCATAAAACGCCAGCACGCCAGGATTGCGCAACTGCTTGAGAAAGCCCTCGCCGCTCGGCCGGTTGCCTTGTGGCGGCTGCGCGTTCGGCACCCACAGGCTGCTGAGGACGATGCCGGCCATGATCAGCACCAGCGCCGCCGGGTAGATATCGAGGCTCAACCACTCGAACAGCCGGCCCAGCGCGACCACGGTAATGATGAAACCAATCGAGCCCCACAGGCGAATCTGGCTGTAGCGTGCAGTCTGACCCTGCAAGTGCGCCAGGGTGATGACTTCAAATTGTGGCAGCACCGCGTGCCAGAAAAACGCATGCAGGGCCATGACCATCGCCAGCCACGCGTAGCTCTTGCTGACGAAGATCAGCGAAAAGGTCAGCAGCGTGCACACCGCGCCAAAGCGCACGATGGCCAGGCGCCTGCCGGTGTAGTCGCCGAGCCAGCCCCAGATGTTCGGCGCCACGCAGCGCATCAACATCGGGATCGCCACCAGCTCGCCGATGCGTGCCGCGCTGAAGCCGAGATGATCGAAGTACAGCGCCAGAAACGGCGCCGTCGAACCGAGCAAGGCGAAATAGAACAGATAGAAACTGGACAGCCGCCAGTACGCAAGCGCCGCCACGCCGGTTATGCCGCGACGGCTTTGAGCGCAGCCATCAGAGCTGGCCCAGCACCGGCGTGCTCACACGTACATCGGCGTTCTGCCCACGGTGACGCAGCAGGTGGTCCATCAGCACAATGGCCATCATTGCCTCGGCAATCGGCGTGGCACGGATGCCGACGCACGGGTCATGGCGGCCCTTGGTAATCACATCGACCGGGTTGCCGTGAATGTCGATCGAACGGCCCGGAGTGGTGATGCTCGATGTCGGTTTCAGCGCCAGATGGGCGACGATCGGCTGACCGGAGGAGATACCACCGAGAATGCCGCCAGCGTTGTTGCTGAGAAAACCTTCGGGAGTAATTTCATCGCGGTGCTCGGTGCCGCGCTGGGCGACCGAGGCGAAACCGGCGCCGATTTCCACGCCTTTCACTGCGTTGATGCTCATCAGCGCGTGGGCCAGTTCGGCGTCGAGACGGTCGAAAATCGGCTCGCCCAGGCCGGGCATGACACCTTCGGCGACCACAGTGATCTTCGCCCCGACCGAATCCTGATCGCGACGCAACTGGTCCATGTAGGCTTCCAGCTCCGGCACCTTGTCCGGGTCAGGGCTGAAAAAGGCATTCTCTTCCACCGAATCCCAGGTCTTGAACGGGATTTCGATCGGGCCGAGCTGGCTCATGTAGCCACGAATGACGATGCCCTGGCTGGCCAGGTATTTCTTCGCAATCGCCCCGGCCGCCACGCGCATTGCGGTTTCCCGCGCCGAGCTGCGACCGCCGCCGCGATAATCGCGTTCGCCGTATTTGTGGTGGTAGGTGTAGTCGGCGTGGGCCGGGCGGAACAGATCCTTGATCGCCGAGTAGTCTTTGGACTTCTGGTCGGTGTTGCGGATCAGCAGGCCGATCGAGCAGCCGGTGGTGCGTCCTTCGAACACGCCCGAGAGGATTTCGACTTCGTCGGCTTCCTGGCGCTGGGTGGTGTGGCGGCTGGTGCCCGGCTTGCGGCGATCGAGGTCGCGCTGCAGATCTTCCAGGGAAATCTCCAGGCCCGGCGGGCAGCCGTCGACAATGGCGACCAACGCCGGACCATGGCTTTCGCCAGCGGTGGTGACAGTGAACAACTTGCCGTAGGTATTGCCGGACATGCAGGACGCTCCGTGAAATCAAACCCGAATTCTTGATGCGCGCCAGTATACGCAGGCTAACCGAGTAGTTCATCCTCGAACCTTGGCGGTGTTGGCGAGTCCAACCGGCACCTTGGCGAATGATGGCGTGATGATGCTGCGAGTTTTGATCTTGAGTCTTACCCTGTTCACGGGCTTTGCCCAAGCGACGGTCCTGCAACGCCCGGTCACTCTGACTACAGACAACGGCGAACTTTACGGTTCGCTGTTGCTGCCAAAGTCTGACAGCCCGGTGCCGGTTGTCCTGATCATTTCCGGCTCCGGTCCTACCGATCGTGATGGCAACAACCCCGACGGCGGGCGCAACGACAGCCTCAAGCGTTTGGCCTGGGTGCTGGCCAAACACAACATCGCCAGCGTGCGTTACGACAAACGCGGGGTGGCCGCGAGCCTCGCTGCGACGCCGGACGAGCGCAATCTGTCGGTGGAGTCTTACGCGGCGGACGCCGTGGCGTGGGGGCAGAAGCTCAAGGCCGACCCGCGTTTCGGCCCGCTGATCGTCCTTGGTCACAGCGAAGGTGCGCTGATCGCCAGCCTCGCCGCGCCAAAACTCGATGCGGCGGCGGTGATTTCCCTGTCCGGCAGCGCGCGGCCGGTCGATCAGGTGATCCGCGAACAACTGGCACGCAGCCTGCCGCCGCCGCTGATGCTGCGCAGCAATGAACTGCTCGACAGCCTCAAGGCCGGGCGCACCGATGACAATGTGCCGCAACCGTTGCAGGTGATTTTCCGCCCGAGCGTGCAGCCATACCTGATTTCGCTGTTCCGCCAGGACCCTGCCAAAGCCTTCGCGCAGTTGCAGATGCCGGCGCTGATCGTTCAGGGCAGCAATGACATCCAGGTCGGCACCGAAGACGCGAAGCTGCTCAAGGCCGCCAAACCGGATGCGCAACTGGTGGTGATCGAAGGCATGAACCACGTGCTGCGCATCGTTCACAACGACATGAAACGGCAGTTGGCCTCGTACAAGGACCCGAATTTGCCGCTGGCTGCCGAGCTTGGTTCGGCGATTCTCGGTTTTATTGACGGACTTCGCACCCGTTAACCGCTGTTTACCCTCCAGTCCTTGAAAAAACGGCCGATAAGCCTTTGTCGCCAGCGCAACGGCTGGTGACAAGCAGGGCATGGACAGGATCGCGCCGTTATGACTGATACCCAGACTTCACCCGACACCACCGCTGAAAAAGACGCACCGCCAGCGGTCGAGCTGCCGTGGGCGGATGTTCACGCCGAGCACCACAAGATGCTCCGCCTGGCGCCACTGCAGACCGATCGCCACACCGGCGGGCGGCCGCTGCGCTTCGTCGAATTCGGCTACGCCGAGCGTCACAGCAAAGAACACAGCCTGATGCGCATGGCAATCAAACTGCCCGGCCAGCGCGTGCGCAAGGAACAGAATGTCCTCGACGTGTGGGCTGATCACAGCACCAAGCGCGTGCGCTTCGGTCCGGACAGCGGCTTGCAGATCGAACCGCTGAACCGTGGCATCGGCCGTTTCATCGCCGCGCAAGGCATCAACTGGGCGAAAAAACGCTGGCCCGGCTACACCGTCGACGGCATGGATCTGAACAACAAGGACGCGCTGAACGAAGACACCCGTCTGCGTCGCGATCACTTTCTACGGGTACATGGTTTCGACGTGGCGTACGCCGATGCCCAGCATCTCAAGGGCAGTATCAAGACCGCGCAGGTCGGCGATCTGCTCGGTGACTGGAACAGCGAAAAGCTGCAGATCGTCGAAATTCTTGAAGCGGCGCAGATGCTCCAGCAGGCCGAGCAGAATCTGGCCGAGCAGGAAGTGAAGCTGAAAAAGCAGGAAGAGAAAGTCAGCAAGTTCAAGCGTGAAGACGCCGGGTTGCGTTTCACCATTACCTGTCTGGTGGCGTTTGCGGTGTTTCAGGCGGGGCTGTTGATCTGGATTGCTACGCACCGGTAAAGGCTTCAGACTGAGGCGCGGCCATTCGCGAGCAGGCTCGCTCCCACCCTGGAATGCATTTCCCTGTGGGAGCGAGCCTGCTCGCGAAGCTTTTAGTCTTTAGACGCGGGACGCGAACAAAGCCTGATGCGCGCGGCACTGCTCCGCCGTCAGCATGAACACGCCATGCCCGCCACGGGCGAATTCCAGCCAGGCAAAATCCACTTCCGGGTACAACGCCTCGACATGAACCTGGCTGTTGCCCACTTCAACAATCAGCAGGCCCTTCTCGGTCAGATGATCCGCCGCTTCGGCGAGCATGCGCCGGACCAGGTTCAAGCCATCATCGCCACAGGCCAGGCCCAGCTCGGGTTCGTGTTGATATTCATCCGGCATGTCGGCGAAATCTTCCGCGTCCACGTAGGGCGGGTTAGACACGATCAGGTCGAAACGCTGCCCCGGCAAGCCATCGAAACCATCGCCCTGCACGGTATAGACGCGCTCGTCGACACCATGCCGTTCGATATTCTGATTGGCCACTTCCAGCGCTTCAAACGAAAGATCGGCCAGCACTACTTCAGCATTTTGAAACTCGTAGGCACAGGCGATACCGATGCAACCGGAGCCGGTGCACAAGTCGAGGATCCGCGCCGGGTCATTGCCGAGCCACGGTGCAAAGCGGTTTTCGATCAGCTCGCCAATCGGTGAACGCGGGATCAGCACGCGCTCGTCGACGATAAACGACATGCCGCAGAACCACGCCTCGCCCAGCAGGTACGCGGTAGGAATGCGCTCTTCGATGCGACGCTTGAGCAGCCGTTGCAGGTTGACCAGCTCATCGTCTTCCAGCGCGCAATCAAGGTAGCTGTCGGCGATCTCCCACGGCAGATGCAGGGCGCCCAGTACCAGTTGCCGGGCTTCGTCCCAGGCATTGTCGGTGCCATGGCCGAAAAACAGATCCTCCCCATGGAAGCGGCTGACGGCCCAACGGATATGGTCGCGCAGGGTACGAAGTCGGGAAGTGATCACGGGCAGAACTCCTGAAAAAACGACTGGCGATTCTAACAGCCAAAACGCGTGACGACGACGCAGGAAAACCCGTGCGGCGACGGTAGGAGTTTTCTGTTTTTTGCATCAGCTATTGAACAGAAGGTGTAACTTGACAAGGCTGCAGGCCAATAACGACGGCGCCTACGATGGTAGCGATTCACAGAAACGCTCAGCCAGAGGACAATGTCGCAAAAGCCCCACCCCAAGGAGCCCCAGAATGTCCGTTCCAAAAACGATGTTTCAACTCAGCGGTCGCGGTTACGCAGCGGCCACACTGAGTCATGCCACCGTGGTCATCATCGATGCCCAGAAAGAATATCTTAGTGGCCCGCTGGCCCTGAGCGGCATGGACGCGGCCGTCGCGAACATCAAACAACTGGTTGCCGCAGCCCGTGCCGCCGGGCGGCCGATCGTGCATGTGCGCCACCTCGGCACCGTCGGTGGCCTGTTCGACCCGCAGGGCGAGCGCGGCGAATTCATCCCAGGCCTTGAACCGCAGGGCGATGAAACCATCATCGGCAAACTGCTGCCGAGCGCGTTTCACGGCACCGAATTGCTCGACCGCCTGCAGAATCTGGGTTCGCTGGACCTGATCGTCTGCGGTTTCATGAGCCATTCCAGCGTCAGCACCACCGTGCGCGCAGCGAAGAATCTGGGTTTTCGCTGCACCCTGGTCGAAGACGCCTGCGCTACCCGCGACTTGCCGTTCAAGGGCGGCGTGCTCAAGGCCGAGCAAGTGCAGGAAGCCGAAATGGCGATCATGGCGGACAACTTCGCCACCCTCGCCCTGACGCAAGACCTGATCTGATCTGCGCGGATGAGCGGCTTGCGGCGCCGCTCATCCATAAAGCCCGCTGATTTGCCGCAAATGCCATAGCCTCAGGAACAACCCGGTCAACTCCCGGTCGAAGGGCCGATACCCATTGAGGAAGGTCGGAATGAAGTTATCCGATGGATTTGACGCACGCCGCTTGCGGCCCAAAGGCCAAAGCAACTGGCGTTTTCGATTTGGCGCTGCGATCGCCGCCATTCTGGCGACGTTCGGCGTGCTGCTGGCGATGGCCGGGGCGGCCAGCCTGCTCGGGCGCCCGCCGGCGCTCGGTGACCTGAACGCTACGCCGATGGGCTCGGCAATCATTCTGGCGGTCGGCTTGCTGTTTCTGTATTTCGGTGTCGCCCTGTGGCGCCGTTGCCGCCGTCGCGCCCGGCAATCGCGGGAACTGAACATGTCCCCGCACCTGATGAAGAAACACGACTGATTCAATGGCCTGGCTTTTTGCCGGGCCGTTTTGTTTCGACTTGGGTAAACTGGCCGCCCTTCGCGGAGGCTGACATGCAAGACGACGATTTTTCCCTGTTCAAAAGTGCCATCCAAGGCGTCAAGCCGATCAAGCACGACCGCGCCGACACCGGCAAACCCAAGGCTGACCGCGCGCAGATCGCCAAGTTGCGCCAGTCCGCCACCGTGCGCAGCGATACCACCATCATTGACGGCCTGTCCGACCAGTTCGTGATCGACGTCGGCCCGGAAGACGAATTGATGTGGGCACGCGACGGGGTGCAGGAAAGCCAGATGCGCAAGCTCAAGATCGGCCAGATCCCGTTCGAAGGCAGCCTCGACCTGCATGGCATGAGCGTGGAGAAGGCCCGGGAAACTCTGTGGGCCTTTCTCGCCGAAGCGACCAAGTTTGAAATCCGCTGCGTACGCGTGACCCACGGCAAGGCTGTGCGGCTGGACGGCAAGCGGCCGATGATCAAAAGCCACGTCAACACCTGGCTGCGCCAGCATGCGCAGGTCCTCGGATTCTGCTCTTGCCAGGCAAAACACGGCGGCGCCGGCGCGGTTTATGTGATGCTCAAACGCACCATGATGGAAGGCCGCGACGAATAATCGCGTCACACCGAACTTGCAGGGTTGTGTCCGCCGCCGTACCCTTGCCGCTTGCGAAAATCCCCCCACAGGTAGTTTCATGTCCCTGGAACAGAATTACACCGCGATTCTCGGCCAACTGGGCGAGGACGTCTCCCGCGAGGGCCTGCTCGACACGCCAAAGCGTGCCGCCAAAGCCATGCAGTACCTCTGCCGCGGTTATGAACAGACGCTCGAAGAGGTCACCAACGGTGCCCTGTTCAGCTCCGACAACAGCGAAATGGTGCTGGTCAAGGACATCGAGCTGTATTCGTTGTGCGAGCACCACCTGCTGCCGTTCATCGGCAAGGCGCATGTGGCCTACATCCCGAGCGGCAAGGTGCTGGGCCTGTCGAAGGTTGCGCGGATCGTCGACATGTACGCTCGTCGCCTGCAGATTCAGGAAAACCTCAGCCGTCAGATCGCCGATGCCGTGTTGCAGGTGACCGGTGCGCTGGGCGTTGCAGTGGTGATCGAGGCCAAGCACATGTGCATGATGATGCGCGGTGTCGAAAAGCAGAACTCGTCGATGATCACTTCGGTGATGCTCGGTGAATTCCGCGAAAACGCCGCGACCCGCAGCGAGTTCCTCAGCCTCATCAAGTAATTCGCCGCCGCAGAAAAAACCGGCTTTCATCGCCGGTTTTTTTTCGTCCGCAAAAAATCGGGTAAGCTGCGCGCCTTTCTCAATTCGCACCGTGAGGCTTTCAACGTGTTCGTCAAAGCGCTTCGTGTCGGCCTCGGCCAACTGGTTATCTTCGCCGATTTCATCACCCGTCCGGGCAAGAAACAACGCCCTGCCGCTGCTCAGGCGCAAGTCGACGCCGCCGCCAAGGATCTGACCCTGTATCAGTTCCATGCCTGCCCGTTCTGCGTGAAGACCCGTCGCACCCTGCGTCGCCTGAATGTGCCGGTGGCGCTCAAAGACGCGAAGAATAACGAACAGGACCGGCAGACCCTGCTGGAACAGGGCGGCCGCATCAAGGTGCCTTGCCTGCGCATTGAAGAGAATGGCCAGACGACCTGGATGTATGAGTCCAAGGTGATTATTGATTATCTGGACAAGCGCTTCGCTGCGGTCTGATGGTTGGGCGGAGTTGCTGATGGCCTCATCGCCGGCAAGCCAGCTCCCACATTGATCTGTGGCGTTAAAAAAATTTGTGGGAGCTGGCTTGCCAGCGATGAGGCCCTGCCAGGCACCAAAAATCCCAGACAAAAATAAACCGGCCCTCAAGCCGGTTTTTTTTACGCCGCTTTATCGTGCTGAGCCTTGCGCACCACCGCCGCCAATCGCTGCAATCCTTCATCCAGTCGCGCCGGCTCGATGTGGCTGAAATTCAAACGTAAATGCCCAAGGTGGTTATCCGGCTCCGGGAAAAACGGCTCACCTGGCATGAACGCCACATCGTTGGCCAAGGCATCGTTGAGCAACGTTCGCGTGTCCAGCGGCCGCTTCAGTGTCAGCCAGAAAAACAGCCCGCCCTGAGGCGTTTCCCAATCCGCCAATTCAGCAAAATGCTTTTCCAGCGCCGCTTGAAACGCATCGCGCCGCTGCCGGTAGAACCCGCGTAGCTCGCTCAGATGCCGCTGATACTTGTCGCTGCCAATCCATTGCAGTGCCTGCCACTGGCCGATGCGATTGGTGTGAAGATCGGCGGATTGCTTGAGTTTCAGCAGATGTGGAAACAGGTCGGGGCTGGCAATCAGATAGCCGACGCGCAACCCTGGCAGCAGGGTTTTTGACACGGTGCCGGTGTAGACCCAACTGGCGCTTTGCAAGCGGCCGGCGATCGGTCTGGCACTGGCGCCGTCGAACGTCAGTTCACGGTAAGGTTCGTCTTCGATCAACGTCACGCCGAATTCATCGAGCAGCGCCGCGACGGCGGCACGCTTGGCTTCGCTGTAGCGCACGGCGGACGGGTTCTGAAAGGTCGGGATCAGATAGATGAACGCGGGACGATGCTGTTCCAGGCGTTGGCGCAATTGCACCAGATTCGGACCGTCGGCCTCTTGCGCGACGGTCAGGCAATCGGCGCCGAACAGCTGGAATATCTGCAGCGCGGCGAGATAGGTCGGCGCTTCGAGCAAAATCTCCGTGCCTTTGTCGATGTACAGTTTCGCCGCCAGATCGAGAGTTTGCTGGGAGCCGCTGACCACCAGCACCTGACTCGCCTGGCATTCCAGCCCAAGCGCTCTCGCCTGCGCCGCCAACGCTTCACGCAACGCCGGTTCGCCTTCGCTCATGCCGTACTGGCCGAGCGACAGCGGCATGTCGGCCCACTCGACTTTCGGCAGCATGGCCTCGGCGGGCAAGCCACCGGCAAACGACATCACCTCGGGGCGCTGAGCGGCAGCGAGGATTTCGCGGATCAAAGAACTTTTAAGGCGCGTGACACGTTCGGAAAAAGCCATGGAAGTCACCGGTAGCGAGGCGTAAGGAAAATAAGTCAAACTGCTTGACTGAAATTACGCCAACACCAGCGAGTACGTCAACATGCTTGACCTTAAAAACCCGACCAGCCAGCAGCACGCCATGGAAGCGTTTTTCTTCGGCTATCAGGCGTTCACTGCCAAGGCAGACGAAATGCTCGAACGCCGCGGTCTGTCGCGGGTGCATCAGCGCATCGTGTTTTTTATCGCGCGTTACCCGAATCTGAGCGTGAAGGAATTGCTGGCGCTGCTCGGTGTGAGCAAACAGGCGCTGAACATACCGTTGCGCCAGTTGCAGGAAATGCATCTGGTCGACAGCGTGGCGTCGCAGACCGACAAGCGAAAACGCCTGCTGGAATTGACTGCGGAAGGCGCGAAGTTCGAGCAGGCGCTGCGCCGCGAACAGGTGAAATTGCTCGAGCGGGTATTTGCCGAGGCTGGCGAGGCGGCGGTGAATGGCTGGCTGGCGGTGAATGTGGCGCTGGGCAAGCGCCAGGCAGCTCTCGATTGACTGTTCGGGCCTCATCGCTGGCAAGCCAGCTCCCACAATGACCAAGGGAGTACACAGATATGAAGAAACCAACGACTCCTGTGGGAGCTGGCCTGCCAGCGATAGGGCCCTGAAGGGCCATATATCCCTATCAATGGAAAAACTGAAGACAAAACCAAAAACAATATTTGCTTTATTTGTACACAAAAGCATAATCCACAGCGTGCGAGTTCCTGACCGCATGGTCAACAAATTCGCGTATGCCTCAAAGGGCCGCTGCCACCCCTCATGGGTCCGGCCCTGGAAATAACAATAAAACTCTTGAGGAGTACTCGCTGTGGAAAGCCGCAAATCCGAAGCATCGCCGCTGGATCTCTCGCCGCCCTTACGCACTGGCCTGCTGGAGCGTCTGTTTAAACTCAGCTTGCATGGCACCACGGTGAAGACCGAGCTGATTGCCGGTCTGACAACCTTCATCACCATGGCTTACATCATCTTCGTCAACCCGAACATCATGGCCGATGCCGGGATCGATCACGGTGCAGCCTTTGTCGCCACGTGTATCGCCGCCGCGCTGGGCTGCCTGTTGATGGGCCTCTACGCCAACTGGCCGGTGGGCCTGGCGCCGGGCATGGGCCTCAATGCATTCTTCACCTACACCGTGGTCGGCACCATGGGCTACAACTGGGAAACCGCACTGGGCGCGGTGTTCGTTTCCGGTGTGCTGTTCATGATCCTGACGTTCTCGCGCATCCGCGAATGGCTGCTCAACAGCATTCCGGTCAGCCTGCGCTTTGCGATGGGCGCCGGGGTCGGTCTGTTTCTCGGCCTGATCGGTTTGAAAACCGCCGGCATCGTCGTCGATAGCCCAGCCACCCTGATCAAGCTTGGCTCGCTGCGCGAACCCGGCCCGCTGCTCGCCGCGATCTGCTTTCTGATGATTGCGATCCTCAGCTACCACAAAGTCTTCGGCGCCATTCTCATCAGCATCATCACCGTTACCCTCGCCGGTTGGGGTCTGGGCATCGTTCATTACCAGGGCATCATGTCCGCCCCGCCAAGCCTGGCGCCGACCTGGATGGCCATGAACGTTGCCGGCGTGTTCAACGTCAGCATGATCAGCGTGGTCCTCGCCTTCCTGTTCGTGCACATGTTCGACACCGCCGGCACGCTGATGGGTGTCGCCCAGCGCGCCAATCTGGTCAACCCTGATGGTCGTATCGAAAACCTCTCCCGCGCGATGAAAGCCGACAGTGCCTCCAGCGTATTCGGCGCCGTGGTCGGTGTTCCGCCGGTGACCAGTTACGTGGAAAGTGCCGCAGGTGTGGCCGCTGGTGGTCGGACTGGTCTTACCGCCGTCACCGTAGGTGTGCTATTTATAGCGGCGATGTTTTTCGCACCGCTGGCCGGCATGATTCCCGCGTATGCCACTGCCGGTGCATTGATCTACGTCGCGATGCTGATGATGGGCGGCATGGCCCATATCGAATGGGACGAAGCCACTGATGCGATCCCGGCCATCGTTACTGCGATCATGATGCCGCTGACCTTTTCGGTCGCCGACGGCATTGCACTGGGCTTCATCACTTACGTGGCGTTAAAGGCCGGGACCGGCAAGTACAAGGAAATCTCCGTCAGCCTGTGGGTGCTCTGCGCAATCTTCATCGCCAAGTTCATCTTCCTGTAAGCGCTGCGCGGTCCGGGTTTCAAACAGCCTCACCCTCACCGGTGGGGCTTTTGCACATTCATGAACACAACAAAAAGGAGCAAAAAATGAGTCTGGAAACCTGGCTGCTGTTCAGCGGCGCCGCGCTGGTGGTGATCCTCATTCCCGGGCCGTTGTCCTTGCTGATGATCAGCAACAGCCTGAACTACGGACTGCGTCGTTCGTACCCGGCGTTTCTCGGCGGTGTCACGGCCTCGATCTGTCTGCTCAGCGCATCGGCGTTGGGTCTGGGTGCATTGCTGCTCGCCTCCGAGCAACTGTTCAGCGCGCTGAAAATCGTCGGCGCGCTGTATCTGTTCTACCTCGCCTGGCAGAGCTGGCAACAGTCGCGTCAGCCGTCGGTCGGTGCCGATGTTCCGCAAGCCGCGCCGGTGCCGCGCTTTCGCGCACTGTTCACCCGCGCCTTCGTGCTGGGCGCCAGCAATCCAAAAGACATCCTGTTTTTTGCTGCGTTCCTGCCGCAGTTTCTCAACGCCGAGCAGCCATTTCTGCCGCAACTGCTGGTGATGATCGCCACCTGGACCGTGTTGGACCTGTTGTGCAAACTGGCCTACGGCCTCGGTGCCCACGGCGCGGCGCGTTACCTGCGTAGCGGCAAGGGCCAGAGCTGGTTCAACCGCATCAGTGCCGGCCTGTTCGGCGGGGCCGGCGCGGCCTCGTTGCTCAGCAGTCATTAAGCCAACTGACCTGGCGTCCCCCGACCTGACAGCACGGGGGCGCCAGCCTTCATACGAAGTTACAGAACAGACTGGCGACTTCCATACTGATTACCTTCAATAGTTTGAACTCGCGAAGTAATCATTACTTGTTTATATGCAATACACCGCAACAACCCATTGATGTACATCGTTTGAACGCCCCCCTTACTATCCGGCCTTTATTCCACGGCAATCTGTCGGAACAAGGACGTTCAAATGGCCACATTAATAAGCGAAGCTTCGATTCAAACCGATCCAGTCGTCATAACCGACATGAGGATCGAGAGCAATGAGCGCAACACTTCGACAATCGATATTGACGGTGTCGGCGATACGCCAGTGGACACCCAGGTCAAAAGCAAAATCGGTCAACTGATTGTCAACGACACGATATTCGGCCCCATTCAGATCGGTGAGATTTCGATAACACGGGCTTCTCTGAATACATTGGGCGCCACAATCGACGGGCAGCCCCTGAACGGCGACAACACATTCTTTCGTATTCCCAAGCGCTCATTCATCAATTCGCTACAGTTCAGCGCGGGCGATATCGCGCGGCACATGAAGTCCTCGACCGGCCACGATGTTTATCTGTTGCCGACCCTGCTCTTTGACATCGCCAGTCGGCGCCCGATAACCGCACCGCGGATAACCCG
Organism: Pseudomonas retamae; assembly: GCF_043496865.1. Taxonomy (NCBI): domain Bacteria; kingdom Pseudomonadati; phylum Pseudomonadota; class Gammaproteobacteria; order Pseudomonadales; family Pseudomonadaceae; genus Pseudomonas; species Pseudomonas retamae. The sequence continues at coordinate 41,784 of NZ_JBIEIL010000011.1, forward strand.
GGAAAGCGCGCAAGTCGAAGAGGATCCGGGCAACTATCGCAGCAAGCTCGAAAAGCTTTTGAACAGCGCACAGAAACTTGATTTGCAGCACACACAACTACCGAACAACACACGGCGCTGGGTGGCCGCGGCAAAAACCCATCTCACCGTGGGTTCGAGTGTTGGCATTCAGGCTTTCGGCATATTCATGGGATTGCGCGGCATAGTGACTGCAATCAGGGCGGGCGACACCTCTGAAGTGGTACTGAACAGCGTGGGTATTGCCTCGGAGCTGGGCTCCATTGCCATTGACGTTGGCGTCAGCAAGGTCGCAACCGAGATGCTTACCGCGGGGAAAAACGCGTTCAGGGATTTTGCCAAAACCAGGTTTGCGCTAAGACTCGGCCGATCCGGCGGTCTGTTGGGGGGCGCACTGACGTTGCCCTTCGATGTATTCACCGCGGTCAAATCCTTGAATGCCGCCAGCCACGCAACCGGCAAGGAAGCCATCGATCATTATGTCAGCGCCGGTTTGAGCATCACCAGTGCCGCCATGACCGTAATCCTCGGTACCGCGGCATTGGCAGGCTTGTCATTTGTCGGCCCGGCAGGCTTGCTCGCCGGTGCAGTGCTGGCGATCGGATCGCAGGTGTACGGCGCGGTGCGTATCGTCGATGACATTGACGACTATATCGAACTGACACTCGATGAACGCTGGCGCTCAGGCTTCTTTTCGTTCTGCATGCTGGATGTCGAACAAGGCGTCAGGGACCGCTACAACCAGGCCAGAACCCTGATCCAGCATGCTGAACAACTCAAGCGCACGGCACGCAGATTGCTCGACGTCGACCTCAAGGACTCCACCGAAGCGGTGGTCAATGGCGCATTTGATGTTGACCTAGTACCCACGCAAGTCTGGAAGCGTAACTGGTGGACCAAAATCGATGCCTGGCAAACCGAAAACGTCCCGAAGGTCCGCGGTGCAGATGACACCATCGATGCTCGCGACGGGGTTACCCAGGACACCCCCGGCGCTGCACTCGGCGTTGCCGGAGACGACAAGAGCATTCTCTGGCTGATCGGCGATGGACGTGATTCGATCAAGGGCGTTGAGAAGAAATCGAATGTCTTTCATTACGGCTCGGGAACCAAGGACCTGACCGGCGGAGAGAAAGACGATCGTTTCGTGTTTGAAGCGGCTGCGGATCAGCTATCGAAAATCGAGAAAGGGTCGGCCTATTCGAAAATCAAAGGAGCGGCAGGCAACGACACCCTGGTTCTGAATGGCTTCAAGGACACCCCTAGAGGCTATGACGTCGATTTACCCGCCGGCACGCTGCAAGTCAGAACACCCGATATCGAGGCAGAAGACGGCGCGACCTATCAATTCCACAGCCTGCTGGAAAATATCGAGAACGTTGAAACCGTAAGAAGTGCTGCCAGTACAGTGACTGGCACCGAACACCGCAACATCATCAAATCACGTGGCCGCGACACGATAAAAGCCGGCGCGGGAAATGATCAGATACAACTGTGGCATGAAGGGGCCACAGCCTCGGGAGAAGAAGGTGCCGATGAGTATTTCATCGATCACCGTGAAGGTCGTTTTTACATCATCGAGGACGGCGCGCAGCACAGTACCATTGAGTTCAACTGGCGTATCGGGCTGATTGAAAGTTGGGTAATCGAGAACAACTCGCTGGTTATCACTTCTGGATTTGAATTTCATGACAGACCGAAAAACGTAGTAGTCATCCACGATATATATGAAACGACCGATAACGAGACTCGGGTCAAAAACACCAACCTGACGTTCTTGACCAAGGATGGTTATCAGCTGCAGCCTGACCTGCCGGAAACGCTCGATAGTGGTCAAAGTGTCGATATTGAAGTCGTGATCATAAAATATGGACGGCCGGCGAAACCGGTCATTGTTTACAAACCCGAATGCTGGACCCTGCATCAGAACGAAGCTCGATATTATCTTCCCCGCTCCGAGCAAAACATCTCGTTCTATTCGACAGAACGGCCCAATACAGTAACCAGCATTCATCTGGATTACGCCAGCGATGAGTTAACCAGGGTCGAAGCACAGTTCAGTGCCCGCGAGTCAGAGAAACACAAGGACCTGCTCGCCGGCTGTGATCTTGTTTACCACCTTGGAACGAAAACCCTGACCCTCAGCCAGTTCGCCTGGGCCCGAGGTGGAACTGATCCGCGAAACATGATCAAGATCCTGCGGACCATGGCCTTGCGCCCTAGTCATCAGTACCTTCTGATATTCAATGACGGTGTCGCCTTGAATGCGCAATTGACACCGGAAACAGATGCCGCGCCGGCCGACGACAACTACAAGGTGCATGCTTTCAATCACTGGACGACAGCGCTCAACTTGCCTCTGAAACCGCGAGAGAAGCAAATCGCCTATGAACTACCCAATAACGAACCGTACAAACTGACAGACAAAAACGGTTGCGCTGCCCTGACCTCCCTTCCAGATCAAACCGCAATGGAAAGCCTTGAAGGCGAAGGTGCCACGTACCTGATTCACCTCGTCGCCGACATGACGCTCAAACTTTCCACCCCCGGCGCGCTGGCCAATGCCACGGTCCGACTGCCGTACTCTTCGACGTGGGAACTCGATGCAACGTCGCTCGGCAAGATCGATATCAAGCTGGAACACAATCGGTTGCAGATAGGCACCTGCACGATTCACCTACCCGTTTATGAGAGCGAAGACTTGATCGATCAGGTTCGTGTCATCAGCGAACAAGGCATCGTTCATGTGGTGGACCTGTCCTTCGACCGAATCTATCGCGACGGCCTCGATGCGCGATTCTTCGAGCAACCGCAAAAGGACAAACCACTTGCGCAGGCCTTTGCACCCATGGCTGACCAGGTGGTTAAAGTGCGCAACATTGTTTTTGCCGACAACTTGCCCGGGGCTTTCAGTTACGACTTTGCCGCCTATGACTGGGTTCTGCGCATCAACAAGTCTCGCGTCGAGTATTCCGAGTTACGAGTGATCAATCGCTGCAGTCATCAGGATACGACTATTTTCAAGCAGCCTTTGATCGATGTGCCCCCGGCATAACGGCTCACATAACTACCAGCATCATCTACGCACTCTGCAAAAACCAGCGAGTACCGAAACTTCCCCGCCACTTTCCGGGCCCTGGCCTTGCGGGAAGCAAACGAGTGCGCCGAGGCATTGCGGCGAGCGACTGATAGCGCTCGTTATCATCACCCATTGAGTAATCATGTATGACCAAGCCACCGAAAAAAATTGCTGTGACAACAGCTGCCGATAGCACCCTGACTACGCGCGTCGTGCAGTCGGATTCAGGTGCCGGCGCGCACGTCCGAACGGGCCTGCCTGGCGCCTTCGCCTCCGGCGTTGATTCGACCACAGGCTCGCCAGGTACGTCAGTCACGTACCCGGCGGCAATCACCGTACGCACAATGCCGGGGCTGGGCAGCGACGCCGCAAATGCCACCCGCAATGCAGTCGCCTGGCCGCAGAATCGCTTGAATGAGCTGACACCAATCGGCGCAAACAGTGGATTGTTCAGCGGGCCGGACCAGCGCACCTACGCGCAACTCGGCAGCGACGGCCATTTTCTTGTCGAACAGAATGCGCACGGCGATTACTACCTGCCCATGACCTTTGCACCCGGCGTACCCGCAGCGGCGCTGACGAAGATTGAGGGCCGGCCCGACTGGTACGTTCAACGTCCCGGCAGGCAATCGACGCCAGGCCATTCCGGCGCCCCTGCGACGTCGCAACCGCTCGGCTATCTTGCCGCGGAGGACGCCAACACCCTGACCAAAGCCGAGCTTTCAATCGATGGAATTCGCTACAACAAGCTCAAGCAAGCTTTCGTCGACACGGCGCAAGGCACCGTCATGGTTCGTAAAGATCCGCAAGGCGAGTACCGGCATGCCTCGGCAGCGACAAGGCATTCCACCGGCATCGTATTTGAGCAGATTCCCGGCACGCTGCGCTGGCGGCCCAAGGCCGCGCAGATAGACGCTACCGACACGCCCCCAGTAACGGGTTCTCGACGTGTTGCAGAATCGGCCGAGCCGCTCGCCGGAGCGAGCAAACGTGCGCGGGCGGATGCCACAGAGCAGCCGCGTTCACTCGCACCGACTGCGCTCGAGGCCGACGTAGCGAGCGAGCAAACGCCATTTTTCTGGTTACCGTGGGGGCATTTGAACAAACCAGCTGCGGTGGAATCGATCCAGCTTGGCTGGTTTCATTATCCGATCGTACCCGTCGGCTCCAACCGCACACCCAAAGTCTTTTTCGTGCAGCATCCCGACTTCGCCCCGGCGCGCTTCGATGCGTTTGAAAAAATGCTGCGCACCGCACCGTCGTTGCAACCGGTCGCCACGTTTCGCATCGGGAACGACCCCGGCGAAGTCCACCCTGGAAAACGCTTCTTCGAAGAGCCCATCGCGCAATCGGTTGCCAGCACGTTCCCGGACTTTTCCGCAGCCACGGCATGGGCCGTCGCGCGAAAGCTCTTTGAACGGGCGGACAACTCGGCCGTCATTACCGGCACTGGCCTGGTGAATATTCAGGCGGTTCTGCACCAGTGGAAGCAAAAGCCCTTTCCCACGGCACCGGACTATGCCGACCCGCTGAACATGCTGGCGGTGGCACCTTCGATCGATATCAACGGCAAGACGCTCATCCCCATGCCCTCGCAATCCGACAGCGAGCTGCAACGGCTGACTTTTGACCCACAGCGTTTTCCCGTCGAATGGAGTCATTACAAGACCTACCCCAGCGATCTGAATCTGCGACGTCTGCTCGGCGCCCTGTTGATTCGTAGCGGCTACGACATCTTCCCCCTGACGCATGACCATCACAGGCCAACCCTGGTGTTCAGGCGCGAGCCCCATGAGCAGGTGTATTTCCTCAAACTGGGCTCGGTTGACCACGTCGGGTTGTCCCATACGCCGGGCAACGAACTGGCAGACCCGGGTTTGCCGAGCAGGATTGGCGACGAGGCGTTTCGTACCCTGACCACCGCCACGGCACAAAACAAAGTGGTCTGGCTGATCGGTGGTGTACTGAAGGTCGAGTCTGATCCGGATTCGGTGTTCATTATCAGAGAGCGGTGAACACCACCACCCGCACTCGCCGGATCTGTCGGCAAGTGCGGGTACCTGGAGCCCGTAACACTGCGCAGCAACCTCTCTGCGCTCAATACATATATACCGCACGCCGCGCCCGGCGTTTGCCGACTCTATCGCCTTCACGCCAACAAGTCGGGCGAGGACGCGGTGGGGCAACTGCACCGCGAACCAGTCTCCCGATTGCCGGCCTCCCCTGATCAGCCTTATATCGGAGCCAAGCAATGGCCAAGCCACCGAAGAAAGTCCCTCGCCCGACATCACCCGAACCGTCGACGACATTGCCACATCCCCTGCCCGGTCAACCGTCCACAGCAATGGGCGATAGCGGGGCCAATGCGGCTTCGACACTTTCTCCCACCTTGCCGGCTGTACCTGTGTCGCGCCCCAGCGTCATCATCAGTCCCGCGCCGGCCAGTCACTCCGCATCAAGTACTGCGCGCACGGCTGATTCACTGACACTGCGCGCTGCGCACGGCGAACAATCTGCGCTGGCCGGCACTTCCACCGGCGAGCGGTTCTCGCCGCCGGTCTACATCAATCCCGAATCGGTCCTTCAACTCAAGCGCAAGGCAAGCAGCGACGAAGGGTTTCTGTATGACAAGCGCAACAAATCCTACGTGGAATTGCATGAAGGCGTGGTCATGGTGGGCAAAAGCGCGGATGGCTGGCGACAAACCTACGCCGGCGAATCGACGCCGACCGGCCAGCGAGTCGAGCAGATTCCGGGAAGCAAGCTCTGGCGCGAGATCGACACGTCGCGACAGTCTCCGCCCGGAGCTGATCCTCTGATCGCTGAGCCCGTGCACGCGATGGCTGGCCCCGGCAGACGTACATCCGCAGAAGAACGGCTATCGGCCGAGCGCGGCACGGACACACTGATGACCCGCCTTTTGTCGAGAGAGCCCATGGCTCTGGACCTTTCCGCCGGCCAATGGAAAAACTGGGGCCGAACCACCCGACCCGCATCCGGCGAATCGATCGAGATAGACGGTTTACATTACCAGACCGTTGCGCAGAATCTGGGAGCCGACAGCGGTCTGGTCTATTTGCAGCACCCCGGTTTTTCGCCGGACCGATACGATGCGTTCGAAAACATGCTGCGTCATGAACCCTCGCGCCAACCCAAATGGGCTTTGAAACGAGAAGGCCAGTGGAAGGTTCTGGACAATTACCCACCCTTTGAAATGTCCCCCACTCAGTACGTTTCCACTGCGTTCAAGCACCTTTCGGATCAATCGATCGGCAACCTCGCCCGAGCCGTGTTCAACCGTGCCTCGTTGCCCGGCGGGATAAATGGCGATGGCTTGTCAGTGATGACGCTGACCTACCGCTATTGGCTCGACAAGGTCAATAACGAAGCCCCGGGACTTGGCCTGGCCGACCCGCTGCTGATGCTGCCAAAACTGCCGACGCTGCCCGGCGGCGTTGCAGGCAGCGGACTGCTGGCGCTACCTGCGTCTAACCTCAACGTGCTCCAGCGCCTGGATTTTGATCCGAAAAAATTTCCTCAGCAGTGGGCCGCCTACACAGCGACACCCACCGCGACAAAGCTGCATGAATTGTTTGTGCACATCCTGCAAGACAACGGTTACACGGTGGCTCCGTCTACGCGTCGGCTTGAAGAAAATGCGCTGGTTTTCAGTTCGCCGAACCTTGCCGCATTGTTCATTCTGAAATTGCCCCTCGTCGTCGGCGACCGGGTGCCCCGTTACACCACCCCAGGCTCCAATTTCACGGACCCGGGCTTCCTCGCCTTGCTCAATGCCCAGAACACACACGACCTGAACCGCTTCCTTGAACAAACGGAAGTGGCCCATCTGGTGGGCGGCGTACAACAACTGTCCGCTGACCATCCAACACTTTTCATTGTGCGTGAGGGTTAAAGCAACCCTGACAACGGCGGTGATGCACGGTTTCCTGCGCAGACACCGCTATCCACACACCGACACCTGACACAAAGAGATTCCCAATCATGCTCAAACCACCAAAGCCCGGGGCGGGGACCGTTCCGTCCGACATCACGCCGAGCTCGCTACGCCCGCAAGCGGGCGCGCCCGACGGCAACGCTGCTTACGCAGATTTGCATTTCGGACTCGCCGATCAATACAAAGCTCATCTCCATTCCACCGGCAAGCCCGGCGCGCCCGACTTACCGGCGGCTATCGATGCGCAACCGCAGCCCCTGCAGACCTTCGAAAATCCGCACGGGCTGGCGCACAACACGCCAGTTGAACTGCGGTACGCCGATGCTCAGCGCATTGTTGCCGAGACGCCGGTTTATCTGGCTGCGCAAGATGCCGCCCGGCTCACACCCGCTTCCGCTACGGAGGATGGCGTGCGCTACGACAAACATCGCAAGACCTATGTAGACACTGCGCGAGGAACCGTCATGGTGCGCAAAAACAGCGCCGGTCAGTATCAGCAGGTATTTGCAGCAACGCGCGACGTACCAACGGTATTGTTCGAACGTATTGCAGGGACCAGGCTGTGGCGACACAAACCGCCAGGCAATCAGCCTGCAGATGAAGCTACAGACGCCAGCCAGACACTCGGCGAAAGTCTGCTCTCAGCCCATCCCGGGCCACTCAACCTGCGCTTCGGCCTCTGGCGAGACTGGGCGCGCAGCGTTCGCCCGGCTTTAGGGCAACACATCGAGATAGACGGGCACTTCTACCCGATAGTGAGGCAGGACGTGAATGCGCATTCTCTGCTGGTCTATCTGGAAAATCCGTTGTTCTCACCGGCCCTGTACGACGCTTTCGAATACATGCTGCGGGATCACCCTTCGCTGCAACCCAGATACGCGCTGATGAACAACAACCAATGGACGGTACTCGACAGCGTCGTTCCCTTTGAAATGCCGATCACTCAATACATCGCCAGAACCTTCAAATCGCTGGCCGACCGTTCCGTCAGCGCGTTGGCCCGGGCCATGTTCAATCAAGCCAGTCGCTCCGAGATCATCACCGGTACAGGATTGGCATTGCTCAACCGAGTGTTGCACTACTGGACCCACAGGCAGTTGCACAAGGCGCCGCAAGGACAACTGGCCGATCCGCTGCTGATGTTACGCAGGCCGCGTGCCATAACCGGCTCACGGCCTCTGCCTTCCACGCCAGATTATGGTTTATCGCGGCTGGACTTCGACCCCGCACGCTTCGCTCAACACTGGAACCGCTTTGCCAGCCAGCCCTCAACGGCCCGCTTGCAACAACTGTTCAGCGAGGTATTGGCCGACGAAGGCTATGTCATCGAACACGCCGCACCGGAAGATACGAGAGGTGACGTGCGTTTTCATCGCGACGGCATCGATCAGGTATTTGCACTGAGGGTTTATCCGGTGAATGCATTCGACGATGCCGGGCCGGTGCCGACCGAGGGCGAGCGGATGCGAACGCGTGACGGCGTCAGCGATACGGTCTGGTTGCGCGGTGGCGTACAAGTGGACGCGCTGGGGCAGACGACGTTGTTTGTTGTCAGAGAAAGTTGAAGGGACCGCCAGACGAAAAAAAGCCCGCAGTGTGAGCGGGCGAAAGACCAAAGAAGCTATATGCGCAGTCGCTTCCCGGCAGGGGCAGCCGCTTGGGGGATCAACTGCCCCGATACGTGGAATAGCTGTAAGGCGAAATCAGCAACGGCACGTGGTAGTGCTCCTGCTCGGCAGAGATGCCGAAACGCAGCACCACCACGTCGAGAAACGCCGGCTCCGGCAACTGGACACCACGGGCGCGGTAGTAATCGCCCGCATGGAACTGAACCTGATAAACCCCGGTACGATAGTCCTCGCCTTGCAGCAGCGGTGCATCGACCCGGCCGTCGCTGTTGGTGACCGCACTGGCGACCAATTCCAGTTGCGAACCTTCAACGCGGTACAGTTCGACCTTGATCGAACTGCCCGGGCAACCGTGTGCAGCGTCCAAAACGTGAGTAGTCAAACGTCCCATTGATTCTGCGCGCCTGCCTGCGTGGAGCAGTCAGACTTCGCGCCTCCCGAAGTCAGTTGAAAAGGAGACCGCACCGATTCGGGGCACGAAACGCTGCGGCGAGCGACTGATTAAGACACTTTTCAAAAAAATTGTACACAATAAAAACGACATTTTTCTTGCCACCCCCGCCATTCGGGGCTTTCCTCCAGATTAACCGGCGATACGCCTATTCATTGCGCCTTCCGTTCAATAGCTGACGGGTCAGGCAGGTTTCTTGCAGGTTCACGCCATTATCAGGAAAAGATGACAGTCGGCGAAAAATGCGAAAATTCAGGCTTACAAAATGTAAATAAAGTTGTATACAATCAGCCCATCGCTGTGACGCCAGCCTGCTCCCTCACCGCCAGGCCGCCACACCCTCTGTCAACGTATAAGAAGGAAGACTGCAGTGAGCGCTGACTACCCACGCGACCTGATCGGTTACGGCAGTAACCCTCCTCACCCACACTGGCCGGGCAATGCCCGCATCGCCTTGTCCTTCGTGCTCAATTACGAAGAAGGTGGCGAGCGCAATATTCTCCACGGCGACAAGGAATCCGAAGCGTTCCTTTCCGAAATGGTCGCCGCGCAGCCGCTGCAAGGCGCGCGCAACATGAGCATGGAATCGCTTTACGAGTATGGCAGCCGTGCCGGTGTCTGGCGCATTCTGAAACTGTTCAAGGAATTCGACATTCCGCTGACCATCTTCGCCGTGGCCATGGCCGCTCAGCGTCACCCGGATGTGATCCGCGCGATGGTCGAGGCCGGCCACGAAATCTGCAGCCACGGCTACCGCTGGATCGACTATCAGTACATGGACGAAGCGCAGGAACGCGAGCACATGCTCGAAGCGATCCGCATCCTCACCGAACTGACCGGCGAGCGCCCACTCGGCTGGTACACCGGCCGCACCGGGCCGAACACCCGTCGGCTGGTGATGGAAGAAGGTGGTTTCCTCTACGACTGCGACACCTACGACGATGACCTGCCCTACTGGGAACCGAACAACCCGACCGGCAAGCCGCATCTGGTGATTCCGTACACCCTCGACACCAACGACATGCGCTTTACCCAGGTGCAGGGTTTCAACAAGGGTGACGATTTCTTCGAATACCTCAAAGACGCCTTCGACGTGCTTTACGCCGAAGGTGCCGAAGCGCCGAAAATGCTATCGATCGGTCTGCACTGCCGGCTGATCGGCCGCCCTGGTCGCCTCGCCTCGCTCAAGCGCTTTATCGAATACGCCAAAAGTCATGAACAGGTGTGGTTCAGCCGTCGCGTCGACATCGCGCGCCACTGGCATGAAACCCACCCGTACCAAGAGGCCGCCCAATGAGCCGCTTTCAAACCCTGCAACCGTCGACCCTGAGCCGCGACGCTTTCGTCAACGCCTTCGCCGACATCTACGAACATTCGCCATGGGTGGCCGAAAAGGCCTACGACCTGGGTGCGGACACCTCGATCGACGAGATCGAAACCCTGCACCAGCGCATGAGCGACATCCTGTTGAGCGCCGATCACGCCAGTCAGCTGGCATTGATCAACGCTCACCCGGACCTGGCCGGCAAAGCCGCCGTCCAGGGCCAACTGACCGAAGCCAGCACCAATGAACAGGCTGGCGCCGGTATTCACCAATGCACGGCCGAAGAGTTCCAGCGCTTCACCGAGCTGAACGACGCCTACAAAGCCAAGTTCAAGTTTCCCTTCATCATGGCGGTAAAAGGCAGCAACCGGCATCAGATCCTCGCGGCGTTCGAAACGCGCATCAACAATTCGGTGGAAGCCGAGTTCAAATGCGCGCTGGCGGAGATCAACAAGATTGCCCTGTTCCGTTTACTGACTCTTTAGCAAGCCTGGCCCGAGCGTGAATGAACGCGTAAACGCCCAGGGCCCTGCAAGCATCCCCAGCCACTTATTCAAAGGCAGACAAGAAGAATGAAAGCTTACGCCGTACCTTTCGAAAAATACGTCAACCTGGCCGACGCCCGTCTGGGCACCAAGATCATTTCGGTCACCGATGACTGGTTCGCAGACGCCAATCGTCTGTTTCAGCCGACCCCGGCCGTATGGAAGGAGGGCGTGTTCGATGACAACGGCAAGTGGATGGACGGCTGGGAGTCGCGCCGCAAGCGCTTCGAAGGTTTCGACAGCGCAGTGATCCGCCTCGGCGTACCGGGCTCGATCAAAGGCGTCGACATCGACACTTCATTCTTCACCGGCAACTACCCGCCGTCGGCCTCGCTGGAAGCGTGCTTCCTGGCCTCGGGCGAGCCGGATGAAAACACCCAGTGGACCGAAGTGCTGTCGGCCGTCGAGCTGCAGGGCAACAGCCACCACTATCATGAAATCAGCAACGACCAGGCGTTCAGCCACCTGCGCTTCAACATCTACCCGGACGGCGGTGTCGCCCGCCTGCGCGTGTACGGCATTCCGTTCCGCGACTGGTCGGCGGTCGGCGACAACGAGCAAGTCGATCTGGCTGCAGCCCTCAACGGTGGCCGCGCCCTCGCCTGCTCCGACGAACACTTTGGCCGCATGAGCAACATCCTCAACCCGGGCCGTGGCATCAACATGGGCGACGGCTGGGAAACCGCACGTCGCCGCACGCCGGGCAATGACTGGGTGATCGTCGCCCTGGGTCATCCGGGCGAGATCGAAAAGATCGTGGTCGATACCCTGCACTTCAAGGGCAACTACCCGGACACCTGCTCGATCCAGGGCGCGTTCGTCAAGGGCGGCACCGACAGCCAGATCGAAACCCAGTCGCTGTTCTGGCGCGAACTGCTGCCAAGCCAGAAGCTGGAAATGCACGCCGAACACACCTTCGTCGAGCAGATCAAGGCACTGGGCCCGATCACCCACATCCGCCTGAACGTGTTTCCGGATGGTGGCGTGAGTCGCCTGCGTGTACTGGGCAAGGTCGCTAAATAACCGCTGAACCCATTCGCGAGCAGGCTCGCTCCCACAGGGGATTGCATTCCAAAGGTGGGAGCGAGCCTGCTCGCGAAGGCGTCAGAACAGTCAACACAGAATCCGGATAAGAAGAACAGCATGCGCACACTGACGATTGAACCGCTGACCAAAGAAGCCTTCGCCCCTTTCGGTGACGTGATCGAAACCGACGGCAGCGATCACTTCATGATCAACAACGGTTCGACCATGCGCTTCCACAAACTGGCGACGGTCGAAACCGCACAGCCTGAGGACAACGCGATCATCAGCATTTTCCGCGCCGACGCGCAGGACATGCCGCTGACCGTTTGCATGCTGGAACGCCATCCGCTGGGCAGCCAGGCTTTCATTCCGCTGCTCGGCAACCCCTTTCTGATCGTGGTCGCGCCACTTGGCGATGAACCTGTATCAGGCTTGGTCCGCGCCTTCGTCACCAACGGCAGGCAGGGCATCAATTACCATCGCGGCGTCTGGCACCACCCGGTGCTGACGATCGAAAAGCGGGATGACTTCCTGGTGGTTGATCGCAGTGGCACAGGCAATAACTGCGATGAGCATTTTTTCAAAGAGGATGAGCGTTTGATCCTCGCACCCCACCAATAAGAGAAGGTCTGATCACTCGACAACAAGAGTGACAGGCGAGAGGTAAAGACTGTGGAAGCACATCTGTTGGAATGGCTGAACCTGAGCGTGCGCTGGGTTCACATGATCACTGGCGTGGCCTGGATCGGCGCGTCGTTCTACTTCGTCTGGCTGGAGAACAACCTCAACCGCGTCAACCCGAAAACCGGTCTGGCCGGTGATCTGTGGGCGATCCACGGCGGCGGCATCTACCACCTGGAAAAATACAAACTGGCCCCGCCGGCAATGCCGGAAAACCTGCACTGGTTCAAGTGGGAAGCCTACTTCACCTGGATGTCGGGGATCGCGCTGCTGTGCGTGGTGTTCTACTCCAATCCGACGCTCTACCTGCTCGCACCGGGCAGCACACTGAGCGGTCCGGAAGGCGTGGCCATCGGTCTCGGCTCGCTGTTCGTCGGCTGGTTCATCTACTCCTTCCTCTGCGACTCGGCCCTGGGCAAACGCCCTGCTCTGCTCGGTTTCATTCTGTTCGTGCTGATCATCGGCGCAGCGTATGGCTTCAGCAAAGTGTTCAGCGGTCGCGGTGCGTACCTGCACGTCGGCGCGATCATCGGCACCATCATGGTCGGCAACGTGTTCCGCATCATCATGCCGGCACAACGCGCACTGGTTGCAGCCATTGCTGAGAACCGCACGCCGGATCCGGCGCTGCCGGCCAAAGGCCTGTTGCGTTCGCGACACAACAACTACTTCACCCTGCCGGTGCTGTTCATCATGATCAGCAACCACTTCCCGAGCACCTACGGCAGCCAGTACAACTGGTTGATCCTGGCCGGGATCGCGGTGTTGGCGGTGTTGGTGCGTCACTACTTCAACACCCGTCACGACAGCCACAAGTTCGCCTGGACCCTGCCGGTCGGCGCGGTGGGCATGATCTGCCTGGCTTACGTCACCGGTCCGATGCCAATGTCGAACGCCCCGGAAGTGGCCAAGGCACCGGCGCAAATCGAGTACCAGCCATTGCCGGAAACGGCGCTGGGGGGTGGCGCAAAACCGGCTGACGCGGCGCAACCTGCGGCACCTGCCGAGCCTGCCGCAGCACCGGCGCAAGCCTCCAACGCCGGTCCCGGTTTTGACAAAGTGCACCACGTGATTCAGGAACGTTGCACGGTTTGTCACTCGTCGAAACCGACCAGCCCGTTGTTCAGCGCAGCGCCAGCGGGTGTGATACTCGACACCCCCGAGCAGATCCGCCAGAACGCGGCGCGCATTCAGGCGCAAGCCATCACCACGCAGATCATGCCACTGGGCAACATCACTCAGATGACCCAGCAGGAACGTGACCTGATCGGTGCCTGGATTGCTCAGGGAGCGCAGACCAACTAAGCCGTAAAAGCATCGCTGGCAAGCCAGCTCCCACAAGGTTTGCACTGCCTGTGTGGGAGCTGGCTTGCCAGCGATTGGCCGCAATGCGGTCAACCTGATGCAAAGAAACAGCTGCCAGCAACCCGGCAGCTGTTCAATCACAAGAATAAAAAAGATCCGAGGTGTTGCATGTCCGAGCTGTCCAAAGCGCGCATCCCCGACGCACCCGCCATTCAGCGTTTGCCCCTTTTGCAACTGATCCTGGTCGGTCTGCAACATGTTCTGCTGATGTACGGTGGCGCCATCGCGGTGCCGCTGATCATCGGACAGGCCGCTGGCCTGAGTCGTGAAGAAATCGCCTTCCTGATCAACGCCGACCTGCTGGTCGCCGGCATCGCCACCATCGTCCAATCGCTGGGCATCGGCCCGATGGGCATTCGCATGCCGGTAATGATGGGCGCCAGTTTTGCGGCGGTCGGCAGCATGGTCGCCATGGCCGGCATGCCCGGCATCGGTCTGCAGGGTATCTTCGGCGCCACCATCGCCGCCGGTTTCTTCGGCATGCTGATCGCGCCGTTCATGTCCAAGGTCGTGCGTTTCTTCCCGCCGCTGGTGACCGGCACGGTCATCACCTCGATCGGTTTATCGTTGTTCCCTGTGGCCGTGAACTGGGCCGGCGGCGGTGTCGACGCCGCGCAATTCGGCTCACCGATTTATCTGGCCATCGCCGCGCTGGTGCTGGCAACCATCCTGCTCGTTCACCGCTTCATGCGCGGTTTCTGGGTGAACATTTCCGTGCTGATCGGCATGTGCCTGGGCTACGTGCTGTGCGGCGTGATCGGCATGGTCGACCTCAGCGGCATGGCCAGCGCGCCATGGGTTCAATTCGTCACGCCGCTGCATTTCGGCATGCCCAAGTTCGAATTGGCGCCGATCCTGTCGATGTGTCTGGTAGTGGTGATCATCTTCGTCGAGTCGACCGGGATGTTCCTCGCGCTGGGCAAGATCACCGGCCAGGAAGTCTGCCCGCGCATGCTGCGCCGCGGCTTGCTGTGTGATGCCGGCGCATCGTTCTTCGCCGGTTTCTTCAACACCTTCACCCACTCCTCGTTCGCACAGAACATCGGCCTGGTGCAGATGACCGGCGTGCGTTGCCGCTCGGTGACCATCGTCGCCGGTGGGTTGCTGATCGTCCTCAGCCTGCTGCCGAAAGCGGCGTTTCTGGTCGCGTCGATTCCGCCGGCGGTGCTCGGTGGCGCGGCGATTGCGATGTTCGGCATGGTCGCTGCGACCGGGATCAAGATTCTTCAGGAAGCCGACATCGGTGACCGGCGCAACCAGTTGCTGGTCGCGGTCAGCATCGGCATGGGCCTGATTCCGGTGGTCCGTCCGGAGTTCTTCGCGCACCTGCCAATGTGGATGAGCCCGATCACCCACAGCGGCATCGCCATGGCCACCCTCAGCGCGCTGACGCTGAACCTGTTGTTCAACATTCTCGGCGGCAAGGAGCGTGCGGCGATCAATGATTGCCATGCGCACTGAGCACAACACTGATTTTCCTTTGTGGGAGCGAGCCTGCTCGCGAAAGCGCTGTGTCATTCAACAGTGATGGCGACTGACACGCCCTCTTCGCGAGCAGGCTCGCTCCCACAGAGGCAAGCTACAGCTCTGCGTCTCAAACAATAAAAACAAGAGTGAGCAACCGATGATCCGCACGCAAACCAGCGTCATGTTGAGTGGCGGCCTGCTGGCCGCGAGTCAGGCCATGGCCGGCGATCTGCTCCTGTGGCAGACCAACAGCCTGAGCTATCTGTACGGCAAGAATTTCGCCATCAACCCGTCGATCCAGCAGACCGTGACCTTCGAGCACGCCGACCGCTGGAAGTACGGCGACAACTTCCTGTTCGTCGACAAGATCTTCTACAACGGCAAGGAAGACGCCAACAAAGGTCCGCACGCCTTCTACGGCGAATTCAGCCCGCGTCTGTCGTTCGGCAAGATCTTCGACCGCAAGATCGAGTTCGGCCCGATCAAGGACGTGCTGCTGGCGATGACCTACGAATATGGCGAAGGCGACAGCGAGGCCTACCTGATCGGCCCCGGCTTCGATCTGAAAGTGCCCGGTTTCAACTACGTCACGCTGAACTTCTATCGCCGCCAGACCGAAGGCCCGCGCCCCGGCGACGGCGTCTGGCAGATCACCCCCGCGTGGTCTTACAGCTTCCCGCTGGGTAACTCCGACGTGCTGATCGACGGCTACCTCGACTGGGTCGTCGACAACGACGAGAACTCGCGCGGCACCTACCACGCCAACCTGCACATCAATCCGCAGATCAAGTATGACCTCGGCAAAGCGTTGGGCTGGAGCCAGAAGCAGCTGTATGTCGGCACTGAATACAGCTACTGGAAGAACAAGTACGGCATCGAAAACAGCCACAACTTCGATACCAACCAGAACTCCGCGAGCCTGCTGCTCAAGGTGCACTTCTAAGATGATCCGCAACCGTGCGCCCTGCCTGTCGTCGGTGCTCTGTTGCGGGGCACTTGAGACCTGGCCGTTGAGTCAGTATTCTCCGCGGCCTTCTGAATTCGGTCTAAAAAAAAGCCCGAATTTAATTCTTGACCGAAAAGCCAACTTATCCCGGCCGCGGTCAGTACCGAGGCATCCCGAAAACACGCGCAATCGACTGTTTTTTTCAGCAGCCGAGCGGGCGTTTTTTGTCTTTTCGAACGCCTTGGCTCAGCTCTTGCTAACAGCAATGAAGCTGACCGATCGGATGAATTTTGCAGCAACGAAAAAAGGCGCCACACCAGAGCGCCGATCTTAAAAAAACAAACGTGGAACACCTACTTTGGGAGCAACCGAATGAAACGTATGTGCACCAGCCTGATGCTTGCGGGATCGCTGCTGGCGGGGGGGCAGGCCATGGCCGACGGCCTTCTGCAATGGCAGGACAACAGCCTGACCTACCTCTATGGCAAGGACTTCCAGGTCAACCCGCGCATTCAGCAGACCGTGACTTTCGAACACGCTGACGGATGGAAGTACGGGGACAACTTCTTCTTCCTCGACAAGATCTTCTACAACGGTGAAAAGGACTTCAACAACGGTCCGAACACCTACTACGGCGAGTTCCAGCCACGCATCTCGCTGGGCAAGGTACTCAACCAGAAGATCGAGTTCGGCCCGATCAAAGACGTGCTGCTGGCCATGACATACGAGTTCGGCGAAGGCGATAGCGAGTCCTATCTGATCGGTCCGGGTTTCGACCTGGCGATTCCAGGCTTCGACTACTTCCAGCTGAACTTCTACCAGCGCCACACCGACGGCTCGCGTCCCGGCGACAACGTCTGGCAGATCACTCCGGTCTGGTCCTACACCATTCCGGTGGGCAACTCGAACATCCTGATCGACGGTTACATGGACTGGGTGACCGACAACGATTCCAACTCCAAGGGCGATTACCACGCCAACCTGCACTTCAACCCACAGGTCAAATACGACCTGGGCAAAGCGCTGAGCTTTGGCGAGAAGCAGTTGTATGTCGGTGTGGAATACGACTACTGGAAAGACAAGTACGGGATCGACGACACCGGTGCGTTCAAGACCAATCAGAGCGTGACCAACTTCCTGGTGAAGTTCCACTTCTGATCCGGCGGCGTCCTCACTGACGCCTTCGCTGGCAAGCCAGCTCCCACAGGTTTCCATGTGTATTCAAAAATTCTGAACGACACATGCCCCTGTGGGAGCTGGCTTGCCAGCGATAGCCGCACCGCAAATGTCAGGCTGGAACCGCCTCCGATATCCGCAGAAACCGGCACAGCTCCTCGCGCTTGGCCAGTGCATCCCTTCGCCCCAATTCAATCAACTCGCTGCAATACCCCGCCTCGAACAACAGATAACTCAACACCCCCGCCCCGCTCGTCTTGGTCGCCCCCGGCCCACGCAAGAACAAACGCAATGCCGCCGGCAATTCCTGACGATGGCGTGCGGCGATTTCATCGATCGGCTGGCTCGGCGCAATCACCAGCACCTCGACCGGCGCCACGCCCAACTCGCGGGTCGGCGTGCCTTCCGGCAGTAGATGACTGAACTGGTTAAGGCGCTGCAGCAACTCGATATCGCTTTCCAGACTGTCGATGAACGTACTGTTGAGCATGTGCCCGCCGATCTGCGCCAGTGTCGGCTGCTGACCGGTGTAGCTGCGTACCAGCGGTTGCTGCGGATCGACTCCGCGCGGGTTGCCGCTGACACCGACTACCAGCACGCGGCTGGCGCCCAGGTGCAGCGCCGGGCTGATCGGCGCGGACTGGCGCACGGCGCCATCGCCAAAAAACTCATCGTCGAGCTTCACCGGCGCAAACAGCAACGGGATCGCCGAACTGGCCAACAGATGCTCGACCGACAACGACGTCGGCACACCGATGCGCCGATGCCGCAGCCAGGCATCGATGGTGCCGCCGCCCTGATAGAAGGTCACCGCTTGCCCCGATTCGTAACCGAATGCCGTCACCGCTACCGCGTGCAGTTGTTTGCGCGCGATGGATTCGGCGATGCCGGGCAGGTGCAGTTTTTCAGTGAGCAATTCGCGCAGCGGCGAACTGTTGAGCAGCGCCACCGGCATTTGCCGGCCGAGGCCGAGCAGGCTGTGGCTGACAAAGCGGCTGGCCTGGCGGATCACTCCGGGCCAGTCGCTGCGCAGCACGCGATGGCTGCGCAAGCCTTGCCAGAACAAGGTCAGGCGTTCGATGGCGGCGCGAAAATCCGTCGCGCCGCTGGCCAGGCTGACGGCGTTGATCGCCCCGGCCGAGGTACCGACGATCACCGGAAACGGATTGTCGGCGCCCAGCGGCAGCAGTTCGGCAATCGCCGCCAGCACGCCCACCTGATACGCCGCTCGCGCCCCGCCGCCGGAAAGAATCAGACCTGTGACCGGTTCAGCTGGGCGCATCGCAACCCTCCAGGGTGCTTACAGAAAAGGCTCGATCAGGCGCGTTTGGCGTACAGCTTCGGCTCGCCCGGTGGGCGGCTCTTGAAGCGTCGATGCGCCCACAGGTATTGCTCGGGACACGCACGCAACGCGCTTTCAACCCACTGGTTGATGCGGATGCAATCGGCCTCTTCGGTTTCGCCGGGGAAATCGTCCAGCGGCGGATGGATGACCAGCCGATAGCCGCTGCCGTCCGCCAGACGCTCCTGAGTGAACGGCACCACCAGCGCCTTGCCCAGACGGGCAAATTTGGTGGTGGCAGTCACAGTCGCCGCCTGAATGCCGAACAGCGGCACGAAGATGCTCTGCTTGGCGCCGTAGTCCTGATCCGGTGCGTACCAGATCGCCCGGCCCGAGCGCAGCAGCTTGAGCATGCCGCGCACGTCGTCGCGCTCCACCGCCAGCGAATCGAGGTTGTGCCGCTCACGGCCGCGACGCTGGACGTAGTCAAACAAAGGATTTTTGTGTTCACGGTACATGCCGTCGATGGTGTGCTGCTGGCCGAGCAGCGCCGCGCCGATTTCCAGGGTGGTGAAATGCGCGGCCATGAGGATCACGCCCTTGCCTTCGCGCTGGGCCTTCTGCAGATGCTCAAGGCCTTCGACGTGGGCCAGTTTCGCCAGGCGTTCACGCGACCACCACCAGCTCATCGCCATTTCGAAGAAGGCGATACCGGTGGAGGCGAAGTTTTCCTTGAGCAGGCGTTTGCGTTCGGCAGCGGATTTTTCCGGGAAGCACAATTCCAGGTTGCGCCGGGCGATGGCCCGCCGGTCGCCGGCCACGCGATACATCAACGCGCCCAAAACTCGACCGATGGTCAGCAGCGCCGGATACGGCAACTGCACGATCAGCCATAAAAGCCCCAGACCGCACCAGAGCGGCCAGAAGCGCGGAGCAAGAAATGCTTTTCGAAAACGCGGGCGATCCATTAAAGCTTCCGTAAATACAGTGGCCGCGCATTCTACATCGTTCGACCCGGCTTGCGGCTCGCGGGCGTTCTCGTTATAAGTCTCGGCACTTTTAGTGACAAGCCGTTGTATGCCGACATGAGCCAAACCGACCCGTTAGACCAAGATCCCGTATTCCAGCTCAAGGGCAGCATGCTGGCCATTACTGTGCTGGAACTGGCCCGTAACGACCTCGAGAGCCTCGATCGGCAATTGGCCGCGAAAGTCGCCCAGGCGCCGAATTTCTTCAGCAACGCGCCGCTGGTTCTGGCGCTGGACAAACTGCCGCCGAGCCAGGGCGCCATCGACCTGCCGGGGCTGATGCGTGTGTGCCGTCAGCATGGCCTGCGCACGCTCGCCATTCGCGCCAGCCGCATCGAAGACATCGCCGCCGCCATCGCCATCGACATCCCCGTGCTGCCGCCGTCCGGCGCCCGTGAGCGGCCGCTGGAAATGCCCGAAGCCGAAGTCAAAAAGAAGCCGGAAAAGCCGCCTGAGCCGACGGTCAAACCAACCCGTGTCATCACTACGCCAGTGCGTGGTGGCCAACAGATATACGCCCAGGGTGGCGATTTGGTGGTGGTGTCTTCGGTCAGTCCGGGGGCGGAACTTCTCGCCGATGGCAACATCCATGTATACGGCCCGATGCGTGGCCGCGCGCTGGCCGGCGTCAAGGGCGATACCAAGGCACGGATTTTCTGTCAGCAATTGAGCGCTGAACTGATCTCCATCGCCGGTCATTACAAGGTCTCCGAAGATCTGCGCCGCGACCCGATGTGGGGTTCGGGCGTGCAGGTCAGCCTGTCGGGCGACGTGTTGAACATCATTCGGCTTTAACGGATACTGCCGCATTTTCCAAGCATCTCTAAAACGTAGCGAAAACGGCTCAAACGAAGTAGGAAAAAGGCCTTTAAGCCAAATTCCAGCCAAGGCTGTCCGACTGCAGTAGTTTTCAAGAGATGTTTTTCAGGGGCTGAACAGTCCTTCTTCCTTAGGGGTGAAACACCTTGGCCAAGATTCTCGTGGTTACATCCGGCAAGGGTGGTGTGGGTAAGACCACCACCAGCGCCGCTATCGGTACCGGTCTCGCGTTGCGCGGCCACAAAACAGTGATCGTCGACTTCGACGTCGGCTTGCGTAACCTTGACCTGATCATGGGTTGCGAGCGCCGCGTGGTATACGACTTCGTCAACGTCGTGAACGGCGAAGCCAACCTGCAACAGGCGTTGATCAAAGACAAGCGTCTGGAAAACCTCTACGTACTGGCCGCCAGCCAGACCCGCGATAAAGACGCGCTGACCGTCGAAGGCGTGGAAAAAGTCCTGATGGAGCTCAAGGAACAATTCGAGTTCGTCGTCTGCGACTCTCCGGCGGGCATCGAGAAAGGCGCGCACCTGGCCATGTACTTCGCTGACGAAGCGATCGTCGTGACCAACCCGGAAGTCTCCTCGGTACGTGACTCGGACCGCATGCTCGGCCTGCTGGCAAGCAAGTCGCGTCGCGCCGAACGTGGCGAAGACCCGATCAAGGAACACCTGCTGATCACCCGCTACCACCCGGAGCGTGTTGAAAAGGGCGAAATGCTTGGCGTTGAAGACGTCAAGGAAATCCTCTCGGTAACCCTGCTCGGCGTGATTCCGGAATCCCAGGCTGTGCTCAAGGCTTCCAACCAGGGCGTGCCAGTGATTCTCGACGACCAGAGCGATGCCGGTCAGGCGTACAGCGATACCGTCGACCGCCTGCTGGGCAAAGAAAAAGCCCACCGATTCCTCGATGTCGAGAAGAAGGGATTCTTCGAGCGCCTGTTTGGAGGTAGGTAATGAACCTTTTTGACTTCTTTCGTGCCAACAAAAAGCCAAGTACCGCCTCGGTAGCGAAAGAGCGTCTACAGATCATCGTGGCGCATGAGCGCGGCCAGCGCAGCACGCCGGATTACCTGCCAGCCTTGCAGAAGGAACTGGTCGACGTGATCCGCAAGTACGTCAACATCGGCAACGACGACGTACATGTTGCACTGGAAAGCCAGGGCAGTTGCTCGATTCTGGAACTCAACATCACCCTGCCCGATCGCTGAGTCGATCCGGCAGGTACGACGGCGGTTCAGGGCCATTCCTTCAGTGGAGTGGCCCTGAACCGCCGTTGGCATTTGTTACGAGGCTGTTTAATGCCGCTGTCCAACATCCGCATCATCCATCAGGACGCCGCCGTACTGGTGGTCGACAAACCGACCTTGCTGCTCTCGGTGCCCGGCCGCGCTGACGACAACAAGGACTGCCTGATCACCCGCCTGCAGGAAAACGGCTACCCGGAAGCGCGCATCGTCCATCGTCTGGACTGGGAAACCTCCGGCATCATTCTGTTGGCCCGCGACGCCGATACGCACCGCGAACTGTCGCGACAATTTCACGACCGCGAAACCGAAAAAGCCTACACCGCATTGGCCTGGGGTCAGCCGGAGCTCGACAGCGGCAGCATTGATCTGCCTCTGCGTTACGATCCGCCGACCAAGCCACGGCATGTGGTCGATCACGAATTCGGCAAACATGCGTTGACCTTCTGGAAGGTCCTGGAGCGTTGCGGCGACTGGTGCCGCGTCGAGCTGACGCCGATCACCGGGCGTTCGCACCAGTTGCGTGTGCACATGTTGTCGATCGGCCACCCGCTGCTCGGCGACGGGCTCTACGCCCATGAACAGGCCTTGGCCGCATGGCCACGGCTGTGCCTGCACGCGAGCATGCTCAGCTTCACGCACCCGCAAAGCGGCGAACGCCTGCGCTTCGAGTGCCCGGCGCCGTTCTGACCGCAACACCGTCCCCCTGTAGGAGCGAGCCTGCTCGCGAAAGCGGTATCACATTCAGCATTGATGTTGAATGATCAATCGCTTTCGCGAGCAGGCTCGCTCCCACAGGGGATCCGGTTCGGATTCAATTGTTCGGCCAATACGTTAAACTCCCGCCCATTGCTGTCTGGAGTTTCTTATGCGCGAAGAGTTGAACCAAGGCCTGATCGACTTTCTCAAGGCCTCCCCTACCCCGTTTCACGCCACCGCCAGTCTGGTCCAGCGTCTGGAGGCTGCCGGTTACGTGCGCCTCGACGAGCGCGAGCCATGGACCACCGAGCCGAACGGCCGCTATTACGTCACCCGTAACGACTCTTCCATCGTCGCCATCAAAATGGGCCGCACCTCGCCGCTGCATGGCGGTATCCGTCTGGTCGGCGCGCACACCGACAGCCCGTGCCTGCGGGTCAAGCCACAACCGGAACTGCAACGTCAGGGCTTCTGGCAACTGGGCGTCGAAGTCTACGGGGGGGCATTGCTGGCGCCGTGGTTCGACCGCGACCTGTCGCTGGCGGGCCGCGTGACCTTCCGCCGCGACGGCAAGGTCGAGAGCCAGTTGATCGATTTCAAGGCGCCGATCGCAGTCATTCCCAACCTGGCCATTCACCTCAACCGTGAAGCCAATCAGGGCTGGGCAATCAACGCGCAAACCGAGCTGCCGCCAATCCTCGCGCAATTTGCCGGTGACGAGCGCGTGGATTTCCGCGCCGTGCTCACCGATCAACTGGCCCGCGAACACGGCTTGAACGCCGACGTGGTGCTCGATTACGAGCTGAGCTTCTACGACACGCAAAGCGCGGCGGTGATTGGCCTCAATGGCGACTTCATCGCCGGCGCGCGCCTCGACAACCTGCTGTCGTGCTACGCCGGCCTGCAAGCCTTGCTCAACGCCGAAACCGACGAAACCTGCGTGCTGGTGTGCAACGACCACGAAGAAGTCGGCTCCTGCTCGGCGTGCGGTGCCGATGGGCCGATGCTCGAACAGACCCTGCGCCGCGTGCTGCCGGAAGGCGACGAATTCGTTCGCACCATCCAGAAATCCCTGCTGGTCTCGGCCGACAATGCCCACGGCGTGCATCCAAACTATGCCGAGAAGCACGACGCCAACCACGGTCCGAAGCTCAACGCCGGCCCGGTGATCAAGGTCAACAGCAACCAGCGCTACGCCACCAACAGCGAAACCGCCGGTTTCTTCCGTCATCTGTGCATGGCCGAAGAAGTGCCGGTGCAGAGTTTCGTGGTGCGCAGCGACATGGGTTGCGGCTCGACCATCGGCCCGATCACCGCCAGCCACCTGGGCGTGCGCACCGTCGACATCGGCCTGCCGACCTTCGCCATGCACTCGATCCGCGAGCTGTGCGGCAGCCATGATCTGGCGCATCTGGTCAAAGTGCTCAGTGCGTTCTATGCCAGTCGTGACTTGCCTTAAAGGCTGAAAAGCTTCGCGAGCAGGCTCGCTCCCACCTTGGAAAGCATTCCAGAGTGGGAGCACATCAATCCCTTTGGAATGCATCACTTGTGGGAGCGAGCCTGCTCGCGAAAGCGCCGGTTCAGACACCACAAACCTCACTGACTTGAAGCATTCCTGAACCACATCACGCCCCCGATTGCAAAAGCCGCCTAGACTGCAACCATCAACCCAGACAAGGCAGTCTCCATGATCTCGATGTCGTCGTTCCACGCCATGCTCATTCCGATCCTGAGCGGAATGCTCCTGCTGGCAATCGGTTTCAATTTCCGTGACAAGAACGCCGGCGTGTTCGCCATGTGGATCGGCATGCTGATGATCCTCGCCACGGTGATCTACAAGATCCTCGCCAAACTCAACGAATAACCCGTGCTGGCTCGCATTGCGCCCATGGGCCTCGTACACTCCAGCGCATCCACCCTTTGCCCGGTTGACCGTCCCGTGTTTGCTCGTTTTCTTGCCTTACCCAGCCTGTTTCTCTTTTGCCTGCTGGCCCTGCTGCCGCTGGCGCCCGCCCACGCGGTCGGTTTGCCCGGCATGCTCAACACCGGCAAAGCGCAGCCCGTCGCCGAGGAACCGCTCGGCCAGTCCCTCGACGAAGTCATCAAGTCTCTGGAAAACGACCAGCAGCGCGCGCAACTGTTGAGCGACCTGAAGAAACTGCGTGACGCCACCAACAAGGCCCAGGCCAGCCCCGAAGAAGGCGTGCTCGGCCTGATCGGCGGCACCCTCGCCAATTTCGAAAAACAATTCACCGGCGCCGACAGCCCGCTCAATCGCTGGGGCGACGAGTTCGATCTGGCCAAGGACGAACTGCGCGGCCTGATGCTGCCGGCCAATCAATGGCTGCCGATCATTTTCGGCTTCGCGATGATCCTGATGGTCTGGAGCCTGCTCGCCGCCGCGCTGATCTGGCTCGGCCACCGCGTGCGCCTGCGTTTCGGCCTCACCGAAGAACTGCCGCAACACCCGCGCGCCCTCGACATGCTGCGCTTTGCCCTGCGCAAGCTCGGGCCGTGGCTGATCGCGTTGGTGATGACCGTGTACATGAGCTACGCCTTGCCCTCGTCTCTGGGCAAGAGTCTGGCGATGGTGCTGGCCTATGCGCTGGTGGTCGGCACCTGTTTCTCGGCGATCTGCGTAATCGCGTTTTCCTTGCTCGACGGTCCGCACCGTCATCGCGCCCTGTACATTCTGCGTCATCAGGCTTTCCGGCCGCTGTGGCTGATCGGCAGCTTCGCCGCGTTCGGTGAGGCATTGAGCGATCCGCGTCTGGTCGCCAGCCTCGGCGTGCATCTGGCTCACACCGCGGCGACCGTGGCCAATGTGCTGGCGGCGCTATCGACCGGTCTGTTCATCCTGCGTTTTCGCCGGCCGATCGCGCACCTGATCCGCAACCAGCCGCTGTCGCGACGCCTGACCCGCCGCGCCCTCAGCGACACCATCGAAATCCTTGGCACCTTCTGGTACGTGCCAGCGCTGGTGCTGGTGGGTATTTCGCTGTTCGCCACCTTCGTTTCCGCCGGCGACACCAGCACCGCATTGCGCCAGTCGCTGATCTGCACGGTGCTGCTGGTGTTGTGCATGGTCATCAACGGCCTCGTGCGCCGTCACTCACTGAAACCGCAACGCGGGCCGAAACGGCATGCGCTCTATTCGGAACGCCTGAAAAACTTTTTCTACACCCTCGCGCATTTGCTGGTGTGGCTGTTGTTCATCGAACTGGGCCTGCGGGTCTGGGGCCATTCGCTGCTCGGTTTCGCCGAAGGCGACGGTCATGACGTCAGCGTCAAACTGTTCAGCCTGATCGGCACGCTGATCATTTCCTGGCTGATCTGGATTCTCGCCGACACCGCCGTTCACCACGCGCTCACCCGCTCACGCAAAGGCCTGGCCAACGCCCGCGCGCAAACGATGATGCCGCTGATCCGCAACGTGCTGTTCGTGACAATTTTCATCATCGCGCTGATCGTCGCTTTGGCGAACATGGGCATGAACGTTACGCCGCTGCTAGCCGGTGCCGGCGTCATCGGTCTGGCCATCGGTTTCGGTGCGCAGTCACTGGTGGCGGACCTGATCACCGGCCTGTTCATCATCATCGAAGACTCGCTGGCCATCGACGATTACGTCGACGTCGGCGGCCACCTCGGCACGGTCGAAGGCCTGACCATCCGCACCGTGCGCCTGCGCGATATCGACGGCATCGTCCACACGATCCCGTTCAGCGAAATCAAAAGCATCAAGAACTACTCGCGCGAGTTCGGCTACGCGATCTTCCGCGTCGCGGTGCCCTACAACATGGAAATCGACGACGCGATCAAACTGATGCGCGACGTCGGTCAGAAAATGCGCACCGATCCGCTGCAACGGCGCAACATCTGGTCGCCGCTGGAAATCCAGGGCGTGGAAAGTTTCGAGTCCGGCAGTGCGATTTTGCGCGCGCGTTTCAAGACTGCGCCGATCAAGCAATGGGAGGTTTCCCGCGCGTTCAACCTGTCGCTCAAACGCCATCTCGACGAGGCCGGGCTGGACCTGGCAACGCCGCGCATGAGCGTGCAGGTGATCACCGCCGGTGGCGGGCAGCCGAAGGAATAGCACTCAGGCGCACGGTTGCAGTCACAGGCAAGGAAGCCAACAACAATAATCAAGGAGAAGCCCATGCAACTGACGCGCACTGCCCAGGCTGTTTTGCTCAGCCTGATCGCCAGCCACGCCGGCGCCGCCACCCTCGACAGCAGCCGCCAGCAGATCGCCGAACAAGCGCAAAAGCTTGAGCCCGAACTGCTGGAAACCCGCCGCGACCTGCACGCCCACCCGGAACTCGGCAACAGCGAAAAACGCACCGCCGAGCTGGTCGCGGGGCAGCTCAAAGCCATGGGCCTTGAAGTAAAAACCGGCGTCGCCCGCACCGGCGTGGTCGCCATCCTCAAAGGCGCCCTGCCCGGCCCGACCGTGGCCCTGCGCGCCGACATGGACGCGCTGCCGGTCAAGGAAGTTTCCGACCTGCCGTTCGCCTCGAAAGCCAAAGGCACCTACCTCGACAAGGAAGTCGACGTCATGCACGCCTGCGGCCACGACGCCCACAC
The DNA here is from genome assembly GCF_043496865.1 of Pseudomonas retamae. Lineage (NCBI taxonomy): Bacteria > Pseudomonadati > Pseudomonadota > Gammaproteobacteria > Pseudomonadales > Pseudomonadaceae > Pseudomonas > Pseudomonas retamae. The sequence continues at coordinate 69,106 of NZ_JBIEIL010000011.1, forward strand.
CGCGATCCTGCTGAGCACGGCGAAAATTCTTACCGGCATGCGCGACAACCTGCCCGGCACCGTGGTGTTCTATTTCCAGCCCGCCGAAGAAGGCCCCAGCGACTTCATCCCCGACGGCAAAAACACCTGGGGCGCGAAAATGATGGTGCAGGAAGGCGTGATGAAATCGCCCAAGCCCGACGCGGTATTCGGCCTGCACGTCTGGGCCGGCGTCCCCGCCGGCCAGATCGCCTACCGCCCCGGCCCGACCCTGGCCAGCTCCGACGACCTGCGCATCAAAATCCTCGGCAAACAAACCCACGCCGGCCGCCCCTGGGACGGCATCGACCCGATCACCGTCAGTGCCCAGACCCTGGTCGGCCTGCAAACCGTGGTCAGCCGCCGCACCGACATTTCCTCTTATCCATCCGTGGTCAGCATCGGCACCATCAACGGCGGCACCCGCTACAACATCATTCCCGAATCCGTCGACATGACCGGCACCATCCGCTCCTACGACTACGGCATCCGCCAGAAACTGCACAAAGACGTGCGCCAGACCATCGAGAAAATCGCCGAAAGCGGCGGCGCAAAAGCCGACGTCACCATCATCGAAAAATACGACCCGACCATCAACAACCCGGCACTCACCGAGAAAATGCTCCCGACCCTGAAATGGGCCGCCAAGGACGACGTCATGCAAGGGCCGCTGGTGGGCGGCGCGGAAGACTTCTCCTTCTTCGCCAAGGAAGCGCCGGGACTGTTTGTGTTTCTGGGGGTGACGCCACGGGATCAGGACATGAGCAAAGCCGCGCCGAATCATAATCCCGGGTTCTTTGTCGACGAATCGGCGCTGGTGGTTGGAGTCAGGACATTGGCTTCGCTGGCGACGGATTATCTGTATGCGAATGCCGAGGTGGGCAAATGAGACCAAAGTGGATGAAAACCCTCAACGTCAAAAGCCCCTCACCCTAACCCTCTCCCGGAGGGAGAGGGGACTGATCGTGGTGGATGCGAGCGCTGCGCCGACCTGCAATACCAAGTCGAACGCAAGTTTTGAATGGCCCACAAATCGGCCCCCTCTCCCTCGGTAGAGGGTTGGGGTGAGGGGCGAATCCACCACAAATCCCAAAGCCATGCGACGCTTCTAACCACTCAACAATGAGCGTTAGCTCGAGTGCTCTTGATCTTGATCTTGCCTAACCAGCGACATCGGAAGGCTGAGTGGAGGGATTGATCCGGGCGTGGGAGCGCAGCGACCGTCTGGCGCAGCCAGACACAGCGGAAGGAGGTGCAGCGAAGCAAACCGTAGCCGCTGCGCCCGGATCGGTCCCGGAGCGAAGGAACCCGAGCCTGCGAGGGCCGGACGCAGGAGCAAAGCCTTTTGGTTCCTTTTTGGCGTCTGAAAAAGGGACTCGCCGTAAGGGCGAAACCGCCATCAGCACCACCCGAAGCAACGGATATTCACCCAAAACCCAAAGAGCATGGTCGGCCCAGAGGCCGCCAAGGATCAAACCACATCAACCCCAACGTGAATCGCATCATGCCGCCAAAACTCCAGATCACAATCGATCAACCGCTCATGCTGATCATAATTGACCCGAGCAATCCTCAACCCCGGACTCCCCACCGACACCCTCAAAGCAGCCGCCGCATCCACCGACAATGACGTCGGCACAATCTCAAAGCGCACCCGCCCATAGTGCAAATCAAAATGCCGCGCATACAACTCGGTCATCGACTGATTCAGATCGAACTCCAGAATCCCCGGAAAAAACTGCGGATTCAGATAATGCTCCACATACAACACCAACCGCCCGTCAATGCGCCGCGACCGGCAAATCTGAATCACGCTCGACAGCGCCGGCAACTGCAACCACGCACACACCGCCGCCGACGCCGGCTGCAAACGCGCGGAAATCACCTCGGTCGACGCCACCCGCCCCTGCGCACTGACCATCGCGTGAAAGTGACTGCGCTGCATCAGGTTGTAGGCCAGACGCGGCGGCGAGACGAACCAGCCACGGCGCTCCTCGCGATAAATCTGCCCCTGCGCTTCCAGCTGCAACAACGCCTCGCGCACGGTAATCCGCGTCGTGCCAAACAACTCACTGAGCTTGCGCTCGGCCGGCAACTTGCTGCCCGCCGCCAGCAAGCCGTGATCGAGTTGCTCCTGCAACACCTGGCCAATCGCTGTCACCGCTTTTGTTGCCTCATCACGCATCAACGTTACCTATCTGGACTAGACCAGCACTGTTTCGGGGCAAAAGCGCACGGCAATCGAGCCATTTGCTGATGCTGCAAGCCTAGGCAGTGCAGATGACCGGCAGATGACAAAACTGCCCAGCGGTCGTACTCACGACTTGCAATACATCGGCCAAGTCCCTTGCGTACCGGGCTTTCGGGGTTGGTCTACGCTTAGCGAGCACCTGCCCACACCGGGCACAGAAAAGGCCGGACAAACCGCCGCCGACATTAAAGTGTCATCCAGCCCGCTTAAATTGGCTCAGGTATTGCTGACCTAGACCAACACAAACCGCAATCGCAGCGTTGAACACGACCAAGGAGCTTCGGAATGAAACAGCTTTTCCTGGCAACACTGTTAGGCTCGACCATTGCACTGTGCACCTCCGCCATGGCGGCCGGCACCGATCTGAAAACCCTCGAAGCCGCTGCCAAAGCGGAAGGCGCCGTCAACAGCGTCGGCATGCCGGATGACTGGGCCAACTGGAAAGGCACGTGGGAAGACCTGGCCAAGACCTACGGCCTGAAACATATCGACACCGACATGAGCTCGGCGCAGGAAATCGCCAAGTTCGCCGCGGAGAAAGACAACGCCACCGCCGACATCGGCGACGTCGGCGCGGCCTTCGGCCCGATCGCGGTCAAGCAGGGCGTGGTGCAACCGTACAAGCCAAGCACCTGGGATCAGGTGCCGGACTGGGCCAAGGACAAGGACGGCAACTGGGCACTGGCGTACACCGGCACCATCGCCTTCATCGTCAACAAGAAGCTGCTGCACGGCTCCGACGTGCCGACCAAATGGGCTGACCTCAAAAGCGGCAAATACAAGGTGTCCATCGGTGACGTGAGCACCGCAGCGCAAGCGGCCAACGGCGTACTCGCCGCTGCACTGGCCAACGGTGGCGACGAGAAGAACATCAAGCCGGCCCTTCTGCTGTTCGCCGACATCGCCAAGCAGGGTCGCCTGTCGATGGCCAACCCGACCATCGCCACCATGGAAAAAGGCGAGATCGAAGTCGGTGTGGTCTGGGACTTCAACGGCCTAAGCTACAAGGCGAAGATGGCCAACCCGGATGATTACGTGGTGCTGATCCCGTCAGACGGTTCGGTGATTTCCGGCTACACCACGATCATCAACAAGTACGCGAAAAACCCCAACGCCGCCAAGCTGACCCGCGAATACATCTTCAGCGACGCCGGCCAGACCAACCTCGCCCGCGGCAACGCCCGTCCGATCCGCGCCGAGCACCTGCAATTGCCGGAAGACGTGAAAGCCAAACTGCTGCCGAACGAGCAGTACAAAAAGGTCACCCCGATCAAGGACGCCGATGCGTGGGAAAAGACCTCCAAATCCTTGCCGCAAGTGTGGAACGAAGAAGTCATCGTAGAGATGAAGTAAGGCGACTGATCACCATCGCGTGATCTGCTGAAGATCCAAATGTGGGAGCGAGCCTGCTCGCGAAGGCGTCATGTCAGTCGACATCAATGTTGAATGACCCACCGCTTTCGCGAGCAGGCTCGCTCCCACAGGAGATTGAGTTGATTTCGGAACATTTGAATTTCGCGGAGTTCTTGCCCCTATGAAGCACAACGTCATCCTTGTCGTGCTCGATGGCCTCAACTACGAGGTCGCGCGTCACGCCATGGGGCATCTGCAGGCTTATGTTGGCGCAGGACGCGCCGCGCTCTATCGACTGGAGTGCGAACTGCCGGCCCTGTCCCGACCGCTTTATGAATGCATTCTCACCGGCGTGCCGCCGATCGACAGCGGCATCGTTCACAACAACGTCTCGCGCCTGTCCAGCCAGCGCAGCATTTATCACTACGCACGCGATGCCGGGCTGAAAACCGCGGCGGCGGCCTATCACTGGGTCAGCGAACTGTACAACCGCTCGCCCTTCGTCGCGGCACGTGACCGGCACACCGACGATCCGTCCCTGCCGATCCAGCACGGGCATTTCTACTGGAACGACCACTACCCGGATTCGCACCTGTTCGCCGACGCGGAAAACCTGCGCCTGCGTCACGCACCGAACTTCCTGCTGATTCACCCGATGAACATCGACGACGCCGGGCACAAGCACGGCCTCGACAGCTCGCAATATCGCAACAGCGCGCGCTCGGCCGACATCGTTCTCGCCGATTACCTGCAGGGCTGGCTGGACGCTGGCTATCAAGTGCTGGTGACCGCCGACCACGGCATGAACAACGACCGCTCGCACAACGGCCTGCTGCCGGAAGAACGCCAGGTGCCGCTGTTCGTCCTCGGCGATGCCTTCAGCCTTGACGCTGGCGCAGCGCCAAAGCAGACCGAAATCTGCGGCACCGTCTGCGAACTGCTCGGCGTGCCCCACGATAAACCCGTGTGCCGGGAGCTGCTCAAGTGAACGCAATGACTCGCGGCAAATGGCTGGCGGCGCTGTGTCTGGTGCCGTTCGCGCTGTTCTTCATCGTCTTCGAAATCGCCCCGCTTGTCTGGGTGATGATCAACAGCCTGCAATCGGAAGAATCCGGTTGGGGCCTGGCTAACTTCAGCAAAATCTTCGGCTCGAAGTTCTATCGGCAGGCGATCCAGTACAGCCTTGAGATCAGTTTCTGGTCGAGTGTGTTCGGCATCCTGATCGCCGTCCTCGGTGCGTATTCGCTGCGTCGGGTCGACTCGAAACTGCGCAACTTCGTCAACGCGTTCGCCAACATGACCAGCAATTTCGCCGGCGTGCCGCTGGCGTTCGCGTTCATCATCCTGCTCGGTTTCAACGGCAGCATCACGATCATGTTGAAACAGTCGGGGATCATTCAGGACTTCAACCTGTACTCGAAAACCGGCCTGATCATTCTCTACACCTACTTCCAGATTCCTCTTGGCGTGCTGCTGCTCTACCCGGCCTTCGACGCGTTGCGTGAAGACTGGCGCGAATCCGCCGCGCTACTTGGTGCCAATGGCTGGCAATTCTGGCGGCACATCGGCCTGCCGGTACTGACGCCGGCGCTGCTCGGCACGTTCGTGATCCTGCTGGCCAATGCCCTCGGCGCCTATGCCACGGTGTATGCCTTGACCACCGGCAACTTCAACGTGCTGCCGATCCGCATCGCGGCGATGGTGTCCGGGGACATTTCTCTCGATCCGAATCTGGCCAGCGCGCTGGCCGTGGTGCTGGTGGCGCTGATGACCATCGTCACCGTCGTGCACCAACTGCTGTTGAAGAGGAGCTACCATGTCTCGCGCTGAATCCGGCCCGGCCGGTCTCTACCACCGCGTCGTGGTGTACCTGTTGTTCGCGATCCTCTTGCTGCCACTGGCCGGCACTCTGGTGTATTCGATCGCCAGCAGTTGGTCGGCGACCATTCTGCCCAGCGGCTTTACCTTCAAGTGGTACATCCAGCTGTGGAGCGATCCGCGTTTCCTGCACGCCTTCGGCCAGTCGTTGCTGGTGTGCGTCGGCGCGCTGGTGCTATCGGTGGTGCTGATCCTGCCGCTGCTGTTCGTGGTGCATTACCACTTCCCGAAACTCGATGCGCTGATGAACATCCTGATCCTGCTGCCCTTTGCGGTGCCGCCGGTGGTGTCCTCGGTGGGCCTGTTGCAGCTTTACGGCTCCGGGCCGATGGCGATGGTCGGCACGCCGTGGATTCTCATCGGTTGCTACTTCACCGTGGCCCTGCCGTTCATGTACCGGGCGATCACCAACAACCTGCAAGCGATCAACCTGCGCGACCTGATGGACGCCGCACAATTGCTCGGCGCCAGTACCTTTCAAGCGGCAATCCTGGTGGTGCTGCCGAACCTGCGCAAAGGCCTGATGGTGGCGTTGCTGCTGTCGTTCTCGTTCCTGTTCGGTGAGTTCGTCTTCGCCAACATCCTCGTCGGCACCCGCTACGAAACCCTGCAGGTGTACCTGAACAACATGCGCAACAGCAGCGGTCACTTCACCAGTGCGCTGGTGATCTCGTATTTCCTTTTCGTGCTGGTCCTGACCTGGATCGCCAACACCTTGAACAAGGACAAAAGCGAATGAGCTATGTCAGCGTCCAACACCTGCAGAAAAACTATGCGGGCACCACCGTGTTCAGCGACATCAACTGCGAGATCAACAAGGGTGAGTTCGTCACCCTGCTCGGCCCGTCCGGTTGCGGCAAGTCGACCCTGTTACGCTGCATAGCCGGGCTAACGCCGGTGGATGGCGGGCAGATCCTGCTCGACGGTGTCGACATCGTGCCATTGAGTCCGCAGAAGCGCGGCATTGGCATGGTGTTCCAGAGCTATGCGCTGTTTCCCAACATGACCGTGGAGCAGAACGTCGCCTTCGGTTTGCGCATGCAGAAGGTCAATAGCGACGACAGCCATAAACGCGTTTCCGAGGTGTTGGAACTGGTTGAACTGCACGACTTTGCCAGCCGCTACCCGCACCAGCTCTCCGGCGGCCAATGCCAGCGCGTCGCCCTCGCCCGCTCGTTGGTCACCCGCCCGCGTTTGCTCCTGCTCGATGAGCCGCTGTCGGCCCTCGATGCACGGATTCGCAAACACCTGCGCGAACAGATTCGGCAGATCCAGCGCGAACTCGGCCTGACGACGATTTTCGTCACCCACGATCAGGAAGAAGCGCTGACCATGTCGGATCGAATCTTCCTGATGAATCAGGGCAGGATCGTCCAGAGCGGCGACGCCGAAACCCTCTACACCGCCCCGGTCGACGTGTTCGCCGCCGGCTTCATCGGCAATTACAACCTGCTCGATGCCGAGGACGCTTCGAAGCTGCTGCAGCGGCCAATCAACCACCGCATCGCGATTCGTCCGGAAGCCATTGAACTGAGCCTCAACGGCGAACCCGACGCGCAGATCCGCAGCCACAGCCTGCTGGGCAATGTCATTCGTTATCGCGTCGAAGCCCGAGGCGTTGAGCTGGTGGTGGATGTGCTCAACCGCTCGGCAGCGGATTTGCTTCCCGATGGTCAGCGCCTGGCACTCTCGATCGATCCGACCGCCCTGTGTGAAGTAGCTTAGGAGCAACTGCAAGCTTCGAGCTATCAGCTTCAAGCTGTAGACTGCGGCGCACCTGATTTTAATTCTTGCAGCTCGAAGCTTGTAGCTTGTAGCTGTTCTCGGAGAGAACCCATGGCTTTGGCAATTTTTGATCTGGACGAAACGTTGATCCACGGCGACTGCTCCTCGCTGTGGAGCGAGCAAATGGTCCGCCTCGGCTGGGTCGATGGCGAATCGTTCATGCAGCGCGACAAGGAATTGATGGACGCCTACGGCCGCGGCCACCTGGCGATGGAGGACTACATGGCCTTCAGCCTTGAACCGCTGATCGGCCGCACACCGGCAGAAATCGACCATCTGGTCGGCCCGTGGGTAGAAGATTTCATCGAACCGATCATCTTCAGCGACGCCACCAAAACCATCGCTGCGCACCGCCAGGCCGGCGACCGCATTCTGGTGATCTCGGCGTCGGGCACGCACCTGGTCAAGCCGATTGCCGAACGCCTGGGCATCGATGAGGTGCTGGCCATCGAACTGGAGGTCGCCCATGGCGTTTACAGCGGCAACACCGTCGGCACCCTGACCTATCGCGAAGGCAAGATCACCCGCTTGCTGGAATGGCTGGATGCCGAGGAAGAAAATCTTGAAGGCGCGAGTTTCTACTCCGACTCGCGTAATGATCTGCCGTTGTTGCTGAAAGTGGATTTCCCGCATGTAGTCAACCCGGATCCGGTATTAAAGATCCACGCAGAGCAGGCGAAGTGGCCCATCCATAACTGGAAATAGAGAGTGGGCGTCTACAATGAGAAAAGCGAGTCTGCTCATGCTCAATCGATCGTGATAGTTCAATAGAATGCCATGGTCCGCCACGGATAATTGCACCACCCTGATCGGGCGGGCTGTGTCAGCAACCGACAACTCGCTTCAGACCGAGCCTTCGATTGACTCCGTACAGTTCCGATGAACGGTGCGTTTCATTACCCAAAACTGTTATTTCTTACAGTAGACGCATTGCTTGCTTGATAGGTTAATGACTCCCGTCCTATTCGATTCACGACGGAGCCATCATGAGAACGGATATAGTGCAATGGGTCCGCTATAAAAGCGGTGAAGCTTGTCTCGCGACGTTTGCACTCGTTGCATTATTTAGCTGTGCAGCTCACCTTCCGTTGCCGCCACCCAATATCCAAGAGTCAAATATTCTCGAGGATTACGGTGAGAGTACAGCCAGAAATCTGACTGAGGCTTACCTGAATACCGCCACCAATTGCGGGACGCCCACCTCTCCAGCCTTCCTCTGCTCAGGTGTCACGCTGCGGGTAACTAAAACCAGTCCCAATTACGATCCGTGGGATCATAGCGATTTTTCAAGAACGACCGGCGCAGTCTCCTTTTCCTATTTAAGGGCTGACGCAAAATTTCCTCGCATGTCCTGGTATGGAGTTAATGGTTTAATTTTCTATCCTTACTAGAACGCTCCTGCGGAAAAAACACAGCCTGAGATAGTTTGTTTCTTCCCCCTCGACGGCGATACTTTTTATCGAAACGCGGCAACCCAATACGGCTGTAGAGATAGCATTCTCCCTCCACGCGTTTTCAGCGACAGCATTCCTTGTCGAGAGCAACACATCACTACCGCAGAGCAGTGGGTGAACCATTATCGACTGGAAAACACCTATAAGACCGCGCACTCCTGTTCTTTTATAGTAACGAAAGATCTGGGTACCGAAGCGGTACAAGCCTTCAATGAAGCCATCCGGGTAAGCAAGGTGATCCCCACCGAGGCCTTCCAGGATCATAACGAGTTGCGGATCAAAACCTGGCCTGAAGGGGATCCAGGGGCATTGCCGATTCAAGCGTTCTTTTATATGGATGATGGCTTGGGAAATGCCAGAATTGATCAACGTAAATACTACGATCGAACTAACGGCTTGGTGGTTCCTATTATCCGTATGACATTACCAGGCTCCGCTTCGCAGAATGCGACATTCACCTATAACGCGGCCGACCAGGCTGTGCTGCCTTCAGAAAAAAAAGTCAAACCCGGTATTCCGAAAGCGTACAACACGGAGGGAGACCGTTTGAGAATGAGCGATATTTTTTACGACACACATCTGTACGTGGAAATACCTCATTATCAGGGGATGCATGCTACCGACACCATCAGAGTACGCTGGCAAGGTCGGGTCAATCACAACAGTGAAATCATTACGGTTGGAGATCCCCCCGGGAAAAGATTGATCGCAATACCCCGCATGGAAGTCATCGATAATATCGGGCGCACTGTCGTTGTCGGTTATTCGGTCAAGGCTAAAGGCAACGGTGAAACGGTTGAGTCTGAAAGACTGAGTCTGAATATTGATCCACAAGCGGTTCATCCATTAACAGCACCCATTTACTCGGCTTCAAAAGTAACTGTGGGGTATATAGGTCAGACTGGCTACTCTGTCGTAGTTCGTTGGGCAGGGGTAGCGAACCATGACACTGAAGCTCAGAACGTAATCGCCGGTCAAGCTAATGTATTTGATATTCCCGCCGCCTGGATAAGCGAAAACCGGGGAAAAACTGTGTTCATCAATTACTCCATATTGCGCAAGAATGGCGGTGAGCAACGTATGTTCTCAGAAGTGCTTCGAGTAGAAGTTACTCCTGCAGGTCTGGTGAGGGTTTCACCATCCACTGAGTCTTCGCTTGCAGGCTCACGAACCTGACCACAGTAAAAACTCAGCCAAATAATGGTGTCCGCTACAGGGACACCGTTGTTTGGCAGATTTACCGCGACTTCTGAAAAAGCCATCTTTGCCCCGTGAAATATTGCTGGTCGAGGCTGTACAGAGCAAACGCGCAGCAAGCCCGCAATAAACTTCAGCTCACGCTTTCATCAATCACCAACACCAACTTGCCCGCCACCGTGTTACTCGCCAGCTCGGCAAACGCCGCCTCGGCATCCTTTACCGCAAACGCCTTGGCCAGTTGCGGACGCAACCGTCCTTCAGCAAACAACGGCCATACCTGTTGGCCGAGATCGCTGAGCAAATCCGCCTTGAACTGATCACTGCGGCTGCGCAATGTTGAACCGAGCAGTTGCACACGCTTGGCCAGCACTTGCGCCAGATCCAGTTTCGCCTCACGGCCACCCATCAGACCGATCAGCACCCAACGTCCGTCCAGCGCCACCAGTTGCAGATTCAGCGCCGAGTAGTTGCCGCCGACCGGATCGAGGATCACATCGAACGGGCCGAAGTCGCGCAGGCTTTGCAGATCGTCAGTGCGCAGCACGCCGCCTATCGCGCCCAGCGACTCGCAATAAGCCAGACGTTCGGCCGAACCGACACTGACCCAGCACGGGTTACCGAACGCCTTGCACAACTGAATGGCGGCTGAACCGATTCCACTGGCGCCGGCATGCAGAAGAACTTTCTCACCGGGTTTGAGCGCCGCAAGTTGAAACAGATTCAGCCAGACTGTTGCATAAACCTCTGGCAATGCAGCGGCTTCGATCAGCGAAACGCCTTCGGGAACCGGCAGCACGTGGCGTCCATCGACGACCACCTCTTCAGCCATGCCGCCCCCGGCCAGCAAGGCGCACACCCGATCGCCGACCTGCCACGCGCTGCCCGCGCCGACCTCGCTGATGACCCCGGAACACTCAAGACCGAGCACTTGGCTGGCACCCGGCGGTGGCGGATACAGCCCCGCTTTCTGTAATAAATCGGCGCGATTGAGGCCGGCTGCCGCCACCCGAATGCGGACTTGTCCTACATCGCACGTAGGACTCGGCTCTTCAACCCATGCCACTTGACCGTCAACGCCTTGCAATGCCTTCACAGTGCCTCCATAGTGAGTCTGGACTGAGCCCGAAGCTGTAGCGCCGGGCTTTTTGCATTATGCGACCGGCTCTCGTAGAACCGGCGACTTCAAAGACGGCCTAATATGCGTTATCAATTGTCCCCGCGTCGAATCAGCATGAAGCATCTGCTCCCCAGCACCGCCCTCGCTCTTTTCATCGGTATCGGTCTGTTGCCGGTGTCGGGCACTACATTCGCAGCCAACAGCTGGGACAAGTTGCAGCCTGATCGCGATGAAGTCATCGCCAGCCTGAACGTCGTCGAGTTGCTCAAGCGTCACCACTACAGCAAGCCGCCGCTCGACGATGCGCGTTCGGTGATCATCTACGACAGCTACCTCAAGCTGCTGGACCCGTCGCGCAGCTATTTCATGTCCAGCGACATCGCTGAATTCGACAAGTGGAAGACCCAGTTCGATGACTTCCTCAAGAGCGGCGACCTCAACGCCGGCTTCACCATCTACAAGCGCTATCTGGACCGCGTCAAGGCGCGTCTGGACTTCGCTCTTGCCGAGCTGAACAAAGGCGTCGACAAGATGGACTTCACCACCAAAGAGACCTTGCTGATCGATCGCAAGGACGCGCCTTGGCTCAAATCCACCGCTGAACTCGACGACCTCTGGCGCAAACGCGTCAAGGACGAAGTGCTGCGGATGAAGATCGCCGGCAAAGAGCCCAAGCAGATCCAGGAAACTCTGACCAAGCGCTACAAGAACCAGTTGGCGCGCCTGGACCAGACCCGTCCGGAGGACATCTTCCAGGCGTACATCAACACCTTCGCCATGTCGTACGATCCGCACACCAACTATCTGTCGCCGGATAACGCGGAGAACTTCGACATCAACATGAGCCTGTCCCTTGAGGGTATCGGCGCGGTGTTGCAGAGCGACAACGATCAGGTGAAAGTCGTGCGTCTGGTGCCGGCAGGCCCGGCTGACAAAACCAAACAAGTGGCCCCGGCCGACAAGATCATCGGCGTTGCCCAGGGCAACAAAGAGATGGTCGACGTGGTCGGCTGGCGTCTGGACGAAGTGGTCAAGCTGATCCGCGGGCCGAAAGGCACCGTGGTGCGCCTGGAAGTGATCCCGGCAAGCAATGCGCCGAACGACCAGACCACCAAGATCGTGCCGATCACCCGTGAAGCGGTGAAGCTCGAAGACCAGGCCGTGAAGAAGTCGGTGCTGAACCTGAAACAGGACGGCAAGGACTACAAGCTCGGCGTGATCGAGATCCCGGCCTTCTACCTCGATTTCAAGGCGTTCCGTGCCGGTGATCCGGATTACAAGAGCACTACGCGCGACGTGAAGAAGCTGCTGACCGAACTGCAGAAAGACAAGGTCGACGGCGTGGTCATCGACCTGCGCAACAACGGCGGCGGTTCCCTGCAGGAAGCCACCGAGCTGACCAGCCTGTTCATCGACAAGGGCCCGACCGTACTGGTACGTAACGCCGATGGCCGCGTCGACGTGCTGGAAGACGAGAACCCGGGCGCGTTCTACAAAGGCCCGATGGCGTTGCTGGTCAACCGCTTGTCCGCTTCGGCTTCGGAGATCTTCGCCGGCGCCATGCAGGACTACCACCGAGCGCTGATCATCGGCGGCCAGACCTTCGGTAAAGGCACCGTGCAGACCATTCAGCCGCTGAACCATGGCGAACTGAAACTGACCCTGGCCAAGTTCTACCGGGTTTCCGGGCAGAGCACCCAGCACCAGGGCGTGCTGCCGGATATCGACTACCCGTCGCTGATCGACACCAAGGAAATCGGCGAGAGCGCCTTGCCGGAAGCCATGCCGTGGGACACCATCCGCGCAGCCATCAAGCCGGCGGCCGATCCGTTCAAGCCGTACCTGGCTCAGCTCAAGTCCGAACATGACACGCGCACCGCCAAGGATGCCGAGTTCGTGTTCATCCGTGACAAGCTGGCGCTGGCGCAGAAACTGATGGAAGAAAAAACCGTCAGCCTCAACGAAGCCGAGCGTCGTGCCCAGCACGCCGACATCGACGCCAAGCAGCTGACGATGGAGAACCTGCGTCGCAAGGCCAAAGGCGAAGAACCGCTCAAAGAGCTGAAGAAAGAAGACGAGGACGCACTGGCGGCAGCCGATCCGGACAAAGTCAAACCGGAAGACGATGCCTACCTGAGCGAAACCGGGCGCGTACTGCTCGATTACCTGAAGCTGAGCAATCAGGTGGCCAAGAAGTAAGTGATGGCAAATTAATGCTGACGATCCCCGGATCGTCATCAAACAGTCATCATTCTGTCGTGCAATAAAGGACCGGGAGTCACTCTTAACCAAGAGTGCTCCCGGTCCTTTTTTTATCGCCAGAGACTGCCATGACCACGACCGAACAGCTGAGCGCGTTGAGCTCGATCCTGACTCAAAGCGGTTTGCACAGCCTGTTCCAGCCGATCATCAGTCTTTCCGAGCGACGCATCCTCGGTTACGAAGCGCTGACTCGGGGCCCGTCCAACAGCCCTCTGCACTCACCGATCGCCCTGTTTGCCGTGGCGCGTCAGGCCGGCCGCCTGAGTGAGCTGGAGATCGCCTGCCGCCAATCTGCCTGCCGGCGCTTCAATGAGCAAAAGCTCCCGGGCAAACTGTTTCTCAACGTCTCGCCGGAGTCGTTACTCGAGGCGGCGCACCAACCGGGACGAACCTTGCAGCTCCTGCAGGACTTCGGCATTCCGCCCAGTCAGGTGGTCATCGAACTCACCGAACAGACGCCCATCGATGACTTCCAGTTGCTGCAAACCGCCCTGCATCACTACCGGGCGATGGGTTTTTCCATTGCGCTGGATGACCTTGGCGCCGGGTATTCGAGCCTGCGTCTATGGTCAGAGCTGCGCCCGGATTACGTGAAGATCGACCGGCATTTCATCGATGGCATTCATCAGGATGCGTTGAAGCGCGAGTTTGTCGGGTCGATCCTGCAGATCGCCAAAGCGTCGCGGGCACAAGTGATCGCCGAAGGCATCGAACTGCCGGAAGAACTCGCCGTTCTGACTGAAATGGGTGTCGATCTGGTGCAAGGCTATTTGCTTGGTCGCCCTCAGGAACAGCCGCCTCGCGACGCCCGCGCCTTGATGCCGAAACACGACAGTAGCGCCGTAGCGCTGAACGACGAAGGCAGCGACCTCAGCGCGCTGCTCAACGAGCAACCGGCGGTGCACCGCGATACCCCCACCGCGACCGTGCTCGAAGCGTTCCGCCGCCAGGCCAACCTCAACTCGCTGGCGGTGCTCGACGAACAGGGCCAACCAGTGGGCATTGTCCACCGTCACTCGTTGTCCGACGCCCTGCTGAAGCCTTTCGCCACCGACCTGTTCGCACGCAAACCGATCAGCCGCCTGATGAGCGAAGATTTCCTCGCCGTGGAAATGAGCCAATCGTTGCAACAAGTCAGCCGCCTGATCACCAGCCGCGCCCGCCAGCGCATCGAAGAAGACTTCATCATCACCCTCAACGGCAGCTACCTCGGCCTCGGCCGGGTCATCGACGTGCTCAAGCTGATCACCGAACTGAAAATCCAGCAGGCCCGCTACGCCAACCCGCTGACCTTGCTGCCCGGCAACGTACCGATTCAGCAGTGCCTGACCCGTTTGCTGCAGCAAGGCCGCGAGTCGATCATCTGCTACGTCGACATCGACAGCTTCAAACCCTTCAACGACATCTACGGCTACGGCCGTGGCGACGAAGTCCTGCTCTGCCTCGCCCAATGCCTCAACGAACGCATCGACCCCACCCGCGACTTCGTCGGCCACATCGGCGGCGACGACTTCCTCCTCGTCCTCGGCCCGGAAGACTGGCGCAAGCGCCTCAATCAACTGCTCGACGACTTTCAGAGCCAATGCCGCCGGTTTTACCGGCCTGAGCATCTTGAGGCGGGGTGTTTTATCGCGCCGAATCGTCAGGGCGTGCGGCAGGAGTTTGCGTTGTTGTCGTTATCGATCGGGGTGGTGCACCTTCGCCCGGAAGCCTGCGCGGAGCTGGATGCGAGCCAGCTGGCGGAGATGGCTTCGCAGGCGAAGCATCATGCGAAGAATGTGGCGGGGTTTAGTGTGCATTTGATTGATAGCCTTGCCACTTCCGACGTCCATCCAGCACAGCTAATCGGCCAACGTTGACTTCGTTTTTAGTTCACCAAGCCGACCTATCCTCACTAGCTGCCGTCAACAGATCCTCTTTCCAAATTTCTTTCGCTAGTTGATAGACATCGTAAAAAAAACCGCGCGGACTTTCTAATAAATACCATTCCTCACGCGGCCAGCTATTTGCCTCACATTCATCTATTTCGAATACGCCTTGAAAGTCGAAGTTCGGATCTTCAAGCGCAGCCTCTAGATTTTCAATGAGAGCCAGTTTATGCCTATGTGAGAAATAAGGTTGATTTAGGCAATATTTAGCTATTAGCACACTTCTATCAATTTCATCATTCGGATTATAACTCCCGAGTTCTACACCTTTGGACTCTTCTCTATCATAAACATCAAATACACCTACGAACCACATCAAGTCAGGTACAAAAAGCTCATTTAAAAATGGGTCCGTCAGCATCATTTCCCCTCCGCAGGGAAGCCTGTGAAGGGCTCCTGTGTATTTACTTTGTCGAATTTAACCTCAAACCAATTCATAGTTTCGTTAAGCCCCGGTTTTTCTGCATCTTTTTTATTGGGTTTGTATCCGCGTCCGGCCCCAGGCAGTTCCAACCTAACTATTGGATTTTTATTATGATCTTTTCCCGTATGCTTAATCATTCCGTTTTTATCCTTTGTCATCGCTTTATTTAAGGCTCCCAAATGCATACGCCAACTATGGAACTGTGAGCTTAGATTACCTTTGGCACCTTTCGGCACCTCCCCGGTATGAGGATCCGCTCCATTAATCCCACGCTGCTTAAGGGCTCGATCGTGGATTTCCGAGCTATGTTTTTTTACAGTGTGCATATCATAAAGTTCTTCATATTCATGTACCCGACGTTTTGCATTCTCCTCAGCAACCTCATCAAGTCTCGCCCGTCGCTCCTGCGTCGTCATCTTTGGCAGCGGGGGAGCTCCCTCTTCGACTACTACGCGGCCAGCCTCGTACCGCATCGAACGTCGTGGCGCTGACGGCGGGCAATTGCAACTCAACCCCAACGGATCCACCCACCCCGTCGGATTCGGCACGTACTGGTACTGATTCAACCCACCCGCCAGCTTCACCGGATCGGGCGTCAGATACCGCCCCAGCCTCGGGTCGTAATACCGGTGCCGGTTGTAATGCAAACCGCTTTCAACATCGAAATACTGCCCCTGAAAACGCAGCGGCTGGTTCAGGTAATCGTCACCGGCCAGGGTCAGCGCGGCGGTTTTGCCGTAGGCGTCGTATTGCGCGGACCAGACGATGTCGCCGCCGTAGTCGGTGAGTTCCTGCGGGGTGCCGAGGTGGTCGAGCTGGTAGTAGAACGGGCAGGCTTTTTTCGGGCCTTTGCCGTCGAGCAGTGCGAGTGGGCGGAAAGTGCCCGGTTCGTAGACGTAGCTGCGGTATTCGTTCTGACTGCTTTCGGCGACGAGTTGGTCGCCTTGCCAGAAGAACTCGGTGATCTGGCCATCGACGGTTTTGCGGATGCGCCGGCCGAAGGCGTCGTATTGGTAAGTGGCGGTCTGGCCGTCGGGGCGGGTCAGGCTGATCAGGCGGTGCTGGCTGTCGTAGCGGTATTCGGTGACGAGTGTTTGTGCTTTGCCACGGCGCTCGCGGATCAGGTTGCCGAAGGCGTCGTAGTCATAATGGCGGTCGCCCTGCATCAACAGGCGATTGCCCTGAATCCGGCTCGGACCGGGGCGGTCCTGCATCAGCAGGTTGCCGGCCGGGTCGTGGGCGAAGGATTCCGGCAGTTCGTCGCGCGAATGGCGGACGCGGATCAGTCGATCAAGCGCGTCGTAGCCGTAGGTGCGCTGGCCGTGGCGGCTGTCGGCGATGTGGGCAAGGTTGCCGTTGGCGCTGTAGGCATAATCGCGGCGGTAGACCGAATCGCGCTGATGGCCTACGGCGTGGGCGAGCAATCTTCCCTGTTCGTCGTAGGCATATTCGCTGAGCAGCAGGCCTTGCTGGCGCTGCACTTCGCGACCGAACTGGTAGACGTGCCGGGTCAGCGGCGTGCCGTTAAGGTCGATCGCGGTCAGCGCGCCGCCCTTGGCGTAGTGGTAATCGAGCTTGCTGTTGTCCGGCAGGCGCAGACGTTTGAGCTGACCGCAGGCGTCGTAGGCGTAGCGCAGGGTGCCCCAGCCCTGATGCTCGGTGATCAGCCGATCCTGGCGGTCATATTCGAAGGCCAGCGGGTGGTTGTGGCCGTCATCGACGGCGATCAGACGGCCGAGTCGGTCGTAGGAATATTCGACCTTCACACCATCGGGAAGGGTCTTGACCAGCAAGCGTCCGGCAGCATCGCGCTTGTAGGCGGTGACCAACTGCGAGCCGTCATCACCAAACTCGGTCTTGTCCAGCAGATGCCCGTTCAGGTCATAGGCATACGCGGTGCGCCGCCCATCAAACCCGGTTTCCTGTCGGATCAATCCGCTTGGCGTGTAGTCCAGCCGGTATTTTTCCCCAGACTCGTTTTCAATCTCGGTGAGCAGCAGTTGCGCATGGTCGTAGCGGTACTGCACTTGCGTGCCGTCGGGATTGATCCGCCGCGAGACCAGGTGCAATTCATCGTCGTACTCGTAGCGGGTGATGCGTCCGAGTTCGTCGCGCTCGGCGGTGACCTGGCCGTAGGCGCCGTAGCTGTAGGCGCGGGTGTTGCCGGTAGGAAAAGTCGTCTGGATCAGTCGGCCAACGGCATCCCACTGCTGGCGAGTGACGGCGCCGTGTTCGTCGGCGGTCGTGGTCCTTCGCCCCAACGCGTCGTAGGAAAAACGCCGCACGCCGCCGTCGGGCAGGGTTTCTTCGGTCAACTGGCCGAGCGGATTCCACACCAGCTTATGGCGGCTGCTGTCCGGGTAGCGGATCGACAGCAGTTGCCCGCGCACGTTGTAGTAGTAATGGGTGACCTGGCCGTCAGGATCGACCGCTTCGGTGACATCGCCCTCGGCGTTGCGCCGGTAGGTCCACACCGCATCGCCGCGCGAACGCCGGTAGAGGAAACCATTGCGGTATTCGTAGGACGTTGGCGCTTCGTCCGGCGGAATCAGCGCGATCAGCCGTCCGACTTCGTCGTAGCGGTATTCGGTGACGGCACCCAACGGATCTTGTTCGGCCACCAATCGACCGGCAGCGTCATAGGCCTTGAGGTGTTCGCCGCCGTCCGCCTCGACCTTGCGCACCAGCCGCGCGCGGTCGTCGTGGACGTAGGTTTCTTCGGTGCCGTCGACGTACTGCACCGCGACGCTGCCATCGTCGGCCCAGACGTAACGGGTGTTCATCTGCGAGAACGAGGCCCAGTGCCTGACGCAACGCGCCGCCTTGCCGGAGCGCTCCCATTCCCAGAAGAAACTGGCGCCGCCGGCCAGTTGTCGTTGCAGGATGACGTGAGCGTCGTCGTAGTCGTAACGCTCGCTGTCGCCGACCGCGTTGGTGGCTTCGATCAGATTTTGATAGGCGTCGTAGCGGTAGCTGACCAGCGTCTGTTCGGTGTACCAGGCGCCCTCACGAAACACCTGATAATCCACGCCAACCAGTTGTGCGCGGTCATAACGCAGCGACAAAGCCCGACCGGCGCCGTTATCCAGTCGCTGCACCCGATCAGCCCGATCACGCTGCACCGAAAGCCGATTGCCATACGCATCACTGACAACCGTCAGCCGCCCGGCGCGAAAGTGATAAAACCGCGCCGCCTCGCCGGCCAGCGCGAGAATCAGCTCTTCCGGTTCATCCCCCAGAAAAACCGCCGCCCGCGACAAACTGTTGTGAATCGCCGGCCGCGTCGCGCTGGGCAAGGGAAACCGCGTACGCCGGTTTTCATGGTCGACCCAGACAACAAAGTCGCCCTCAAACTCCAGCCGATGCGCCAGCGAATGGCTCCAGCCAAAACCCATCCCCACATCGATTTCAGCCGCACTGCTGCGATACAAACGGCTGAACTCGAACGGCAGCACACCATCGAGCACCGCATCGGTCAGCGTCAGTAGCTCTTCGCCGGTGACCATCGACACCGGGCAACCATTGGTGCAGGTGTGCGGCACGCAATCGGCGCTGTCGCCGTTGGGGTTTTTGGCCTGGTCGGGGGAGTCGTCGTGCGGTTCGTCTTTCTTCAGCGTGGTGTTGCGCCTGGCATCCCAGCGCAGTTGCATCCGGCCTTTTTTCACCCCGGCAGCGATACCGCGAGCGGCGACGCTTTTATAGCGGTCGACGTATTCAATGAACGTGCTGACGATGCCAAAGATGGCCTGGACCAGACGCTTCACCGCCGCGAGCAATTGCACGGCGCGGTCGGCCAGACGCAGGCTCAGATAGGCAATGCCCGCGCCGCCACTGGCGAACGTCAGGACCACGCCGATCAGCACATCGATGAGCAACTGAACCATCATCATTGATGCGGCTTCGGCGGTCTTGCCGGCGATCTCACTGGGCGGCAACATCTCCAGCCAAAGGCTGGCCGTACGCAGCAGCAGACACAGCGCCGCTTCGTCACTGGCCAGCAACTGCAGCTTTTCCATCAGCTCAGGCGCCGTCGTGGCCAGTTCCATCAACTCGGTTGCGCCGCTGCCCAGTCGTTCAACAAACGCGCCGGGGTCTCGCAAGATGTCCGAGAGCAGGCCGATGCTGTCCCAGACGCCCTCGATCGCCGCCCAACTGCCGGCCAGCATGCCGTTGCCGGCTGCCGTCGCCACCGACTGCGACCATTGCGGCTTGAAGCCTTGCCATTCGCTGCGCAGCCAGCCGTCCAGTTCGCGGGTCAGCCCATCGTAGGCTTTGAAAAGATCGTCGAGCTGGCCTGGCGTGACTTCGCTGTGCACCTGCACCCGGTAGAACTTGCCCGGCGTGCCTTCAAACGAGCCCTTGCCTTGTGCGTCAAGAGTCACCGGCGTCGTTTCGCCACCGTCCATGGCAATCACATCGACTTGAATGTTGCCGAGCGCAATGTCGTAGACCGACTCGAACTTGCTCTCGATCTGCATCACCCCGCCCTGCGGACACTGCACGACCCCTGAGAAAAACTGGTCGTCGGCACTGCTGACGGTGGTGCTGTGTTCGCCGAAGCGAATGATTCGCTCCATGCCCATCAGCGATGGCAGATCCGCCGCATGGCTGACCGAGTCGGCTGTACGGCTGAGCCAATGCTCGAGTTGCTGGCGATAGAGACTGAGGGTGCCGGGAAAGCTGTCGAGTGCTTGCTCGATGCGGTTGATGGCGTCCATCAGCGCACGCGCAGGTGCGAAGTGGAAGGGTTCAGCGGGTCAAACATGAGCGTTCCCTCGCGCAAAAAGTTAGGCGCGGGAACTGTGCGGGGGATCAATCGGGAAAGAAGTCAGGCAAGTAGGCGCTGCCTGTAGGACTTGTCTGTAATAAATCGCTACCTGATAAACAGATACGCAAAAACGCAAACGTGGCGTGAGGAAAACCTCACGCCACGTTTATAGAACTGACAGAAACGGATTTACTGCGTTGAATCGCCGCGGCTCAGTTCTTGCAATTTTAGCTCGGCCAAAGGGTGCCCAGCCTTGGCCGCGATGCCCCACCAGCGCGCAGCTTCGACGGCGTCCGGCGCCTTGCTCGGTGTGCCGGCGAGGCTGATCACGCCGAGCTGATAAGCCGCTTTGCCGTCACCACCGAGCGCTGCCAGACGCAACAAGCGCACGCCCTCTTCGCGCGCACCGAGGCCGACGCCGCGAAAGGTCAGGATGTGCCCGTAGAAGCTTTGCGCACCGACATCGCCAAGGTTGGCCATGCGCGCAAACTGGCCTTCCAGCCAGTGCCAGCCACGCGGCTGGCGCACCAGCCACGACCAATGAAACAGCCGGCGGGCCAGCCAGTAGCCGGCCCGCGCCTTGAGGCGCAAGAACACTCAGGCCTCCGCCGATTCGGGGTACTCGTATTCAAAGACACGCACCACTTCCGAGGCATGCCAGGAGGCCGCAGCGACGCCATCGGACGGCCCGGAAAAACGTCCGAGACGTTCAACGCATTCAAAAAAACCGGTGCGGGGCAAACGGCTTGCGCCCTGGCTGATCACCAGTGAACTGCGCAGCGGCTGTTCGGCCCTGGCGTCCAGCGCCGCCAGATGTTCAAGCGCGGCGGTCAGGGTCTGCATGGCCGGGGTCGGCAGTTGCAACCGCTCCAGCAAGGCCCGATAGGTCAGCAGATGGCGCTGACGTCGCGCTTGATCCAGCTCCCCCAGCAATCCATCCCAATGTTGACGGCTGATGCGTACGCTCACGATTCCTCCCTCCACCCTGGCACCGTCAGTTCCCAGGCCAGGCTGCGGCGAATCGCGGCGTCGGGCTGACGCTCGCCACTTTCGATCATGGCCAGATAAGACGGGCTGATGCCTACCGTGCGGGCCAGCGCCTCGATGGCGATGCCCTTCCCTTCGCGCAAACTGCGTAGTTGATCCAGACCCGGAAGAATCGGGTCTGCTGTGGCCGCGAGCGGCGTGGCTGCCGCGCGTTTTGGTGTTTCGTCGATACCTGCTGCTTTTAGTAGAGCCTGATATTGAGCCCACGGCAGAACCGCGTATTCGGGTTCGCCATCGCGTGCAATGATCTGAATATCCATGACTACCCCGTAGGACAACAACACTTAGCGAGTCGGCACTTTTCCCTAGAAGTGTAATCCTAACAGCGGCCAAGGTCGCGGGGGGTATCTATCTGCAGGCAGGTTTACACATTCAGGGCTTTTTGGGTCCCTGAAGTTGCAGTTGTTCGGGGGTGTCCGGCAGGCGTTCGACCACCGCCAGTTTTTCCGGATGCTGACGGTTGCGCCACTGGCGAAAGGCGTCGAGCTCATCGCTGAGGGTTTTCATCAGCCAAGCGAGCACGGCGACGTCGTCGAGCATGCCGAACATGGGAATGAAATCCGGCACCGCATCCACCGGGCTGAGGAAGTACATCAAACCCGCCACTACCGAAATCAGCGCTTTGCCGCTGATGGCCCGGTACTCGCCACGCCAGTAGGCCAGACACAAGGACTGAAGCAGGCGCAGATCATCCTTGAGCTTACCCAGACGATTGCCTTGCGCGGCCCCCTTGCTGGCCACCGCGAACAGCAATGTCGGCAAACGACCTCGGGCCAGCAGACGCCCGGCCAAGGGCAGGAATCGAACGAAATTCCACGGAGCTTTCATCTATTCCTCCCACTGAAATGTTATCCACACAAATTGTGGATAACCTTGTGAACAGAGCTGCATTTCAGCGCTGAAAGCCCCGTTTCATAAGGGCTGCGCTCAGATCGGGCGTTTTTTACTCACATAAAAAACCCCAATATTTCATTGACTTGGCTGCTCAGGGCGGCTAGCGCGGGCAGCCTCAATGGCTATGACTGTGCCAAGCGGCATCGGTTCGTTCTGTTTACCCTTGCCGGGGTCCAGATGCAACAACGCCCCGCATTAGCGAGGCGTTGTTGTCGATGCGTTTACCAATTACTTGGCAGCGGCAGCTTCTTTGGCTGGATCCTTGATGGCCAGCAGTTCAAGGTCGAAGACCAGAACCGAGTTGGCCGGGATTGCCGGGCTTGGCGACTGTGCGCCGTAAGCCAGATCGCTAGGGATGTACAGTTTGTACTTCTCGCCAACGTGCATCAGTTGCAGACCTTCAACCCAACCCGGGATCACGCCGCTTACCGGCAGATCGATCGGGCTGCCGCGCTCGACGGAGCTGTCGAACACGGTGCCGTTGGTCAGCTTGCCGGTGTAGTGAACGGTCACTACGTCAGTCGGCTTGGGCTGTGGGCCGTCGGCTTTCTTGACGACTTCGTACTGCAGACCCGAAGCGGTAGTGGTCACGCCGGCCTTCTTGCCGTTTTCTTCGAGGAACTTCTTGCCGGCGGCTGCCGACTCTTCGCTCATCTTGGCCATCCGCTCTTCGGCACGCTTTTGCAGTGCGGCGAAGGCTTCGACCAGTTCTTCATCTTTCAGCTTCTGTTCTTTCTTGCCGACGGCATCTTCGATGCCCTGGGCTACCGCTTTGGAGTCCAGGTCATCCATGCCTTCCTGAGCCAGGCTTTTGCCCATGTTCAGGCCGATGCCGTAGGAAGCTTTCTGCGCCGGGGTTTTCAGCTCTACGCTGGTCTGCGAGTCACAACCCGCGAGTACCAGGCTAACCAGGGCTACCGCCGCCGCCAACCGATGCTGTTTCATGCTATTTCCTTGTTCATGCGCCGAATGGGCAATCGAGTAAAGCCGCGAGCTTATCAGGCCGCCACGACCAATGGCTACCGGCATGAGAGCAGCAAACTTGCGATAAGTTCAGGGACTCAAACGCATTGGCCGCAAGCAACGATGAAGCTTCTGTCATCTTCTTCCGACAATCGCAGTCAGCCCTTCTCGCCATATCTGGCGTAATGGCCACTTGCCGCACAGGGCCTCGCTCAGGCATAACAGCGCAACAATTCGACAAGGACGTTTATCTTGCGCCTCTTATTCCGTGTACTGACCCTGATCGTCGTACTGCTGGGCCTCGTTCTGGCCGTGGTGCTGTATTACGTCGCCAATCCGAAATTGCCCTTTTACACGCCCGCCGAGCAGGTGCATTACCTTGACCAGTGGAGCGAGCAGGACCGGCAAACCTATTACTTCACGCCACAAGGCACGCAGGTCAAAGGCCTGCGCTACGAATGGTTCCAGGCACTCGAACTGCCCTTTTCGCAGCAGCGTTTCGCCTCGCCCGAGTACCTCGCACGCTTCGGCTTCCTGATCGATCCGCAGCAGAAAGCCTCGCCGAACAACCCCGGCAACCTGCCCGTCGGCTTCGCTCGGCATCAGAACCCTGGCAGTGGCGAACATTATCTGGACATCACCTGCGCCGCCTGCCACACCGGCGAATTGCGTTTCAAAGGCCAGGCGCTGCGAATTGACGGCGGCACGGCACAACACGTGCTGCCTTCCAGCGTTCCTACGCTGCGCGGAGGCAGTTTTGGACAGGCATTGGTGGCCAGTCTGACCTCGACTTACTACAACCCATGGAAATTCGAACGTTTCGCCAGGAACGTATTGGGCGACGCCTACGATGCGGGTCACCAACAGTTGCGCAGAGACTTCAAATCCTCGCTGGACACCTTTATTAAAGTGGCCTGGAACGATACTCATCGCGGCCTCTATCCGACTGAAGAAGGCCCCGGACGCGCCGATGCGTTCGGGCGGATCGCCAACGCCACATTCGGCGATGCGATTTCCGCGAGCAATTACCGAGTGGCCGATGCGCCGGTGGATTACCCGCAACTGTGGAACATGTGGACGTTCGATTGGGTGCAGTGGAACGGCTCGGCGCAACAGCCGATGGCGCGCAATATCGGCGAAGCGCTGGGTGTCGGCGCCACGCTGAATTTTTTTGACAGCAACGGCCAACCGCTGCAAGGCGATGCGCGCTACGCATCCAGCGTAAGGGTGCGTGATCTGCACACCATCGAAGAAAGCTTGCAAAGACTCCGCCCGCCTGCCTGGCCTGAGACGCTGTTCGGTGCCATCGACAAGCCGCTGGCCGCGAAGGGCCGCGCACTGTTTACCGAGAATTGCGCCGGTTGCCATGTGCCGCCGCAGAAGCTGGAAGGCGAGCGCTGGGTGCAAAGTCTGCACATGCTGCCGGTCGCTGTGATCGGTACCGATCCGAACGCCGCCAACAACATTGCCAGCCACCGTTTCGACCTGAGCGCGCTGCAATGGGACCTGAAAGAGCTGCAAACGATGGACGTCAAACTGCACCCGACGCCCAAGGAACCGCTGGACCTCAGCCAGTTGTCCGTGGCCAAGGGCCTGGCGTACGTCACCGCTTTTGTCGAGGACCGCGCCTATCGTGAAGCCAACGTCACGCCGCAGGAGAAACCGCAACTGGACGGTTTCGGCCTGCCGATCGGCGTCCGAGAAAAAGTCGCCTACAAGGCGCGGCCACTGGCCGGGGTCTGGGCTACAGCGCCGTTTCTGCACAACGGTTCGGTGCCGAGTATTTATCAGTTGCTGTCGCCGCAGGATGAGCGCGCCACCACCTTCTATAAAGGCAGTTTCGAATACGATCCGCGACATCTGGGTTACCGCACCGAAGCCTTTACCAATGGCTTCCTGTTCGATACGCGCATCAGCGGCAACCACAACAGCGGTCATGAATTTCGTGCCGGCGAACGCGGCAACGGCGTGATTGGCCGGTTGTTGCAGCCGCAAGAGCGCTGGGCCTTGCTGGAATACCTGAAAGTGCTCGGCGGCCCGCTGGAGGCGCAATTGCCATGATCTCGACCTTCAAGAAAGAACTGCCACTGCTGGCGCGGATCTGGCTGCGCATCGGCCGATGGCTCGGCAAGCTGTTACTGATCGTGCTCGCCGTCGGCCTGCTCGGCTGGGCCATTGCCAGCGCCTGGTTCGCGTGGCAGCACCGCGGCCCGGTGTCGGCACTCGAGCAGATTCCGCCCGGCGAAGCGGCACTGACGCAAAGCGTGATCCAGACCGCCGTGCGTATCGTCGATCAGCATCGCGAACCGACGCGCTACCTGCGCGATGCGCACGCCAAGGCCCACGGCTGTGTCAAAGCGCAGGTGCAGGTTTTGCCGGATCTCGAGCAGTCCCTGCGTCAAGGCGTGTTCAGTGAGCCGGGAAAAACCTGGCAGGCGCTGATCCGGCTATCGAACGGCAATGCCTATCCGCAGTTCGACAGCATCCGCGACGCTCGCGGCATGGCGATCAAACTGCTCGATGTGCCGGGTAAACAGCTGCTCGGCACGCGCCAGGCTCTGGCTGAACAGGATTTCGTCATGTTCAGTCACCCGAACTTCTTTGTCAGTGATGTCGCCGAGTACCGGCAGAATGTGGCGGCGCAGGCCGATGGTAAAAAGGTCATGGCGTTCTTCCCTGCCTGGGATCCACGCACCTGGCAGGTTCGCCATTTGTTTATCGCGCTGGCAACCCTCGCACCGCCACCGGACAGTCCGACCGAAACGACGTACTTTTCGGTATCGCCGTATAAATTTGGCGAGGCCAACGCGAAGTTTCGCGTTGCACCGGACCCGGACAATTGCCCGGCCTATACATTGCCGAAGCAAAACCATGATCTGCCGAACTTTCTGCGCAGTGCTTTGATTCAACAATTGTCGACCGACCGCGTGCCGGCCTGCTTCGTTCTGCAGATTCAGCGTCAGGATGCCAACAAATTCATGCCGATCGAGGACACCAGCATTGAATGGCGCGAAGAGGATTCGCCTTTTGAAACCGTCGCGCGGATCACTTTGCCACCGCAGGATTTCGACATCCCGGCGCTGAATCTGCAATGCGACAACCTGTCATTCAACCCGTGGTTCGGCATCGAAGCGCATCGCCCGATTGGTGGCATCAATCGCCTGCGCAAAGCGGTGTACGAGGCCATCAGCGACTATCGTCATCAACGCAACGGCGAATAAGAACCGCACGCAGCGCAGAATACCCAAACGCCAGACAGCAAAAAGCCCGCACTAGGCGGGCTTTCCGTGGTATCTGGCGTTCAGTGTTCCAGATGCCGAATATGGCGCAGCGGACGGGACTCGAACCCGCGACCCCCGGCGTGACAGGCCGGTATTCTAACCGACTGAACTACCGCTGCGCGAAACGCTTGAAACGAATGGTGGGTGATGACGGGATCGAACCGCCGACATTCTGCTTGTAAGGCAGACGCTCTCCCAGCTGAGCTAATCACCCTTCGCTTCGTTACGGGGCGCATTATGCCACAAGTTTTCGTAATGTGTTGATTTAATTGAAGTTTTTTTCAAATAAATCCGAAAACCGGTGAAACGATGCATCCCGCGGGTACAACCTTGGGGCAGAAAAAAGCCCGCTTCAGCGGGCTCTTCCGTGGTACCTGGCGTTCAGTGGTCCAGGTTACCGAATATGGCGCAGCGGACGGGACTCGAACCCGCGACCCCCGGCGTGACAGGCCGGTATTCTAACCGACTGAACTACCGCTGCGCTAAACACTTGAAACGAATGGTGGGTGATGACGGGATCGAACCGCCGACATTCTGCTTGTAAGGCAGACGCTCTCCCAGCTGAGCTAATCACCCTTCGCTTCGGTGTGGCGCGCATTCTACGGAGCGCCCCCACCTCTGGCAAGCACTTTTTTAAATAATTTTCCGAGGCCTTCCAAAGGCTTAGAGAAGGGTTGGCCTATGCCACGGCGAAGACAATAATGCCCCCCTTTGTATAAAGGAGAGACTCACCCCATGTGGTTCAAGAACCTGCTTATCTATCGCCTGACCCAAGACCTGCCTGTCGATGCCGAGGCGCTGGAAACTGCACTGGCCACCAAACTGGCGCGTCCATGTGCAAGCCAGGAGTTGACCACCTACGGTTTCGTCGCGCCGTTCGGCAAAGGCGAAGACGCGCCACTGGTGCATGTCAGCGGTGACTTCCTGCTGATTGCTGCGCGTAAGGAAGAACGCATTCTGCCGGGCAGCGTCGTGCGCGACGCGGTCAAGGAAAAGGTCGAAGAGATCGAAGCCGAGCAGATGCGCAAGGTCTATAAAAAGGAACGCGACCAGATCAAGGATGAAATCATCCAGGCGTTCCTGCCACGCGCATTCATCCGTCGCTCGTCGACCTTTGCTGCCGTCGCGCCGAAACAGGGGCTGATCCTGGTCAACTCGGCCAGCCCGAAACGCGCCGAAGACTTGTTGTCGACCCTGCGTGAGGTGATCGGCACCCTGCCCGTGCGTCCGTTGACGGTGAAAATGGCACCGACCGCCGTGATGACCGATTGGGTCACCACGCAAAAAGCCGCCGACGACTTCTATGTACTGGACGAGTGCGAACTGCGTGACACCCATGAAGACGGCGGCATTGTGCGCTGCAAGCGTCAGGACCTCACCAGCGAAGAAATCCAGCTGCACCTGAGCACCGGCAAAGTGGTCACCCAGTTGTCGCTGGCGTGGCAGGACAAATTGTCGTTCATGCTCGACGACAAAATGACCGTCAAGCGCTTGAAGTTCGAGGACTTGCTGCAGGATCAGGCGGAACAGGACGGCGGCGACGAAGCTCTCGGCCAACTGGACGCCAGCTTCACCCTGATGATGCTGACCTTCGGCGACTTCCTGCCGGCACTGGTGGAAGCGCTGGGCGGGGAAGAGACTCCGCAGGGGATCTAAAAACCTTGTGAGTTTGTAACCTGTGGGAGCGAGCCTGCTCGCGAATGCGGTGGGTCAGTCAACATTATTGTCTGGCTGACCGCATTCGCGAGCAGGCTCGCTCCCACAGTTCGATTTGTGGTGTTCATTGAATAACAAGGACCAGGTCATGCGCGCACTGGCTGCACTCAGCCGCTTCGTCGGCAATACCTTCGCTTACTGGGTTCTGATTTTCGCCGTGATCGCGTTTCTGCAACCGGCGTGGTTCCTCGGCCTGAAAAGCGCCATCGTGCCGCTGCTGGGGCTGGTGATGTTCGGCATGGGCCTGACCCTCAAACTCGACGACTTCGCTGCCGTTGCCCGCCATCCGTGGCGTGTCGCGTTGGGCGTGGTTGCGCATTTCGTGATCATGCCCGGTGTGGCGTGGTTGCTCTGCCAGGTGTTTCACCTGCCGCCGGAAATCGCCGTCGGCGTGATCTTGGTCGGCTGCTGCCCGAGCGGCACGTCGTCCAACGTGATGACCTGGCTGGCGCGCGGTGATCTGGCGTTGTCGGTAGCCATCGCTGCCGTCACCACCCTCCTCGCCCCGCTGCTGACCCCGGCGCTGATCTGGCTGCTGGCTTCGGCGTGGCTGCCGGTGTCGTTCATGGAGCTGTTCTGGTCGATCCTGCAAGTGGTGCTGCTGCCGATCGTTCTGGGCGTGGTGGCCCAGCGCATGCTGGGCGACAAGGTTCGGCATGCGGTCGACGTGCTGCCGCTGGTGTCGGTGGTCAGCATCGTCATCATCGTCACGGCGGTGGTGGCGGCCAGTCAGGCGAAGATCGCCGAGTCGGGCCTGCTGATCATGGCGGTGGTGATGCTGCACAACAGCTTTGGTTATTTGCTCGGCTACTTCACCGGACGCCTGTTCAAATTGCCGCTGGCGCAGCGCAAGTCGCTGGCGCTGGAAGTCGGCATGCAGAATTCGGGGCTGGGCGCCGCGCTGGCCAGTGCACACTTTTCGCCACTGGCGGCAGTGCCGAGTGCATTGTTCAGCGTCTGGCACAATATTTCCGGCGCACTGCTATCAACGTATTTCCGCCGGATGAGTGAAAAGGCAGACCGTGAGACGGCGGCGCAACAAGCGGCCGACTGAGGCGCAAACTTGATCCCCGGGTTAATGCTCGGCAGACTGTGGCGCAACGCGGGGACGACCCTGCGGCTCGCTCGAGTCATCAATCTGGGGACGACCCCGTCAATCGATGGAGGTCTTGCATGTCCTGGATCATTCTGTTTTTCGCCGGCCTGTTCGAGGTTGGCTGGGCCGTCGGCCTGAAATACACCGACGGCTTCACCCGCCCCCTGCCCACCGTACTGACCATTGCAGCCATGGCCGTCAGCCTTGGCCTGCTGGGGCTGGCGGTGAAGGATTTGCCGTTGGGTACGGCTTATGCGATCTGGACCGGTGTCGGTGCCGTCGGCACGGTGATCGCCGGGATCATTCTGTTTGGCGAATCGATGGCATTGATTCGGCTGGCGAGTGTGGCATTGATCGTCACGGGGTTGATTGGCCTTAAGATCAGCGCTTAGGCCACTACCGCTTTCGCGAGCAGGCTCGCTCCCACATTCAATCGCGTTCCGTCAGAGGAATACGATCAACTGTGGGAGCGAGCCTGCTCGCGAAGAGGTCCTTAAAATCGTCGACTATCTGACTGCCCCGCGCAACGCCCCCACCAACACCTGCAAATTCGCCGGCTCAGCCGCTTCAACGCCTACCGGCGCACCCGCCACCAGCGTCACCCGCGACCACAACCGGCGCAAAAAGCCCTTGTTCGGATCGCGACTGAAAAAACTTCCCCACAACCCCTGCAACGCCAACGGAATCACCGGAACTGGCGTCTCTTCCAGAATCCGCGTCAGCCCGCCGCGGAACTCGTTGATCTCGCCATCGGCAGTCAATTTGCCTTCCGGGAAGATGCACACCAGTTCGCCATCCTTCAGATATTGCGCAATACGGCTGAAGGCCTTTTCGTAAATCTGGATATCTTCCTGGCGTCCGGCGATGGGAATCGCGCCAGCGGTGCGGAAGATAAAGTTCAGCACCGGCAGGTTGTAGATCTTGTAGTACATGACAAAGCGAATCGGCCTGCGCACTGCGCCCCCGATCAGCAAGGCATCGACGAACGACACGTGGTTGCACACCAGCAACGCCGCGCCTTCATCGGGAATCGCTTCAAGGTTGCGGTGCTCGACGCGGTACATGGAATGGCTGAGCAGCCAGATCATGAAACGCATGCTGAACTCAGGCACGATCTTGAAGATGTAGGCGTTGACGCCGATGTTCAGCAGCGACACCACAAGGAACAACTGCGGGATCGACAGATTGGCCACGCTCAACAAAACGATCGAAACAATCGCCGAAACCACCATGAACAGCGCGTTGAGAATGTTGTTCGCGGCAATCACCCGCGCGCGCTCGTGCTCGGCGGTGCGCGACTGGATCAGCGCGTACAGCGGCACGATATAAAAGCCGCCGAATATCCCGAGGCCAAGAATGTCGATCAGCACCGCCCAGGTGTGAACGAAGCCCAGCACCTCAGTCCAGCTATGGCCGTTGACGCTGTCGGGAATCCCGCCGGAATGCCACCACAGCAGCAGGCCGAACACCGTCAGACCGAACGAACCGAACGGCACCAGACCGATCTCGACTTTGCGCCCGGACAGCTTCTCGCAAAGCATCGAACCCAGCGCAATGCCCACCGAAAACACAGTGAGGATCAGGGTGACCACGGTCTCATCGCCGTGCATCCACTCCTTGGCATAGGCCGGAATCTGCGTCAGGTAAATCGCCCCGACGAACCAGAACCACGAGTTGCCGACAATCGAGCGCGACACGGC
This sequence comes from Pseudomonas retamae, assembly GCF_043496865.1. NCBI lineage: Bacteria > Pseudomonadati > Pseudomonadota > Gammaproteobacteria > Pseudomonadales > Pseudomonadaceae > Pseudomonas > Pseudomonas retamae. The sequence continues at coordinate 100,241 of NZ_JBIEIL010000011.1, forward strand.
GGGCGTCTGGCCCAAGCCGAGCTTCAACGTCGCCCAGGACTGGCTGAAAATGTTCCAGTTCAAACGCATTTCGGGGGTGGACGCAGCGGCGCGCGGAATACTGCGGCTGGCCAGATAACCCAGCACGGCAATGCCGACGATGGCGGCGGACACCACCGGCGCGTAGTGCTCTGAGGACATCATGATCCCGGCACCAATCGTCCCGGCGAGAATCGCCAGAAAAGTGCCCATTTCCACCAGACCGTTGCCACCCACCAGTTCATCGTCACGCAGCGCCTGCGGCAGGATCGAATACTTCACCGGCCCGAACAGCGCCGAATGAGTGCCCATAGCGAACAGCGCCACCAGCATCAGCGACAAATGATCGAAAAGAAAACCGATTGATCCTACGGCCATGATCGCGATTTCCGCGAGTTTGATCAGACGGATCAGCGCGTCCTTGGCGAACTTTTCGCCAAACTGCCCGGCCAGTGCCGAGAACAGAAAGAACGGCAGGATGAACAACAGCGCACACAGGTTGACCCAGATCGAGCGGTCACCCTCGATGGTCAGCCGATAGAGAATCGCGAGAATCAACGACTGCTTGAACACGTTGTCGTTGAACGCACCGAGCGACTGCGTAATGAAGAACGGCAGGAAGCGCCGGGTGCGCAGCAGGTTGAACTGTGAGGGGTGACTCATCTTCCGTGTTTCCCTGATGTTTAAGGTAGCGAGGCCTGGATACTGCTTATTGGAATCTCGAAGCGCGTTCCAGGCCACACCTTACCTAAACTTTTCAGGTTATTGCTTCAAACCTGCGATACAAGGCGAGACAAACAGCTCGCCACGCCAGGCGCCTTGCACGGTGCGCTTGCCGACGATCAGCCACATCAGCGCCAGCAGTATCACCAGCGCCGTGCCGACGACGCTGAAAAACGTCAGGTTCAGGGTGCTCGCCAGTTTCAAAGTGGCCAGCGAATACACGCCCAGCGGGAAGGTAAACCCCCACCAGCCGAGGTTGAACGAGATGCCATCGCGCAGGTAGCGCACGGTGATCAGCAGGGCCATCAACATCCACCAAAGGCCAAAGCCCCACAGCGTGATACCGGCCACCAGCCCGAGCCCCGCCGCGATTTCACCGATGCCCGGCAAACCGTTGGCAGCGAAAATCAGCGGCGCATCGCCGCCCAGCAGCAGCATGCCCAGCGCACCGGTGCCGATCGGCCCGAGCGCCAGCCAGCTCGACGCGGCCATGTTTTCGTGGGGCAATTTATGCAGGGCCATGCGCAGCAGCAGAATGGTCAGAATGCTGAACGCCACGGGCAGGGAAAATGCCCAGAGCACGTAGCTTGTGGTCAGCACCACCAGTTGCGCGTGGGCATCGGTGAGGTGCGGCGCAAGCAGGCCACCACTGGCCGCGGCCACTTCCGCAGCGACCACCGGCAACAGCCACACCGCCGTCATCTGGTCGATGCTGTGCTCCTGGCGGGTAAACATCATGTAGGGAATCAATACGCCGCAAGCGAGCGACATTGCCACGTCCAGCCACCACAGCACTTCGGCCAGATCAATTACGCCCTCACCCCAGCGCGGCAGGCCGAAAACGAGAAAGCCATTGATGATCGTTGCCAGCCCCATCGGAATCGTGCCGAAGAACATCGACACGGTGGAATGACCAAAGATGCGCCGGGCTTCATCGAAAAACAGGATCCAGCGCGCGGCGTAGGCAGCGGTAAACAGGGTGAACAACAGGATGTTGAACAACCACAGCGCTTCAGCCACGACGTGCAGGCCGGGGACGGCAAACGGTAGTTGCGCCAGCGCCAGCGCCAGCACACCGGTGCCCATGGTCGCGGCGAACCAGTTGGGGGTGAACTGACGAATCACTTCGCGCGGGTGCTGAAGCTGGCTGAACGGCTTGAGGCCGGGTTTGGCGGTGTGTGGGCAAATCATCAGGAACTCCTTCCTCCGGTGAGGTTGAGCCCATGGTAGAACCGAATCGAATATCTATATAACGGGTAATTTCTCTAACTGTTATCTGGTTTATCAATAAGCGGTCAAACGCTGCCTTCGCTTTCGATTACCAAAATCCGCGCCACGCCTTGCGGATGGGCGACATGCTCGGTGCCAACGCTGGCGTAGAAAATGTCACCGACGTCGAGCTGCACCTGTTTTTCTTCGCCTTGCTCGCGGTAATGCATCGTCACTTGGCCATCGAGCACGACAAACACTTCTTCGCCATCGTTGACGTGCCACTTGTACGGTTGATCAGTCCAGTGCAGACGCGTGGTGATGCCGTTCATGTTGGCAATGTCCAGCGCGCCCCAGGCGCGTTCGGCGGTGAAGGCTTTGCTGCGGATAATCTTCATGATCGGTCCGTGAGAAGAATGGCGAAGGCAAGGCTAACCGAAACCTCGAGGATTATGGAGCGCTGCACATTTTGGCGGACGCTGCACGCAAGCTGAGCAGCAGTGCCGCGACAGCCATAACGATCAGCACGGCGCCGTAACCATCCGTTGCCCGCACTAGCCCGTAGCTATGCGAAAAGTGCCCGGCAAGCAGCGCCGGCAAACAGAACGCCAGATAACTGAGCACGTAATACGCCGCCATCAACCCGGCGCGCTCGTGGGGCAAGGCCAGCGGCACCAGGCTGCGCACGGCGCCGAGAAAACCCGAACCGAAGCCACAACCGGCCACCAGTGTGCCGAAGAAAAACCACGGCAGGCTGGCGCTGTGCACGCCCAGCAGAATCAAAATCACACCAACCGGCAGCAGGCTGGCGCCTGAACGCAGCGCTTGCGATGCAGGTCGCTGACGCATGATAAAAATCATCATCGCGCCGGTCACGGTCAACACGGCTACCGTTGCGCCGCCGATCAGATTTGACGTCGACCCGGTCGCGGTGCGCACCAGCGATGGCGCGAGAGAGGCGTAAAACCCGCCAAGCGCCCACGTGGCTGTGTTTAGCGGCAAGACCCGCCACAAGGTCGATCGGGCTTGTATCGGCACATGCAAGGTCGGCCGCAAAGAAGCCCACGCGCCCGCTTGCGGAGTAACGCTTTCCGGCAACCGCCAGACATACAAGCCCTGCAAGACAAACAGCGCCAGCAACAGCCAGTACGTCAGTTGTAACGGTGCCGGGGCAAATTCGGCCAGCAAACCGCAACCCATCCCGCCCAGCGCCATGCCCAGCAACGGTGCCACGCTGTTGATCAGCGGGCCGTGCTGGCGATCGGTATCGAGCAATGTCGCGCTTAATACTGCGGTGGCCATGCCAGTGGCGAAACCTTGCAGCACGCGTGCGCTGATCAGCCATTCCACGCTGTTGGCGTAGATAAACAAAAGCATCGCCAGAACATTGAGCACCACCGCCGCAAAGATTACCGGTTTGCGGCCGAGGTGATCGGACAGCGAACCCACGGTCAATAACGCCACAAGCAGACTGAGCGCATACACGGCAAAGATCAGCGTCAGCACCGTCGCGGAAAATTGCAGTTGCTCCTGATACAGATGATACAGCGGGGTTGGCGCGGTGGAGGCGGCAAGAAAACTCAGTAAGGTGATCGCCAGAAACCACAGGCTGGATCGATTGGATGCAAGGCTGGACATGGGCACACTCCGCAAAAGCTAATTTTTTGCTTTTGCGGAGTGTGCTACTGCCTCGCGCTTAAAGCAAATTCTTTGTGTTAAGGTCTGCGCCATGGCTATTAAAGAAGGTTTACGCCCCGGCGGCCGCAGTGCCCGGGTGCAAGAGTCGGTTCATTCGGCTGTCCGTGCGCTCCTCGCAGAACAGGAGCGCTCTACCGTGACCGTGCCGCAAATCGCCGCGCGCGCGGGGGTTACCCCCTCGACGATCTATCGCCGCTGGGGCGATCTGGCGGCATTGCTTGCCGATGTCGCCCTCGCCCGCCTGCGCCCGGACAGCGAACCGGCCGACACCGGCAGTCTGCGCGGCGATGTTCGGGCCTGGGCCGAGCAGTATCTTGATGAGATGAGTTCGGAGATCGGACGCAACATGATGCGCGACGTGCAGGCGAGCGCGACGCCGGGCTATTGCGTGACGATTATCGGTGCACAGTTGCAGACCATCGTTGACCGTTATCCGGATGAACCGGCGCCGAGTGTCGATCGGCTGATCAATCTGGTGGTAGCGCCGGTGGTGTTCCGGATTCTGTTTTCGGCGGCGGCGCTGGAAATTGAAGAACTGCATCGGCTGATCGATATTGCACTGCGTCTGGACTGACGCCTTCGCGAGCAGGCTCGCTCCCACCTTGGCAATGCGCTCTCCCTGTGGGAGCGAGCCTGCTCGCGAAAAGGCCAGGTCGGTCAGCACAAAACCCTCTGGCTCCACACCTGCGACACCCCGCCACGCCACGACCATGGTCGACACTGACTAACCGCCGCGCGCATGCCAGACTGTCCGCCCGGGCAGGAGTGCCCCGGGAGTCTTTTGTCGGGAGTGTTGCATGTCGTTGTCCACCGGGCTGATCGCCGCCGTCGCCCTGGCCTATATGGCCATCATGTTCGCCATCGCCTTTTACGGCGACCGTCGCAGCACGCCGTTGCCGCCGCGTGTGCGTGCCTGGGTGTACAGCCTGTCGCTGGCGGTTTATTGCACCAGCTGGACGTTTTTCGGCGCGGTCGGTCAGGCGGCGGAACAACTGTGGTCATTCCTGCCGATCTACCTCGGGCCGATCCTGCTGCTGGTCGGCGCGCCGTGGGTCCTGCAGAAAATGGTGATGATCAGCAAGCAGGAGAACATCACCTCCATCGCCGACTTCATCGCCGCGCGCTACGGCAAATCGCAATCGCTGGCGGTGGTCGTGGCGCTGATCTGTCTGGTCGGCGTGCTGCCCTACATCGCCCTGCAACTCAAAGGCATCGTCCTCGGCGTGAACCTGTTGATTGGCGCCGGCGCCGACGCGATGGGCACGCGTGCGCAGGACACCGCGCTGATCGTCTCGCTGGTGCTGGCGCTGTTCACCATTGTCTTCGGTACGCGCAACCTCGATGCCACCGAGCACCACCGCGGCATGGTCCTGGCGATTGCCTTCGAATCGCTGGTCAAGCTGTTCGCATTTCTCGCGGTCGGCGCGTTTGTCACTTACGGCTTGTATGACGGTTTCGATGATCTGTTCAATCAAGCGATGCTCGCGCCGCGCCTCGAGCAATACTGGAAAGAAACGATCAACTGGCCGTCGATGGTGGTGCAGACCGGCGTAGCGATGATGGCGATCATCTGCCTGCCGCGGCAGTTCCACGTCACCGTGGTGGAGAACATCGATCCGCAGGATCTGCGCCTGGCCAAATGGGTGTTTCCGGCTTATCTCGCACTGGCGGCGCTGTTTGTAGTGCCGATTGCTTTGGCCGGTCAGATGATGCTGCCCAGTGACGTGCTGCCCGATTCCTTCGTGATCAGCCTGCCACTGGCTCAGGCGCATCCGGCGCTGGCGATGCTGGCGTTTATCGGCGGCGCGTCGGCGGCCACCGGCATGGTGATTGTCGCCAGCGTGGCGCTGTCGACCATGGTCTCCAACGACATGCTGTTGCCGTGGCTGCTGCGGCGCAACAATGCCGAGCGGCCGTTTGAAGTGTTCCGTCAGTGGATGCTGTCGGTGCGCCGCGTGAGCATCGTGGTCATTCTGTTGCTGGCCTACGTCAGCTACCGTTTGCTCGGCTCCACCGCGAGCCTGGCAACCATCGGCCAGATCGCCTTCGCTGCAGTGACGCAACTGGCCCCGGCCATGCTCGGCGCGCTGTACTGGAAACAGGCCAACCGCCGCGGTGTGTTTGCCGGCCTCGCCGCAGGCACATTCCTCTGGTTCTACACACTGGTCTTGCCGATTGCCGCGCACAGTCTCGGTTGGTCACTGAACAGCTTTCCGGGGCTGGCATGGCTGCACAGCAATCCGCTGAACCTGCCGATCAGCCCGCTGACCCAAGGCGTGGTGCTGTCGCTGGCCGGCAACTTCACCCTGTTCGCCTGGGTCTCGGTGCTGTCGCGCACGCGGGTATCGGAACACTGGCAGGCCGGGCGTTTCATCGGCCAGGAGATCAGCGCACGACCCAGCGCACGCTCGATGCTGGCGGTGCAGATCGACGATCTGCTGCAACTGGCCGCGCGCTTCGTCGGTGAAGAACGTGCGCGGCAGAGCTTTATTCGCTTCGCCTACCGCCAGGGCAAAGGCTTCAACCCGAACCAGAATGCCGACAGCGAATGGATCGCCCACACCGAACGCTTGCTGGCTGGTGTACTCGGCGCGTCTTCAACGCGCGCGGTGGTAAAAGCCGCCATCGAAGGTCGGGAAATGCAGCTGGAGGACGTCGTGCGCATCGCCGACGAAGCCTCCGAAGTGCTGCAATTCAACCGCGCGCTGCTGCAAGGCGCGATTGAAAACATCACTCAAGGCATCAGCGTGGTCGACCAGTCGCTGAAACTGGTGGCGTGGAATCGCCGTTATCTGGAGCTGTTCAATTATCCCGACGGCTTGATCAGCGTCGGCCGGCCGATTGCCGACATCATTCGCTACAACGCCGAACGCGGTTTGTGCGGCCCCGGCGAAGCGGAAGTCCACGTCGCGCGGCGCCTGCACTGGATGCGCCAGGGCCGCGCGCATACCTCCGAGCGGCTGTTCCCCAACGGCCGGGTGATCGAGTTGATCGGCAACCCGATGCCCGGCGGCGGCTTCGTCATGAGTTTCACCGACATCACCGCGTTCCGCGAAGCCGAACAGGCGCTGACCGAAGCCAACGAAGGGCTGGAGCAACGGGTCAGCGAACGTACCCAGGAGCTGTCGCAGCTCAACCTTGCGCTGACCGCGGCCAAAGGCACCGCCGAAGCGGCCAGCCAGTCGAAAACCCGCTTTCTGGCGGCGGTCAGTCATGACCTGATGCAGCCGCTCAACGCCGCCCGCCTGTTCTCCGCCGCCCTCTCCCACCAAAGCGAAGGCTTGAGCAGCGACGCGCAAAAACTGGTGCAGCACCTCGACAGCTCGTTGCGCTCAGCCGAAGACCTGATCAGCGATCTGCTGGATATTTCCCGCCTGGAAAACGGCAAGATCAATCCCGATCGCAAGCCCTTTGCGCTCAACGAACTGTTCGACATTCTTGGCGCCGAATTCAAGGCACTGGCGCAGGAACAGGGCCTGACCTTCCGCGTGCGCGGCAGTCATTTGCGCATCGACAGCGACATCAAGTTGCTGCGGCGGATTCTGCAAAACTTCCTCACCAACGCCTTTCGCTACGCCAAAGGCCCGGTGCTGCTTGGCGTACGTCGGCGCAGTGGCGAGCTGTGCCTGGAAGTGTGGGATCGCGGGCCGGGCATTCCCGAGGACAAACAGCAGGTGATATTCGAGGAATTCAAACGCCTCGACAGCCACCAGACCCGCGCCGAAAAAGGCCTCGGCCTCGGCCTGGCGATCGCCGACGGCTTATGCCGAGTACTCGGTCATACCCTACGCGTACGTTCGTGGCCAGGGCGTGGCAGCGTATTCAGCGTCAGCGTGCCACTCGCGAAATCGCAGGCCGCGCCGGCAAGCGTCATCGCGGAAATCAATGGCAAATTGCTCAGCGGTGCGCAGGTGCTGTGCATCGACAATGAAGACAGCATCCTGATCGGCATGAACAGCCTCTTGAGCCGCTGGGGCTGCCAAGTCTGGACCGCGCGCAACCGCGAGGAATGCGCAGCGCTGCTCAGCGAAGGCGTCCGCCCGCAACTGGCGCTGGTCGACTATCACCTCGACCACGGCGACACCGGCACCGAACTGATGGCATGGCTACGCACGCGCCTCGGTGAACCGGTGCCGGGTGTGGTGATCAGTGCTGACGGGCGCCCGGAAATGGTTGCCCAAGTGCATGCAGCGGGTCTGGATTATCTGGCCAAACCGGTGAAACCGGCGGCGTTGCGGGCGTTGTTGAGCAGGTATTTGCCGTTGTAAGGGTGACCTCAAAGAAAGAATCAAAAGCCCCTCATCGGAACGCCGCCCGCCTATCCCTCTCCCGGAGGGAGAGGGAACTGACCGTGGTGAATGCGAGAGCTACACCGACCTGCGATACCGAGTCGTACGCAAACTTAGAAGCCAACCAAGATCGGCTCCCTCTCCCTCGGGAGAGGGCTGGGGTGAGGGGCAGCCACACCACAAATCCCAAGCCGAACAACCGCCTCTAACCACTCAACAATGAGCGTTAGCTCGAGTGCCCTTGATCTTGATCTCGCCTAACCGGCGACGTCGGAAGGCTGAGTGGAGGGGTCGATCCCGGAGCGAAGGAACCCGAGCCTGCGAGGGCCGGACGCAGGAGCAAAGCCTTTTGGTTCCTTTTTGGCGTCTGAAAAAGGGACTCGCCGTAAGGGCGAAACCGCCGGCCGCAGCACCCGAAGCAACGGATATACACTCAACAACCGAGCGCGCCAAGCTTCTAGTCAGGCAACTCAACCAGCCCATCAACATCCGTCATCGCCCGCTCCAGCAAATCAGCCGGCAGACTCTTGCTCGCCCGCGCCCCCAACAACTTCAACTGCTCACTGCGACTGACCAGATTGCCCCGCCCTTCGGTCAGCTTGTTACGCGCCGAACTGTAAGCCTTGTCCAACTGCTGCAAGCGATTGCCCACCTCGTCCAGATCCTGAATGAACAACACAAACTTGTCATACAGCCACCCGGCGCGCTCAGCGATTTCCCGGGCATTCTGACTCTGACGCTCCTGCTTCCACAGGCTGTCAATCACCCGCAACGTAGCAAGCAAGGTGGTCGGACTGACAATCACGATATTGCGGTCAAACGCTTCCTGAAACAGCGTCGGCTCGGCCTGCAACGCCGCCGAGAACGCCGCTTCGATCGGCACGAACAGCAAAACGAAATCGAGGCTGTGCAGCCCCTCCAGACGCTTGTAATCCTTGCCGGCCAGGCCCTTGACGTGATTGCGCAGCGACAGCACGTGCTGCTTGATCGCGATCTGCCCGAGGGTGTCATCGTCGGCGGCCACGTATTGCTGATAGGCGGTAAGGCTGACCTTGGAGTCGACTACCACCTGCTTGTCGCCGGGCAGGTAAATGATCACGTCCGGCTGGAAGCGCTCGCCGTCCGGGCCTTTGAGATTGACCTGGGTCTGGTACTCGCGGCCCTTCTCCAGACCGGCGTGCTCAAGCACCCGCTCGAGAATCAGTTCGCCCCAGTTGCCTTGGGTCTTCTGCCCTTTCAGGGCACGGGTGAGATTGGTCGCTTCGTCGCTCAGGCGCAGGTTCAGCGCCTGCAAACGTTCGAGTTCCTTGGCCAGGGAAAAGCGCTCACGAGCCTCAGCCTGATAACTCTCCTCGACGCGTTTTTCGAAGGACTGGATGCGTTCCTTCAGCGGATCGAGCAACTGGCCGAGCCGTTGCTGACTGGTTTCGGCAAAGCGCTGCTCGCGCTCATCGAAGATCTTGCCGGCCAGTTCGGCAAACTGCGCGCGCAGTTCATCGCGCGAGCCTTGCAGATCGTTGAGGCGTTGCTGATGGCTTTCCTGTTGTTCGCGCAACTCGGCGTTCAGCGACGCGGCTTGCGCATCAAGGCGGCGCAGTTCGGCTTCTTTGTTGGCGCGTTCCAGGTTCCAGGCGTGGGCGGCGTCGCGGGCATCGTCGCGCTCGATCTGCAGCAGTTCGACTTCGCGACGCAGGGCCGCCAGCTCAGCCTGTTTGGCCGCATTGGCCTGGCCAAGATCGGCGACTTCATCGCGACAGGCCTCAAGCTGCGCGTTGAGGCCGTCCTGGGCCAGTTGCGCCATCGCCAGCCGCTCTTCCAGCAAGGCCTGCGCAGCTTGCCCGTTGCTCGCCCGGCGCTGCAGTTGCCAGGCGAGTGCCAACAAGGGCAGCCCTGCCGCTGCGAGACCGAGCAATACGCTGGTCAAGTCCATAGCCATAGCGACTCCTGCCGATCCGATAAAGCCTGAAGGTTAACCAAGGTGTCAGGTCTTGGACAGCTCAGTCTTCGAGCAGGCCGAGTTCCCGTTGCGCGCGACGGTCGCCAGCGCGGGCGGCCTGGCGCAGCAGCTCCTGGCCGATGCGTCGATCTCTGGCGTTACCGCACTCGCGGCACATCAGTTGACCGAGGCGGCTCTGCGCTGTGACCACGCCTTCGCGCGCCGGTTGCTTGAGCAGGCGGCCAGCGAGGTGCTTGGCGTTATGGCTGGCGCTCAGACGCGGGCTGTCGAGCAGCCATTCCGCAACGCGTACGGAAAATCGCTTGGGCGAGGTAACAGGCGGAAGGTCTGGGGTAACAGAGTCTGATACTGAGCGAAACTTCATAAAGCACTGTGGGACGAATCGGAAGGCGCGCCACTCTACTCTTTTTTTCTTACAGGTAAAGTCTAAAAACAACCCGGCACGCCCGTGCTAGAGCAAGCGCTCGGGACAATCCACAGAAGCTGTGGATAACTCAGTGGACAACCGTCCTGCAATCCGCGCAAAGCCTTATGGAACGGGGCTCGCAGTCAAACTGACGATTTTTTCACCAACAAAAAAAAGCGATGTTTTTCATTGACTTAAACTTTCGATGCAGGCAGCCACCGGGGTCAGGATGGATATGACAGCGCTGTGACAGGCCGCGCAACTAATGTGCACAAGTACCTGTTACCTGGTTATATCGCTGCGCTTTTTCGGGTCGTTTTGACAGTTGATTGTCTGATAAGCCGCTTGCCAGTACGGCCGATCAGCGAAACCTCACCGACCGACGGTCGAAAAATGCCCGTTTTCGGGCGGCCAGATTCCGTGCCCAGGCAAACCCATTGCTGGGCTGCAATGTTTTTTCCGCAGGCCATTTGCTTTAACGATATCGATCCGTTACTATCCGCGGCGTTAGTACCAAGCTGAAAGTCAATTCCGGTCGAACACATCCCCCACGGTCAACCTTTCGTAAAGAAGCCAGACCGAAAAAAGCGGGAAACGACCCCTCGATGGTTTCCAGGTAAATCTTGCGTCAACACAGCCTTCCTCCGATGTGAAGGGTGTTGCCAGGAACACTTACTCTGACCGAACCAACCTGCAAATTGATCAGGATCTTCACCCCGGGCCCAGAACCTTTGCCCTTGTTGTGATGCCTGTCCTCCTAAGTACCTACCTGCCAGCCCAAGCGCGCCAACTTAATAGCGCTGCAACTGGCTGCTTTGTTCCAGTCGGGTTCTTCGTTCGGTCAATGGTGATCGACGTTACTGGAACGTTTTAACGTTGCACGGTTCTTATCCGTGTCATTTGTAGGAACACCTAATAATCATGTCTACTCAAATCCAGACTCAGGATGCCATCCGCACCCTAACCAACGCCTTTGCACCGATGAACTGCCTGATCATGGCCGCTCGCAAAGGCTGCTTCAGCTTCACCGTGGTCAATGAACACGGGATCGCCCGCCACAGCGAGCGTCTGTACCCCGATCAGTACTCCAGCGCCGAACCGCTGCAGGCCGTGATCGAGCGTACACGTCAGGCGTTGATTGCCTGAGAGCCGAAAAGGCTGCAAAAGCACAAGCCCTGCATGAATATGCGGGGCTTTTTATTGCCCGATGTTTCGCTTTTTGCCTGCCGCGTTTAAGCACCTTCGGATATAACAGTTATAACTCGAAGCCGAAAAGAATTTAAAAACAGGCCTTTACGTCGCGAATATGACACTACACTTCAACTCGAGCGGCATGATCCGCTCATGGCGGGCCTGAACCGATCCACCGCTGCCAAGCCTCCTTCAGGCCTCGCCACTCACTACGTGAACCGAGGGATTTATGGGTATCGCTGCCAGCGAACTGTGTCGATATGTGATCCGCCCCACGCTGATTTATCTGGGCCGTCACTGCGCCACCGCCGAAGCACTGCTGCTGGGCATCGCCGCCAGCCAGTCAGCCCTCGGATCCGCCCTGCATGACCGCCGTGGCCACGGGCTATACCGCATTGCCGAGCAGCGCCATCAAGCGCTATGGGACGACTACATTGCGCTCGACCCGGAGCGTGCCAGCCTGGTACGCGGCCTCGCCAGTCAGCATGCGTTTCTCAGCGGTCCACATGTCGAATTGACCGTCAACCTGCGTTACGCCACTGCCATCGCCTGGCTGCTGGTCGAAGAACAAAACCCCACCCTCCCCGCACCCGACGATCTGTTGGCCATGGCGCGCATCTGGCGTCAGACCTTCCAGCCCCAGGGTCGTCTGCGCGACTTCACATGCGCGTGGCAAAGCTGTGTTTCACCGCTGAATCAGGTCGCCTGCTGACCAAGCGGTTTCGCAAGTTCTCGTAACAAGCCGCCATTTTGGTCGGATTGTCCTACAAAACCGCTCTAACTCAAGGCATACGGGCTATAGCGCTGCGGCGAAAATGTTGGTAATTTTCGCCCCGGTGATCACCAGGAGTTCTAATAATGAAAAAAGTCATGCTCAAAACCACCCTTAGCCTCGCCGTAACCCTCGCCTCCACGCAAATTTTCGCGGCAGGTTTTGCCCTCAACGAACAAAGCATTAGCGGGATGGGGACTGGTTTTGCCGGGCGATCTTCTTCTGCCGACGACGCAAGCACTGTTTATGGCAACCCTGCCGGCATGGCGCGCATCAAGCGCGAACAAGTCACTGGCGGTGTAGCCCTGGTCGACGCACATACCGACATCAGCGACGCCAGCTCCAGCCCAAACCGTGGCAGCAACAAGGGCGACATGGTGCCCCTGACCGCCGTGCCGATGGGCTTCTACGTCAAGCCGATCGACGATCACTGGGCATTCGGTCTGGGCGTGTACGTGCCGTTCGGTCTGATCACCGATTACGAAAACGGCTTTGCCGGCCGTTACTTCGGCAGCAAGTCCGAAGTGCAGGTCATCACCTTCCAGCCAACCGTCAGCTACGCCTTCAACGACAAGGTGTCGATCGGTTTTGGCCCGACCATCAACCGCATCGACGGCTCGCTGGAATCGAACCTGTCGATCACCCAGGCGCTGCCGGACGGCAAGGTCAAGATCAAGGGTGACGACACCGCGCTGGGCTACAACATCGGCGTGCTGGTACAAGCCACCGACACCACCCGCGTGGGCCTGACCTACCACTCCAAGGTCGATTACAAGCTCGAAGGCGACACCAAGGTCAAATACGGCGCGCTGGCGCTGGCAGGTCTGGGCGCCAACCAGAAGTACGACGCTTCGTTGAAGATCACCACCCCGGAATCCGTAGACCTGTCGGTCACCCAGGCGATCAACGATCGCTGGAACGTCTACGCCGGTACCACCTGGACCCGCTGGAGCCAGCTGGACAAGATCACCGTGAAGAACTCCGGGGTGCAGCCACTGCTGGCCGGCCAGTTCGGTTCGATCAACGAAGACCAGAACTGGCACGACACCTGGGCTTACGCCGTGGGCACGTCGTATCAGTTGAACAAGGAATGGGTACTGCGTACCGGTCTGACCTTCGACCAGTCGCCGACCAACAACGAAGACCGCTCGCCTCGTATCCCGACCGGCGACCGGACCATCTTCAGCATCGGTGCCGGCTGGAGCCCGACCGACGACCTGACGATCGACGTTGCCTACTCGTACCTGAAGGAAGAGTCGGTCCATATCCGCAACGAAAACAACCGTGGCCAGAGCTACGACTCCAAGTATGAAAACTCGGCAAACGGTTTCGGTGTCGGCGCGACCTACCGCTTCTGATGCACCGTGGCGAGGCTAATCCCTCGCCCACAAAAAGCCCCGCTCTCTTTGCAGAGGCGGGGCTTTTTCATGCCGCAGATCCAAATGCAGGAGCGAGCCTGCTCGCGAAGGCATCAGCACATCCAAAAAATGAAGTGTCAGACAGACCGCATTCGCGAGCAGGCTCGCTCCCACAGGGAACAGCGTGAATCAGTTGGCCAGCGGCTTGGAAGCAATCGCCTTCTCGATCGCCGCAATAAATTCCGGATCATCCGGTTTGGTCAGGCTGGAAAAACTGGCGATGACCTTGCCCTGCCGGTCGATCACGTATTTATAGAAATTCCACTTCGGCGCATTGCTCTGCGCAGCCAGCACTTGAAACAGGTGCGTGGCATCGTCGCCGCGGACCTTTTGCGGCTCGGTCATGTTGAAGGTGACGCCGTAGTTGGCGTAACAGACCTTGGCGGTTTCGGCGCTGTCCTTGGACTCTTGCTTGAAATCATTGGACGGCACGCCAAGCATTTCCAGGCCCTGCGGTTTGTAACGCTGATTAACCGCTTCGAGACCTTCGAACTGCGGGGCGAAACCGCAGAAGCTGGCCGTGTTGACCACCACCAGCGGCTTGTCCGCGTATTTTTTGCACAGATCGATGGATTCCTTGGCCCGCAATTTGGGCAGCGAGCCCTGAAGCAGCTCCGGGCATTCCGCAGCCTGGGCGAGACCGGTCATCGCCAGCAGCAATGCGGGAACAGCACACCAACGCATCAACATGTCGAACATCCTTGAGCAGTTGTCAGGCCTCGACGTTACTCGCCATGCCGGGTTCTAGCAAATGCTCATGCCCAGCTGTATCAGGGCCAGACCGCCCTGCTGCCAGCCCCACCACACCAGCGCCAGCAGCGCGGCGCCGAGTGCGCTGAGGGCCAGTCGCGGCCAGAGGCGATTCACGCGGCGCTCGCACTGGCTTGCAGGCGTGCAACCGGGCGCTCGCGCACCGGCCAGTTCAGCGCCGCGGCCAACAGACTGAGCAGAATCGCCACTTGCCAGATCAAGTCATAACTCCCGGTACGGTCGTACACCACCCCGCCCAGCCAGCCGCCGAGGAACGAGCCAAGCTGATGGAACAGGAACACGATGCCACCGAGCATGGACAGGTTGCGCACGCCGAACAAGGTCGCCACCGTACCGTTGGTCAGCGGCACCGTCGACAGCCACAAAAAGCCCATGGCCATGCCGAACAGGTACGCCGATGTGGTGGTGACCGGCAGCCACAGAAACAGCACGATCACCACCGCCCGCAACAGGTACAGCCCGGTCAGCAAGCGCGGTTTGGACATGCGCCCACCGAGCCAGCCAGCGGTGTAGGTGCCGAAGATATTGAACAAGCCAATCAGCGCCAGCACCGTAGTGCCGACCGTCGCCGGCAGATGCTGGTCGACCAGATAGGCCGGCAGGTGCACGCCAATGAACACCACCTGGAAACCGCAGACGAAAAAGCCGAACGCCAACAGCCAGAATCCGGAATGCGAACAGGCTTCGCGCAGGGCTTCGGACAGGCTTTGCTCATGGCCGAGCACCGGCAATGGCTTATCCTTGAGCATGCTCACCAACGGCACGATCATCGCCACCAGCAGGCCCAGCACCAACAGCGCGGCCGACCAGCCGAGCCAGCCGATCAGGCCGAGGGTGCCCGGCAACATCGCGAACTGGCCGAACGACCCGGCCGCGCTGGCGATGCCCATGCCCATGCTGCGTTTATCCGCTGGCACTGCTCGCCCGACCACGCCGAGAATCACCGAGAACGAGGTGCCGGACAGGCCGATACCGATCAGCAGCCCGGCACTCAACGACAGCGTCATTGGCGAATCGGATAACCCCATGCACACCAGCCCGAGCGCATACAGCACACCGCCGATCAGCACCACTTTCGCCGCGCCAAAACGGTCGGCCAGCGCACCGGTAAACGGCTGCGCCAGACCCCAGATCAAATTTTGCAGGGCGATGGCGAAAGCGAACACCTCGCGTCCCCAGCCGAACTGCGCGCTCATCGGCGACAGAAACAGACCGAAACCGTGACGCACGCCCAATGACAACGCCAGAATCAGCGCACTTCCCAGCAACACCCAACCGCACGTACGCCACATCGTTGTCATTATTATTCTCCGGTCGCGGGTATATACCCGCTTGAGCGCGAACAAACTGGCGTCAGGCCAGTTCATCCAGCAATTTGAGCAAGGTCTCGCGTTTTTCCGCGCCGAGGCGGTCAATCAAGCGCTCCTGCGCCGCTTCCCAGGCCGGCAGCGCCGCCGCCAGGCGCTGCGCACCGGTTTCGGTCAGACGGACGATGCGGTTGCGCATGTCCTCGCCTTCGGCCAGCGCAACCAGCCCTTCGCCTTCCAGCACCCGCAAGTTGCGCCCGAGAGTGCTGCGGTCCAGGCCCATGGCTTCAGCCAGTTCGGAAATGCTCGGTTGCTCCAGACGCTGCAGATTGCACAGCAGAGAATACTGGGCAACGTTGATCCCGAAGCCGTCGAGGGCGCCGTCGTAATGCCTGCTGACGCCACGCGCGGCGCGACGCAGGTTGATGCACAAACACTGAGAAGGAAGCATGGTGCGTGTATATACCCGCGACTGTGTTAAATCAAGTTACAGATGAGTTTTCCCATAACATTTGCGGGCGCCATCTTCGCGAGCAGGCTCGCTCCCACATTCAAACCGCATTTCAAATGTGGGAGCGAGCCTGCTCGCGAAGAGGCCCGCACAACCGACGCGAAAACCTCAGACCAACGCCAGCCCAACCAACACCCCCATCTCCAGCAACTCCAGCAACGCCCCCGCCGTATCCCCGGTCGTCCCGCCCAGCCGGCGCATCATCACCTGACGCAACCAGACAAACATGCCGACGCAAGTCACCACCGCAACGATCCCGGCAAACCCGGCAATCAACGCGCAGCCTAGCGCGCTCACGCCCAGCACCCACCAGCCAGCCCTGCGCGGCAGATGATCAGCCAACGCCTGCCCCAAGCCACCGGCACGCACATACGGCGTGGTCAGAAACAGCCCCAACAACGCCGCCCGGCCAAGCAGCGGCACGATGATCAACGCCAGCCCCTGCCCCTGCTCGATCAGCGCCAGCAACGCAGCCAACTTGAGCAGCAACACCAGCACCAGCGTCACCACCGCAATCGGCCCGCTGCGCGGGTCTTTCATGATCGTCAGCGTGCGCTCGCGATCACCGAAACCGCCGAGCCAGGCATCGGCACTGTCGGCCAGGCCATCGAGGTGCAGCGCACCGCTGAGCAGCACCCACACCGTCAACAACAATGCCGCATGCAAGAACAACGGTGCTCCGGCCAACAGCAGATTCAAACCCCAGAGGATCAGGCCAAACAGCAAACCCACCAACGGATAGAACAGCAATGACCGGCCGAGCTGTTCCGGCTCGGGCATGCCCGGGAGCCGTATCGGCAGACTGCTGAGAAACTGCAAGGCGATCCACAGCGGCAACATCTCAGTGACCTTCCTTGAGCGCGCCGTCGGCCGCGACGGTGAGCGCAAACAACGATCCGTGGCCAACCTCGACATTCAGCAGTTGCTCACGGGGTAAACCGCGCGCCCGCGCCAGCAACAAGCGCATCACGCCGCCATGACTGACCAGCAGAACCCGCTCGCCGGCGTACGCGGCGTACAACCGTTCAATCGCCGCCAGCACCCGCGCGGAAAAATCGCTGACCGCCTCTCCATCCGGTGGCGTAAATGCATATGGATCGGCCCAGAACAGTCCCAACCCCTCGGCGTCCGTTTCCATCAGCACGGCTGCGCTCTGCCCTTCCCAAGCGCCGAAATGCAGTTCCTGCAAATCCTTATCCAGATGCACGCTGAGGTTCAGTTGTTCGCCCAGTTCGGCGGCGAAGCGCGCGCAACGCTGCAACGGCGAGCTGACAATCCGGTCCCATGGTCCGCCCGCGACCACCGCTGCGCGCATTTGCGCCCAGCCCTGCTCGGTCAGCGCATCATCGAGGCTGCCGCGCAGGCCGCCGCCCAGTTCAGTCTCGCCGTGACGCAGCAGATGCAGATGCAAGGTCATGCCGGACGATCCGCCACCGCTGCTTCGGCAAATGTCGCCATTTGCCCGTGCAGGTCGCAGGCCAGGCGCAACAGCGGCACCGCCAGCGCCGCGCCACTGCCCTCGCCCAGGCGCAGACCGAGTTCCAGCAATGGCTCGGCCTGCAGCGTTTCGAGCACATGGCGATGGCCCGGCTCTGCACCACGGTGGCCGAACAGCAGCCACTCGCGGCAGGCCGGGTTCAGGCGCACCGCGACCAGCGCCGCGACCGTGCAGATAAACCCGTCCACCAGCACCGCAACGCCCTCCTGCGCCGCCGCCAGATAAGCGCCAACCAATGCGGCGATTTCAAAACCGCCGAGGTTGAACAGCGTTTGCAACGCATCGCCGCGCTGTGCCGCGTGCAATGCCAGGGCCCGCTCGATCACCTGCGCCTTATGGCTGACGCCCTCGGCATTCAGCCCGGTACCGGGACCGGTCAGGTGCGCCACCGGGCAATCGAGCAAGGCGCAGGCCAGGGCGCTGGCCGCCGTGGTATTGCCGATGCCCATTTCGCCACCGATAAACAACTGCGCGCCTGCCGCTTTTGCACGCAGCAGGCTGTCACGCCCGGCCTGCAAGGCCAACTCGCCTTGGGCCTGGGTCATTGCTGCGCCGTGGACGAAGTTCGCCGTGCCCGCGCCGATGTTCACATGGCGCACGCCGGGCAGATTCAGCGCCGGATTCACCGTGCCCAGATCGACCACTTCCAGCTCTGCGCCGAGCTGTCGCGCCAAGACGCTGATCGCCGCGCCGCCGCTGACGAAGTTGAGCAGCATCTGCCCGGTGACTTCCTGCGGGAACGCCGAAACACCTTCGGCGACGACACCGTGATCGCCGGCAAAAATAGCGATCCAGTTCTGCTCCAGTGTCGGCTTGACCTGCCCTTGCAGGCCGGCCAGTTGCACCGCAACCGTTTCCAGCCGACCGAGCGAGCCGGCCGGTTTGGTCAGTTGCTGTTGCCGCGCCGCCGCTTGTTCAACAGCGTTGTTGTCGACCGATTGGCACGGGTTGAGCCACCAGGTTTGAGTCATAACGCAGGTCCTTTCAGAGTCAGGGGCAGGCCGGCAACGGTCAGGACAACACGCTGACAACGCTCGGCCAGAGCTTGATGCAGCCAACCGGCTTCATCGACGTAGCGGCGAGTCAACTCGCCCAGCGGCACGACACCCATACCGGTCTCGTTGCTGACAAAAATGATTTCACCCGGCAGCGAGGCCAGGCAGTCGAGCAGCGCCTCACGCTCGGCGGCGAGGCGTTCGGCGTCGTCGAGCATCAGCAGATTGGTCAGCCACAAGGTCAGGCAATCGACCAGCAGGCAACGCTCGGCGCTGGCGGATTCGCGCAGCACCCGGGCCAGTTCCAGCGGTTCTTCGATGAGTGCCCATTCAGCCGGACGGCGGGCGCGGTGGTGAGCGACGCGGGCGTTCATCTCGCCATCGAGCGCTTGGCTGGTGGCGATGTAGGTCACCGCCAGATGGCTGTCGCTGGCGAGTTTTTCCGCCAGGCGACTTTTGCCGGAGCGGGCGCCGCCGAGGATCAGTTGGAGCATGGTTTTTCTCAACAATAGGTAGTGAAACAACCGGCGCCTTCGCGAGCAGGCTCGCTCCCACAGGGGAATGCGATCAATTGTGGGAGCGAGCCTGCTCGCGAAGAGGCCAGCCCCGACAAATCAAATCCCACAGAGCCCACGCAACAGCCCGGTATCCAGATGCCGCTCCACCAGATCCGCCAGTCGCTCGATATCGCGCTCGCGCAGGCCGTGGTAATCCACCGTTTGCACATCGCTCAAACCGGCCCAGCGCAGCATCGCCACACTCGCCTCGGGCGATTCGAACAAGCCATGCAGATAGGTGCCGAATACCTGGCCGTCAGTACTCTGCGCGCCATCGCAACGACCGTCATCCAGAAACACCGCTGCGTTCTCCAGCGCCGGCCCGCGGGTGACGCCGGCATGGATTTCATAACCAATGACTGCAGCGTTTTCCAGCGCCAACCGCCCGCGCACGTTGCGCAATTGCTTCTCGGCTTCGAGCGTCGTTTCAAACGCGAGCAACCCCAGCCCGGCGCTGGAACCTGCTGCACCTTCCAGACCCAACGGATCATGGACCTGCTCGCCGAGCATCTGCAGGCCACCGCAAATGCCCAGTACTTTGCCGCCGTAGCGCAAATGCCGGTTGATCGCGGTTTCCCAGCCGTTGCCACGCAGATACGCGAGGTCGCTGCGCACGCTTTTCGAGCCCGGCAGGATGATCAGGTCCGCCGGCGGAATCGCCTGTCCCGGCCCGACAAATTGCAGGTCGACCTGCGGATGCAAACGCAGCGGATCGAAATCGGTGTGGTTGCTGATGCGCGGTAGCACCGGCACCACGACTTTCAGCACCTGCTCAGCTTTGGCGGTCTGGCGCTGGTCGATGCCATCTTCAGCCTCAAGGTGCAGATCCAGCACATACGGCAATACGCCAACCACCGGTTTGCCGGTGCGCTGTTCGAGCCAGTCGAGGCCCGGTTGCAACAAAGCAATGTCACCGCGGAAACGGTTGATGATGAAGCCCTTGACCCGCGCCTGCTCGCTCGGTGAAAGCAATTCCAGCGTACCGACCAGATGGGCAAACACCCCGCCGCGATTGATGTCGGCAATCAGCAGCACCGGGCAATCCACCGCTTCGGCAAAGCCCATGTTGGCGATGTCGCCGGCTCGCAGATTGATCTCGGCCGGTGAGCCGGCGCCCTCGACCATCACCAGCGGATAGGCGGCGCTGAGGCGTTCGTGCGATTCCAGCACCGCTTGCATGGCGATGGCTTTGTAGTCGTGATAGGCGACGGCGTTCATCGTCGTCACCGCGCGGCCGTGAATGATCACTTGTGCGCCGGTGTCGCTGTTGGGCTTGAGCAGCACCGGGTTCATGTCGGTGTGCGGTTCAAGATGAGCAGCCTGCGCCTGCACCGCTTGCGCGCGGCCGATCTCGCCGCCGTCTGCGGTCACGGCACTGTTGAGCGCCATGTTCTGCGGCTTGAACGGCACCACCGCGACGCCCTGACGGGTCGCCCAGCGACAGAGCGCCGTCACCAGCGTGCTTTTACCGGCATCCGACGTGGTGCCCTGCACCATCAGCGTGGTCATGGGTGTTCCTTACGGTAGGCGTCGAAGGCTTGTGCGAGTCGCAGCTCATCGGCGGCATCGCCGGGCAGTCCGAAACGCAGGCTGCTGTTGTGGGCGAACAGGCGCAGGAGGATGCCGCGCCGGGCCATGAAGTCGTGCAGCGTTTCGGCGTGCTCGGTGATCAGCCACTGAAACAACGCGCAGCCCCCCTGCGGCTTGAAACCGTAGCGTTCGAGCAACGCCGCCAGCCGTTCGCTGGCTTCATCGCTGCGAATCCGTTGGCGCGTGTGATTTTCGGTGTCTTGCAGGCACGCCTGACCGAGCACCCGCGTCGGCCCGCTGACCGCCCAGGGGCCGACCTGCTCGGCGAGCAGTTTGAGCAACTTGCGCTCAGCCAGCACGAAGCCCAACCGCACCCCGGCCAGACCGAAAAACTTGCCGAACGAGCGCAGCACGATCAGGCCGATGAGATGGCTATGCGCGGCCAGGCTCAAGTGCGGCGTGTTGTCCATGAACGCTTCGTCGACCACCAGCCAGCCGCCGCGCTGGGCCAGCCGCGCGTGCCAGTCAAGCAGGCGCGCCGGGGTCAGGCTGAGGCCGGTCGGATTGTTCGGGTTGACCACCACCAGTACGTCGAGGCTATCGAGAAAGAACTCGACTTCCTGCTCCAGCACTTCCCGGACGATGTAGCCACTGCGCCGCCAGGCCTCGGCGTGTTCGGCATAGCACGGTGACAATACGCCGACCTTGCCGGCACGGCGCAAGCGCGGCAACAACTGGATGGCCATCTGCGAACCGGCCACCGGCAGCACTTGCGCGGCGCCGTAGTAATCGCACGCTGCCTGCTCCAGGCCATCGTCGGTTTCCGGCAAGCGTGCCCAGGCCCGCAAGGGGATCTCCGGGATCGGAAAAGGCCACGGCGCCAGACCGCTGGACAGGTCCAACCAGTCGGCTTCGGCAATGCCGTAATCGTCTGCAGCCTTGCTCAGCCGGCCCCCGTGCTCAAGCATAAAATTCAGCCCCCACGCAAAGAATCAGCAGCCATAACCATACCCCGCGCTGGACCAATTGCCAGCCGCGCTCAATGGAATCGGCATCGGCGGGGGCGCCTTCACCGAGCTGCGGGCGCTCGTGCAGTTCGCCGTGGTAGATCGCCGGCCCGCCCAGTTCGACGCCCAGCGCACCGGCACCCGCCGCCATCACCGGGCCGGCGTTGGGGCTGTCCCATTGTGGCGCCTGGCTGCGCCAGCATTTGAGCGCGAGGCGGGTTTTGCCGAGCAGCGCGTAGGTCAGCGCCACCAGCCGTGCAGGAATGTAGTTCAACACGTCGTCGATTTTCGCCGCCGCCCAGCCGAAGCGCTCGAAGCGTTCGTTGCGATAGCCCCACATCGCGTCCAGCGTGTTGCTCAAGCGATAGAGCACCACGCCCGGCGCACCGGCGACGACAAACCAGAACAGCGCAGCAAATACTGCATCGCTGCCGTTTTCCAGCACCGATTCGGTGGCGGCGCGGGCCACGGCGTTGCTGTCGAGTTCTTCGGTCTGGCGGCTGACCAGATAGCCGACGCGAGTGCGCGCCTCAGCCAGATCATCAGCGCGTAATGCCGCTGCCACCGGCGCGACATGTTCGCCGAGGCTACGCATGCCGAGGGCGCAATACAGCGCGAGAATTTCGACAACCCAGCCGACATAAGGCGCCCAGGAAAACGCCGTGGCGAGTAGCGTCAGCGGCAGCACCGCGATCACCCATGCGGTCACGCCATGGCTGCGCCAGCCGCGACCACCGGCGTTGAAACGTTGCTCGATGCGCCCGGCAAAATTGCCGAAGGCCACCAGCGGATGCCAGCGTTTCGGTTCACCGAGCAGCGCATCCAGCGCCACCGCGGCGACACTCAACAACGCCACACTCATTGACTCACTCCCCAATAATTTTCGTACAGCAATTCATTCAGCGGACGCGCCTGCGCCCAGCCTTCGAGCACCAGCATCGGCGCCGGGTAGAACTCTTTGACCGGGCCCAGACACAGCACTGCCAACGGCTTGGCACCCGGCGGCAGGTGCAGCAGATCGGCCAGCGCCTGCGGCTCGAACAGTGACACCCAGCCCATGCCCAATCCTTCGGCACGGGCTGCCAGCCACAGATTCTGAATCGCGCAGGACAGCGAAGCCATGTCCATTTCCGGCAGCGTGCGCCGGCCGAAAATGTGCTTTTCGCGATCGTCCATCAGTGCCGCGACCAGCACTTCGGCACAGTCGTTGATGCCCTCGACCTTGAGCTTCATGAACTCGTCGCTGCGCTCGCCGAGGGCTTCGGCGGTGCGCACGCGTTCGGCTTCCACCAGTTGCTGGATCTGCCCGCGCAGGGTTCGGTCGCTGATGCGGATGAAGCGCCAGGGCTGCATCAGGCCGACGCTCGGCGCCTGATGGGCGGCTTCCAATAAGCGGCGCAGCAGCTCGGGCTCCACCGTGCCGCCGCTGAAGTGGCGCATGTCGCGGCGTTCGGCGATGGCTTTGTAAACCGCTTGGCGCTCGGCTTCGGAGAATGCGTTGTCGGTCATGGCCCTTTCGCGAGCAGGCTCGCTCCCACAGGGGATCCGGTTTCGTCAGACATGGCTGCACTCACTGTGGGAGCGAGCCTGCTCGCGAAGGCGGTCTCAGGTACAGGTACAAACAGCGCGGCAATCGCAGTCGGGTTCGACGGAAAATAAAAGTGCACATAAGACGCCGTCATCCGCCCTTGCCGATAAACCGCCTCGGCACCGCGCCCACCATTCGGGCTCAGCCCACGGGCAATCGGCGTCAGCTCGGTTGTCGTCAGGGAGTGATGATACGTGTGGCCGCGCAACGACCCTTCCGGCAGATCGACCGCCTGCAATGCCAACGCTGCCAGACGCTTTTGCATTACCGCGTCGCCCTGCAACAACCCGACCAGTTCAGCGCGGGTGCCTTCGACATCGGTCAGCGAATCGAGCAGATACAGCATGCCACCGCACTCGGCCAGCAACGGCTTGCCTGCCGCATGGTGCGCGCGGATCGCCTCGATCATTGCTGTGTTCTGTGCCAGCGCAACGTGATGCAGCTCGGGGTAACCGCCCGGCAGGTACAGACTGTCCGCCTCGGGCAATTGCGTGTCGCGGATCGGCGAGAAGAAGCTCAACTCGGCGCCCATCGCCCGCAGCAGATCGAGGCTTGCGCCATAGGTGAAAGCGAACGCTTCGTCGCGGGCAACGGCGATCCGCACGCCGTGCAACAACGGCTCGGCAGCAATCACATCCGGCGCGGCGAACTCGACGGCTGGCGGCAAGGCGACTTCGCAACTGCTGGCCAGGGCATCGGCGGCGGCGTCGAGACGCAAGTCCAGATCATTCAGTTCGCTGGCCTGCACCAGGCCGAGATGGCGGCTCGGCAGCTCGATGCCGGTCTCGCGCGACAATGCGCCGTACCAGCGCAGGCCTTCGGTGAGGCTGCCTTCGAGCAATTGCGCATGACGCAAGGTGCCTACACGGTTGGCCAGTACACCGGCAAACGGCAGGTCCGGCTGATATTTCGCCAGGCCCAGCGCCAACGCACCGAACGTCTGCGCCATGGCGGTGCCGTCAATCACGCCGAGCACTGGCACGCCAAAATGCCGCGCCAGGTCAGCGCTCGACGGCGTGCCGTCAAACAGGCCCATTACCCCTTCGATCAGAATCAGATCCGCGTCGCCGGCGGCTTCCCACAACAGGCGACGGCTTTCCTGCTCGCCGACCATCCACATGTCCAGTTGATAGACCGGCGCACCGCTGGCGCGCTCAAGGATCATCGGGTCGAGAAAGTCCGGGCCGCATTTGAACACGCGGACCTTGCGTCCCTGATTGCGATGCAAACGGGCGAGCGCGGCGGTGACGGTGGTCTTGCCCTGGCCGGAGGCCGGCGCGGCGATCAGGACCGCCGGGCAGTGACGGGGCTGATTCAAAGTTCGACGCCTTTCTGCGCTTTGATCCCGGCCTGGAAGGCGTGCTTGAGCATGCCCATTTCCGTGACCGTGTCGCCCATCTCGATCATTTCCGGCTTGGCACCGCGCCCGGTCACGACGACATGCTGCATCGGCGGTCGCGCCTGCAAATCGCTGAGCACCTGATCGAGATCCAGATAACCGTGCTTGAGGGCGATGTTCAATTCATCGAGCACCACCAGACCGATCGACGGATCGCGCAGCAGCTCACGAGACACTTCCCACGCCGCCGTGGCGGCGGCGATGTCGCGCTGGCGGTCCTGGGTTTCCCAGGTGAAACCTTCGCCCATCACATGGAAGCGCACTTGCTCGGGGAAGCGGCGGAAGAACAGCTCCTCGCCGGTGCTGTTGCGGCCCTTGATGAACTGCACCACACCGCACTGCATGCCGTGGCCCATGGCGCGGGCGAGCATGCCGAAGGCCGAGCTGCTTTTGCCTTTGCCGTTGCCGGTCAGCACCAGCACCAGGCCGCACTCGTCGGGCGAATTGGCGATGCGTTCATCGATCACGGCTTTTTTGCGCTGCATGCGCGCCAGATGGCGTTCGTCGCGCTCGGGGGAATCGGTCATGGGGAGCTCTCCGTTGAGACGGGTAAACGGCGGGCAGGCACAAGAATAGACGGCAAAAAGCCTGGCATCGCCCACCGTGATGCCGCTGGATGGATCAGGCCGGTCTCCGGGCTCATGAGCGGCGTTGGCCAGACTGCGCGCCTTCCCGCTGTTGAGCAGTGGCATTGAACGCAGTGTTCACTCATTTACCGTTGCGGGGGCAGCGCCGGGATCGTCGTGGCTTCGCGTGAAGACCACCCTCACCGGCTTCCCTGTTTCACTCTGTCGACGCAGGTCACAGAGCACCTGAAACAAGCGGCGAAGGTTAGAGGGTTGGGGGTGGAGCGTCAATTAAAGAGGCGGCCATCGGGCGAGAAACTGCCACCGATCAATTATCTGCCGGCAATCTTGTGCCAGACTGTGACAAGTGATATCAAAGAGCCATGCTTTTCTTGAAAAAGCACACCACAACAATAAGGACGATGACGATGCAAGGCATGATCATCAGCAACCCGCGCCTGGAATTCCTGCGCCCGGTGCTTGAACGCTGGTTTGACTGTATCGACCGCTACAACACCGTGCGCGGCGACGGCGACACGCCGTACTGGCATGACGAGAAAGCCAACCTCGGCCTGCTCTCGGCCGCTGCCTGGATGGCCGAACTGGTGACCTTGAACGACACCGTCACCCGTAAACAGAACGAAGACGGCGAGCGCAATGCCCGCGCCGATCTGTTTATCGCCGGCAGCGAAGACCGCGCCTTCATTCAGGCCACCCAGCGCTGGCCACGGGTGAACAACCTCAACCTGACCCTGGCTCTTGCCGACATCACTCAGGACGCCAAGCGCATCAGTTACGCCAGCGATCTCAAGCTCGGCTGCCTGTTCGTCGCCCCGCAAAAAGCCCAGCACAGTGCCAGCCCCGAGGAATTGCAGGACATGGTCGACGACCTGCAAAAGGAACACACCTGCGCCGTGGCCTGGTATTTCCCCTACGCCTACCGCAAGTTGCACAGCGAAGCGGGCCACTATAACCCGGGCATTGCCGTGCTGTTCAAGGAAGCCCGCGGCTGAGCAGTTGAACCATCGGGCTTGCGCCCTCCTCTATGGTTAGGAATGCATTCATAGGGAAGATCAGCAATGCGCAAGCCCCACCTCGTTTTCGTCATCGCCCTTGCCGGCGGGCTCAGCGCCTGCGGCGAAACCTCCAGCCTGCAAGTCTCCGACGGCACTGGCCCGTCGCCGAAACTGCCGGAACCGAACAAGACCCTGATCCCGACGGTGAACATCGCCCCGGCGATCGGCTGGCCCGAGGGGGCAAAACCGACGGCAGCGGCCGGTACTCAGGTCGCAGCATTTGCCGAAGGCCTCGATCATCCGCGCTGGCTGTATGTGCTGCCCAACGGTGATGTGCTGGTAGCCGAAACCAATGCGCCACCGAAACCGGATGACAGCAAGGGCATCCGTGGCTGGGTGATGAAAAAGGTCATGGGCAAGGCCGGCGCCGGGGTACCGAGCCCGAATCGCATCACCCTGCTGCGCGATGCCGACAAGGACGGTGTGGCCGAGACTCGCACGGTATTTCTGCAAAACCTCAACTCGCCGTTCGGCATGACCCTGGTCGGCAACGATCTGTACGTGGCCGATACTGATCGCCTGTTGCGCTTTAACTACGAGCCCGGCGCGACTGAAATCAAGACCCAGCCGATCAAGGTCGTCGACCTGCCGGGCGGCACGCTGAATCATCACTGGACCAAGAACGTGATCGCCAGCAAGGACGGCAGCAAGCTTTACGTCACCGTCGGTTCGAACAGCAACGTCGGCGAAAACGGCCTGGATCAGGAAGAGGGTCGCGCGGCGATCTGGGAAGTCGATCGGGCGACCGGCAATCACCGGATCTTCGCCTCGGGCATCCGCAACCCCAACGGCCTCGCGTGGGAGCCCACCAGTGGCGCGCTGTGGACGGCGGTCAACGAGCGCGACGAGATCGGCAGCGATCTGGTGCCGGACTACATCACCTCGGTCAAGGACGGCGGCTTCTATGGCTGGCCATTCAGCTATTACGGCCAGCACGTCGATGTACGGGTCAAGCCGCAGAACCTCGATCTGGTGGCCAAGGCCATCGTCCCGGATTACGCGGTCGGCCCGCACACCGCCTCACTGGGCTTGACCTTCGCCGAGGGCAACACGTTGCCGGCGCAATTCAAGGAAGGTGCGTTCATCGGCCAGCACGGCTCGTGGAACCGCAAACCGCACAGTGGCTATAAAGTGATTTTCGTACCGTTCAGTGGCGGTAAACCCAATGGCACGCCGGTGGATGTGCTGACCGGTTTCCTCGACAAGGACGAAAACGCGCTGGGCCGCCCGGTGGGCGTGGTGATCGACCCGCAAGGCGGGTTGCTGGTAGCGGATGATGTGGGCAACAAGGTGTGGCGCGTGTCGGCCACAAAATAATGTAAACGCGACGCAAAAAAATGTGGGAGCGAGCCTGCTCGCGAAGGCGGACTGTCAGTCGAAAGTGCTTTGACTGAGGTACCGTATTCGCGAGCAGGCTCGCTCCCACATTGGGTTATGCGCTGCCCTTTTAAGGGTTATGCGCCAACTGCCCCGGCTGCAACACCCGCTTGGCACTCAGATAGGCCTTCTGCCAATACGCTTTTGACAGGCTGTCGAGCTTGACCGTGCCGCCGGTTGCCGGCGCATGCACGAAGCGGCCTTCACCGACATAAATGCCCGCGTGGCTGACCTGCGAGCCGCCGTTGGTAGCGAAGAAAATCAGGTCACCGGTCTGCAAGCCTTCCTTGCCGACGTTCGGTGCCTGCATGACGATCATTTCGCGAGTGGAACGTGGCAGCGAGATTCCCGCCGCATCGCGGTAGACGAAACCGATCAGGCCGCTGCAATCGAACCCCGAATCCGGCGTGTTGCCGCCCCAGCGATAAGGCGTGCCGACGAGGCCAAGCGCGCGAAACAGCACGTCTTCAGCGACCGGCGAAAAAGTTTGGGAGGGGCCGAACACAATCGGCGCGCGAACCACGGGGGCTGGCGGCGGTGTACGACTGGCGCAGGCGCTAAGCAGCGCGGCGCAAAGGATCAAGGTGAGGCGGGCCGACATCGTCATAAGCAGAACATCCTGATCAGGCTGCGGCTTTCTCTGCCGAATGGACAGAAACAAAACCGCCTGCGTCTGTACGCAGGCGGTTTGCCATCAATATGATTCAGGATTCTAGCGGCTACGCGGCAAACTTCAAGTAAGACTTTAACTTCACCTTGTAAAGTTTGTGTCTACTCCGTTTACCGGTAGCCTGAGTGTCGCCACGAACGCGGCGACAACAGGAAATTACTTGCGCGCGGTGACCACGGTCGGAGCGTTCGCCAGGGCGCGTTTCGCTTCGATGAAGGTCTTGCTCCAGTAGCTGTCACCCAGGCTGTCGATGCGAACACCGCCGCTGCGACGACTGCTGGAGTGGATGAACTGGTTGTCGCCCAGGTAGATCCCGGCGTGACTGACCCGGCCGCGACGGCCATTGGTGGCGAAGAACAGCAGATCGCCTGGCTCAAGGTTGCTGCGCGCAACCAGCGGCGCATCTACGTTGATCATTTCGCGGGTGGAACGCGGCAGGTTCATGCCGGCTTCTTCGCGGAACAGGTAACCAATGAAACCGCTGCAATCGAAACCGGCTTCAGAGGTACCACCGAAACGGTAACGGGTACCGATCAGGGACATGCCGCGTTCGAGAATGCTGTCGGCCAGAACAGGAAGCTGATAAGGCTTCTTGCCGTTGAATTCGTTGAGTTCTTTTTCGGTGTCCAGCTCTTCCTGATAAATAACGGAAGACTGGGCCGTGGCGGAATTTTTAACCTGCTGAGGCTGCTCTTGAACTGGAGAATGAGCAGCACAACCGTACAACAGGGTGACGAGTGCGAGAGGCACGAGGGGTGCGAAGCGCTTTAGCATGGGCACGACCGTGGCTGATAGTTGTAAAGAAGCCGAGACTATGCCCGCTATCGTCCTCATTTGCAAATTCAATCGAACTAAATGTGACTTGGCGGTTTCTCGTTTACATCTAAGCGCTTAAGCCCATTTGAACCGGTACGCGACCTGCAACCCATGCAGGAAAGCGGATTTTCTGGCGCCTGAAAGATGCCGCGCTTCCCTTGAAACCCGCAGTACAACAGGCTCGGCTTACCAGCCCAGGGTTTCTTTGAGGAACGGAATGGTCAGCTTGCGCTGGGCCTGCAACGAGGCTTGATCGAGCTGTTCAAGCAGCTCGAACAGCGCACTCATGCTGCGCGTGCCCCGGGTCAGAATGAAGTGCCCGACCTCGTCGGTCAGGTGCAAACCACGACGCGATGCGCGTAATTGCAGCGCACGCAACTTGTCTTCATCGGAGAGCGGGCGCATCTGGAAGATCAGCGCCAGAGTCAGTCGCGATTTCAGGTCGGCCAGTTTCACCGGCAGTTCGCGCGGCGACGTCGACGCGGCGATCAGCAGACGCCGACCGCTGTCACGCAGACGATTGAACAGGTGAAACATCGCTTCTTCCCAATCCGCCTTGCCGGCAATCACCTGCAAGTCGTCGAGACAGACCAGCTCGTACTGTTCGAGGTTATCGAGGATTTCGACGCCGCGGTCCATCAACTCGGCCAGCGGCAGATACACCGCCGGCTCGCCCATCTGCTCGAAACGCAAGCATGCGGCCTGCAACAGATGCGTACGCCCTACGCCGTGTTTGCCCCACAGGTAGATCAGGCTTTCTGTCCAGCCGGCGTCGGCTTCGCACAGACGCTCGACATAGCCGAGTGCAGCGGCATTGGCGCCTGGGTAGTAGTTGATGAAGGTGGCGTCGTCACGCAGACGCACACCTAGGGGCAGCTGAATCGGTTTCATGCTGACTGAACGGTTACCAAGGAACCGTTAGTGGCCTCTGTGTAAAGTTGGCGAAGTTTATACCCGTGACGCTGAGCGCACAATGCGACAGAGTCCAAGCAAAATCAAAGGTTTGCGTTAACGCCTTGGTTTCCTGACAGATTCTTTGGCGCCGACGCCTGCCGAAAACGCGGCAACCCGGCGGTTCGCCGGGTTGCCCTTCGCTCTTACAACTCCGGCTCGTCCACACCACTATAGATGTCGGAGTCCTTGTACAGATCGTGCACATGGCGCACCAGGACCATGATCACCGCCGCCACCGGCAACGCCAGCAACACGCCAGTAAAACCGAACAGCTCGCCACCGGCGAGAATGGCGAAAATCACCGCCACCGGATGCAGGCCGATGCGATCGCCCACCAGCAGCGGCGTCAGCACCATGCCTTCCAGCGCCTGCCCGACCATGAACACCGCGACGATGCCAACCATCGGGTACAGATCACCACCGAACTGGAACAACCCGGCAATCAGCGCTGCGCCAATACCGATCACGAAGCCCATATAAGGCACGATTGCCGCCAGACCTGCGATCAGGCCGATCAACAGCCCCAGCTCCAGACCGACGATCATCAGCCCCGCCGCATAGATCACGCCCAGCGCCAGCATCACCAGCAACTGTCCGCGCACGAACGCGCCGAGCACCTCATGACATTCGCCGGCCAGCGCCACTACACGCTCCTCGCGATCACGCGGCAGCAGGCTGCGGATCTTCGCCATCATCACGTCCCAGTCGCGCAGCAGGTAAAAGCTCACCACCGGAATCAGCACGAGGTTAGCCAACCAGCCAATCAACGCCAGACTTGACGCCGTCGCCTGGCTCAGCACCACGCCGACGATGTCGGTGGTCTGGCCCATGTGCTCACTGATTGCCGCTTTGACCTTGTCGAACTTCCAGAAACCATCCGACAGCCCCAGCTTCGCCTGCGCCCACGGCACCGCGGTGTGCTGCAGCCAGTCGAGCATCTGCGGCGCCAGTTCGTACAGACGCAGCAGTTGCTTGGCGAGCATCGGCACCAGCACCAACAGCAATGCAGTGACGATCAGAGTGAACAAGGCGAACACCGAGATCACTCCCCAGGTGCGCGACAGGCCTGCGCGTTCCAGTCGATCCACCAGTGGATCGAACAGATAAGCCAGCAGCAGCGCAACCAAAAACGGCGTGAGGATCGGGTGCAGCAACCAGACAAACGCGCAAAGCAGGACTACCCCACCGAGCCAGAACCAACGCCGCGTATCGGCCATGTACCACTCCTGCTTCTATATAAAGAAAGATTTACCAACGAAAGCGTAACGACGGCGCCGCCGCTACCGGAGCGGGCGCTGCCACCGGTGCAGCACCGGCCTCCACAGGTTGCGGCGCAGGCACCGGAGCCGGCGCCTCTGGCGGCAACTCCTGCAACTTCGCCAATGAAAGCTGCGCACGCAACTGCTCGGCGCTGCCGTTGACCCGGTAGACGATACGATCACCATCGACAGTCTGCAGACGCACGCCGAATGGTTCGAGTAACCGCAACAGTGCCGCGTAATGCTCCAGATTCATGCCCTGCACTTCGAGGGTTTGCTGCCCTGAAGCGCCGGGTTTGACCACAAAGCGCGGCGCCAGGCGCTCGGCCACGGCCAGCATCACCGCATCAGCCACGGCAGCCTGATCGGCGCCCTGGACGCTGCCGGATTCTTTCTGATCGCCGAGCCACAGTCGCCATTTCGCCTGCCACTGCCCGCCGTCTTCACGGGCATGCACCGCCAGCAAGGCGTCGGCGTTGTAGCGTTCGGAGGCAGTGCGCAACGGCGCGGCATCGGCGCCTTCGAGTGTCGGCGCGGTGGCAACCAACTGCTCGCTCAGGTCGGCCAGCGGCAGGCGCAGCGGCAAGCCGCGGTGTTGTGCTGCCGTGCGCAGTGGCGTTGCCGCAGCCTGGCCGTCACCGACCAGACTCGAGCCTTCGGTCGAATCGTTCAGCCACCAACCGAGGATCGACGGCCGATTGGCGCCCCACAGCGACAACCCGGCGCGACGCAGCGCCTGTTCGCTGGTCGCCGGGTCGAAATCGACCTTCAGCACTTCCGGCGGCCCGGCATCGAAACCGAATTGGCTGATGATCTGCTGCGGGTCCTTGCGAATCGCCGCCAGGCCGGGACTTTGCGGCGCTTTCGGGTCGCCGGTCAGGCGCAGCACCAGCGTGTCGAGCGCCGCCTGCGTGGCGCGATCGCGTTCTTCCGGCGCCTGGCCAGTGACTGGCTGGCGCACCTGATAAAGGCCTTTGAGATTTTCGGCGTGACTCGCCAGGCTGAGCAGCGACAGACAGCCTACCAACAATAATTTAGCAAAACGCATGGAGAATTCCCGTCGACAGGAGCGGCTGGAACAGGCCGCGTGAACCGTTTGAGCAAGGCTGTGACCCTTGGCCTGCGCAAAACATTCACACGGCGGCGGTAAGTTTTTGCACAGTGATAACGATAGACGGTTAATGGCCACACCTTATACAGAGGTTCAGGGCGCTGGATTGTAAAAAATTTCCGCGGATATGGCCCTGCCCGTCGGTGCGAGGATGGCCGCTGCCCCTCAAGCCTGATAAAATCGCGCGCCTTCGCAGACCGGCAACAGCCGGGCACCCCGAAACTCGCGTGAGGCCACCGCCACCCCGATTTCGATGTTCCCGCTGAACTCGGTCGTTACCCCCTGAATCCCCTCCCCTAAAGGCCTGGATCATGAGCAAGCAACCCTCCCTGAGCTACAAGGACGCCGGTGTAGACATCGACGCCGGTGAAGCATTGGTCGAACGCATCAAGAGCGTCGCCAAGCGCACTGCGCGCCCGGAAGTCATGGGCGGCCTGGGCGGTTTCGGCGCCCTCTGCGAAATCCCGGCCGGCTACAAGCAGCCCGTGCTGGTGTCCGGCACCGACGGCGTCGGCACCAAGCTGCGTCTGGCGCTGAACCTGAACAAGCACGACAGCATCGGCATCGACCTGGTCGCCATGTGCGTCAACGATCTGGTGGTGTGCGGCGCCGAGCCGCTGTTCTTCCTCGACTACTACGCCACCGGCAAACTCAACGTCGACACTGCTGCCCAGGTGGTGACCGGCATCGGCGCCGGCTGTGAACTGTCCGGTTGCTCGCTGGTGGGCGGCGAAACCGCTGAAATGCCGGGCATGTACGAAGGCGAAGACTACGACCTGGCCGGCTTCTGCGTCGGCGTCGTGGAAAAAGCCGAAATCATCGATGGCTCGAAAGTCGCCACCGGTGACGCGCTGATCGCCCTGCCATCGTCCGGCCCGCACTCCAACGGCTACTCGCTGATCCGCAAGATCATCGAAGTCTCCGGTGCCGACATCGAAAACATCCAGCTCGACGGCAAACCGCTGACCGACCTGCTGATGGCCCCGACCCGCATCTACGTCAAGCCGCTGCTCAAGCTGATCAAGGAAACCGGCGCCGTCAAGGCCATGGCCCATATCACCGGTGGCGGCCTGCTCGACAACATCCCGCGCGTGCTGCCAAAAGGCGCTCAAGCGGTGGTTGATGTCGCTAGCTGGACCCGCCCTGCGGTGTTCGACTGGTTGCAAGAAAAAGGCAACGTTGACGAGACCGAGATGCACCGCGTCCTGAACTGCGGCGTCGGCATGGTCATCTGCGTGGCTCAGGAGCACGTTGAAGTGGCCCTGAACACCCTGCGTGACGCCGGCGAGCAGCCTTGGGTCATCGGTCAGATCGCCGCGGCTGCCGAAGGCGCTGCCCAGGTCGATCTGCAGAACCTTAAGGCTCATTGATGTCCGCACCCTGTGATGTCGTGGTGCTGTTGTCCGGCACCGGCAGTAACTTGCAGGCCCTGATCGACAGCACGCGGACCGGCGACAGCCCGGTCCGCATCGCTGCAGTGATTTCCAATCGCGCCGACGCCTACGGCCTGCAGCGCGCCAGTGATGCGGGTATCGCCTCCCGCTCGCTGGATCACAAGGCATTCGAGGGCCGTGAGGCCTTCGATGCTGCACTGATCGAACTGATCGACGAATTCCAACCGAAACTCGTGGTATTGGCCGGCTTCATGCGCATTCTCAGCGCTGATTTCGTCCGGCATTACCAGGGTCGCCTGCTCAATATCCATCCGTCGTTGCTGCCCAAATACAAAGGGTTACACACTCATCAGCGCGCGCTGGAGTCCGGCGACACGGAACACGGCTGCTCGGTGCACTTTGTCACTGAGGAACTCGATGGCGGACCACTGGTCGTACAGGCAGTATTACCGGTAGAGTTGCACGACACGCCGCAGAGTCTGGCGCAGCGCGTTCACGTTCAGGAACACCGGATTTACCCGATGGCCGTACGCTGGTTTGCCGAAGGCAGGCTGGCACTCGGGGAACACGGTGCTGTGCTGGACGGCCAGATACTCGCCGCCAGCGGCCACTTGATTCGAATCTAGGAGATATTATGCGTCGCGCCCTGCTCTTCGCTTGCGCTCTGCTCGCCCTGCCCTTCGCGCAGGCAGCGGACCTTCAACCGTTCTCCGCCAGCTACACCGCCGACTGGAAGCAACTGCCCATGAGCGGCACCGCCGAGCGCAGCCTGGCCAAGGAAGCCAACGGCGTGTGGAAACTCAGCTTCAAGGCGTCGATGATGATCGCCAGCCTGACTGAAGAAAGCACCCTGACGCTGGACAAGGACACCTTGCTGCCACAGTCCTACCACTTCGAACGCGGTGGTCTGGGCAAAGCCAAGAAGGCTGATCTGGATTTCGACTGGAACAACAAACTGGTCACCGGCACCGACCGTGGCGACGCGGTGAAGATCCCGCTGAACCGTGGCATGGTCGACAAGTCCACCTATCAACTGGCGCTGCAGCATGACGTCGCCGCCGGCAAGAAGACCATGAGCTATCAAGTGGTCGATGACGGCGAAGTCGATACCTATGACTTCCGCGTACTGGGCTCGGAAAAAGTCGAGACCAAGGCCGGCAAGATCGACGCGATCAAAGTCGAACGCGTGCGCGACCCGACACAAAGCAAGCGCATCACCGTGCTGTGGTTCGCCAAGGACTGGGATTACCTGCTGGTGCGTCTGCAGCAGGTCGAGACCGACGGCAAGGAGTACAACATCATGCTCCAGGACGGTACGGTCAACGGCAAGGCTGTCAAAGGCAGCTGATTCGTTGCAGGAATCAAGAGCCCCGCGAAATGCGGGGCTTTTTATTGGCTGCTGGATTGAAGATTTGTGCCTGGCTCGGCCCTCACCCCAGCCCTCTCCCCCAGGAGAGGGAGCCTACCGAGGTGTCTTTTGCTGTACGTCGACCTGAATCACTGAGTCGATTATGCATTCTCTAATGCACTATCAGGCCGTCGCAGCTCTCCAATCTCACGCCGTCAGTCCCCTCTCCCCCCCCGGGGAGAGGGCTAGGGTGAGGGGCTTTTCGAGATAAACTCTCAAACCGAAAATTTAGCCACCATCCCGTTCAAATCCACCGCCAACCGCGACAACTCCTGACTCGCCGCACTGGTCTGATTGGCCCCGGCCGAAGTCTGCATCGCCAGATCGCGAATGTTCATCAGGTTACGGTCCACCTCCCGCGCCACCGCTGCCTGCTCTTCTGAGGCACTGGCGATCACCAGATTACGTTCGTTGATCAAGGTGAACGCCGAAGCAATCTCCTCCAGCGCCAAGCCGGCAGACTTGGCCAGTTCCAGCGTCGAACGGGCGCGCGTATTGCTCTGCTGCATCGAACTGACCGCCGAATCGGTGCCCTGCTGAATCCCGCCGATCATCTGTTCGATCTCCTGCGTCGACTGTTGGGTGCGATGGGCCAAGGCCCGCACTTCATCGGCGACTACAGCAAAGCCGCGTCCGGCGTCACCAGCGCGCGCTGCTTCGATCGCGGCATTCAAGGCCAGTAGATTGGTCTGCTCGGCGATCGAACGAATCACATCGAGCACTTTGCTGATGCCATGAATCTTCTGCGCGAGGTCTTCGACCTTGGCCGCGTTCTGGGTCACGTCGCCGGCGAGAAATTCGATGGAGGTCACCGTTTGTTGTACTTGCTCGCGACCCTGGCGGGCGATGCGGTCGGATTCACGCGACGCTTCGGACGTAGCCACGGCGTTGTTCGCCACCTCCTCCACCGCCGCGGTCATCTGGTTGACCGCGGTGGCGGCCTGCTCGATTTCCTGGCTTTGCTGGTGCAAACCACGGGTGGCGTCCTCGGTGACGCTGCTCAGTTCTTCGGAAGCCGAGGCCAGTTGCGTGGACGATTCGGAGATCCGCCGGATCGTCTCGCGCAGGTTGAGCTGCATGCTCTTGAGTGCATGCAACAGCCGCGCCGGTTCGTCTTTGCCAGCGATGTGAATATCGCCGGTCAAATCACCGCCGGCGACGACTTCGGCCACGCTGAGCGACTGAGTCAGTGGCACGACGATGCTGCGGGTCAACAGCCACGCCAGGCCAATGGTGATCAGCGCCGTTAACGCAATCATCGCGGCAACCCAGACCCGCGAATGGTTGAACACCCGACGCGCCGCCTCAGTGGCCAGATTGGCATTGTGCTTGTTCAGATCGACCAGTTCGCGCAGGGTGACGGCGATCTCGTCGGCCAGCGAGCTCATCTGCTCGTTGAGAATTGTTGAAGCTTCGGCTACCCGAT
The DNA here is from genome assembly GCF_043496865.1 of Pseudomonas retamae. Lineage (NCBI taxonomy): Bacteria > Pseudomonadati > Pseudomonadota > Gammaproteobacteria > Pseudomonadales > Pseudomonadaceae > Pseudomonas > Pseudomonas retamae. The sequence continues at coordinate 137,142 of NZ_JBIEIL010000011.1, forward strand.
TCTGCCCCGACAGCTGCACAACCTGTGCCTGGAGCTCAAGGTATTTGTGTTCAGCGACCTTGAAGCGATCGAACAGCGCCCGCTCTTCAGGCAAGGCGAGAAGCCCCTCATAGCGTCGCTGCGTGTCGGTCAGGCCATTGCGCAGCTCGTTGAGCTTGGCGACGTTCTGCTCAAGCGCCTTGGGGTCTCGATTGAGCAGCAGGCGCATGGTCAAGGCGCGCAGACGCAGCATGTCCTGGCTCATGTCGCCGACCGCCATCACGCTCGGCAGCCAGTTATTGTCGACCTCATCGGACTGCGCGCGCATGTTCGACATTTGCAGCAGGGCGAATGCGCCGAGAGCAAAGACCATCAACGCCAACAGGCCAAACCCGACGCCGGCGCGCGGGGCGATATTGAAATTACGAATGTTCATGACTGGCTCCTTCCAAAAGCGCTGCATCAGCCTGCAGCGGGTTGCTTTAGAAGGTATCGGCATTGCACTGAAATTGCGTAAGACGAAAAGGCGATAGGCAGACGAGCGGCTAGTTCGAAGCGCTGAGCTTATCGTCTCAGCGCTGACCAGCGTCTTTGACCGTACCGCGTGGCAGTATCGCCAGGAAGTTATCCCGGGCGACTTTACGTGCCACCGCCTCCGGCAGCGCATCCAGAAACGGTCGATAGCTGTGCATTTCTTGACCGAGTTTGTTGAACCGTCCTACCACATCAGAACCCAGCATGAAGCGATCAGGGTACTTTTCCACCAGCGCCAGCCACTCAGGCCTAGGTTTGCCCTGCTCGTCCAACAGGTACGGCGTGAGCATGCTCCACGACAGATCGATATACAGATTCGGATAAGCCTCGAGCATGCGTGTCAGGGTCGGCAACAGAAACGGCAGCTGCTTTTGATGCCGATGGATTTCCGCACTGGTGCCCGCATGCGCCCAAATGAAGCGGGTGTGCGGATGATTACGCAGCGGCTCCTCGACTTCCTGCAAATACAGCGGATTTTTCTCACGCTTGGAGGTGATGTTGGAATGCAGCATTACCGGCAGATCATTCTCCGCGGCAAGGTGATAGATCTTGGTCATCGCTTCGTTGTTGGCTCGCGGGGTGTCGCCGGCGGTGAGCGCGGTCAGATCATCGTGGCGGGTAAACACCTCGCCAATGCCCTGCCACAGCCCCGGATACAGATCGAGCATGCGCTGGATGTGCGCGGCGGAGTTTTTGTCGTTGGGGTTGAAACCCGACAAGAACGGATGAAAGAACGGGCGTTGTTCCGGAGACAGCTTTTGCACTGCCTCGGCGATGATCACGTCGGTGGCGCTGTACCAGTAGGCGTCGGCGTCATCACCGGCGTAATAGCGCGGGCGCTTGGGTTCGTCCTCGTGCCATTTCTTCGCCACGGGGATGCCGGAAATCATCACATGCTCGATGGAGTTTTCCTTCATGGCCGTCAGCAGTTTCGCCATGCCGGCGCTTTCCTGGAAAAAATCCACGTAATGCAGGTGCGCATCGCTGTAGGTGTAATCGCGGGCATGGGCAGTCCCGGCGAGAGCCAGAAGGCAGGCGACAATCAGACGAGACAAAAACACAAGTAATCTCCGGCAGGTGGGCATAGCCTAGACCCCGCCCGAAGGACAAGGGTTCAGCCCTCACGGAAAGCGGAACGCGTACCGGTGGGAATGTTCTATAACTGCAGGGTCTTGCCTGACCCAACGATTTTTCCTGCTGCCTGTGAGGTCCTCATGACTGTTACCGTCAATACCGTCTCCGCTGAAGGCTATCGTCACACCGTACAAATCGATGACCACGAACTGTTTGCCGACGTGCCGAAAACGGCCGGCGGCGAAGGTTCTGCGCCAGAGCCGCACGACTATTTCGATGCCGCACTCGGCGCCTGCAAAGCGCTGACCTTGAAGATGTACGCGAAGAAGAAGGACATTCCGCTGACCGGCGTAGGCGTCGACGTCAAACGCGACAACAGCGAAGAGCAAAAAGGCAAATACGTCCTGCACGTCACCCTGACCCTCAAAGGCGTACTCACCGACGCGCAACGCGACGAACTGCTGCGGGTCGCCGACCGTTGCCCGATTCACAAACTGATGACCACCAGTGACGTGACAATCGAAACCCACACCCCGCAAGGCTTCGACAGCCAATAAACCTCCCAATGCCAGCGGCGGGTTATGCTTCTGGCATCGCCCGCTCAGCCTGGAATGTCCCCCATGGATACGCAACCCCTGATCATCCGCCCGCGCGCCGAAGACGTCGAAGGCCAGCCGATCCTACGCCCGCTGCCGTCAGCCAAATGCCGCAGCGTCGGGCCTTTCGTGTTTTTCGACCACATGCTCCAGACGGTTTATCCGACCGGTAAAGGCATGGACATCCGACAGCACCCGCACATCGGTCTGTCGACCCTCACCTATCTGTTCGAAGGCCAACTGCAACACAAGGACAGCCTGGGTTCGGATCAGGTAGTCAGCGCCGGCGATGTCAGCTGGATGACCGCTGGCAGCGCGATCGCCCATGTCGAGCGCACTCCTGCACCGTTGCTCGCCGAGACTTTTACTCTGCACGGCCTGCAAGTCTGGCTGGCCTCGCCCAGGGAACATGAGCAGGGCCCAGGGCATTACAGCCATCACCCGGCGGCGACCTTGCCGGTCAGCGATAACCTCGGCGTGCAGATCCGCATGATTGCCGGGTCAGGCTTTTGCCTCGAATCACCGGTACCGGTGCTTTCTCCGACGCTGTATGCCGAAGTGCGGATGCAGAGCGCAACCACGCTGCTGATTCCGACCGAGCATGCAGAACGTGCGGTGTATGTATTGAGCGGCGATGCGCAGCTGAACGGCGAAGCCATTGAGCCTCACGCATTGGTGGTGCTGCCGGCCGGGGAAGAGATGAGTCTGTTTGCCGAAAGTGATGTTCACGCGGTGGTATTCGGCGGCGCTGCGCTGGACGGGCCGCGGCGGATCAACTGGAATTTCGTTGCCAGTGATCCGGCGGTGATCGACGAAGCGCGGCGCAAATGGGCGGCCGGGGATTGGCCGACGGTGCCCGGGGAAGTGGAGCGGATTGAGCTACCGCGTTGAACCCTTTGCCCTCACCCCAGCCCTCTCCCGGAGGGAGAGGGAGCCGACCGAGGTGTCTTGCTCCTTACATCGACCTGAATGATCGAATCGATTATGGATTCAGCAGAAGGCGCTCGGTTCGGCGTAACTCCCGAGCATCCCGCATTCAGTCCCCTCTCCCTTTGGGAGAGGGCTAGGGTGAGGGGCCTTTGCTTTTAAGGTTTCAGCTTCAGCTTCAGGTTCAGCCCTTGAACACTTCATCCAGCAAATCATGCATCGACTTGAACGCGCGCTTCGCGGTCTTCTCGTCGTACATCATCTTGCCCGGCACGTTCGCATGCGGGTCGGTAAACGAGTGCACCGCACCGCCATAGCTGAGCAACTGCCAATCCACGCCAGCGGCATTCATCTCGTCTTCAAATGCCGGCAATTGCTCTTTCGGCACCAGTGGATCGGACGCGCCGTGCAGCACCAGCACCGAGCCCTGGATGTTCTGCGCATCCGCTGGGTTCGGCGAGTCCAGCGTGCCGTGAAACGACACCGCCGCTTTCACTGGCGCGCCGGTGCGGGCCAGGTCCAGCGCGCAGCAGCCGCCGAAGCAGAAACCGAACACCGCCAGTTTCGCGGTATCCACCGCCGCTTCACCCTGGCTTTGCAACTGCTCGAAAGCCACTTGCAGGCGTTTGCGCAGCAAGGCGCGGTCGTCCTTGAGCGGCATCATCGCAGCGAGCGCTTCATCGGCGTTCTGCGGACGTACGGCCTGGCCGTAGACGTCAGCGATCAACACCACGTAACCGTTGGCCGCCACCGCTTTGGCGATGTCTTCGGCACCGGCGCTGACGCCCATCCAGTTCGGCGCCATCAACAAACCCGGCAGCGCACCTTTGTGCTCGGCATCGAAGGCCAAACGCCCTTCGTAAGGCTGGCCGTCAATCTGGTAGACCACGGAACGTACAGTGACTTGGCTCATTTCTGACTCCTGATTCGTTAAACACCAGAATGAAAAAACCCGCCGAAGCGGGTTTTTCCTACAACGTGATCAAACCGACAGTTCAACCAGCAGCTTGTTCAGACGGCGCACATAAGCGGCCGGATCTTTCAAGCTGTCGCCGGCAGCCAGCGCGGCCTGATCGAAGAGGATGTGCGACAGGTCGCCGAAACGCTCGTCGTTCTGCTCGCCATCGAGTTTCTCGATCAGCGGGTGGTTCGGGTTGAATTCGAAGATCGGCTTCGAATCCGGCACCTTCTGCCCGCTCGCTTCGAGGATCTGGCGCATTTGCAGACCCAGATCCTGCTCGCCGATGGCCAGAATGGCCGGCGAATCGGTCAGACGATGAGACACGCGAACTTCAGCAACGGAATCGCCCAGGGCGGTTTTCAGGCGCTCAACCAGACCTTCTTTGGACTTGGCGACTTCTTCTGCAGCCTTCTTGTCCTCTTCCGAGTCCAGGTTGCCCAGATCGAGGTCACCGCGCGCCACGTCGACAAAGGTCTTGCCGTCGAACTCGCTCAGGTAGCTCATCAGCCACTCGTCGATGCGATCGGTCAGCAGCAGCACTTCGATGCCTTTCTTGCGGAAAACTTCCAGATGCGGGCTGTTCTTGACCTGCGCGTAGGTCTCGCCGGTGAGGTAGTAGATCTTGTCCTGACCTTCCTTGGCGCGGGCCAGATAGTCGGCCAGACCGACGATCTGCTCGCCGTCGTCACCTTGAGTCGATGCAAAACGCAACAGACCGGCGATTTTCTCTTTGTTGGCGAAATCTTCTGCCGGGCCTTCTTTCATGACCTGACCGAAGTTTTTCCAGAAGCCCTTGTATTGCTCAGGCTCGTTCTTCGCCAGTTTTTCCAGCATGTCGAGCACGCGCTTGGTCAGCGCGGTCTTCATCGAATCGATGATCGGGTCTTTCTGCAGGATTTCACGCGACACGTTCAGCGACAGGTCGTTGGAATCGACCACACCTTTGATGAAACGCAGGTACAACGGCAGGAACGACTCGGCCTGATCCATGACAAACACACGCTGCACGTACAGCTTCAGGCCTTTCGGCGCTTCACGCTGGTACAGGTCGAACGGGGCGCGGGCCGGGACGTACAGCAGCGAGCTGTACTCGAGCTTGCCTTCGACCTTGTTGTGACTCCACGACAGTGGATTCTCGAAGTCATGCGCGATGTGCTTGTAGAACTCCTGGTATTCCTCGTCCTTCACTTCAGTGCGCGGACGGGTCCACAGGGCACTGGCGCGGTTGACCGTTTCCCACTCGACGGCCGGTGCCTCTTCGCCTTCAGCCGCGGTGACTTCTTTCGGCAGCTCGATCGGCAGCGCGATGTGGTCGGAATACTTTTTGATGATGTTGCGCAGACGCCAGCCATCGGCGAACTCGTCTTCACCGGACTTCAGGTGCAGGACGATGCGAGTACCGCGCTCTGGCTTGTCAATGTTGGCAACTTCGAACTCACCCTCGCCTTTCGACGACCAGTGCACGCCTTCGCTGGCAGCAGTGCCGGCGCGACGGCTGTAGACATCCACCTTGTCGGCAACGATGAACGCGGAGTAGAAGCCCACGCCAAACTGGCCGATCAGGTGCGAATCCTTCTTCTGATCGCCGGACAGGTTTTTCATGAAATCGGCAGTGCCGGACTTGGCGATGGTCCCCAGGTGGGTGATCACATCGTCACGGTTCATGCCGATACCGTTGTCTTCGAGGGTGACGGTCTTGGCGTCCTTGTCGAAGCTCACACGGATTTTCAGATCAGCGCCGCCCTCGAGCAACTCTGGCTTGGCCAGCGCTTCGAAGCGCAGCTTGTCGACAGCGTCAGAGGCGTTCGAGATCAATTCGCGCAGGAAAATTTCCTTGTTCGAATACAGCGAATGGATCATGAGGTGCAGCAGCTGCTTTACCTCGGTCTGGAAGCCCAGGGTTTCCTTTTGAGTTTCCACACTCATGGTCATCAAACTCCAATCAGATGGCAGTGGCCGCGACCCGAATGGTCGGCGGCGGGTTGTCATCTGAGTTTGGGGCGCTGTTCAGGATTTCAAGGGTTCATCGATTTTGAAGTGCGCACGAGCGGTGGCAATCGGTTCGGCCTCGGTGGTTTGCCAGGCGGTGATCGCCACATTGGCGACCCGACGCCCCTGACGGCAGACCTGACACTTGGCCCAAGTGTCGCGAAACTGCCCCGCGCGCAGGTAATCGAGGGAAAAGTCGATGATCTTCGGCACGCCCGGGGCGCCGGTGAAAATCAGCAGATGCAGGGCGGCCGCCAGCTCCATGAACCCGGCGATCACCCCGCCATGGATCGCCGGCAATAAAGGGTTACCAATGTTGTCCTTGTTCGCCGGCAGCTTGAACAGCAGCTCATCGCCGACGCGTGAACACTCGATGCCAATCAGGCCGGCGTAGGGGATCAGCTTCAGCAACGGCGCATAGTCGCCTTGTGCGTGGGCGTGCTGCAATTGCTGCTTGAGATCATCGCTCACGGTTTGACTCCCTTGATTGCGCCGCCAAAACCCTGAGTGCCTTTGAGCGCCTTGCCCATCCGCATGAACGTGCCGACAACGTGGGCAATGGGTTGCTCGGGATCGTCCTGGTAAGCGAATCCGCGAGCGAAGATCACATCGGTGGTGACTCGATAGCACTGGGCAAAGCCATAGACATCTTTATGCGGCTCGGCGGCGTGCATGTAATCGATGCGCAGATCGAGAGTCGGGCAGACTTCGAATTCCGGCAGCACGCACAAGGTCGACATGCCGCAGGCCGTGTCCATCAGCGAGGTGATCGCGCCGCCATGGATCACCCCGGTTTGCGGGTTACCGACGATTTGCGGACTGTAAGGCAAGATCACCGTCAGGCCTCCGCTGGAGGCACTCTGCACTTTCAACCCCAGCACCTGACAGTGGCGCAACGCCGAGAGAAACCGCGTCGCGCGCTCAAAAACGCTGTTTTCAGCCATTTGATAATTACTCGCGTTAGAGCCTTTTGCCAGTAGTGAGAGAAACGGCAAAAGTTCCGTGATAAAACAAAGTTATATATCTGAAAGAAATGAGGAACTTAACCCGTAGCGCCGAGTTCTTAAGGCCAGTAGTTATTTTCCATAAGGAGAAACACCCCATGCGTAAGACTTTAGCTATTGCCTTGATGTTGACCGCTTCCCTCGGTCTCGCTGCCTGCGATAAAAAATCCGAGGACAAAGCTCAAGATGCCAACCAGCACGCTGAGCAAGCTCAGCAGGACATGAACAAAGCTCAGGATAAAGTGAACGACGCTGCGAAAGAAAACGCCGAAGCTGCCAAAGCTCAGGCTGAATCGAACGCTGCCGCACAAGACGAAGCTGCCAAGAAGCAATAAACCGCCTCTAGCCGCCGAAAAAGAAAACCCGCCAAGTGCGGGTTTTCTTTTGTCCGGGATTTGCTGCAATGGCCGCTTACAACAGAACCGTTCTAAAAGTCGGACTAATCATCAGCAACAACGTAGCCACTAAGCCGACTAGCCAGACCAGACTGCGCAACTTCGGCAGATCCGCCAGATACAACCACAAGTACAGAACCCGCGCGATCACGAAGATGATCGCCAACGCGTCGATCAGCCATCCCGCCGTTTGCGTGGTGTGCGCCATCAGTACACCAACCGCGAACAAAATGAACGCTTCGATACTGTTCTGATGCGCCGCCAGGGCTCGGGCGCCGTAACCGGTCAATTGCGCCTGTTGCTGGCGCGGCAGGTGGTTGTCATACCCGCCCTGCTCTTTCATCGCCTTGCCCACGGGCAAACGCGCGATATAAATCAGTAACGCGCTGATAAACACACACCAGAACGGAATACTCATCAAGCGGCCTCTTTATTGGTTTCGGGCACAGGTGCCTCGGTAGGGGTATAGACCATGACGTCGAGCACGTCGGAATGAAATTCGCGGCGATACAAGACCACCACCACTCCCGCGCTCATCAGCATGAACAGCCATGGGCTGACGAACCAGGCCAGCATGCTCATGCCGAAGTAATAAGAGCGCAAACCGAAGTTGAACTGGTTGGCCGCCATTGAAATCACCCGTGCTGCACGCGAGGCAAAAGCTTTGCGCTCCTGCTCGGAAACATGCCGCTCGCCAACCATCGGTGCCGACCCGACCAGAATCGCCGCAAAGTTGTACTGGCGCATGCACCAGCTAAAGGTGAAGAAGGCATAGACGAACACCAGCGCCAGACACAGCAACTTGATCTCCGACATGCCCTGCGACGCCTGCTGGACCATGGGAATGTCCGCCAACAGCGAAACGGCCCGGTCAGACGCACCGAGTACGGTGAGAATGCCAGCGAGAATAATCAACGTGCTGGAGGCGAAGAACGAGGCGTTGCGTTCCAGGTTGCCGATCACGCTGGCATCGGCGATGCGATTGTCACGCAGCAGCATGCGGCGCATCCAGTCCTCGCGATACAGATGCAGCACACTGGCCAGACATGCGGTGTCGCGGGCCTTCCAGGTGGCGTACCGGGTGTAACCGCCCCAGCAGATGACAAACCAGAGCGCGGCGAGCAGGTGGATCAGATTGGCTTGGATGAACGACATGCAAATCCTTGTGATGTATGAATGCTGTACCTGTGGGAGCGAGCCTGCTCGCGATAGCGGTGTGTCAGGCAACTTCAATGGTGACTGACACACCGCTATCGCGAGCAGGCTCACTCCTACATGAAAGCGACGCAACCCTTCGACGTTAGCTCAGCCAAAAAGACACTGCCTCACGAGCATAAAAAATGCCCCGTATCGATTGATACGGGGCATTTCTGTTTAATCATGCAAGACCCGCTTATGGCGGGTCAAAACACGTCAGGCAACCGCTTCGCTACGCTTGCCCAGCAGGCGATCGCACACTACCGCAACCACCAGCGTCATCACGCACGGCACCAGCCAGGCCAGGCCCTGCTCGCTCAGTGGCAGGTGTGACAGCTGAGTCGGCATCCAGTCGGCCAGGCCGGCGCCTTTCAGCGCGTCGATGCTGCCGAAGATGAACGACACCAGCATCACCGGGCCAAGGATGCGGCCATGTTCATGCCAGAAGTCTTTGCAGAAGCTCAGTGCCACCAGCACGATGCACGGCGGGTAGATCGCGGTCAGCACCGGGATCGAGAAGGCGATCAGCTTGGTCAGGCCCAGGTTGGACACCAGCAGCGAGAACGCTGCGAGGATGATCACCAGGGTCTTGTACGACAGCGGCAGCACGCGGCTGAAGTACTCGGCACAGGCGCAGGTCAGGCCGACTGCAGTCACCAGGCACGCCAACGAAATCAGCACGGCGAGGAAACCGCTGCCCAGCGAGCCAAAGGTGTGTTGCACATAAGCGTGCAAGACCGCCGCGCCGTTGGTCGCACCGACGGCTACTTCATGGCTGCCGGAACCAAGACGGAACAGGCTGACATACACCAGCGCCAGACCGACACCGGCAATCAGCCCGGCGATGATCGCGTAACGGGTGATCAGCTTGGGCGACTCGACACCACGGGAGCGGATCGCGTTGACGATGACGATGCCGAACACCAGAGCGCCGAGGGTATCCATGGTCAGGTAACCATTGATGAAACCCTGGGAGAACGGCGCGGCAACATATTCCGGCGTGCCGTGGCCGATGTCACCGGCCGGCAAGGCGAACGCGGCGATACCGAGTACCGCGAGCGCGATGATCTTCAGCGGCGCGAGGAAACGGCCAACGGTGTCCAGCAAACGCCCCGGGTACAGGGAAATGAAGAACACCAGCAGGAAGTACACCGAACTGTAGAGGAACAGCGCCAACGGGCTTTCGCCGGTCAGCGGTGCCAGACCTACTTCGAACGACACCGTCGCGGTACGCGGCGTGGCGAACAACGGGCCGACCGCCAGATAGCAGGCCGCCGCGAGGATGCCGCCAGCGATCTTGCCGATCGGGCTGCTCAACGCATCCATCGCGCCACCGACCTTGGCCAGCGCAACAACGGTGATCACCGGCAGACCGACTGCGGTGATCAGAAAACCCAGTGCAGCCATCCAGACGTGAGGTCCGGCCTGCAAGCCGACGATCGGCGGAAAAATGATGTTACCGGCCCCGACGAACAGGGCAAACGTCATAAAACCAAGTGCCAGGATGTCCTGACCTTTCAAAACTTTCATTAAGGAAATACCACACTACTGAAATCGGAATTTAGAGGGGGATTGCCCTGTGGGATTAGGGAAATGCTGTCGATCCGTATGGGACTGACCTGTGAAGCTGCGTGGCTGCCTTGTGGGCGACGCACTGCAAAATGGCCGCCAGCCTAACGAATCCGGCAGGAAAACGCACTATTAGAGGGCGAACTATCCGATACACGACGTTTCCGTGTCGCGTTTACATAAGAAAAGCAGCCGCAAGCTGCAAGTTTCGAGCTTGTAGCTTGCAGCTTGCAGCTGCTCTTGAACGACAAAGGCCACCCGAAGGTGGCCTTTGTTGCTGGAGCTGAAAAGTCAGCCGAAGCTTACTTCTTCACTTCCCAGCCAGTCAGCTCGGCCAGGGCCTTGCCGATGTCTGCCAGCGAACGCACGGTTTTCACGCCTGCGTCTTGCAGAGCAGCGAATTTCTCGTCTGCAGTGCCTTTGCCGCCAGAGATGATTGCGCCAGCATGGCCCATGCGCTTGCCCGGAGGAGCAGTCACACCAGCGATGTAGGAAACAACCGGCTTGGTCACGTTAGCCTTGATGTAGGCCGCCGCTTCTTCTTCAGCCGAACCGCCGATTTCGCCGATCATCACGATCGCTTCGGTCTGCGGGTCTTCCTGGAACAGCTTCAGGATGTCGATGAAGTTCGAACCCGGGATCGGGTCACCACCGATGCCGACGCAAGTCGACTGACCGAAACCGGCGTCAGTGGTCTGCTTCACAGCTTCGTAGGTCAGGGTGCCGGAACGCGAAACGATACCGACCTTGCCTGGCAAGTGAATGTGACCTGGCATGATGCCGATCTTGCATTCGCCTGGGGTGATCACGCCTGGGCAGTTAGGGCCGATCAGGACTACGCCCAGCTCGTCGCACTTGACCTTGGCGTCCAGCATGTCCAGGGTAGGAATGCCTTCGGTGATGCATACGATCAGCTTGATGCCGCCGAACGCCGCTTCCAGGATCGAGTCCTTGCAGAAAGGAGCCGGTACGTAGATCACGCTGGCGGTGGCGCCAGTGGCTTCTACGGCTTCTTTCACGGTGTTGAACACTGGCAGGTTCAGGTGAGTGGTACCACCCTTGCCCGGAGTCACGCCGCCAACCATTTTGGTGCCGTAGGCAATGGCTTGTTCGGAGTGGAAAGTACCCTGCGCGCCGGTGAAACCCTGGCAGATGACTTTGGTGTCTTTATTGATCAGGACGCTCATTACTTGCCCTCCGCAGCTTTAACGACTTGTTGAGCAGCGTCGGTCAGGCTGGTAGCAGCGATGATGTTCAAACCGCTTTCTGCCAGTACTTTAGCGCCCAGTTCAGCGTTGTTGCCTTCAAGACGAACAACAACCGGGATTTTCACGCCGACTTCTTTCACAGCGCCGATGATGCCTTCGGCAATCATGTCGCAGCGAACGATGCCGCCGAAGATGTTGACCAGTACTGCGGCGACATTGCTGTCGGACAGGATGATCTTGAATGCTTCGGTCACGCGCTCTTTGGTAGCACCACCACCTACGTCGAGGAAGTTGGCTGGCTTGCCGCCGTGCAGGTTGACGATGTCCATGGTACCCATGGCCAGACCGGCACCGTTGACCATGCAGCCGATGTTGCCTTCCAGTGCTACGTAGTTCAGTTCGAACTTGGCAGCGTGCGCTTCGCGCGGATCGTCCTGCGACGGATCGTGGAATGCCTTCAGCTTAGGCTGACGGTACATGGCGTTGGCGTCGATGTTGATCTTCGCGTCCAGGCAGTGCAGATCGCCGTCAGCCTTGATCACCAGCGGGTTCACTTCCAGCAGAGCCAGGTCGTGGTCTTTGAACAGCTTGGCCAGACCAACGAAGATCTTGGCAAACTGAGTGACCTGCTTGCCTTCCAGACCCAGCTGGAATGCCAGCTCGCGACCCTGGGATGGCTGAGCGCCAACCAGTGGATCGATAGTGGCCTTGAGAATTTTTTCTGGCGTGTCGTGAGCGATTTTCTCGATGTCCACGCCACCTTCGGTGGAAGCCATGAACACGATGCGACGGCTCGAACGGTCAACGACAGCGCCCAGGTACAGCTCTTTAGCGATATCAGTGCACGATTCAACCAGGATCTTGGTGACTGGCTGGCCGTTGGCATCAGTCTGGTAAGTCACCAGACGCTTGCCCAGCCACTGCTGTGCGAAGGCTTTGGCGTCTTCTTTGCTGCGAACCAGCTTTACGCCGCCCGCTTTACCGCGACCACCGGCGTGGACCTGAGCTTTGACAACCCACTCGCTGCCGCCGATTTTGTCGCAAGCTTCTGCTGCTGCTTCCGGGGTGTCTACTGCGTAACCAGTGGAAACTGGCAGGCCGTATTCAGCGAACAGCTGCTTACCCTGATACTCGTGAAGATTCATGCTTTTTACCGTCTTCGTTAGGTACTGCGCATTCGGCGCTGCGCTCGTTTGAGTGCCGCGCCACCTGTGACTGCTGCTTGCGTAGCTGAGCTACGCAAGACTGCGTCCGGCGGACATTCCGCGGTGAGACTTGCTCGCAAGGCTCGCGACGGGCCGTTACCGCCGTGGTTTCTTATTATTCAGTTAACGCTTCTTGCGGTTGGCGACGTGGATGGCACCGCCATTCACTGCCAGAGCAGCTTCGTGCAAGGCTTCAGACAGGGTCGGATGGGAGAAAACCATCATGCCCAGGTCTTCAGCGCTGGTGCCGAATTCCATACCGATCGCGCCCTGCTGAACCAGTTCTGCAGCGCTCGGGCCAATCACGTGCACGCCCAATACGCGGTCGGTCTTGGCATCGGCGATGACCTTGACGAAACCACCGGTATCGTTGGCAGCCATGGCACGGCCGGAAGCGGCGAACGGGAAGGTGCCGACGTTGACTTCAACGCCTTCGGCCTTCAGCGCCTGCTCGGTTTTGCCAACCCACGCGATTTCCGGGTGAGTATAAATAACCGAAGGGATCAAATCATAGTTCATCTGAGCCTTGTGGCCCTTGATGCGCTCGACGACCATGATGCCTTCTTCGGACGCCTTGTGCGCCAGCATCATGCCGCGAACTACGTCACCAATGGCGAAAACGCCCGGTACAGCTGTGACGCAATGGTCGTCGACGGCGATGAAACCGCGCTCGTCGATTTCCACGCCGCAGTCGGCTGCGAGCAGATCAGTGGTCACCGGACGGCGACCAACGGCTACGATCAGCTTGTCGAAAGTGATGGTCTGTTCGCCGTTGGCGTCGGTGTAGTTCACCACGACTTCTTCGCCGTTGACTTTCGAACCGGTCACGCGAGCGCCCAGTTTGATGTCCAGACCCTGTTTGGTCAGGGTTTTCAGCGCTTCCTTGGAAACAGCGGTGTCCGCTGCCATCAGGAAGGTGTCCAGCGCTTCGAGCACAGTCACTTCTGCACCCAGACGCGACCATACCGAACCCAGTTCCAGGCCGATCACGCCAGCGCCAATCACGCCCAGACGCTTAGGCACGGACTGGAATTCCAGCGCGCCGGTCGAATCAACGATGACGTTCTGGTCAACCGGAGCCGGTGGAATGTCGATCGGACGCGAACCTGGCGCGAGGATGACGTTTTCCGCTTCGATGACTTCAACCGAGCCGTCCGGCTTGGTGACTTCGACTTTCTTGCCAGCCAGCAGTTTGCCGTGGCCCTGGATCGAAGTAACGCCGTTGGCCTTGAACAGGGTGGCAACGCCGCCGGTCAGGTTCTTGACGATGCCAGCCTTGCGGCCAACCATCGCAGCGACGTCCATTTTGACTTCGCCAGTCGAGATACCGTGAACGTTGAAGCTTTCTTTCGCTTCCTTGTACTTCCAGGAGCTGTCGAGCAGTGCCTTGGACGGAATGCAACCCACGTTCAGGCAGGTGCCGCCCAGGGCTTGCTTGCCTTCAGCGTCGGTGTACTTCTCGATGCAGGCAGTGCTCAGGCCCAGTTGCGCGGCCTTGATGGCAGCTACGTAGCCACCAGGACCCGCACCGATCACTACTACGTCAAATTTCTGCGACATTCAAAAAATCCTCTTTAGCAATAAAGCTACAAGCCGCAAGCTTCAAGCTGCAAGCCCACAGGCTCGTCTTGAGCTTGAGGCTTGTAGCTGAAAGCTTGCAGCTGTTTCTTAGATATCCAGCAACAGACGAGCCGGATCTTCCAGCAGGTTCTTGATGGTCACCAGGAAGGTCACAGCTTCTTTGCCATCGATCAGACGGTGATCGTAAGACAGTGCCAGGTACATCATCGGACGGATCACGACCTGACCGTTGATGGCCATAGGACGCTGGATGATGTTGTGCATGCCCAGAATCGCTGCCTGCGGCGGGTTGACGATCGGCGTCGACATCATCGAACCGAAGGTACCACCGTTGGTGATGGTGAAGGTACCACCGGTCATCTCGTCCATCGACAGTTTGCCGTCACGGGCTTTCTTGCCGAACGTGGCGATGCCGCCTTCGATTTCCGCCAGGCTCATCAGCTCGGCGTTACGCAGAACCGGAACAACCAGGCCACGGTCGCTGGAAACGGCAACGCCGATGTCCGCGTAGCCGTGGTAAACGATGTCGCCGCCGTCGATCGACGCGTTGACAGCCGGGAAGCGCTTCAGCGCCTCGGTAGCAGCTTTCACGAAGAACGACATGAAGCCCAGGCGCACGCCGTTGTGGGACTTCTCGAACAGATCCTTGTACTTCGAACGCAGGGCCATGACTTCGGTCATGTCGACTTCGTTGAAGGTGGTCAGCATGGCCATGTTCGACTGTGCTTCAACCAGACGCTTGGCCACGGTGGCACGTACGCGGGTCATCGGTACACGCTTCTCGACGCGGTCGCCAGCGGCGAACACTGGAGCAGCGGCCGAAGGAGCAGCAGCCTTGGCAGGCGCGGCAGCCGGAGCGGCTTTCTTCGCAGCAACAGCCGCAACCACGTCTTCCTTGGTCACACGACCGCCCTTGCCGGTGCCGGCAACGGAAGCGATGTTGATGCCGTTCTCTTCAGCCAGCTTGCGTGCAGCGGGAGCCGCGATCGGGTCGTCTTCGCCATCGGCAGCAGCCGGTGCGGCAGCGGCAGTAGCGGCCGGAGCAGCGGCAGCGGCTGGAGCAGCGGCAGCAGCGCTGCCCTCTTCGATCGAGCCCAGAACCTGGTTCGACAGAACGGTAGCGCCTTCTTCAGCAACGATTGCGCCCAGTACGCCGTCAGCTTCGGCCAACACTTCCAGCACGACCTTGTCGGTCTCGATGTCGACGATCAGGTCGTCACGCTTGACGGCCTCGCCTGGTTTCTTGTGCCAGGTGGCAACGGTGCCATCGGCAACCGATTCCGGGAATGACGGGGCTTTGATTTCGATAGCCATTATCTGTGGGTCCTTAAAATTCGGTTTCAGTCAGCGCGAAGGCGTTAAACGGTAAACGCGTCTTGCAGCAGTTTTTCCTGCTGCTCGGCGTGCATCGATGCGTAACCACAAGCAGGTGCAGCCGAAGCCTCACGGCCCGCGTACTCAAGTACGAGAGTCTTGTCGAGGTTTGCGATGCTGCGACGCAAGTGATGCTGGCTGCAGTACCAGGCACCCTGGTTCATCGGCTCTTCCTGACACCACACGGCATGCTTGACGTTGGTGTACGGAGCCAGGACTTCCTTCAAGTCGTCCTCAGGGAACGGATACAGCTGCTCGATACGCACGATGGCGATATCTTCGCGGCCTTCGGCACGGCGTTTTTCCAGCAGGTCGTAGTAGACCTTGCCGCTGCACAGAACCACGCGCTCGACCTTTTTCGGGTCCAGTGCGTCGATTTCCGGGATCACGGTCTGGAACGAGCCTTCGGCCAGATCTTCCAGCGTCGAGATGGCCAGCTTGTGGCGCAGCAGCGACTTCGGCGTCAGCACGACCAGCGGCTTGCGCAGCGGGCGAATCACCTGACGGCGCAGCAAGTGGTAGATCTGTGCCGGCGTGGTCGGCATGCACACCTGGATGTTGTGCTCGGCGCACAGCTGCAGGTAACGCTCAAGACGTGCCGAGCTGTGCTCAGGGCCCTGACCTTCATAACCGTGTGGCAGCAGCATGGTCAGACCGCAGAGACGGCCCCACTTGTGCTCACCGCTGGTGATGAACTGGTCGATCACGACCTGCGCACCGTTGGCGAAGTCGCCGAACTGGGCTTCCCAGATCACCAGCGCGTTTGGCGTGGTGGTCGAGTAGCCGTATTCGAAAGCCAGTACCGCTTCTTCCGAGAGGAACGAGTCGTACAGGTCGAAGCGTGGCTGACCGTCGTACAGGTTCTGCAGCGGAATGTAGGTGCCCGCGTCTTTCTGGTTGTGCAGCACAGCGTGACGGTGCGAGAACGTACCGCGGCCGATGTCCTGACCGGTCATGCGAATCGGGTGACCTTCGAACGCCAGGGTCGCGTACGCCATGGTTTCGGCGTAACCCCAGTTGATCGGCAGGCCGCCGGCTTGCATCTTCTGACGGTCTTCGTAGATCTTTGCGACCTGACGCTGAACCACGAAGCCTTCCGGGATTTCCAGCAGCTTGGCGGACAGCTCTTGCAGGGTTTTCAGATCGAAACGCGTGTCGTGACGCGCGGTCCAGGCGTGGCCCAGATACGGGCGCCAGTCGACGAACAGCTCTTTGTTCGGCTCTTTGACCAGCGATTTCACCACGTGCAGACCGTTGTCCAGCGCGTTGCGGTACTCGTCGACTTTGGCCTGAACACGTTCAGCGTCAAGGACACCGGCCTGGGTCAGACGATCAGCGTACAGCTCACGGGTGGTGCGCTGCTTGGTGATCTGCTGATACATCAGTGGCTGGGTGCCGCTTGGCTCGTCAGCCTCGTTGTGGCCGCGACGACGGTAGCAGACCAGGTCGATCACCACGTCACGCTTGAACTGCATGCGGTAGTCGATGGCCAACTGGGTCACGAACAGCACGGCTTCCGGATCATCGCCATTCACATGGAGGATCGGCGCCTGGATCATCTTGGCAACGTCGGTGGCGTACTCGGTGGAACGCGAGTCCAGCGGGTTGCTGATGGTGAAGCCGACCTGGTTGTTGATCACGATGTGCACGGTACCGCCGGTCTTGAAACCGCGGGTCTGCGACATCTGGAAGGTTTCCATGACCACGCCCTGACCGGCGAATGCCGCGTCACCGTGGATGGAGATCGGCAGCACTTTCTCGCCAGTGGCGTCGTTACGACGGTCCTGACGGGCACGCACCGAACCTTCGACCACCGGGGAAACGATTTCCAGGTGGGACGGGTTGAACGCCATGGCCAGGTGAACTTCACCGCCGGCGGTCATCACGTTGGACGAGAAGCCCTGGTGATATTTCACGTCACCGGAACCCAGCTCGACCTTCTTCTTGCCTTCGAACTCGTCGAACAGCTCGCGCGGGTTCTTGCCGAAGGTGTTGACCAGCACGTTCAGACGGCCACGGTGGGCCATGCCGATGACGACTTCCTTGGTGCCGTACGAGCCGGAACGCTGGATCAGTTCGTCGAGCATCGGAATCAGGCTTTCGCCGCCTTCCAGACCGAAACGCTTGGTGCCCGGGTATTTGGTACCGAGGTATTTTTCCAGGCCTTCACCGGCAGTCACGCGCTCAAGCAGGTGGCTCTTGATGTCGGCGGAGTACGTCGGACGACCACGCACGCTTTCCAGACGCTGCTGGAACCACTGGCGCTGCTCGGAATCGGTGATGTGCGTAAATTCAGCGCCGATGGTGCGGCAATATGTCTGCTGCAACGCTTCGTGAATTTCGCGTAGGCTCGCTTCCTCTTTGCCGATGAACAGGTCGCCGGCACGGAAGGTCGTATCAAGATCGGCATTGGTCAAGCCGTAATGATTGATCGACAGGTCTGCAGGTGCAGGACGCTGCCACAGCCCCAGCGGGTCAAGCTGGGCTGCCTGGTGGCCACGCATACGGTAGGCCTGGATCAATCGCAACACTTCAACTTGCTTCTTCTCGTGCTCACTGCTCACGCTGCCGGCGGAAACCGGTTGGGCGCGGCGCTGGTTCTTTGCCAGCAGCACGAAATGATCGCGAATCGTGGAGTGCGAAACATCAGTGGCAGAGTTGCCGTCGGCTGGCAACTTCTGAAAGTAGGTGCGCCACTCTTCTGGCACAGCGTTAGGGTCGTGCAGGTAGAGCTCATAAAGCTCTTCCACATAGGCAGCGTTTCCACCTGAAAGGTAGGCGCTGTTCCACATGCGCTGCATCACGCTTTCTTGCATGCTTGGTCACCCTCGGTTAGGGGAACACCATCGGCGTCGACACCGAGCAAACTTGCAGAAGTCCGAATGCAGCGACTAAAACAAGCCACTTAGGATCACACTGATAGTCCGGGTACCAGCCCGGATGCCCCTGCTTGTCTCATTTCTTCAAAATAAGAGCGGCAGCTTGTGGCTACTGCTCTGGTTATAGCCATGACGCGGGTTGAAGCCCGCGCCACAGCCTCTACGGTGCAACGTTACAGCAGCTGAATCACACGCCGCTCGAGAGCAGCATGTTACGGATGTGACCGATGGCCTTAGTCGGGTTCAGGCCTTTCGGACATACGTTGACGCAGTTCATGATGCCCCGGCAGCGGAAAACACTGAACGGGTCATCGAGCGAAGCCAGACGCTCGCTGGTCTTGGTGTCACGGCTGTCAGCCAGGAAGCGGTAGGCTTGCAGCAATGCAGCAGGACCGAGGAACTTGTCAGGGTTCCACCAGAACGATGGGCACGAAGTCGAGCAGCAGGCGCACAGGATGCACTCGTACAGACCGTCGAGCTTTTCACGTTCTTCCGGCGACTGCAGACGCTCGATGGCCGGAGCCGGCGTGTCGTTCTGCAGGTAAGGCTTCACCTTCTCGTATTGCTTGTAGAAGATGCTCATATCGACGACCAGGTCACGGATAACCGGCAGACCTGGCAGCGGACGAACGATCAGCTTGTTACCTTTTACAACGGCGGACAGCGGCGTGATGCACGCCAGGCCGTTCTTGCCGTTGATGTTCATGCCGTCGGAACCGCAAACGCCTTCACGGCAAGAGCGACGATAGGAGAAACCCTCGTCCTGCTCTTTGATCAGGGCCAGCACGTCGAGCACCATCAGGTCTTTACCACCGGTATCGACCTGGAAATCCTGCATGAACGGCGCAGCGTCCTGATCAGGGTTGTAGCGATAAACACTGACTTGCAACATGGCGGTCACCCCTTAATAAGTCCGGACTTTAGGTTCGAAAGTCGGAACAGTCTTCGGCGAGAAGTTGACGGCACGCTTGGTGACGCGCTTGTCACCCGGGAAGTACAGGGTGTGGCACAGCCAGTTTTCGTCGTCACGGTCTTCGAAGTCTTCACGGGCGTGCGCGCCGCGGGACTCTTTACGTACTTCGGCCGCGATGGCGGTAGCTTCAGCCACTTCCAGCAGGTTTTGCAGCTCCAGCGCTTCGATTCGTGCAGTGTTGAACGCCTGCGACTTGTCGTTGATCTTCACGTTGGCGATGCGGGCACGCAGGTCAGCAAGCTGAGCGATGCCTTTCTGCATGTATTCACCGGTACGGAATACGCCGAAGTAGTTCTGCATGCAGCTTTGCAGCTCGCGACGCAGGGTTGCCACGTCTTCACCGTCGGTACGGTTGTTCAGTGCGTTCAGGCGCGACAGGGCAGCTTCGATGTCAGACTCGGTAGCGTCGTCGTATTCGATGCCATCGGTCAGAGCCTTTTCCAGGTGCAGGCCGGCAGCGCGACCGAAGACCACCAGGTCGAGCAGCGAGTTGCCGCCCAGACGGTTGGCACCGTGAACCGATACGCAAGCCACTTCACCGACCGCGAACAGGCCAGGAATGATCTGGTCCTGACCTTCGGCGTTCTGGGTGATCGCCTGGCCATGAATGTTGGTGGCAACGCCGCCCATCATGTAGTGGCAGGTTGGAACAACCGGAACCGGCGCAACCACCGGGTCAACGTGTGCAAATGTCTTCGACAGTTCGCAGATGCCTGGCAGACGGCTGTGCAGCACTTCCTCGCCCAGGTGGTCGAGTTTGAGCATTACGTGGTCGCCGTTCGGACCGCAACCGTTGCCGGCGATGATTTCTTTAACCATCGAACGGGCAACCACGTCACGACCGGCAAGGTCCTTGGCGTTCGGAGCATAACGCTCCATGAAACGCTCGCCGTGCTTGTTGATCAGGTATCCACCTTCACCACGGCAACCTTCGGTCACCAGTACACCGGCGCCGGCGATGCCGGTCGGGTGGAACTGCCACATTTCGATGTCTTGCACCGGCACGCCGGCACGCAGGGCCATGCCAACGCCGTCGCCGGTGTTGATCAGGGCGTTGGTGGTGGAGGCGTAGATACGGCCTGCACCGCCAGTGGCCAGAACGGTGGCCTTGGCGCGGATGTACGAAGTTTCACCGGTTTCGATGCAGATCGCGATCACACCAACGAATTCGCCTTCCTGGTTTTTCACCAGATCGACAGCGTAGTACTCGTTGAGGAACGTGGTGCCGGCTTTCAGGTTGCCCTGATAAAGGGTGTGCAGCAGCGCGTGACCGGTACGGTCGGAAGCGGCGCAAGTACGTGCAGCCTGACCGCCCTTGCCGTAGTCCTTGGACTGACCGCCGAACGGACGCTGGTAGATACGGCCTTGCTCGGTACGCGAGAACGGCAGACCCATGTGGTCCAGCTCGAACACCGCAGCCGGGCCTTCCTGACACATGTATTCGATCGCGTCCTGGTCACCGATGTAGTCGGAACCCTTGACGGTATCGTACATGTGCCAGCGCCAGTCATCGTTCGGATCAGCGGACGCGATGGCGCAAGTGATGCCGCCTTGGGCGGAAACAGTGTGCGAACGGGTCGGGAACACCTTGGTGATTACCGCAGTCTTGTGCCCGCCCTGCGCCAGCTGCAGCGCAGCGCGCATGCCGGCACCGCCACCACCAATAATGATGGCGTCGAAAGAAATCGTTGGAATGTTAGCCATGACTCAGATACCCCAGAGAATCTGCACACCCCAGACGAAGTAAGCGAACATCGCAACGCCGCAAACTGCCTGGAAAAGGAAACGTATTGCCGTTGCGGACTTGCCGAACGCCATCGGCGTCAGGTAGTCGGTCGCGATGGTCCACATGCCGACCCAGGCGTGAGCGCCCAGAGCAACAAGGGCCAGCAGGCTGAAAATACGCATTCCATTGTGGGCGAACAGTTCATGCCACTGGGCATACTCGAGGCCAGGGTTGGCGACGATGTATCCGATCAGAAAGATGAAGTAAGCCGCGAGAACGACCGCAGACACACGTTGCGCCATCCAGTCATAGAGGCCCGAACGCGACAGGTTAGTGACGTTAGTTACCATATCCAGACTCCTGCCAGAACGATTACCACCACGGAAACGGCGATAACGATTTTCGAGCCCAGTTTGCCGCCTTCCAGCGTCTCACCGATGCCCATGTCCATGATCAAGTGGCGCACACCGGCTACCAGGTGATACAGCAGAGCGGACAGGATGCCCCAAATCACTAGCTTGGCTAGCGGACTGGTCAGACACGCTTTCACCTGACCGAAGCCTTCCTCGGAGCTCAGCGACTTGTCCAATGCATAAAGCATGATGGCAAGGCACACGAAGAGGATGACACCGGAGATACGGTGAAGAATGGACGTGTAAGCAGTGACTGGGAGTTTGATGGTCCTTAGGTCTAGGTTTACAGGTCGTTGGCTTTTCACGGCTTTTTTTTCACACTGAAGAGCCCCTAACAATCAGGGCAAAGTTGTTGGGGAGTGCACTGGTCAGGTAACCACCACCCAGGGATGCGACCCCCAATGAAAGCAAGCCCAAAAGCCCTTGGCGGTCGGTGGCCGAGTATAGACAGTTAGGCTACTAATGACAACGCGTTCACCTACCCCCAATAGCGGATTGCACAAGTCGCATAAAAGGCGTAAATGGCAGTCAATTTCGAGGAAAAAGTGCGCTTAAAGCCTTCTGGAGCAAGACTTTAGGCAAATTGACATTCGAATTTATCTCACTATAGTGGTGCGGGCCCTGCGTGGGGGGTCTGTCTGATGGTTCAAGCATAAATAGGAGGCCACATGGCTGACAAAAAAGCGCAGTTGATCATCGAGGGCGCAGCCCCCGTCGAGCTGCCCATTTTAACCGGCACCGTTGGTCCCGATGTAATCGATGTTCGGAGCCTGACGGCCACGGGCCGCTTCACGTTCGACCCGGGTTTCATGTCGACCGCCTCGTGCGAGTCGAAAATCACCTATATCGACGGCGACAACGGCATTCTGTTGCACCGCGGCTACCCGATCGAACAGCTGGCTGAAAAGTCGGACTACCTGGAAACCTGCTACCTGCTGCTCAACGGTGAATTGCCGACAGCAGAACAGAAGGCCCAGTTCGTCAGCACCGTGAAAAACCACACCATGGTTCACGAGCAGCTGAAAACCTTCTTCAACGGTTTCCGTCGCGACGCCCACCCGATGGCCGTCATGTGCGGTGTAGTCGGCGCCCTCTCGGCCTTCTACCACGACTCCCTGGACATCAATAACCCGCAGCATCGCGAAATCTCCGCGATCCGCCTGGTTGCGAAGATGCCGACCCTGGCAGCGATGGTTTACAAGTACTCCATGGGCCAACCCATGATGTACCCGCGCAACGACCTGACGTACGCGGAAAACTTCCTGCACATGATGTTCAACACCCCGTGCGAGATCAAACCGATCAGCCCGGTGCTCGCCAAGGCCATGGACCGGATCTTCATCCTCCATGCCGACCACGAGCAGAACGCGTCGACCTCCACCGTGCGTCTGGCCGGCTCTTCGGGTGCCAACCCGTTCGCCTGTATCGCCGCCGGTATCGCCGCACTGTGGGGCCCTGCCCACGGTGGTGCGAACGAAGCCGTACTGACCATGCTCGATGAAATCGGCGATGTCTCGAACATCGACAAGTTCATCGCCAAGGCCAAGGACAAGAACGATCCGTTCAAGCTGATGGGCTTCGGTCACCGCGTCTACAAGAACCGCGACCCGCGCGCGACTGTAATGAAGCAGACCTGCGACGAAGTATTGAAGGAACTGGGCATCAAAAACGATCCGCAACTCGAACTGGCCATGCGCCTGGAAGAGATCGCCCTGACCGACCCGTACTTCATCGAACGCTCGCTGTACCCGAACGTCGACTTCTACTCGGGGATCATCCTCAAGGCGATCGGCATTCCGACCAGCATGTTCACCGTGATCTTCGCCCTGGCACGTACTGTCGGCTGGATTTCGCACTGGAAGGAAATGCTCTCGAGCCCGTACAAGATTGGCCGTCCGCGCCAGCTGTACACGGGTTATGAGTCGCGTGACATCGTTAAGCTGGAAGACCGTAAGTAAGGTTTTCCTGTTGTGATGGTTTAGTGGTGTGTCAGGAACGGCCTCTTATATAGAGGCCGTTTTTGTTTGGGGGATTTGTAGATTTTTGGGCATATCCGTTGCTGCGGTTGTTGCCTCTGGCGGTTTCGCTCTTACAGCGACTCACTTTTTCAAACGCCGGAGTGCCGGCCCAGCAAAAAGTAAGCAAAAGGCTTTGCCCCGGCGTTCGGCCCCTCGCTGGGGCTCGGGGTTCCTTCGTTACGGAATCGATCCGGGCGCAGCGGCTACGGTTTGCTTCGCTGCACCTACTTCCGCTGTGTACGACTTCGTCGTACGGTCGCTACGCTCCCACACCCGGATCAATCCCTTCACTCAGCCTGCCGAAGGGGCAAAAAGATCAAAAACCGGATCAAGAGCCAGATCAAAATCAAAAGCCAGGTCAAAATCAAAAGCCCCTCACCCTAGCCCTCTCCCGGAGGGAGAGGGAACTGACCGTGGTGGATGTGAGGGTTACGCCAACGTGCAATAGCTGGTCGTACTCAGGTTTTGAACCGCCCACAAATCGGCTCCCTCCCCAGCGGGAGAGGAAACTGACCGTGGTGGATGTGAGGGTTACGCCAACGTGCAATAGCTAGTCGTACTCAGGTTTTGAACAGCCCACAAATCGGCGCCCTCCCGAGCGGGGGAGGGAACTGACCGTGGTGGATGCGAGAGCTACACCGACCTGCGAAACCGAGTCGAACGCAAAATTTGAAAAGCACAACGATCGGCTCCCTCTCCCTCGGGAGAGGGCTGGGGTGAGGGGCAGCCACACCACAAATCCCAAGCCATGCGCCGCTTCTCACCACTCAATAGGCCGAGTGTCAGCTCGCCTGCTTTTGATCTTGATCCACCGGCGACGTCGAAAGGCTGAGTGGAGGGATTGATCCGGGCGTGGGAGCGCAGCGACCGTCTGGCGCAGCCAGACACAGCGGAAGGAGGTGC
The DNA here is from genome assembly GCF_043496865.1 of Pseudomonas retamae. NCBI lineage: Bacteria > Pseudomonadati > Pseudomonadota > Gammaproteobacteria > Pseudomonadales > Pseudomonadaceae > Pseudomonas > Pseudomonas retamae. Next base: position 161,647 of record NZ_JBIEIL010000011.1, read on the forward strand.
AGCGAAGCAAACCGTAGCCGCTGCGCCCGGATCGATGCCGGAGCGAGGGGACCCGAGCTTGCGAGGGCCGTACGTAGGAGCAAGCGTTTTTTGCTTACTTTTTTTGGCGTTTGAAAAAAAGTGAGTCGCCGTAAGGGCGAAACCCTAGGAAGCCGTTACCGCAGCAACGGATATTCACCCAAAAACCACCCGATAACCGCCCACAAAAAAAAACGCCCCGATCTCTCAATCAGGGCGCTTTCTCATACAAGAAACCACAAGCAAAGATTAGTGCGAAACCGCCCCACTCGCCCCCAGCCCAGTCTGCGACCGCACAAACTGCGGAAAGAACAGCGCCCGCTCGTTGTCCGCCGCCGCCGACTTGTCAGTAATCGAGAAGAACCAGATCCCGATGAAGGCAATGATCATCGAAAACAGCGCCGGGTACTCGTAAGGGAAGATCGCCTTCTCGTGATGCAGAATCTGCACCCAGATGGTAGGGCCAAGAATCATCAGGCCCACCGCACTGATCAGCCCCAACCAGCCGCCAATCATCGCACCGCGCGTGGTCAGCTTCTTCCAGTACATCGAAAGCAGCAGCACCGGGAAGTTGCAACTGGCCGCGATCGAGAACGCCAGGCCGACCATGAACGCAATGTTCTGGCTTTCGAACAGAATGCCCAGACCGATCGCCAGCACCGCCAGAGCGATGGTGGTGATCTTCGACACGCGAATTTCATCCTTCTCGTTGGCCTTGCCCTTCTTGATCACGCTGGCGTACAGGTCGTGAGACACCGCCGAAGCACCGGCCAGTGTCAAGCCAGCCACCACCGCGAGAATGGTCGCGAACGCCACTGCCGAGATGAAACCGAGGAAAATGCTGCCACCGACCGCGTTGGCCAGGTGCACCGCCGCCATGTTGTTGCCACCGAGCAAGGCGCCCGCTGCATCTTTAAAGGCCGGGTTGGTGCTGACCAGCAGGATCGCGCCGAAGCCGATGATGAAGGTCAGGATGTAGAAGTAGCCGATGAAACCGGTTGCGTAGAGCACGCTCTTGCGAGCTTCTTTCGCGTCACTCACGGTGAAGAAGCGCATCAGAATGTGCGGCAGACCAGCGGTACCGAACATCAGCGCCAGACCCAGCGAGAACGCCGAAATCGGATCCTTGACCAGACCGCCCGGGCTCATGATCGCTTCGCCCTTGGCGTGCACCTTGATCGCTTCGGAGAACAGCGTGTTGAAATCGAAGCCAACGTGCTTCATGACCATCAGCGCCATGAACGAGGCACCGGACAGCAGCAGCACAGCCTTGATGATTTGCACCCACGTGGTCGCCAGCATGCCGCCGAACAGCACGTACATGCACATCAGCACACCGACCAGGATCACCGCAACGTGGTAATCAAGGCCGAACAGCAGCTGGATCAGCTTGCCGGCACCGACCATTTGCGCGATCAGGTAGAACGCTACCACCACCAGCGAGCCGCAGGCCGACAGGGTGCGAATCTGGGTTTGCCCGAGGCGGTAGGACGCCACGTCGGCAAAGGTGTATTTACCCAGGTTACGCAGACGCTCGGCGATCAGGAACAGAATGATCGGCCAGCCCACCAGGAAGCCGATCGAGTAGATCAGGCCATCGTAGCCGGAGGTGAACACCAGCGCGGAAATCCCCAGGAAGGACGCCGCCGACATGTAGTCGCCGGCAATCGCCAGACCGTTCTGGAAACCAGTGATCTTGCCGCCCGCCGCATAATAGTCGGCGGCCGAGTTGTTTTTCTTCGAAGCCCAGTAGGTGATGTACAGCGTCGCGCCGACGAAAGCCACGAACATCAGAATCGCCGGGATGTTCAGCGGCTGTTTGGCCACTGCACCGGTCAGGGCATCAGCGGCCCAGGCGCCGGGCGCGAACGCGGCAACGCTTAATAAAGCAAGTAGACGCCGGATCATTGCTGAGCCTCCTTGAGAATCGCATTGTTCAGGTCGTCAAACTCGCCATTGGCGCGGCGCACGTAGATGCCGGTCAGGACGAAGGCCGAAAGGATCAGGCCGACACCGATCGGGATGCCCCAGGTAATCGAAGATTCCGGACTGAGTTTCGCCCCGAGCACATGCGGCCCGTACGCGATCAGCAGGATGAATGCGGAGTACAGCCCAAGCATGATTACCGAGAGAATCCAGGCGAATCGTTCCCTTTTCTGAACCAGCTCCTTGAATCGGGGACTGTTTTGAATCGAGAGGTAAATGCTGTCGTTCATTGTTTTTATCCTCGCAGCACAGATTATTGTTGGAACGTAGCTAATGTATGCGGCTGCGGGAGAGGTTCCAGACGACCTTAGTAGTAGATGGCCATGATGTTTTGGCCATTTTCCGGTACACAGAAAAAAACTGTGGGAGCGAGCCTGCTCGCGAACGCGTCGTATCAGTCGATATTGCATCAACTGACAGATTGCATTCGCGAGCAGGCTCGCTCCCACAGGGGTGTGGCGGTGTTTAAATTACTTGGTCCAGTCAGCTACACGTTCCGGGTGTTTGGCCACCCAGTCCTTGGCCGCTGCATCAGGCTTGGCACCATCCTGAATCGCCAGCATGACTTCGCCGATTTCGTCTTTCGACGCCCATTGGAAGTTCTTCAGGAACTTGGCCACTTCCGGTGCCTTGGCTTCGAGGCCTTTGCTACCGATGCTGTTGACGGTTTCAGCCTGGCCATACACGCCTTTCGGGTCGTCGAGGAAGCGCAGTTTCCACTTGGCGAACATCCAGTGCGGCACCCAACCGGTGACGGCGATGGACTCGTTTTTCTTCTCGGCGCGGGTCAGCTCGGCAATCATGCCGGCGCCGGAACTGGCCTTGAGGCTGTACTTGTCGAGACCGTAATCCTTGATCGCCTGATCGGTCTTGAGCATCACGCCTGAACCGGCATCGATACCGACAATGCGGTTTTTGAAGGTGTCATCGGTTTTCAGATCTTCGATCGATTTGGCTTTGACGTACTCAGGCACGATCAGGCCGATTTTTGCATCCTTGAAGTTCGGGCCGTAATCGACGACCTGATCCTTGTTCTTGGTCCAGTAATCGCCGTGGGTAACCGGCAACCACGCCGAGAGCATGGCGTCGAGTTTGCCGGTCGCCACACCCTGCCACATGATCCCGGTGGCAACGGCCTGCAGCTTCACGTCGTAACCGAGTTTCTGCTTGATCACTTCGGCCGCCACATGGGTGGTCGCGACGCTGTCGGACCAGCCGTCAACGTAACCGATGTTCAGGGTCTGTTTTTCAGCGTTGGCGAAACTGGAACTCATCGCAAGCGCCAGCACGGCACCTGCGCCTAAAAGTCGTCGCATCTTCATCGTTTACTTCCCCGAAATGCTGCGCCCGACGGATGCCGGGCATCGTCAACGTATTGTTATGGTGCAGCGCCCCCGTCGCGCCGCACCGCCCACTCGATCAAACATCAGCGCGATTTTTCCACAAGGGTACTGACGCTTCGATCATCAACCTGACGCCGCCCGCGACCTGCTCTGTCAGCGACCTCAAGGCAACGAGAAACGACATCAGAACGCCATTAATCGCGCCTGAATAATTGACGCCAGACAATCCGCCCGAACTTTGCATGTCGTCAGCATGCGGCTCACCAACCCCTGTATAAATGCAGGTAACATGCGTCGCTTTGCAGCCACTCGGCCTGACCATGACCGCGACGTCTCGTTTTCCTTTTTTGCCTTATCTGTTTGCCTGCCTGCTCGGCGTGTTTGCCCTTGGCGGTTTCTGGTACGCGCTCGGCCAGCCGGTGATCCTGCCGGACGCGGCCACCCCGACGCACAAGCTGCAATGCGCCTCCTACACGCCGTTCGATAAAGACCAATCACCCTTCGACGTGCCGTTCAAGTTGCGCCCGGAGCGCATGGACGCCGACCTCGCATTGCTCGCGACGCGTTTCGAGTGCATTCGGACCTATTCGATGACCGGCCTCGAAGCGTTGCCGGAGCTGGCGCGCAAGCACGGGTTGAAATTGATGATCGGCGCGTGGGTCAACAGCAATCCGGTCGACACTCAAAATGAAGTCGACCTGCTGATCAAATCGGCCAACGCCAACCCCGACGTGGTCACGGCCGTCATCGTCGGCAACGAGGCGTTGCTGCGCAAAGAAGTCACGGGCGCGCAGTTGGCCCGGCTGATCAACAAGGTCAAAAGCCAGGTCAGGCAGCCGGTCACCTATGCCGATGTCTGGGAGTTCTGGCTCAAGCACCCGGAAGTCGCGCCGGCGGTGGATTTCCTGACCATTCATTTATTGCCGTATTGGGAAGATGATCCGTCGAACATCGACGTTGCCCTGCAGCATGTCGCCGATGTGCGTCAGGTGTTCGGCAACAAGTTCGCCCCCAAGGATGTGATGATCGGCGAAACCGGGTGGCCGAGCGAAGGCCGCCAGCGCGAAACCGCCGTGCCGAGCCGGGTCAACGAGGCGAAATTCATTCGCGGGTTCGTGGCGATGGCTGAAAAGGAAGGCTGGCGTTACAACCTGATCGAAGCGTTTGATCAACCGTGGAAACGTGCAAGCGAAGGCGCGGTCGGCGGCTATTGGGGCTTGTTCGATGCCGATCGCCTGGATAAAGGCGTGCTGGCCGGGCCGGTGAGCAATGTGCCGTACTGGAAGGAATGGCTGGCGCTCGGTGGTGTGATTTTTATCGGTACGCTGATGCTTGGCGGTCGCGTTCGGACCACCCGTTCGGCGCTGCTGTTACCGTTGCTGGGCGCCCTCGCCGCTTGTTCGATTGGCGCCTGGGGCGATCTGGCGCGAGTGACCACGCGGTTCGCCAGCGAGTGGTTGTGGGTCGGTTTGCTTACCGCGTTGAATCTTTTGGTGTTGGCGCATGCCGCGCTGACCTTGAGTGCGCGCGCTGGCTGGCGTGGGCGTGCTTTCGAATGGTTTGAGCGGCACGCTGGCCGGCTGGTCGCGGCCGCCGGTTTTGCTGCGGCGGTGATGATGCTGGAGATGGTCTTCGATTCGCGTTATCGCAGCTTTGCCAGCATGGCGTTCGTGCTGCCGGCGCTGGTTTATGTGTGCCGGCCGGTGAGCGTGCCGCGCAGGGAGATTGCCTTGCTGACCTTTATGGTGGGTGCGGGGATTGCGCCGCAGCTGTATCAGGAAGGGTTGTTGAATCAGCAGGCGTGGGGTTGGGCGTTGGTCAGTGTATTGATGGTGGCCGCCCTTTGGCGCTGCTTGCGGGTTCGCCCACAGTAAATTTTGGCCACACCGGCCTCTTCGCGAGCAGGCTCGCTCCCACATTTGAATCGCATTCTCCTGTGGGAGCGAGCCTGCTCGCGAAGGCTGACTATCCGGCGCCGCGGGACTCGCGGACCAGGCGCAACCCGCCAATCACCACGGCAAACACCGCCAACGTCGTGTTGTACAACGCCAGCGCCGGCAAGCCGATCACCAGCGCCAGCACTGCCAGCCACCACCCTGCCCGTCCCGGCACAACGAAGCCGATCAGCGCCGCACCGAGTGCCGCCCAGCCCAACACCTTGAAATGAATCATCAGCCCAAGGTTCGAACGCACCACGCATTCCCAACGGCTGGCCTCATCGACGCAGATGCCGACCCACTGGCCCTCTTCCATAAAGCCATAACGCGCGGCATAACTGGCCGCCAGCCACAACGGCAACAGCACGAGCAGCACAATCACGGGCAAGCGGCGGGACATGGAGCACTCCAATCTTTGGAAATCGGCGGCCAGCTTAATCTGCCGCCCTGCATACGCAAGCGCTAACAACACTTAACTGTTCATTCGGGCCGTGCAAAGTGTATCGTCCAGCTACTATTACTCCGAATTCCGCCTGTTTGGTGCCGCAGCATGGCACTTTGGCGCAAGCCCGGTGGTCATAGCCTGCGAACTTCATTCGGCACCTTCCTCTAAGGGATCTAGTCATGCTCCGTTCCTTGCGCTTCGCCGCGCTGTTCAGCGGCCTTATTTTGAGTGCGTCCGCACTGGCGGTGGATATCGACGCCGCCAGTTATGGCTACCCCCTGACCAATCCGTTCGAGGCGACCATCGCCACGACGCCGCCGGATCTGCGCCCTGAACTGCCGCTCGATGACGACATCAATCAGTCCGATCGCAGCGTCACCCTGCGCCCGGAACGCGAGTTCATCCTGCCGGACAATTTCTGGGCGGTGAAAAAGCTGACCTACCGCATCGCCACGCAAGACAAACCGGCACCGCTGATCTTCCTGATCGCTGGCACCGGCGCTCGGTATGACAGCACGCTCAACGAGTACCTGAAAAAGCTCTATTACAAGGCCGGCTACCACGTCGTGCAGTTGTCGTCGCCGACCAGCTTCGACTTCATCAGCGCCGCTTCGCGCTTCGCTACACCGGGCGTGACCAAGGAAGACGCCGAAGACATGTACCGGGTGATGCAGGCCGTGCGCGCGCAGAACCCGAAGCTGCCGGTGACCGAGTACTACCTCACCGGTTACAGCCTCGGCGCCCTCGATGCCGCCTTCGTCGCGCATCTGGACGAGACGCGCCGCAGCTTCAACTTCAAGAAAGTCTTGCTGCTCAACCCGCCAGTCAACCTGTATACCTCGGTGACCAACCTCGACAAGCTGGTGCAGACCGAAGTCAAAGGCATCAACAGCAGCACCACCTTTTATGAACTGGTGCTGACCAAGCTGACCCGCTACTTCCAGCAAAAAGGTTACATCGACCTCAATGACGCGCTGCTCTACGATTTCCAACAGTCCAAGCAGCACCTGACCAATGAGCAGATGGCGATGCTGATCGGCACGTCGTTCCGCTTCTCGGCGGCCGATATCGCGTTCACTTCCGACCTGATCAACCGTCGCGGCCTGATCACCCCGCCAAAATTCCCGATCACCGAAGGCACCAGCCTCACGCCGTTCCTCAAGCGTGCACTGCAATGCGATTTCGATTGCTACATCACCGAGCAGGTCATTCCGATGTGGCGCGCGCGCACCGATGGCGGCAGCCTGCTGCAACTGATCGACCAGGTCAGCCTGTACGCGCTCAAGGATTACCTGCACGCCAGCCCGAAAATCGCCGTGATGCACAACGCCGACGACGTGATCCTCGGCCCGGGCGATCTTGGCTTCCTGCGCAAGACCTTCGGTGATCGCCTGACGGTTTATCCACTGGGCGGCCACTGCGGCAACCTTAACTACCGCGTCAACAGCGACGCCATGCTGGAGTTCTTCCGTGGCTAAATATCTCCTGCTGATTACAGCGCTCCTCTGTGCAGGCGTGGCCCAGGCCGACAACAGCAAAGCCAACGCGCCGGTGGTGGTCGACAGCGACGGTTTCAAGGAACCGCTGACCAAACTGAAATTCAACGCGGGCCTGGACCAGCGCGAATTCGAGCGCTCGACGCTCAACGCGCTGAACGTCTACGACCCGCTGGAGTCGTGGAACCGTCGGGTTTACCACTTCAACTACCGCTTCGACCAATGGGTGTTCCTGCCGGTGGTCGATGGCTACCGCTACATCACGCCAAGTTTCGTGCGCACCGGGGTGAGCAATTTCTTCAACAACCTCGGCGACGTGCCGAACCTGGTCAACAGCCTGTTGCAGTTCAAGGGCCAGCGCTCGATGGAAACCACCGCGCGGCTGCTGCTCAACACCACCATCGGTATCGCCGGTCTGTGGGACCCGGCCACCGCCATGGGCCTGCCGCGCCAGAGCGAAGACTTCGGTCAGACCCTGGGCTTCTACGGGGTACCGGGCGGCGCCTACTTCGTCCTACCGATCCTCGGCCCGTCGAACATCCGCGACACCGCGGGCCTTGCCGTGGACTACACCGCCGAATCGGCGATCAACTTCCTCAACGTCTCGGAAGTCAGCTCCAACCACCCGGAAGTCTGGGCTTTGCGTGCGGTCGACAAGCGCTACCAGACCAGCTTCCGCTACGGCCAGATGAACTCGCCGTTCGAGTACGAGAAGGTGCGTTACGTGTACACCGAGGCGCGCAAGTTGCAGGTTGCCGAGTAAAAAAGGCTGTCACAAAACATTGTGGGAGCGAGCCAGCTCGCGGAGGCGGCGTATCAGTCGACGTAGATATTGACTGGACTACCGCATTCGCGAGCAGGCTCGCTCCCACATTTGTTATGTGTTGCTGATCAGTTTTTCAGAGCTTTCCAGAGCTTGCCGACGACGGAAACCACCGCCAACACCACCGCACCGGCAATGATCCCCGCAACGCCATTAAGCAACATCGGCACCGCAAACCCGGCGCCGCCAGCCGCTGCGCCGACGCCTTCGATCCAGTGATGCACCACCGGCACGCCGTGGGTAAGGATGCCGCCGCCGACCAGGAACATCGCCGCCGTACCGACCACCGACAGGGTTTTCATCATGTACGGCGCGGCGCTGAGAATGCCGTTGCCGATCTTCTTCGCCATTTGCCCAGGCTTTTGTGTCAGCCACAAGCCGAGATCGTCGAGTTTGACGATGCCCGCCACCAGACCGTAAACCCCCACGGTCATCACGATCGCAATGCCGGACATGACGACCACCTGCTGAGTCAGCGAGGCATCCGCCACGGTACCGAGGGTGATCGCGATGATTTCTGCCGAGAGGATAAAGTCGGTGCGGATCGCGCCTTTGATCTTGTCCTTCTCATAGGCCACCAGATCGGTCGCCGGGTCCGCCACCGCCTCGGTCAATTGCGCATGCTCGGCCTCGTCTTCGGTCTTGCTGTGCAGGAACTTGTGCGCGAGCTTTTCGAAGCCCTCGAAGCACAGATAGGCACCGCCGACCATCAGCAGCGGCGTTACCAGCCAAGGCACGAATGCACTGATCGCCAGCGCTGACGGCACCAGGATCAGTTTGTTGACGAACGAGCCCTTGGCCACCGCCCAGACCACGGGGATCTCGCGCTCGGCCCGCACACCGGAGACCTGCTGGGCATTGAGCGCCAGATCGTCACCGAGCACCCCGGCAGTCTTTTTGGCGGCCATTTTGGTCATCAACGCCACGTCATCCAGAACGGTGGCGATGTCGTCGATCAGCACCAGCAAACTGCTTCCTGCCATGAATCCTGTTTCCTTCTGTGTATGAATGTTGCGAAGCATAACGCGACCACAGCCCACGTGGTGCATTGTTGAGCGCCGCGCGAGGCCGGTGCTACCATGCGCCACCGCCAGAACAGGCAAGGAACCACCGGGTTTATGAGCACAATCCGCGAGCGCAACAAAGAACTGATCCTGCGTGCCGCCAGCGAGGAGTTTGCCGACAAGGGCTTCGCGGCGACCAAAACCAGCGACATCGCCGCCAAGGCGGGATTGCCCAAGCCCAACGTCTACTACTACTTCAAATCCAAGGAAAACCTCTACCGCGAGGTGCTGGAAAGTATTATCGAGCCGATTCTGCAGGCCTCGACACCGTTCAACCCGGACGGCGTGCCGAGCGAAGTGCTCAGCGGCTACATCCGCTCGAAGATCCGCATCTCCCGCGACCTGCCCTTCGCCTCCAAAGTGTTCGCCAGCGAAATCATGCACGGCGCGCCGCACCTGAACGCCGATCTGGTGGAACAACTGAACGCCCAGGCCAAGCACAACATTGCCTGCATCCAGAGCTGGATCGACCGCGGCGAGATCGCCCCGATCGACCCCAACCACCTGATGTTCAGCATCTGGGCCGCCACCCAGACGTATGCCGACTTCGACTGGCAGATTTCTGCGGTAACCGGCAAGGACAAGCTGGATGAAGCAGATTATGAAGCGGCCGCGCAGACGATTATCCGGTTGGTGTTGAAGGGGTGTGAGCCGGATCAGTGAGATCGGGGGAACCGCTTCGCGAGCAGGCTCGCTCCCACATTTGGAATGCATTCTCCTGTGGGAGCGAGCCTGCTCGCGAATGGCGGCAACTCAGATCTCGACTCACAACCAAATCGAGTCCCACAACGGATAGTCGCCAAGGCTTTTGACCAGCCCTGCCCGCAATGGGTTGGCAATGACATACCGCGCCATCTTCACCAGATTCTCCTCTTTACGCAGTGCACGGTCATGGAAGCCAGGTTGCCAAAGGCTGGTCTTTCGGCCGGTCGAAAGCTTTACCGCTTTGGTGCTGAGGGATTTGGTTCGCTGCATCAATTCGCCGAGCGAGCCACTCTTCAATTCAATCAACCAGTGAAAATGATCTGGCATTACGACCCAAGCCAGAGAATTGGCCAATCCCGTTTCCTCAACTGCCCGGAATTGGCTTACAAGCATTCTGCCAAGGAAGAAATCGCTGAATACGGGTTCTCTCCAGGCGGTATTGGCGGTCAGAAGGTAAATGCGGTTGTGTTCTGATAGCGTCCGATGCGCAAGCGATGTGAAGCAGATAAATCCGGCATTCCGTTGCCTTTTCATATGTTGATCATGAGAAGGCTAGCCGTGGAGATGGCAAAGGGAGCGTCAGACTTTTAGCAAGATGTGTAGCGCAGATCCTATTCGCGAGCAGGCTCGCTCCCACAGGGGCTTTCGAACACTCGAACATTTTGTGTCCAATCCAAACTCAATGTGGGAGCGAGCCTGCTCGCGAAAGCGGTTATTCAGACACTGACATTCAAACAGCCACCCCCCCATCCGCCCTCAAATCCAGCGCCTCCACCGCTCTGATCGCCACCTGCTCATCCACATCCGACAAATCCCCACTGATCCCGATCGCCCCCAGCAGCACCCCCGCCTGATCCCGAATCAACACCCCGCCCGGTGCCGGGACGACGCTGCCCTGGCCCATGCTGTTGAGGGCGGCAATGAAGGCCGGACGTTGTTGCGCGTCCTGGGCCAGCAGGCGCGAGCCTTTGCCCAGGGCGATGGCGCCCCAGGCTTTGCCGATGGCGATGTTGGGACGCAGCAAGCTGGCGCCGTCTTCGCGTTGCAGGGCGATCAGGTGGCCGCCGGTATCCAATACCGCGATGGTCAACGGTGCGGCGTTGATGCCGCGTCCGGCGTTGATGGCTTCGCTGACCAGGTTGACTGCGACTTTCAAGGTTAAAGCGCTCATGGTGCCGTCCTCATTTTGTTATAGGGAAAGTCGTGGGGCTGCGCGTTTGTGCCGCAGTCCGATCCAACAAATAGAACACAATGAGCTATTTTTTTGTATACAATAATTCTCGAAAAGCGCCACATGCGACGAAAAGCCACACTCAAACGGGCTTCCGACGAATGAAACAGACGCTTGAGAAAATGGATTGACCTGCGCCGTCCACCGTGAATACACTCAGCGCAAAGCCACTTGTATACAATTACAAAACGTAAAGAGGCACAAAACCATGAGCAAAATGAGAGCAATCGAAGCCGCCGTTCTGGTGATGCGCCGTGAAGGGGTTGATACCGCTTTTGGCATCCCGGGCGCAGCGATCAACCCGCTGTACTCCGCCTTGCAGAAGGTCGGTGGCATCGATCACGTCCTTGCTCGCCACGTTGAAGGCGCCTCGCACATGGCCGAGGGCTACACCCGCACCAAGGCCGGCAATATCGGCGTGTGCATCGGTACATCCGGCCCGGCCGGTACCGACATGGTCACCGGGCTCTACAGCGCCTCGGCCGACTCGATTCCAATCCTCTGCATCACCGGCCAGGCACCCCGCGCCCGTATGCACAAGGAAGATTTCCAGGCCGTCGATATCACCAGCATCGTCAAGCCAGTGACCAAGTGGGCAACCACTGTTCTGGAGCCGGGCCAAGTGCCTTACGCGTTCCAGAAAGCCTTTTATGAAATGCGCTCCGGCCGCCCAGGCCCGGTGCTGATCGACCTGCCGTTCGACGTACAGATGGCCGAGATCGAATTCGACATCGACGCTTATCAGCCACTGCCATTGGCCAAACCGACCGCCACCCGCGTGCAGGTCGAGAAGGCGCTGGCTTTGCTGGATCAGGCCGAGCGTCCGTTGCTGGTCGCCGGTGGCGGCATCATCAACGCCGATGCCAGCGATCTGCTGGTGGAGTTCGCCGAGCTGACCGGCATCCCGGTCATCCCGACGCTGATGGGCTGGGGCACCATCCCCGACGATCACCCGCTGATGGTCGGCATGGTCGGTCTGCAGACGTCGCACCGCTACGGCAACGCGACCCTGCTCAAATCCGACGTGGTGCTGGGTATCGGTAACCGTTGGGCCAACCGTCACACCGGTTCGGTCGACGTCTACACCGAAGGCCGCAAGTTCATTCACGTCGACATCGAAGGCACGCAGATCGGCCGTGTGTTCACGCCGGATCTGGGCATCGTTTCCGACGCCGCCGCTGCGCTGACCGTGTTCATCGAAGTGGCCCGTGAATGGCAAGCCGCCGGCAAGCTGAAGAACCGCAGCGCCTGGCTGCAGGATTGCCAGCAGCGCAAGGCGAGCCTGCATCGCAAGACCCACTTCGACAACGTGCCGGTCAAGCCGCAGCGCGTTTACGAAGAAATGAACCAGGTGTTCGGCAAGGACACCTGCTACGTCAGCACCATTGGTCTGTCGCAGATTGCCGGCGCGCAGTTCCTGCACGTGTACAAACCGCGTCACTGGATCAACTGTGGTCAGGCCGGCCCGTTGGGCTGGACCATTCCAGCGGCGCTGGGTGTGGTGAAGGCCGATCCGAGCCGGAAAGTCGTGGCCCTGTCGGGGGACTATGATTTCCAGTTCATGATCGAAGAACTGGCGGTCGGCGCTCAGTTCAAACTGCCGTACATCCACGTCGTGGTGAACAACTCGTACCTGGGTCTGATCCGTCAGGCGCAGCGCGGGTTCGAAATGGACTACTGCGTGCAGCTGTCCTTCGATAACCTCAACGCGCCGGAACTCAACGGTTACGGGGTTGACCACATCGCAGTCGCCGAAGGCCTGGGCTGTAAAGCACTGCGGGTATTCGAACCATCGGAAATCGCCCCGGCCCTGCGCAAGGCCGAACAGATGATCGAGGAGTTCAAGGTGCCGGTGATCGTCGAGATCATTCTGGAGCGTGTGACCAACATCTCCATGGGCACCGAGATCAACGCGGTCAACGAGTTTGAAGACCTGGCACTGGTCGGCAACGATGCGCCGACGGCGATTTCGTTGCTTGACTGACTGCTGACAGCTGATCGTTCCCACGCTCTGCGTGGGAATGCAGCCCGGGACGCTCTGCGTCCCAAAGCGGACGCAGAGCGTCCATTGAGGCATTCCCACGCAGAGCGTGGGAACGAGAATCTAGAACGGGAGACCACCATGCCGCGTTTCGCAGCCAACCTGTCCATGCTGTTCACCGAACAGGATTTCCTTGCCCGTTTCGACGCCGCCGCCAAGGCCGGTTTCAGTGGCGTGGAATACCTGTTCCCGTACGACTTCAGCTCGGCTGAAATCAAGGCAAAACTCGACGCCAACGGTCTGACCCAAGTGCTGTTCAACCTGCCGGCGGGTGACTGGGCCAAGGGTGAGCGCGGGATTGCCTGCCTGCCGGACCGCGTCGAGGAGTTCCGCGCCGGGGTCGATCTGGCCATTGCCTACGCGCAAGTGCTGGGCAACACGCAGATCAACTGCCTGGCCGGTATTCGTCCGCAGGGCGTCGACGACGCCACCGTGGAAAAGACCTTCGTTGCCAACCTCAAATACGCCGCCGACAAGCTGCAAGCGGTGGGCATCAAACTGGTGATGGAAGCGATCAACACCCGCGACATTCCCGGTTTCTACCTGAACAACACGGCGCAGGCCCTGTCGATTCGCGAACAGGTCGGCAGCGCCAACCTGTTCCTGCAATACGACATCTATCACATGCAAATCATGGAAGGCGATCTGGCCCGCACCCTGCAATCGCATCTGGGCGAGATCAACCATGTGCAGCTCGCGGACAACCCGGGGCGCAACGAACCGGGGACCGGCGAAATCAACTACCGCTTCCTGTTCGAACACCTCGACCGCATCGGTTATCAGGGTTGGGTGGGTTGCGAGTACAAGCCGCTGACCACCACCGAGGCTGGCCTGGGCTGGCTCAAGACCCACAACGCAATCTAAGAAACACTGCAAATCCCCTGTGGGAGCGAGCCTGCTCGCGAATGCGGTGGGTCAGTCAACACGGATATTGAATGTTCTACCGCATTCGCGAGCAGGCTCGCTCCCACATTAAAAACAGCTCCCTTTTTGCTTGAAGCAGCAATAAAAACAAGAGGAATTTCTCATGGCTAAAATCGGATTCATCGGCACCGGCATCATGGGCCACCCAATGGCGGCGAACCTGCAGAAAGCCGGTCACAGCCTGTTCCTGTCGCAACACCACGACGCCGCACCCGCCGACCTGGTTGCCGCGGGCGCCGTCGCGCTGGCCAATCCACGCGAAGTGGCGCAGGAAGCTGAATTCATCATCGTCATGGTCCCGGATACCCCGCAGGTCGATGACGTGTTGTTCCGTGCCGATGGCGTTGCAGCTGGTATTGGCAAAGGCAAAGTCGTCATCGACATGAGCTCGATCTCGCCAACCGCAACCAAAGCGTTCGCGGCGAAGATCAACGAAAAAGGCGCGCAATACCTTGACGCGCCAGTGTCCGGCGGTGAAGTCGGCGCCAAAGCCGCGACCCTGAGCATCATGGTCGGTGGCGACGCCGATGCTTTCGAACGCGCCCTGCCGCTGTTCCAGGCCATGGGCAAGAACATCACCCTGGTCGGCGGCAATGGCGACGGTCAGACCGCTAAGGTCGCCAACCAGATCATCGTTGCCCTGAACATTCAGGCCGTCGCTGAAGCGCTGCTGTTCGCCTCGAAGAACGGTGCCGATCCAGCCAAGGTGCGTGAGGCGCTGATGGGTGGTTTCGCCTCCTCGAAGATCCTCGAAGTGCACGGCGAGCGCATGATCAAAGGCACCTTTGATCCGGGTTTCCGCATCAGCCTGCACCAGAAGGACCTGAACCTGGCCCTGCAAGGCGCCAAAGAGCTGAACATCAACCTGCCGAACACCGCCAATGCCCAGCAAGTGTTCAGCACCTGCGCGGCCATCGGTGGCAGCAACTGGGACCACTCGGCGCTGATCAAGGGCCTGGAACACATGGCCAATTTCTCGATTCGCGACAAAAAATAAAGCCTGCCCCGTCGCTCGTTCCCACGCTCCGCGTGGGAATGCAGCCCGGGACGCTCCGCGTCCCTGCCGAAGCGGACGCAGAGCGTCCATTGAGGCATTCCCACGCAGAGCGTGGGAACGATCATCAGCATTAACCAAGAACAATAAGATTGGGAGCCCGCCATGTCGGTAGATCCGCAACAACTGCTGCGCGAGCTGTTTGCCACAGCCATCGACGCGGCCCATCCGAACCAGGTCCTCGAAGCCCATCTGCCCGCCGATCGCAGTGGCCGGGTGATTGTCATCGGTGCCGGCAAAGCCGCTGCCGCCATGGCACAAGTGGTCGAGCGCTGCTGGCAGGGAGAAGTGTCCGGTCTGGTGGTGACCCGCTACGGTCACGGCGCCCCGTGCGAGAAAATCGAAGTGGTCGAAGCCGCGCATCCGGTGCCGGACGCGGCCGGCCTGGCCGTGGCCAAACGTGTGCTGGAACTGGTCAGCAACCTGACCGAAGACGACCGGGTGATCTTCCTGCTCTCCGGTGGCGGCTCTGCCCTGCTCGCTTTGCCCGCCGAGGGCATTACCCTCGCCGACAAGCAGTCGATCAACAAAGCCTTGCTCAAATCCGGCGCGACCATCGGCGAGATGAACTGCGTGCGCAAGCACCTCTCGGCGATCAAGGGCGGCCGCCTCGGCAAGGCCTGCTGGCCGGCGACGGTTTACACCTACGCGATTTCCGATGTGCCCGGCGACCTCGCCACGGTCATCGCCTCCGGCCCGACCGTGGCCGACCCGAGCACCAGCGCCGAAGCCCTGGCGATCATCAAACGCTACGGCATCGACATTCCGGCCTCGGTGCGCAACTGGCTGCAAAGCCCCGAGTCGGAAACCGTGAAACCCGGCGATCCGAGTCTGGCGCGCAGTCACTTCCAGTTGATCGCCCGCCCGCAACAATCGCTGGATGCCGCTGCGGTGAAATGCCGTCAGGCCGGTTTCAGCACCTTGATTCTGGGTGATCTCGAAGGCGAATCCCGCGAGGTGGCGAAGGTCCACGCCGGTATCGCCCGGCAGATCATCAACCACGGCCAGCCACTGGCGGCGCCGTGCGTGATTCTCTCCGGCGGCGAAACCACCGTGACCGTGCGCGGCAATGGCCGTGGCGGGCGCAACGCCGAATTCCTCTTGAGCCTCACCGACAACCTAAAAGGCCAACCCGGGGTCTACGCGCTGGCCGGTGACACCGACGGCATCGACGGCTCGGAAGACAACGCCGGCGCGATCATGACCCCGGACAGCTACGCCCGCGCCGCGGCCCTGGGATTAAGCGCCAGCGACGAGCTGGATAACAACAACGGTTACGGCTACTTCCAGGCGCTCGACGCGTTGATCGTCACCGAGCCGACCCGCACCAACGTCAACGACTTCCGCGCCATCCTGATCCTTGAGAACTGCAAATCATGACGCCTGATAAAAAGGTCAAAATCCTCGCCACCCTCGGGCCTGCGGTGGATGGCATCGACGATATCCGTGAACTGGTCGAGGCCGGGGTGAATATTTTCCGGCTGAATTTCAGCCACGGCGATCACGCCGACCATGCCAAGCGCTACCAGTGGATCCGCGAAGTCGAGCGCCAGCTCAACTACCCGCTGGGCATTCTGATGGACTTGCAGGGGCCGAAATTGCGGGTCGGCAAGTTCGCTGACGGCAAGGTCCAGCTGCATCGCGGTCAGGCGTTCCGCCTCGATCTGGACGCGACACCGGGCGACGAGCGTCGGGTGAATCTGCCGCATCCCGAGATCATCGCCGCGCTGGAAGCCGGCATGGATTTGCTGCTCGACGACGGCAAACTACGCCTGCGCGTGGTGACCCAGTACGCCGATGCGATCGACACCACCGTGCTCAACGGTGGCGAATTGTCCGACCGCAAAGGTGTGAACGTGCCGCAAGCGGTGCTCGACCTCAGCCCGCTGACGGCCAAGGATCGTCGCGACCTGAGCTTCGGTCTGGAGCTGGGCGTGGACTGGGTTGCGTTGTCGTTCGTGCAGCGCCCGCAGGACATCGTCGAAGCGCGTGCGCTGATCGGCGACAAGGCGTTTCTGATGGCGAAAATCGAGAAGCCTTCGGCGGTCGAGCAACTGCGTGAGATTGCTGAGTTGAGCGATGCGATCATGGTCGCCCGTGGAGACCTCGGCGTCGAAGTGCCGGCCGAAAGCGTGCCGCAGATTCAGAAAAACATCATCACCACCTGCCGCGAACTCGGCAAACCGGTGGTGGTGGCGACGCAAATGCTCGAATCGATGCGCTTCTCCCCGGCGCCGACCCGCGCCGAAGTCACCGACGTCGCCAACGCCGTGGCCGAAGGTGCCGATGCAGTGATGCTCTCGGCGGAAACCGCGTCCGGTGAATATCCGCTGGAAGCGGTGCAGATGATGAGCAAGATCATTCGCCAGGTGGAGAACGGCCCGGATTACCAGACCCAGCTCGACGTCAGCCGGCCAAAAGCCGAGGCGACGGTGTCCGACGCGATCAGTTGCGCGATCCGCCGGATCAGCAACGTGCTGCCGGTGGCGGTGCTGGTCAACTACAGCGAGTCCGGCGCCTCGACGCTGCGCGCATCGCGGGAGCGGCCGAAAGCGCCGATCCTCAACCTGACGCCGAACCTGCAGACGGCGCGGCGCTTGAGCGTGGCGTGGGGCATTCATTCGGTGGTCAACGATCGCTTGCGTCAGGTCGACGAAGTCTGCTCGACCGCGCTGGAAATCGCCCAGGCACAAGGCATGGCCGAGCGTGGCGACACGCTGCTGATTACTGCCGGCGTGCCGTTTGGTCAGCCGGGGTCGACCAATTCGCTGCGTATCGAGACGTTGATTTAGCGCCTGTACCGGCCTCTTCGCGAGCAGGCTCGCTCCCACATTGGTTCTTTGTCGATCACAGAACCGAGACTGGACACAGATCCGGTGTGGGAGCGAGCCTGCTCGCGAAGCAGGCACCTCGGTTTTCCTGACTTTCAGAACTGCCATGCCTGCCAATCACTTCAACACCCACTGCCCCGACTGGGCCGAGGCTTTGCTCAACGGTTTCAGTCAGATTTTTCTTCAGCGCCATCCGCTGTGCGGTCTGCTGTGTTTGTTGGCGATCCTGCTGACCGCGCCGGTGCTGTTCGCCGGGGCGCTGCTCGGTGGCGTCGCCGGTTTGCTCACCGCGCAACGGCGCAACTATGCCAAGGCCGATCGCCAGGCCGGATTGTTCAGCTACAACGGCGTGTTGCTCGGCCTGCTGCTGAGCCTGTATTTCCCTTGGTCACCGCTGTTGCCACCGCTGATTCTCGCTGCTGGCGGTCTCAGTGCAATGATCACCCAGCAATGGCTCAAACGTATCTACCGCACCCGCGCGATACCGGCGTATACCTCGCCGTTCGTGGCCTTGAGTTGGCTGTTGCTGCTGTTCGCTGAACCGTCCGCGCCCATCGCCTCTATCGATTTGCATACGGCGAATGTGCTGGCCGCGGAATTGAGGGGATTCGGCCAAGCCATGTTTCTTGATCATCCATTGGCCGGTGGTTTGATTGCCTGCGGTTTGCTGATCGCCGATCGCCGTGGGTTCTGCTGGGCGCTGCTCGCGTCGGCGCTCGGCCTCGCTTCCAGTCTGCTGCAGCATGAACCCGCCACCGCTCTGCTGGGCCTGGGCAGTTACAACGCCGTGCTCGCCGCCCTCGCCTTCTCTGCGCAACGCCAATATCCGTGGCTGCCGCTGCTTGGCATCGTTCTGGCGCTGTTGGTGACGCCGCTGTTTGCCGCCGTCGGCCTTGCGACGTTGACCGCGCCGTTCATCCTCGCCGGCTGGCTGATCCATGCCGGCATGCAGATGTTTGGCAAAGCGTCGTTTGCGCATGAGCCTTGCGCTCATCGGGAGAATCACCCTAGGCTGCGCTGATCTTCGATTCAGGCGTTATCCATGGACAGCAGCAACAATTGGCGCGAACGGCTTTACGTGATGATTTTCCAGAGCGACACCCCGGCCGGGCGTCGCTTCGATGGCATCCTGCTGTTGATCATCCTCGCCAGTCTGGTGATCGTGATGCTCGACAGCATCGACAGCGTTCACCGTAACTACGCAGACCTGTTGGCCTACATCGAATGGGGCTTCACGGCGATTTTTCTCGGCGAATACATCCTGCGTCTGTACTGCTCGCCGAAACCGCTGCGCTATGCCTTCAGCTTTTACGGGCTGGTGGATCTGCTGGCGATCGTGCCGGGCATTCTTGCGCTGTATTACAGCGATGCGCAGTATCTGCTGATCATCCGCATCATTCGGATGCTGCGGATTTTCCGCGTACTCAAACTCAGCCCGTACCTCAAGCAGGCCAACTACTTGATGTCGGCGCTGCGCGGCAGCAAACAGAAAATCGTCGTGTTTCTGGTCAGCGTTTGTACGCTGGTGACGGTGTTCGGCACGCTGATGTATGTGATCGAAGGCCCGGAACACGGTTTTACCAGCATTCCAAAAGGCATCTATTGGGCGATCGTCACGCTGACCACCGTCGGCTTCGGCGACATCGTGCCGAAGACGCCGCTGGGCCAGGTGATTTCGTCGCTGGTGATGATCACCGGTTATTCGATCATTGCCGTGCCCACCGGGATCTTCACCGCTGAACTGGCCAATGCCATGCGCGGCGATCAGTTGCAGCACGACTGCCCGGTGTGCAAAAAAAGCAGCCATGAACAGTCCGCCGCTTTCTGTTCACGATGTGGCAATGCACTGTTCAAGAAACTGGAATAAGCACAGAGCTTTTTAATCTTTAAGCGACTATGCCGGCCCCGTTATAGTCGCTGGCAAATCGCCTCACCTTTGACTCAACACCCCCACAGAACAAGGAATGCGCAGTGAAAAAACTCTTTGGCGCCTCACTTCTCGCCGCCGGCCTCGCCTTGGCCAACATCGCTCAGGCAGCGCCGACGCTGCTTAACGTTTCCTATGACGTGATGCGCGATTTCTACAAGGACTACAACACTGCGTTCCAGAAACACTGGCAGGCCGAGCACAACGAGAACATCACCGTGCAGATGTCATTCGGTGGTTCGAGCAAGCAGGCGCGTTCGGTGATCGACGGGCTGCCGGCAGATGTCATCACCATGAACATGGCCACCGACATCAACGCCCTCGCCGACAACGGCAAACTGGTGCCGGAGAACTGGGTCACGCGCCTGCCGAACAACAGCGCACCGTTTACCTCGGCCACGGTGTTCATCGTCCGCAAGGGCAACCCGAAAGCCCTGAAAGACTGGCCGGACCTGCTCAAGGACGGCGTGCAGGTGATCGTGCCGAACCCGAAAACCTCGGGCAACGGCCGCTACACCTACCTGTCGGCCTGGGGCTATGTGCTGAAGAACGGCGGTGATGAAAACAAGGCCAAGGAGTTCGTCGGCAAACTGTTCAAACAAGCGCCGGTGCTCGATACCGGTGGCCGCGCCGCGACCACCACGTTCATGACCAACCAGATCGGCGACGTGCTGGTGACCTTCGAAAACGAGGCGGAAATGATCGCCCGTGAATTTGGTCGTGATCAATTTGAAGTGGTCTACCCGAGCGTGTCCGCCGAAGCCGAGCCGCCGGTATCGGTGGTCGATAAAGTCGTCGACAAGAAAGGTTCGCGTGCGGCGGCTGATGAATATCTGAAATACCTGTGGTCGCCTGAAGGCCAGGAGATTGCCGCGGCCAACTACCTGCGCCCAAGGGATCCGGCGGTGCTGGCGAAGTACACCGATCGTTTCCCGAAAGTGGATTTCCTTTCGGTGGAGAAGACGTTTGGTGACTGGCGAACGGTGCAGAAGACGCACTTCAATGATGGTGGGGTGTTTGATCAGATTTACACCGGGCAGTAAGACTTGAGCGATTAAAAAAAAGGCGACCCTCTGCGGTCGCCTTTTTCGTTGTGAGCCAATGCACCCTCACCCCAGCCCTCCCGAAACGTCGGACCGCCCATAGGGAGAGGGAGCTGACCGAGATGTCTTGCGTCAGACATCGACCTGAAGGACCGCGTCGATTATGGAGTGGAGCGATTTTCCTGGATTCGAACCAATTGCGGATTCACAGATGCACCTTCAGGTCGCCGTAAATCCCAAGCATCCCCCAATCAGTCCCCTCTCCCTCCGGGAGAGGGCTAGGGTGAGGGGCTTTTCGGCTGGGCGAGTAAATCCAGCCCTGGCACTGCTCAACCGCCTCGCAAGACCAGTCATTACACAACGTAATAAGAGTTATCATCCGAAACTGTCTTCTGCCAACCCGCATTGTCCATTAGCCTTCACCGCTTTCCTGTGCCCGACGCGAGTATTCCTATGCCCACCACTCACGCAATGACCCGAGGCATGGTGCTGCTGTTCGCCTTCTGCTGCGGCGCCATCGTTGCCAACATCTACTATGCACAACCGATCATCGGTCTGATCGCACCGGACATCGGCCTGTCCGACACCTTGGCCAGTTTCATCGTCTCGTTGACGCAGATCGGTTATGCGCTGGGCCTGTTCTTCCTGGTGCCGCTGGCCGATCTGCTGGAAAACCGGCGGTTGATGATCGTCACCACCCTCGTGGCAATCGCCAGCCTGCTGGCGGCGGCGTTTACCGATCAGCCGAATGTGTTTTTGCTGATTTCGTTGCTGGTGGGGTTCAGCTCGGTGTCGGTGCAAGTCCTGATTCCGCTCGCCGCGCACCTGGCGCCGGAAGAATCCCGAGGCCGGGTGGTCGGCGGGATCATGGGCGGTTTGCTGCTGGGTATTCTGTTGGCCCGGCCGGTGTCGAGCGTGGTCGCCGATCATCTGGGCTGGCGTGCGATGTTCATGATTGCTGCCGGGTTGATGGCCGCGATCAGCGTGGTGCTGGCGTTGACCGTCCCCAAGCGTCAACCGGATCACAGCGCCACCTACGGGCAACTGATCGGCTCGCTGTGGTCGTTACTGCGTCAGCAACCGGTGCTGCGGCAGCGCGCGTTCTACCAGGGTTGCATGTTCGCCACGTTCAGCCTGTTCTGGACCGCCGTGCCGCTGGAGCTGGCGCGTAATCACGGCCTGTCGCAAAGCGAGATTGCGATTTTCGCTTTGGTCGGCGCCATCGGTGCCATCGCGGCGCCGATCAGTGGACGCCTCGCCGACGCCGGCCACACCCGCATCGCCTCGCTGCTGGCCATGCTCTTCGCCAGCCTGAGCTTCCTGCCCGCCTTCATCCACCCGGCCTACAGCGTCATCGGCCTGGCGGTCACTGGCGTAGTGCTGGATTTCTGCGTGCAGATGAACATGGTCCTCGGTCAGCGCGCAGTGTATTCGCTGGACGCCAAGAGCCGTGGCCGTTTGAACGCCTTGTACATGACCAGCATCTTCATCGGCGGCGCGTTCGGCTCGTCGGTGGCCAGCGCGGTGTATGAGCATGGCGGCTGGTTGTGGATCGTGATTGTCGGCAGCGTGTTTCCGCTGTTGGCGTTGTTGCGCTTCTTGAGCGCTTCACGACGCGCTTCATTAGCCACGGCTTAAGGCTTCAAAAGCTTCGCGAGCAGGCTCGCTCCCACAGGTTTTGGATGACCTCCGAATCACTGCAATACACAAAACCAGTGTGGGAGCGAGCCTGCTCGCGAAGGCGTCAGTTCAGACGAGATTTACGCTGACTGACACAGCGCTTTCGCGAGCAGGCTCGCTCCCACAATTGGCCGAGCCTTAGTATCGAACCAGTTTCTCCATCGCTGCATCCGCCAGAAACGAGGAGCGGCTTTTGACGTTGTGTTCACGCACATAACGGTCAATGCGCTGTATCACATACCCGGGCAGCGTGACGTTGACCTTCTCGGTCTTGCCCAGGTACGGCGAGATATCCAGCTCCAGCATGCCCCAGCCCATCTCGGCAAAATCCGCATTGCTGCGATGAGCCGACGCCGACGCCGACGTCGGCAGCGGAATCGGCTCTCCTGCCGCTGCAATTTCCTGCAGCATGATGTGGGCAACTTCAACGGCAGCGTTGTAGGCATCCTCGAACGTGTCCCCCGCCGTCACGGCACCCGGAATATCGGGGATCTGAATACCGATGGCAGTATTTTCATCACCCCACTCGATGCAGATTGGATATTGCATTACGGATCTCCTTCATAACGGGCTGGCGGGTTGTACAACCCAGCCTGCGTCTTCAAGCTCGTTGATCAATAACCTGCTTTGCCCCCGGGCCTCCTTGCCATGGTCTATCAAAAACAACCCTGGAGTTATCTTTGCTCAAGCACAGCATGGTGTGGAGTGACGGTTGGTTGTTTTACAAGGTGCTCATGACGAATGTTTCGTTTATTGCGATTTTCGTTTAATTCGAATACGGTTCGTGCATCGTCCATCGAATGCCGGAACTGTCCTATGTCCACTGCTATCCCTTGCGCTATCAATCTGCCTGAAGAACGTGAAATCAAAGCCGCGATAGAAGGCCAGCGTGCGTTGACCGCTTTCCTCGCAACCGGCTTTGAAACTCAAAAAATCCAGATCTACGATGAGCAGAACGAAGCCCATAGCGTCGAGCTGCCAACGTCCGCGCTGCGCTTGCTGAGCGATATCCTCGCGGCGCTGTCGCAGGGCCACGCTGTGAAGGTCGTACCGATCCACGCTGAGCTGACCACTCAGGATGCTGCCGACCTGCTCAATGTCTCACGTCCGCACATGATCAAACTGCTGGAGAGCGGTGAGATTTCCTACCACAAAACCGGCAAGCACCGACGTGTGCGTTTTGCCGATCTGATGGAATATAAAGCCCGGCGAGACACCGCCAGCGAGCAGGCAATGAGGCTTCTCGCAGAGCAGGCACAGGCGCTAAGGACAGGATACGAGTGAGGCACTCCTCTTTCACCGCTGTATACGATGCATGTGTTTTATACCCCGCCCCACTGAGAGACTTCCTGATGTGGCTCGCATTGTCCGGGCTGTATCGAGCGCGCTGGACTGAAGAAATCCACTGCGAATGGAAGCGCAATTTGTTAAAAAACCGGCCTGACCTGAGCATCGAGCAACTGGACCGGACATCACAACTGATGGACCTCGCCATTCCGGATGCATGTGTAGATAGTTATGAAGATCTGATCGTCGGACTGAGCCTGCCCGACGATGATGATCGCCATGTTCTTGCTGCTGCTATCCGATGTGGCGCGGACGTTATCGTGACTTTCAACCTGAAAGATTTTCCCGCTTGCTCTCTCGAACCCTATGGCATCGAAGCCCAACACCCGGACGAGTTTGTGGAAAACCTTTTTCATCTGGATTCATCCGCGGTCATTGCGGCTGCCCAACGACAGCGCCAGCAACTGAAGACGCCATCGATGGATGCGGATTGCTTCCTTGCCCTCCTGCAGCGCCAAGGCCTGGACCAGTCAGTACGTTCACTGAGCAGGTATCGCGCAATTCTCTAAAAATTCGGCAAAAAAACGGCGATCCAAAGATCGCCGTTTTTCCTCACTGCCCGAACTGCTTGCCCAAGCCCGGTGGCACGCCGTGGATGTCGGTGTCTTCCCATGGGCCGTTGGGGCTGACGGCGCGGCTCCAGCCGTTGTTCCAGCGGTAGTAGGTGCGCTGGCGGTAGAAGGTGTTGGACTGGTCGTCGAGTACGTACACGCCGAGCTTCTGGTCCCAGTGGCTGTTGCCGCCCGGCGGCGGGGCGAAGCTGGCGGAGGTGCGGGGTACCGGTTTCGACGGTTTGGCCGGGATGCTCTTGCCCGGGGTCGGTGAGGTCGACGGGGTCGGGCTCGGTTGCGACGGCGGGATCGGTGGCAGGTTGGTGGTCGGTTCCGGTCGCTGGACCGCACATGCACTCAAGCCCAGGGCCAGTGTGAGGACTGTGATGCGGGCGATGGTGTGCATGGCGGTGCTTTCCTGTGGTTCCGGTTATTGGTCCGGGCTGTCGATGGTCAGTTTTTGTGGCGCGGTGGTGCTGCTGGCCAGGGGGCCGCTGCGACCGATCCATTCACCGGCAGTGGGTTGGCCGGCGCGGGAAATGCGCGCAACCAGTTGGACTTCGGGAAAGTTGGACAGTTTCAACTGCGGCATCATCGCGTCGGCATCGCCGAGTTCGACGGTCACCGGCAGATCGGCCACGGTCAGGCGTTTGGCCGCCAGCGGTGCCGGTGGACCGGAGGTGGCGCGAGCAAAGATGAATACGCTGTCGCCCGGCTGCACTTTGCTTTTGAGCTCGCTGGCCAGATCGACGCTGACTTTCAGCAACGCGCCTTTCGTCGCCGCGGGCGCCTGAACGACTGTGCCGCCACTGGCTTGCAGGCGTTCGGCGGCGCGCTGGATGCCGCCTTGCAGCGCGGCGCGCGAGTTGTCCTCCGGTGGCAGTTGTGCGAGCAGGCGGTTCCAGTAATCGATCGCTTCTTGATAGCGCTCACCTTCGAACGCGGCGATGCCGAGCAGACCGAGGCTGGTGACTTCTTTCGGATCAGCCTTGAGGGCTTCGTCGGTCAGCGCCTGGATCTTGGGCGACCATTTTTTCCCGTCGGCAAAATACTGCGCCTGCGCCCACTGGCCGAGCAGTTCCGGTTGGCGACCAGCGAGGCCGGCGGCGCGTTCGAACATCTTCGCCGCGTCCGCCGGGCGCTCCTGCGCCATGTAAGTACGACCGAGGAAATACAGGCCTTCGGCAGAATCCGGCTGCGCAGCGACCGCACGCTCCAGACGCTGGGTCATCTCTTCCATCGACTGCGGCGCCTGGGCGAATTCGCGGGTCAGCTCGACCTTGTCGGCAGCGCCAAAATACAAGTACAAACCCAAGCCCAACAGCGGCACCAGCACGGCCGCGAGCAACGGCAACGGCTTGCCGAGCTTCGACACACGCGGCGCGGCAACGCCTTCGGTATCGGCCAGCAACTCCCGCGCCGCCTCGGCACGACCGCTGTCCATTTGCGCAGCATCAAGCACACCTTCAGCCTGCTGCGCTTGCAACTCGGCGACACGTTCCTGATACAGCGCAACATTAAGGGCCGTACGATCCTCCTCGCGTTGGGCGCGACGACCACGCAACACCGGGATCAGCAGAAAACTCAGGGCGACCAGAAGCAACAGCCCTGCGGCAAGCCAGAAATCAATCATTCTTGGGTTTTATCCAACAGTTGGTCGAGGCGCTGACGCTCTTCGATGGACAGCGATGACGGCGTTACGGCGCGTTGCCCGCGACGCCGGCGGACAATCACCGCGATCACCACGAAACCGCCCAGCAGCAGGCCGGCCGGGCCGAACCAGAGCAATGCGGTCTTGGCGTTGAGCGCCGGTTTGTAGCGGACGAAATCGCCGTAGCGGTCGACCATGAAGTCGATGATCTGCTGGTTGTCCTTGCCCTCGCCGAGCATGCGGAAAATCTCTTTGCGCAGGTCAGCGGCGATCGGCGCGTTGGAGTCGGCGATGTCCTGGTTCTGGCATTTGGGGCAGCGCAGTTCCTTGGTCAGCTCGCGGAAACGCTCGCGATCGCCTTCTTTGGCAAATTCGTAGGTATCGATGGCCGCATGCGCGACGCTGGCCAGACTCAAGCCCAGCACCACCGCGGCGAGAAAACGCTTCATGGCTTGGCCTCATCGACCAGCGCCTGATATTTGGCCGCAAGTTTTTCGCGCCAGACCTGCTCGTCGATCACCCCGACGAACTTGTCGCGGATGACGCCTTTGGCGTCGATGAAGAAGGTTTCCGGAGCGCCATAAACGCCGAGATTCAGGCCCAGCGAGCCTTCATCGTCGCGGATATCCAGGGCGTAGGGGTTGTGGAACTCGGCCAGCCATTTCAACGCATCGGCGTTGGTGTCCTTGTAGTTGATGCCGTAGATCACCACGCCACGCTCGGCCAGTTTGTTCAGTACCGGATGCTCGACCCGGCAGGAAATGCACCAGGTGCCCCAGACATTGACCAGTGCCGGTTTGCCGAGAATGTCAGCCTTGGTCAGGGTCTTGTCGCCCTGCACGCTCGGCAGGGAAAACTCCGGGAACGGCTTGTTGATCATCGCCGACGGTAGCTCCGCCGGGTCGAGGTACAGCCCGCGATACAGAAACACCGCCACCAGCAGAAAAATCGCCAGCGGCACCAACATCAACCAACGTCTCATGCCGCGGCTCCCGTCATGCCCAGCGCTTCGCGCACTTTGCTTTTCACCTTGACCCGATAACGCCGATCCAGCGCTGCCAGCAATCCACCGAAGCCTGTGAGCAGGCCGCCGAACCAGATCCAGCGCACGAACGGTTTGACGTGCACGCGCACTGCCCAGGCGCCGTTATCCAGCGGCTCGCCGAGGGCGACGTAAATGTCGCGGGTGAAACCGGCGTCGATCCCGGCTTCGGTCATCACCGAATTCTGCACGGTGTACAAACGTTTTTCCGGGTGCAGCACGCTGATTTCCTTGCCGTCGCGAATCACCCGAACGGTGCCTTTGTCGGACGTGAAATTCGGCCCCTCGAAGTGCTTGGCACCTTCGAAAACGAAGTGATAACCGGCCAGGTTCATCGACTCGCCCGGCGCCAGGCGCAGGTCGCGTTCGGCACTGTTCTGGCTCGACAACACCACGCCGAGTGCGCACACGGCGATGCCCAAGTGCGCGATCTGCATGCCCCAATAGCTGCGGGTCAGCGCCGGCAAGCCTTCGATCAGGCCTTTGTGGCGAGTCTTGTCGAACAGGTCGCGAACACCGGCGAGCAGCACCCACGCGGCCAGCAGGAACGTTGCGATCACCGCCCAGTTGAAATCGCCGTAAGCGACACCGGCAATTACCGCCAGCGCGACGCTGCCGAGCAACACCGGGGTGAGCATGCTCGCCAGCCATTTCACCGGGGTATCCTTCCAGCGCACGATCACGCCGACCGCCATGACCAGCATCAGCAACGCCATCAGCGGAATGAACAGCGCATTGAAGTACGGCGGGCCGACCGACATCTTCGCGCCGCTGAGGGCATCGAGAATCAGGGGATACAGCGTGCCGAGCAGAATCATCGACGCGGCCACGACCAGCACCAGATTGTTGCCCAGCAGCAGGGTTTCCCGCGACCACAGGTTGAAGCCAACCTGACTTTTCACCACCGGTGCACGCAGAGCGAACAGGGTCAGCGAGCCACCAACGACGAACAGCAGGAAGATCAGAATGAACACGCCGCGTTCAGGATCGGAAGCGAACGCGTGGACCGACGTCAGTACGCCGGAACGCACAAGGAACGTGCCCAGCAGGCTCAGCGAGAACGCGGCAATCGCCAGCAATACCGTCCAGCTCTTGAACACACCGCGCTTTTCCGTCACTGCCAGCGAGTGGATCAGTGCGGTGCCGACCAGCCATGGCATGAACGAGGCGTTTTCCACCGGGTCCCAGAACCACCAGCCGCCCCAGCCGAGTTCGTAATACGCCCACCACGAACCGAGGGTGATGCCGATTCCGAGAAAGGCCCAGGCGACGATGGTCCATGGCCGCGACCAGCGCGCCCAGGCGGCATCAAGGCGACCGCCGAGCAATGCCGCAATGGCAAACGCGAACGCCACCGAGAACCCGACATAGCCCATATAGAGCATCGGCGGATGCACGATCAGGCCGATGTCCTGCAGGAGCGGATTGAGGTCGCGACCGTCGGCCGGAATCTGCGGCAGTATCCGCGCGAACGGGTTCGAGGTCAGGATCAGGAATAGCAGGAAACCGGTGCTGATCATGCCCATCACCGCCAGTACGCGGGCGAGCATGACTTGCGGCAACTGCCGCGAGAACACCGACACGGCGAAGGTCCAGCCGCCGAGGATCAATGCCCACAGCAGCAGCGAACCTTCGTGAGCACCCCACACCGCGCTGAATTTGTAGTACCACGGCAGCGCGCTGTTGGAGTTCATCGCCACATAGGCCACCGAGAAGTCATCGGTCATGAACGCGTAAGTGAGGATGCCGAACGCGAACAGCAGAAAGGCAAACTGGCCCCACGCTGCCGGTTGCGCCAGGCCCATCCACAAACGGTCGCCGCGCCAGGCGCCGAGCAACGGCACCACGGCCTGCACCAGAGCAAAACACAGCGCCAGAATCATCGCCAGATGACCCAGCTCAGGAATGAATATCGCCGAGGTCATATCAGCTCTCCTTCGCAGGGGTTGGCGCGGATTGACCGCTGTCTTTCAGCGCTTTGGTCACTTCCGGCGGCATGTACTTCTCGTCGTGCTTGGCCAGCACTTCGTCGGCCACCACCACACCGTCGGCGTTGAGCTTGCCGAGGGCAACGATGCCCTGCCCTTCGCGGAACAGGTCCGGGAGGATGCCGCGGTAGGCGATAGTCACGGACTTGTTGAAATCGGTGACGACGAACTTGACGTCCAGCGAGTCCGTTGAGCGTTGCAGCGAGCCCTTCTCGACCATGCCGCCGGCGCGGATGCGCGTGTCTTGCGGTGCTTCGCCGTTGGCGATCTGCGTCGGCGTGTAGAACAGATTGATGTTCTGCTGCAGGGCACTGAGGGCCAGGCCGACGGCAGCGCCGACCCCGACCAGAATGGCCAGAATGATGATCAGACGTTTCTTGCGCAGCGGATTCACTGGCCGTTCTCCCGGCGCAGACGACGCGCCTCTTGTTGCAGATAGCGCTTGCGGGCCAGGATCGGCGCCGCCACGTTGAGGGCCAGCACCGCCAGACAGATGCCGTAGGCCGACCAGACATACAGGCCGTGATGGCCCATGGCGAGAAAGTCGCCGAATGACGCGAAACTCATCGAGCGGCCTCCAGACTGTGCTGCAATTCGGTTTTGACCCAACTGGCGCGGGCTTCGCGCTTGAGCACTTCGAGGCGCATGCGCAGCAACAGCACGGCGCCGAAGAAGCAGTAGAAACCCAGCACCGTGAGCAGCAGCGGCAGCCACATTTCTGCGGGCATCGCCGGTTTTTCGGTGAGGGTGAAGGTCGCGCCCTGGTGCAGGGTGTTCCACCACTCCACCGAATATTTGATGATCGGGATGTTGATCACGCCAACGATTGCCAGCACGGCGCAGGCCTTGGCGGCGCTGTCGCGGTTACTGATCGCGTTGCCCAGCGCGATCACGCCGAAATACAGGAACAGCAGAATCAGCATCGAAGTCAGTCGCGCGTCCCACACCCACCACGAACCCCAGGTCGGTTTGCCCCAGATCGCCCCGGTAACCAGCGCCACGGCAGTCATCCACGCACCGATCGGGGCGGCGCACTGCAGGGCGACATCGGCCAGTTTCATTTTCCACACCAGCCCGACCACGCCGCACACCGCCAGCATCACGTAGATCGACTGCGCCAGCATCGCTGCAGGCACGTGGATATAGATGATGCGAAAGCTGTTGCCTTGCTGATAGTCCGGCGGCGCGAAGGCCAGCCCCCAGACGACGCCGACAGCGATCAGCAGCAACGCGGCGATGCTCAGCCACGGCAGCAACTTGCCGCTGATGCCGTAAAACCATTTGGGCGAGCCGAGCTTGTGAAACCAGGTCCAGTTCATGTTGTTTCCATCACGGGTGCCGCTCCTCGATGTGAGCTGGCGCGGGTCATTCTTTTGACAAAGTGGTTAAATTTTAACCAGACCTCATTATTATTCGCCGACGCTGATCTTCAGGCCAGCCGCTATTGCAAACGGTGTCAGGGTGATCGCCAGGGCGGTCAGGCTACCCAGCCACAGCAGATACCCGGTCGCCGGCATGCCTTGCAAGGCGGCCTGCAAGGCGCCACTGCCGAGGATCAACACCGGGATGTACAACGGCAGAATCAGCAGCGCCAGCAACAGGCCGCCGCGTTTCAACCCCACCGTCAACGCTGCGCCCACCGCGCCGAGCAAGCTCAGTACCGGCGTACCCAGCAGCAGCGACAACAGCAACACCGGCAGGCAAGCGGTTGGCAAACCGAGCATCAGCGCCAGCAACGGCGAGAGCAGCACCAGTGCCAGACCGGAGAAAAGCCAGTGTGCCAGCACCTTGGCCAGGACCAGAAGGGGCAGCGGGTGCGACGAAAGGACCCACTGCTCCAGCGAGCCGTCTTCGAAGTCACTGCGGAAAAGTCCGTCCAGCGACAGCAGGACCGATAACAACGCCGCCACCCAGACTAACCCCGGGGACAGGTTTTGCAAGACCTGAGTGTCCGGGCCGACGGCCAGCGGGAACAAGGCAATGACGATGGCGAAGAAAATCAGCGGATTGGCCAGCTCCGCCGGGCGGCGAAACAGCAGTCGGGACTCACGGGCGAGCAGCAGGCCGAACACGCTCATACGGCCCATTTCCCCAGATCGATATCGCGATAACCGGCCGGCATCCGGCTCAGCGTGTGGTGCGTGGTCAACACCACCAGACCTCCGCGTTCGCAGTGCCCGGCCAGGTGTTCTTCAAGTTGCGCGACGCCCTGCTTGTCGAGCGCGGTGAACGGCTCATCGAGAATCCACAGCGGCGGGCTGTCCAGATACAACCGCGCCAACGCCACGCGACGCTGCTGGCCGGCCGACAGGTTATGGCAGGGAACATCTTCGAAACCGCGCAATCCTACCGCTGCCAGGGCTTGCCAGATCGCTTCGCGGTTGGCGGGCTGGCGCAGGGCGCAGAGCCAGGACAGGTTTTCTTCCGCCGTCAGCAGATCCTTGATCCCGGCGGCGTGGCCGATCCACAGCAGGTTGCGGGCGAGTTCGTGGCGTTGCTCGGTCAGTGGCTGACCGTTGAGCAGGACCTGGCCGTCAGTCGGTTGCATCAGACCGGCCAGCAGACGTAAAAGACTGGTTTTGCCGCTGCCGTTGGGGCCGCTGATCTGCACCATGTCGCCACCGGCCAGCGTCAGTTCGAGATTCTCGAAGAGCAGCCTGAGGTCACGTTCACACGCGAGGGCAAGGGTTTGCAGGACAGGACTGGTCAAGGGATCACGGGCCTTATACGGTTCAAGTCGGCTCTGGCGCGGCCGTTAAAGAGAGGCAGCATAGATGCATTGAAGGCTCGAACTGGCGAGCTGGATCAAACAATTGCTATGTTTTTTTAACGAAGCGCACGACGCGCGGCATTATACATGCCGTGCCTTACTCTCAAGAGCGCAATTTCCTCAGGTTGTGTCCGCGTATGACAGGCGAAATCAACATCCTCCCGCTGCCGCCCGCCTCTGCGGCGACCGTGCGCCCGCAGGTCGGCGAACTGCTCAAGCTGCTGACCCCGGTTGAAGGTTTGATCGGCAGCGGGCAGAGCGCCAAGGCCGAGGTGTTGTCGCTCAAGCAGGCCGACCAGACCTTTGAATTGCTGCTCAAGGTGACCGTCGACGGCGGCCGCCAGACCACCGTGCAAGCGACCAGCAGTCTGCCGCTGCCGCAAGGCACTAACCTGGCGATCACCCAGCCCTCGGCGGGCAATCTGGCGATCACCGTGCAGCAGGCGATTGCCAGCAACGTCGCCGCCCTCACCCGCCTCGATACCGCGCAACTGCCGGTCGGCACGCTGCTGCAGGGCAAGGTGCTGACCTCACAGGTCCTGCCGCAGACGCCGGGACAAGCGACGGTGTTTCGCTCGATGGTCAGCCTGCTCAACACCGCATTGAGCGGCAGCACATTGACCATCGACAGTCCGCAGCCGCTGCGCATCGGCACCCTGCTTTCAGCCATCGTCGAAGACGCGCAAAGCCTGAAATTTCTGCCCCTGAGCAACCGCCAGGAACAACTGGCAGTCAGTCAGCAACTGCTCGGCCAGCAAAGCCGCCAAGCCTCGTTGAGCGGCCTGTTGAACGCACTGCAAAACCTGCCGCCGGCCACAGATCAGACCTCCGCAGATTTGCGCGCGGTGGTCGACAAGCTGCTCGCCAGTCTGCCGGACGTGCAACAACTGAGCACCGCCAAAGGCGTAGCGCTGGCCTTGGCCAACAGCGGCGTGTTCCTCGAAACCAAACTGCTGACCGGGCAAAACCCGAGCCTTGCGCCGGACATGAAAGCCGATCTGCTCAAGCTGATCGCGCAATTGACGCCGGGCCTGCCGAGCAGCACCAGTTTCAACGCGATCATCGCCGCCAACACCTTGGCGCAAGCGCTGCCGAGTTTCGTGCGCAACGCCCTCGGAATGCTCGGCCAGGTCAGCGCCAAACCCGTGCCGAGCAGTTTTCCATTGCCCGAGCGTTTGCTGCAAAGCCAGGACGGCGAAGGCGATCTGGAGCAATTGCTGCGCCTGGCCGCCGCCGCAGTTTCGCGCTTGCAAAGCCATCAGCTGTCGAGCCTGGAACAGACCGGCGTCACCGATGACGGGCGCCTGCTCAGCACCTGGCAACTGGAAATCCCCATGCGCAACCTGCAGGACATCGTGCCGTTGCAGGTCAAGTTCCAGCGCGAAGAAGCGCCGGAACGCGAGCCGCAACCCAACGAACGCCGCGACGAGCGCGAACCCAAACAGCAACTGTGGCGCGTCGATCTGGCCTTCGACATGGAACCGCTCGGGCCATTGCAGATTCAGGCGCAACTGGTGGCGGGCAGCCTGTCCGGGCAACTCTGGGCCGAGCGACCGTACACCGCCGACCTGATTGAGAACAACCTGTTCGCCCTGCGCCAGCGCCTGCTCGATCGCGGACTGAATGTCGGCGACATCGACTGCCACCACGGCACCCCGCCGCAAGGTAACCAAACCCGCCTCGAACACCGCTGGGTCGACGAAACCGCATGAACGATTCCACTGCCCCACGCCAGGCCATCGCCCTCAAATACGACGGCAACCACGCCCCGACCCTCACCGCCAAGGGTGACGAAGAACTCGCCGAAGAAATCCTGCGCATCGCCCGCGATTGCGAAGTGCCGATTTACGAAAATGCCGAATTGGTGCGGCTGCTGGCGCGCATGGAACTGGGCGACAGCATTCCTGAAGAGCTGTACCGCACGATCGCCGAGATCATCGCCTTCGCATGGAATCTGAAAGGGAAGTTTCCCGAGGGGCACGACCCGGACGCGCCGATGGTCGAGAAGGATGTCACTGCACGCGGGGATGATTACTGAGTTTCAGTCGCAGTCTCTTCTTCGCCCTGCCATACACCGTTCGTCGCTACTGTCAGGTCTGACAGTAGCGCATGCCCAATCCCGCAGCGCTTGATGACGGACCAGACCTGACCCAGGTCGCGCACAGGTCCACCATCTCGAGAGATTGACTCCATGCCAGACAAAAAAGGTGATTTGTCACTGAACATCCACGCTAAGGGCCAACTGCTGGTCATGGGCGCACGCGGCAATCGAGGTGGTCTGGGCAATTTCTACACGCGCAGCTGGCGACTTGTAGCGCTGGATGCCTCAACGCTCAACCCGTTGAACGTCACTTGGCAATATGTCGGAGACAAGCAATCCGTCACCGGTAGCGCGTTTTTCGATGTTCGGCCTTATGACGAGCTGATGGTCTCGTCAGGCCAGAAACGGATAACGCTTAACCCGTCGAATATCGTCGGTACCTCATTTGCCCTGTGCGCTCGGCTGGACAGCGGAAAAGTCCATGCGTGGGGTTATGCCGACGCCGGCGGCACTTTGCCAGAACCGATAAAAGAAGCTAAGGACGTCGTAGAGCTGTCGGCGGCGATGGGCGCCTTTGCGATTCGGCGTGCGCTAGGCAATGTGCTCGCGTGGGGACATTACGCCAACGGGACGGTTCCCGAAGACATCGCACAGCTGGATACGATTGTCGCGGTCTCGGGCAGCACTTATGTTTTCGTGGCCCTGCTTGAGTCGGGCAGGATTGTCGCGTGGGGTCGGCCGGAGATGGGAGGCGAACTTCCGACGCCAATCGCCGAGTTGACCGATATCACGCAGGCCTCAGGTGGGCAATATGGTTTCGCCGCGCTGCGCCGCACCGGAAACGTCGTCTGTTGGGGTTATGACAGCCAGTCACCGCACTTGCCCGCCGATATTGCGTTGCTCACAGACATAACCAGACTGGCCTGCTCGACTCATGCTTTCGCAGTGCTGCGCAACAATGGCCAGGTGCGAGCATGGGGAAGTGAACACAGCGGAGGCGAGGTCCCGCCGGACGTCGCAGGCCTGCGAGACATCGTCGATGTGGCCAGCTGCAGCTCAGCGTTTGCAGCACGCCGAAGCAATGGAACGCTGGTCGCATGGGGACACATTCCACCCATGCCAAAAGCGATCGCCAGGCGCAACGACATTGTCCACGTCATCGGTTCGGCGACAGGATTTGTCGTGCTGTGTAGCGATGGCGCAGTGCTCGCCTGGGCTGACGGTACCAGCGAAATCAATAACATTCCGCCAGACATTCTCCAACTGAGGGATATTGTCGCCATCAACGCTAATCAACACGCGGCCGTCGCCTTGCGCAGTAACGGAGTGGTGGTGGCGTGGGGTAGAGAGGCCGACGGCGGCGATACCAGCGCAATTAAGCATTTACTTAGCGACGTACGTGCCGTGTACGGAGGAGGCGATACTTTCGTGGCGCTCAGGGCAGATCGCCGAGTAGTGGCGTGGGGCAACGCAGCCTACGGCGGGAATGGTGAGCAGAAGGCCCTGTATCGATTGATCGGTTACGCAAAAGCTCCGGCGCGCTGATCCGGAGAACTGCCGATCGCTACGCCCCCGACGCAATCAAGAAAAAGTTCGCAGCCTTCGCCAGCGCCTTACATGAGATTCCTGTAGGCGCCGTCGAAGGCTGCGAACTTTTGATCTCGCTTGCCGCTTGAAGCTTGAAGCCCCTAGCTGTTTTTGTGCAACTTGCGCATCAACTCCGCCTCAGCCTGGGTCAACCCGCAGGACTGCGTCAGTTCGTCAACGCTGGCGCCCATGCCCACCAGTTTCGCCGCCTGGGCGAACGACAGGCTCGACGGGTCGCGCTGTTCCAGGGCAACGATTTTATCCGGCAACGGGCTGACCACCGCGCGCAGCTCGTGCAGGGCTTCGCCCATGCGCACATTGCCGTTCTGGTAATCGTCGACGCGCTTGGCCAGTTCCTTGATGCGCTGATCGCGCAGCGCATCGCCTTGGGCCTGCTGCGCAGCGATTACCCGCTGCGCCTTGATGTACGAGACGAACATCGCCAGCGTGCCTGCCCAGAACAGAAACAGAACAATTACCGCAACCTCGAGAATCAAATCAGATGCTCTCCAGTTCCGACCACTCTTCTTCGCTCATCATCTTGTCCAGCTCGACCAGGATCAGCAACTCGTTGTTCTTGTTGCACACGCCCTGGATGAACTTGGCCGACTCTTCGTTACCCACGTTCGGTGCGGTTTCGATTTCCGACTGACGCAAGTAAACCACTTCGGCCACGCTGTCGACCATGATGCCGACGACTTGCTTGTCGGCCTCGATGATGACGATACGGGTGTTGTCACTGATCTCGCCGCTGTGCAGGCCGAAGCGCTGACGGGTGTCGATCACGGTGACCACGTTACCGCGCAGGTTGATGATGCCCAGCACGTAGCTTGGTGCACCCGGCACCGGCGCGATCTCGGTGTAGCGCAGCACTTCCTGCACGCGCATTACGTTGATGCCGTAGGTTTCGTTATCCAGTTTGAAGGTCACCCATTGCAGGATCGGATCTTCAGAACCTTTTGCATTCGACGCCTGACTACTCATACCCTGACCCCTCGAAAAAACCGCCCCGGGCGGTGTGTGTTCTGTGTGGTGGCATTGAAAAATGCCATCGCCTGATTGTTATGTCGGCTGCTATGTCGGTTTATGTAGCGGCTTGTTGCCGCTCATGTGCTTCGCCCCGCCACTGGCGATCAACTCGGCCAGTGCGGATACATCAAGCAATGCACACATGTGCTCGATCACGGTGCCGGCGAGCCATGGCCGCTGCCCCCGGTGACTTCTCCATTTGATTTCATTCGGGTCCAGACGCAACGAGCGGCTGACCTGATGTACCGCCAGCCCCCACTCGTAACCCTGTACCGAAATCACGTACTGCAAGCCCTGGCGGAAATCATCGCGGTAGCGATCCGGCATGACCCAGCGCGCGGTGTCGAGCACTTTCAGATTGCCGGCCTGGCTGGGCAGAATGCCGAGGAACCATTCCGGCTGACCGAACAGCGGCGTCAGTTCCTGGCCGGCCAGCGAATAGATCGAACCGAGGCACACCAGCGGCACGGCCAGCGTCAATCCGGCGACGTCGAACAGCAGGCATTCGAAGGCTTCGGCAGCCCACGCCGGGCGCCCGTCGGTTTCCACCGGCGGCGGTGGATTGTTTGGCGGCAGATGCACTTCGACCAGTGGCGGCACCAGAGCCTGCGGCTCTTCAACCACTGGCGCCGATGCGGGAATTTCTGGCTCCGGCACTTTCAGTAACTGGGTTTGCAGCAGCGGCGCCAGGGTCGAGACCACGGCGCGCGGCTCTTCGAGCAACGTCACCGGTGCCTTGACCACTGGCGCGACAACCGGCGCGGCGGCAGGTCGGGCGGCTTTCTGCGCATCGCGGGCCTGTTCTTCCAGCACGGCGGCCTGGAACTCGTCCATCACCTCGGTGCTTTCTACGATCTCAGGTTGGGTCTGCTGCGCGACGGGCGGCACCAACTCTTCGGGCACATCCAGTAGCAAGTCTTCCAGATAAGACTGCAAGGCTCGTTGCGGACGCGTAGTGAGTTTCACTGGGCGGTTCATCGGGGATCAGCGCCAGGCAGGAAAACCGCGTCGTCTGCTTCGCGAGCAGGCTCGCTCCCACAGGGCTCGGGCAAGCGAATGGAGATCATGTTCACGCCACCTGCGCAACGAGTTGCTGCGCGAGCAAATGCTTGAGCAGTGCGCGATAGGCGAGAACGCCACGGCTCTTGCCGTCAAACTGCGAAGGCGTGACACCGGCGCGGCTGGCGTCGCGCAGACGCGTGTCGACCGGGATGTAACCCTGCCAGATCTCCTCGGGGAATTTGTCACGCAGCACACGCAAGGTATGCATCGAGGCTTGCGTACGACGGTCGAACAAGGTCGGCACGATGCTGAACGGCAGCGCCTGTTTGCGCGAGCGGTTGATCATCGCCAGGGTGTTGACCATACGCTCCAGGCCTTTGACGGCGAGGTGCTCGGTCTGCACCGGGATCACCAGTTGCTGGCTCGCCGCGAGGGCGTTGACCATCAACACGCCGAGCAACGGCGGGCTGTCGATGATGGCGTAATCGAAGTCCTGCCACAGCTGCGCCAGACTCTTGGCGATCACCAGGCCCAGACCACTTTGCCCCGGCGACTGGCGCTCAAGGGTGGCCAGTGCGGTGCTCGACGGCAACAGGGAAATGCGTTCGTCGCTGGTCGACAACAGCAACTGCCCCGGCAGGCCTTGCGGCACGCTGCCCTTGTGCAGAAACAGGTCGTAGTTGCTGTGTTCCAGACTGTCGGGATCGTAGCCGAAATAGCTGGTCATCGAGCCGTGCGGGTCGAGATCGACCACAACCACGCGCTTGCCCGCCTCGGCCAGCAATCCGGCTAAAGCGATGGAGGATGTGGTTTTACCGACACCACCCTTTTGATTGGCGACTGCCCAGACTCTCATTCAGTTCGTTCCTCCCGGCCAATCGGCTCGGCCGAGACATGCTTCAGCGTGTTAATGCGGGCGACGGAGAATTGACGGCACTCTCGCGTCCCGGCGTCTTGACCGGGGTCGGTGCAGTTTGTGTGCCAGCCCGCTTGAGTGCGGCATCCGGTTGCGCATTCGCGGTTCCGGTGCCAGTCAGGCTGCGGCGCACATCAAGGTTGCGCGACACCACCAGCACCACGCGACGGTTCTTCGCGCGGCCTTCAACGGTAGCGTTGTTGGCCACCGGCTGGAATTCACCGTAACCCACCGAAGCGAGCCGGCCAGGATTTACGCCCTGCATCGCCAGCATGCGCACGATGCTCGCCGAGCGCGCCGAAGACAGCTCCCAGTTGGTCGGGTATTGCGCCGTGCGGATCGGTTGGTCATCGGTGAAGCCTTCGACGTGGATCGGGTTGTCGAACGGTTTCAGGATCGCCGCAACCTTGTCGATGATGTTGAACGCGATGTCACTCGGCATCGCGTCACCGCTGCCAAACAACAGGCTGGAGTTGAGTTCGATCTCGACCCACAGCTCGTTGCCGCGCACGGTCATCTGGTTGGAGCTGATCAAGTCACCGAACGCGGCGCTGATGTCATCGGCAATGCTTTTCAGCGGATCGCTGGCGCCGGCGATACCGGCGTCGACCTGCTCGGCATCCTTGACCAGCGGCTTGGCCGGGGTCACGGTTTTCGGCCGCTCGTCGCCGATCGGGATCGGTTTTAGCGAGCGATCGGAGTCGGTAAACACCCCGATCAGCGCTTCGGAAATGACTTTGTACTTGCCTTCGTTGATCGACGAGATCGAGTACATCACCACGAAGAATGCGAACAGCAGTGTGATGAAGTCGGCGTACGACACGAGCCAGCGCTCGTGGTTAACGTGTTCTTCCTGGTGCCTGCGACGAGCCATAGTCCATTCCCCCCATCAATCCATGAAGCCCTGAAGCTTCAACTCGATAGAGCGCGGGTTTTCACCTTCGGCGATCGACAGGATTCCTTCCAGCAACATTTCGCGATAACGCGACTGCCGCAACGCGATTGACTTTAGCTTGGCGGCCACCGGCAACAGGATCAGGTTGGCACTGGCCACGCCATAGATCGTTGCGACGAATGCCACGGCAATGCCGTTACCCAGTTGCGACGGATCAGCCAGGTTGCCCATGACGTGAATCAGGCCCATCACCGCACCGATGATGCCGATGGTCGGCGCGTAGCCGCCCATGCTTTCGAAGACCTTGGCCGCTTCGATATCGCGCGATTCCTGAGTGTAGAAATCCACTTCGAGAATGCTGCGAATGGCTTCCGGTTCGGCACCGTCGACCAGTAATTGCAGACCCTTGCGCGAGTAGCTGTCGGGTTCGGCATCGGCGACGCCTTCGAGCCCGAGCAAGCCTTCCTTGCGCGCGGTGAGGCTCCAGTTGACTACGCGGTCGATGCCGCCGGCCAGGTCGACCCGCGGCGGGAAGAAGATCCACGCCAGAATCTGCATGGCACGTTTGAACGCGCTCATGGGCGATTGCAGCAGCGCCGCGCCGACGGTGCCGCCGAGCACGATCAGCGCCGCCGGACCGTTGGCGAGCGCGCCGAGGTGGCCGCCTTCAAGGTAGTTGCCGCCGATGATGGCGACGAACGCCATGATCAGGCCGATAAGGCTGAGAACATCCATCAGAGACACGCCTCGACGATGTGTTTACCCATGTCATCGAGGCTGTACACCGCGTCGGCCAGATCAGCTTTGACGATGGCCATCGGCATGCCGTAGATCACACAACTGGCTTCGTCCTGCGCCCACACCGCGCTGCCGCCCTGCTTGAGCAGACGCGCGCCTTCGCGGCCGTCGGCGCCCATGCCGGTCAAGACCACCGCCAACACTTTGTCGCCGTAGGATTTCGCCGCCGAGCCAAAGGTGATGTCGACACAAGGCTTGTAGTTCAGACGCTCGTCGCCCGGGAGGATTTTCACCGCGCCACGGCCGTCGATCATCATTTGCTTGCCACCCGGCGCCAGCAGAGCCAGGCCCGGGCGCAGAATGTCGCCGTCCTCGGCTTCCTTGACGCTGATGCGGCAGAGCTTGTCGAGACGTTCGGCGAACGCTTTGGTGAACGCCGCCGGCATGTGCTGGATCAGCACGATCGGCGCCGGGAAGTTCGCCGGCAGTTGCGTCAATACACGTTGCAGCGCAACCGGCCCGCCGGTCGACGTACCGATGGCAAGCAGTTTGTAGGCTTTGCGTTTCGGTGCCGCTGACGAAGCGCTGGCCGCAGAGGCGCGAACTGGCGCAGGTGCAGGTGCCGGACGCGCCGGAACAGGGCTGCTGTGGCTGCTGTAGCTCGATGCTGCCGGAGCAGGCGTCGGTGCTGGCGCAGCGGCAGGCGCCGGGGCGCTGTAGGCACTGAAACGACGGTTGCTGCGCGAAATGCTGTGAACCTTTTCGCAGAGCAGTTGCTTGACCTTCTCGGGATTGCGCGAGATGTCTTCGAAATTCTTCGGCAGGAAATCCACCGCGCCGGCGTCCAGCGCATCGAGGGTTACCCGCGCGCCTTCGTGAGTCAGCGAGGAAAACATCAACACCGGGGTCGGGCAGCGCTGCATGATGTGCCGCACTGCCGTGATGCCGTCCATCATCGGCATCTCGTAGTCCATGGTGATCACGTCCGGCTTGAGCGCCAGCGCCTGATCAATCGCCTCTTTACCGTTGGTTGCAGTGCCGACCACCTGAATGCTCGGATCCGCAGAAAGAATTTCCGAGACGCGGCGGCGGAAAAACCCCGAATCGTCCACCACCAGGACTTTGACTGCCATAAACACTCCATTAGGTGCAGCGGGACGTCAGCGCCCCGCCGCCCCGGATTCAAATACGCTTTGTGGCGTAACGCTTGAGCATGCTTGGAACATCGAGAATCAGTGCAATGCGGCCGTCACCGGTGATGGTGGCGCCGGACATGCCCGGAGTGCCCTGCAGCATTTTGCCCAATGGCTTGATGACCACTTCTTCCTGACCGACCAGTTGATCGACGACGAAGCCGATCCGCTGGGTGCCCACCGAAAGGATCACCACATGGCCTTCACGCTGCTCTTCGTGAGCGGCGGAGCTGACCAGCCAGCGCTTGAGGTAGAACAATGGCAGCGCCTTGTCGCGCACGATCACCACTTCCTGACCATCGACGACGTTGGTGGTCGACAGGTCGAGGTGGAAGATCTCGTTGACGTTGACCAGCGGGAACGCAAACGCCTGGTTGCCCAGCATGACCATCAGCGTCGGCATGATCGCCAGGGTCAGCGGCACCTTGATGACGATCTTCGAGCCCTGGCCCTTGGTCGAGTAGATGTTGATCGAACCGTTGAGCTGGGAAATCTTGGTCTTCACCACGTCCATGCCGACACCGCGGCCGGACACGTCGGAGATCTCGGTCTTGGTCGAGAACCCCGGGGCGAAAATCAGGTTGTAGCACTCGGTATCGCTCAGGCGATCGGCCGCGTCCTTGTCCATCACCCCGCGTTTTACCGCGATTGCACGCAGCACGTTCGGGTCCATGCCTTTGCCGTCGTCGGAAATCGACAGCAGGATATGGTCGCCTTCCTGCTCGGCCGCCAGCACCACACGACCGCCACGGGCCTTGCCTGAGGCTTCGCGTTCTTCCGGCGACTCGATGCCGTGGTCGACGGCGTTGCGCACCAAGTGGACCAGCGGGTCGGCCAGGGCCTCGACAAGGTTTTTGTCGAGGTCGGTTTCTTCACCCACCAGTTCCAGGTTGATCTCTTTCTTGAGCTGACGAGCGAGGTCGCGAACCAGACGCGGGAAGCGCCCGAAGACCTTCTTGATCGGCTGCATCCGCGTTTTCATCACGGCGGTCTGCAGGTCAGCGGTGACCACGTCGAGGTTCGACACGGCCTTGGACATGGCTTCGTCGCCGCTGTTGAGGCCCAGACGCACCAGACGGTTACGCACCAGCACCAGCTCGCCGACCATGTTCATGATCTCGTCGAGCCGCGCGGTGTCGACGCGCACGGTGGTCTCGGCTTCGCTCGCCGGTTTTTCAGGCGGTGGCGAGGCAGGCGCACGGGCCGGGGCCGGTGCAGCAGCGGCGGCTGGTTTTGGCGTTTCGGCTTTTGGTTCAGGCTTAGGCGCGGCTTTTGGCGCAGCAGCAGCGGCAGCAGCCGGAGCCTTGGCGGCCGGCATGGCCACGCTTGATGCGGAGCCAGCAGTGGCAGCGCCGGCGTCAAACTTGCCTTTGCCGTGCAATTCGTCGAGCAGCGATTCGAATTCGTGATCGCTGATCAGGTCGCTGCCGGCTGCGGCGGCTGCCGGGGCGGCGGCTGCAGGTGCCGAGGCGATTGCCGATTCCAGCGCATCGACAGCAAAGTTGCCCTTGCCGTGCAACTGATCAAGCAGCGCTTCGAATTCATCGTCGGTGATGTCGGAGCTGTCGCCCTTGGCCGGTGCGGCGGGCGCTGCGGCGGTCGGTGCGACTGCGTCAACGGCGAACTGGCCTTTGCCGTGCAGCTGATCGAGCAACGACTCGAACTCGGCGTCAGTGATTTCATCGCTGGCCGGCACCTCGGCGGCTGGCGCAGGGGCCGCAGCGGCCGGGGCTTCGGCTTCGG
This sequence comes from Pseudomonas retamae, assembly GCF_043496865.1. Lineage (NCBI taxonomy): Bacteria > Pseudomonadati > Pseudomonadota > Gammaproteobacteria > Pseudomonadales > Pseudomonadaceae > Pseudomonas > Pseudomonas retamae. The sequence goes on from NZ_JBIEIL010000011.1 coordinate 204,688, forward strand.
CCTTGACGGCGTTCAGCGAGTCCAGCAACTGCTCGAATTCGTTATCGGTGATGTCGCCGGATGCGTCGCCTTCGACGACCAGTTCTTCGATCATCTCGGCCACTGGCGAAGCCGGGGCTTCGTCAGCGGTTTGCGGCTCGGCCAGACGCGCCAGCGCGGCCAGCAGCTCCGGCGTGGCGGCGGTGATTGGCGCACGCTCGCGGACTTCGCTGAACATGCTGTTCACCGCGTCCAGTGCCTCGAGCACGACGTCCATCAGTTCGGCATCAACGCGACGCTCACCCTTACGGAGGATGTCGAACACGTTTTCGGCGATGTGACAGCACTCCACCAGCTCATTGAGCTGAAGGAAGCCGGCGCCCCCTTTTACAGTGTGGAAACCGCGAAAAATTGCATTGAGCAGATCTGCGTCATCCGGGCGGCTTTCCAGCTCGACCAGTTGTTCGGACAGTTGCTCAAGAATCTCGCCGGCCTCAACCAGGAAATCCTGAAGGATCTCTTCATCGGCGCCGAAGCTCATTAATGGGGTGCTCCTACAGGTCTAAAAACCCAAAAAACCCGAATTCAGAAATTCTTAGAATCCAAGGCTGGATAACAAATCGTCCACATCGTCCTGACCGGACACAACGTCTTCTCGTTTATCGGCATGAATCTGCGGACCTTCACCCTGCGAGAGATGTTTTTGTGGATCTTTTTCCGCAAGCATCGCGGCACGGTCATGTTCGATGCCCGCAAAGCGGTCGACCTGACTGGCCATGAGCACGAGTTTGAGCAGATTGCTTTCGACTTCGGTGACCAGTTGGGTCACGCGCTTGATCACCTGACCGGTGAGGTCCTGGTAATCCTGGGCCAGCAGGATGTCGTTGAGATTGCTCGACACCGCACGGTTGTCCGTGCTGCTGCGTGACAGAAAACCGTCGACCCGGCGCGCCAGCTCGCGGAACTCTTCAGCCCCGACCTCGCGACGCATGAAGCGACCCCAATCGGCGCTCAACGTCTGGGCTTCATCAGCCAGACTGTTGACCACCGGCGTGGCGCTTTCCACCAGATCCATGGTGCGGTTGGCCGCGGCTTCCGTCAGCTTGACCACATAGCCCAGGCGTTCGGTGGCGTCGGTGATTTGTGACACTTCCTCGGCCTGCGGCATGTGCGGATCGATCTGGAAATTGACGATCGCACTGTGCAGTTCACGCGTGAGCTTGCCCACTTCCTGATACAGGCCACGGTCACGGGTCTGATTGAGCTCATGGATCAGTTGCACCGCGTCGCCGAACCTGCCTTTTTCAAGGCTTTCGACCAGTTCGACCGCGTGTTTTTTCAGGGTCGATTCAAAATCGCCCTGTGAAGATTCGTTATGCTCCATAGCTCCCCCGCGCGTTCTCAGCCGATGCGTTCGAAAATCTTCTCGATTTTGTCTTTCAACGCCTGAGCCGTGAAAGGTTTGACCACGTAGCCGTTCACACCGGCCTGAGCGGCTTCGATGATCTGCTCGCGCTTGGCTTCAGCGGTCACCATCAGCACCGGCAGGTGCTTGAGTTTTTCATCGGCGCGCACGTGGCGCAGCAGGTCGATACCGGTCATGCCCGGCATGTTCCAGTCCGTTACCAGAAAGTCGATGCTGCCGCTGTTGAGGACCGGAATGGCGGTTACGCCATCGTCGGCCTCGACGGTATTGGTGAACCCAAGATCGCGCAGCAGGTTCTTGATGATCCGCCGCATCGTTGAGAAGTCATCAACGATGAGGATTTTCATGTCTTTGTTCAATTCGACCTCCAAGCAGTCTTAAACGCGCCCAGCACCTGGACGCGCCACTTCAATCAATCGGCGCAGCACTTAAAGTTTGTCTGGAGCACAACGGATCGAGACCGGCGCCGCTTACCACCGCACCAGCCTCGTTTCGCAGTGTCCCCACACTGCCTTCAGCGCGCTCGCCACTCCCCCAAACGCCCCCGCAAACGGGCCGCGCACTGGCTGTGTAACTGGCTGACCCGCGATTCACTGACGCCAAGGACTTCACCGATTTCCTTGAGGTTCAGTTCTTCGTCGTAGTACAGCGCCAACACCAGTCGCTCACGCTCCGGCAAATTGGCAATCGCGTCCGCCAGCGCCGTCTGGAAGCGTTCATCTTCCAGATCGCGTGACGGCTCCATATGAGCACTGGCGCCATCCTCGTGCAGCCCTTCGTGTTCGCCGTCCTGCAAAAGGTCGTCGAAACTGAACAGGCGGCTGCCCAAAGTGTCATTCAGAATCCCGTAATAATCGTCGAGACTCAATTGGAGTTCGGCCGCAACCTCGTGATCTTTAGCGTCACGGCCGGTTTTAGCTTCAATCGAGCGAATTGCGTCGCTGACCATCCGGGTATTGCGGTGGACCGAGCGTGGCGCCCAGTCCCCTTTGCGTACTTCGTCAAGCATCGCGCCGCGGATTCGAATGCCCGCGTACGTTTCGAAACTGGCGCCTTTGCTGGCGTCGTATTTGGTCGACACTTCGAGCAGGCCGATCATCCCGGCCTGGATCAGGTCTTCGACCTGCACACTGGCCGGCAACCGTGCCAGCAAGTGATAGGCAATGCGCTTGACCAGTGGCGCGTAACGCTCGATCAATTCGTACTGCGCGTCACGCGCCGACTTCTTGTAAAGATTCATGCCACTGGCGGTCATATCACAGGCCCTGCGGTTTGCTGCACGAGACGCTCGACGAAAAACTCCAGATGGCCGCGCGGGTTGGCCGGCAACGGCCAGGTGTCGACCTTCTGCGCGATGGCCTTGAAGGCCAGGGCGCATTTGGAGCGTGGAAAGGCTTCGTAGACGGCGCGTTGTTTCTGCACGGCCTTGCGCACGCTTTCGTCATACGGGACGGCGCCTACGTATTGTAGGGCGACGTCAAGGAAACGGTCCGTGACCTTGGTCAACTTGGCGAACAGGTTGCGGCCTTCCTGCGGGCTCTGCGCCATGTTGGCGAGGACGCGGAAGCGGTTCATGCCGTAGTCGCGGTTGAGCAGTTTGATCAGTGCGTAGGCGTCGGTGATCGAGGTCGGCTCGTCACACACCACCAGCAACACTTCCTGCGCCGCGCGGACGAAACTGACTACCGAGTCACCAATGCCCGCAGCGGTGTCGATCACCAGCACGTCGAGATTGTCGCCGATGTCGCTGAACGCCTGAATCAGGCCGGCGTGCTGCGCCGGGCTCAGGTGGACCATGCTCTGCGTGCCGGACGCCGCCGGCACGATGCGAATCCCGCCCGGGCCCTGCAACAGCACGTCGCGCAATTCGCACCGGCCTTCGATGACGTCGGCCAGCGTGCGTTTGGGGGTCAGCCCCAGCAGAACGTCGACGTTCGCCAGACCGAGGTCGGCGTCCAGCAGCATGACCCGACGGCCAAGCTCTGCCAGCGCCAGCGACAAGTTCACTGACACGTTAGTCTTGCCGACGCCACCTTTGCCGCCGGTCACCGCGATCACCTGTACGGGATGCATGCTGCCCATGTTATTTCTTTACCTTGTCTTGCATAGACGGAGGCCACATTACTGGCTGCGCGTTCCGGATCGGAACAATGCGTGGCAGACCATCGATGTAGGTACAAAAACTGTTCATGATTACCTCAGCCAACCTGCTTGGTCGGGCTGTGATAGATATCAGCGAACATGTCAGCCATGGCTTCTTCGCTGGGTTCTTCCTGCATTTGCACGCTGACGGCGCGGCTGACCAGTTGATGACGGCGCGGCAGATGCAGATCATCCGGAATCCGTGGGCCATCGGTCAGGTACGCGACCGGCAATTCATGACTGATCGCCAGGCTCAACACTTCACCAAGACTGGCTGTTTCATCCAGTTTAGTCAGAATGCAGCCGGCCAGCCCGCAACGCTTGTAACTATGATAAGCGGCGGTTAGAACCTGTTTCTGGCTGGTGGTTGCCAGGACCAGATAATTTTTTGAGCGAATGCCACGCCCGGCCAGGCTTTCCAGCTGCATGCGCAACGCCGGATCGCTGGCCTGCAGACCGGCGGTATCGATCAGCACCACGCGCTTGCGCAGCAGCGGATCGAGCGCCTGCACCAGCGACTGGCCCGGATCGACGTGGGTCACCGGCACATTGAGGATGCGCCCCAGAGTCTTGAGTTGTTCCTGCGCACCGATGCGGAAGCTGTCCATGCTCACCAGCGCGACATTCTGCGCGCCGTACTTGAGCACATAACGCGCCGCCAGCTTGGCCAGCGTGGTGGTCTTGCCCATGCCGGCCGGGCCAACCATGGCGATGACACCGCCCTCTTCCAGCGGCTCGACTTCCGGCACGGCAATCATCCGCGCCAGATGCGCGAGCAACATGCGCCAGGCCTGACGCGGCTCTTCGATGTCAGTGATCATCGACAGCAGATCGCGCGACAGCGGGCCGGACAGGCCAATGCGCTGCAAACGGCGATACAGATTGGCTTGCGCCGGGCGGCTGCCCTGCAGCTGATTCCAGGCCAGCGTGCCGAGCTGGACTTCCATCAGCTCACGCAGGCTGTTCAATTCAAAACGCATCGAATCCAGCGCACGCGGATCGACGCCCGCCGAGGCCTGCGCAGGCGCTGCGGCCGGACGCGCCGGCGCGGCGTAGGTCGGCTCGGTCAACGGTTCGGCAGCGGTCAGCGGCAGGCCGGCCGTCAACGGCAGCCCGGCGAACAACTGCTGATTGGTGTTGCCGTCGGCTTCGCCACGCAGGCTCAATTCGGCCTGAGCGGTGACGATGCGCGACTGGGTCTTGCGCAGCTCGTCCTCGAGTTCCATGTTCGGAACCCGTGGCGCCAGCGCCGACAATTTGTAATCCAGAGCCGCCGTCAACTCGACGCCGCCGGCAATGCGGCGGTTACCGATGATGGCGGCATCAGCGCCCAGCTCATCGCGAACCAGCTTCATGGCCTGACGCATATCGGCGGCGAAAAAACGCTTAACTTGCATAAACCACTACCTCAGCCGTTGGGCCCTACTGTCGCAACGATGGTCACTTGCTTGTTGTCCGGTATTTCCTGGTAGGCCAGCACATGCAGTCCGGGGACGGCGAGGCGGCCAAAGCGCGAGAGCATCGCGCGGATCGGGCCGGCAACCAACAGGATCACCGGCTGACCTTGCATTTCCTGACGCTGCGCCGCTTCGATCAACGAACGTTGCAGCTTCTCGGCCATGCTTGGCTCCAGCAGAACGCCCTCTTCCGAGCCTTGTCCTGCCTTCTGCAGACTATTGAGCAATATCTGTTCCAACCTTGGTTCCAATGTGATCACAGGCAGCTCGGACTCAGTGCCTACAATGCTTTGGACGATTGCACGGGATACGCCGACCCGCACGGCAGCCACCAACGCGGCGGTATCTTGACTCTTGGCGGCGTTGTTGGCGATGGCTTCGGCGATGCTGCGGATATCGCGCACCGGCACGTGTTCGGCGAGCAACGCTTGCAGCACTTTGAGCAACTGCGACAGCGAAACCACGCCCGGCACCAGCTCTTCCGCCAGTTTCGGCGAGCTCTTGGCCAGCAATTGCATGAGTTGCTGGACTTCCTCGTGGCCGATCAGCTCGCTGGAGTGCTTGTAGAGAATCTGGTTCAAGTGCGTCGCGACTACGGTGCTGGCGTCGACCACGGTGTAGCCGAGCGATTGCGCCTGGGCGCGCTGGCTGATTTCGATCCACACCGCCTCCAGGCCAAAAGCCGGATCTTTGGCGTTGATACCGTTGAGCGAGCCGTACACCTGACCCGGATTGATCGCCAGTTCGCGATCCGGGTAGATCTCGGCCTCGGCGAGGATCACGCCCATCAGCGTCAAGCGGTAAGCGCTCGGCGCCAGATCGAGGTTGTCGCGGATGTGCACGGTCGGCATCAGGAAGCCCAGATCCTGCGAGAGCTTCTTGCGCACGCCCTTGATCCGCGCGAGCAACTGCCCACCCTGATTGCGGTCCACCAGCGGAATCAGGCGGTAGCCAACTTCCAGGCCGATCATGTCGATGGGCGTGACGTCGTCCCAGCCCAGCTCCTTGGTTTCCATGGCCCGGGCCGGCGACGGCAGCAGTTCCTGCTGACGCTTGACCTCTTCCAGCGCCACGACCTTGGCGACGTTCTGCTTTTTCCAGAACAGGTAGGCGCCGCCAGCGGCCAGCGCGGCCATGCTCAGGAAGGAGAAATGCGGCATGCCCGGCACCAGGCCCATCACCGCCATCAAACCTGCGGCCACGGCCAGCGCTTTCGGCGAGGCGAACATCTGCCGGTTGATCTGTTTGCCCATGTCTTCCGAACCGGAAGCACGGGTCACCATGATCGCCGCTGCTGTCGATAACAACAGTGATGGCAATTGCGCCACCAAACCGTCACCGATAGTCAGCAAGGCGTACACCTTGCCGGCGTCAGCAAAACCCATGTTGTGCTGGAAGATACCGACGGCCATGCCGCCGATGAGGTTGATGAACAGAATCAGCAGGCCGGCGATGGCGTCACCGCGGACGAACTTGCTGGCACCATCCATCGAACCGTAGAACTCGGCCTCTTGGGCGACTTCCTGGCGGCGCGCCTTGGCCTGATTCTGGTCGATCAGGCCGGCGTTGAGGTCGGCGTCGATCGCCATTTGTTTGCCGGGCATCGCGTCGAGGGTAAAACGCGCGCTCACCTCGGAAATCCGCCCGGCGCCCTTGGTCACCACGACGAAGTTGATGATCATCAGAATCGCGAACACCACGATACCGACCACGTAGTTACCACCGATCACCACCTCACCGAAGGCCTGGATCACCTTACCGGCGGCGGCGTGGCCGTCCTGACCGTGGAGCATTACCACCCGCGTCGAGGCAACGTTCAACGCCAGTCGCAACAGCGTCGCGACCAGCAGAATGGTCGGGAACACCGCAAAATCCAGCGGCCGCAACGCATACACGCAGACCAGCAGGACCACGATCGACAGGGCGATGTTGAAGGTAAAGAAGACGTCGAGCAGGAACGGCGGCACCGGCAACATCATCATCGCCAGCATCACCAGCAGCAACAACGGCACACCCAGATTGCCTCGACTGAGGTCGGCAACGTTTGTGCGAGCAGTGTTGAATAACTGAGAGCGATCCACCGGTTTTCCCCGTTCCTTTAAAGCAAACTTTTGACGCCCCGAGTGGGCGCACGGCGGCTATTGCAAGAAGCCTTCCAACTTTTGCCAAGGAGATGAAACTGGAGAAATGATCACGCCCCCTGTAGGCCTTCGCCTGCTCGCGATAGCAGTTTGTCTGGTTCGAATTCATCGACTGAAAAACCATCGCGAGCAGGCGAAGGCCTACAAGGGACCGCATTCCAAATGTCAGATTGAAACGCACTCCAAACTGTGGGAGCGAGCCTGCTCGCGAAGAGGCCATCAGATTCGGCACAACTTTTTGATTTAAACGAAGCTGTTTAAACGACACCTCAAGACACGCCTTCAAGGCTACAAATCCTTGCGCCATTGCCTACAGCCAAGCCAGAATCCGCCGGCTTGTGTGCTTTGGGGTCGGGTTCTATTGTGGATCGGTCGCTGACGAATCAGCGATCGGGTTTAGCGACCCGGATTCTCTCAGTGCATCAGCGTTCGTAGCTACGTTGCGGAGATCTTCGCCCGCAATAACGTTATGGCGGCTGTATGCGGGAGACCTTCGGGTCTACCGGGGTGCCTGAGACCGGTTCGCTAACCTGCGTACAGCTGCCACCTTCACCTGTTTAGCGACAGGGAAAAGAGTGGCTCCATAAGCTCAGGAGCTCCACCATGACCAAACCAACCCCCAACCCACCCGAAACCGACCCCATTTCCCCCTACGAATCCCTCGACTCCAACAAACTCCACGACGCCGCCGACCGCGCCCTCGATCACTACCTCTGCCCGCCCGGCTCTCCGCCACCGCCGCGTAAAAAACGCACGATGTACGCCGTGACCG
>NZ_JBIEIL010000012.1:0-208176 GCF_043496865.1 Pseudomonas retamae
ACGAAGCATTCTTTATCGGCGCTTTGGTGGAAGGGGTGGGGCGATGTCTCCCACGGTCTGTACTGCGGCTAACAGTCAGAAGCCAGCTTGAGGTCCCACCCACCCCTTCGAGTCCTACCATACAAGCCAGCCTGCTGGCGATGCTTTCAGCTAGCGCCGCGCATGGTAGAGGCTGACATGTCTGAATTCTTCGGGCTCGGCCAGATCGGGGAGGGTCATCGCCTCGAGCATCTCGATCCGCTCATATAGCGGATGCTGGAAATCCCGCACCCGCGAATCCGCCACCAGCGCCTCGCGGCCACGGTTGAGAAAGGCATCGAGCAGCGGCAGATTCGCCCGGTCATACAGCACGTCCGCGACCAGAATCAAATCGAAGCGATCGGCCTCGGCGAAGAAGTCGGTCGAATAATTCATCTCGACATCATTCAACACAGCATTCGCCCGACACGCCGCAATCGCCAGCGGATCGAGATCGCAGGCCACCACTTCCAGCGCGCCGGCTTTCACCGCCGCGATCCCGGCAATTCCGGAACCGGCACCGAAATCCAGCACGCGCTTGCCGCGCACCCACTCGGGAAACTCCGCCAGATAGCGCGCAACCGCCAGGCCGCTGGCCCAGCAGAAACTCCAGTAGGGCGGCTCATGCAGGATGCGCTGGGTTTCTTCCTGGCTGAATTCGCGGGCCATGTTGTCGCCGTCGATCAACCACAGCTGCAAATCGGTGCCCGGCAACGCGCAGGCTTTCAGGCGGGCGTCGCCGAGCAGTTCGCCCAAGGCTTGTTGCAGGTCGAGCGGTGCGGTCATGGGGCTTTGACAAATTGCAGTTGGCCCAGTGCCTGGGTGGTCGGCTGAGAAATGGTCTGCGACGGCAGGTGCAGAATCAACTGGCCGGACTGGCTGGCGCGACCACGCAGCTCAACCCGCGCACCGGCCGGAAACGCTTCGGGATTGAAGCGCAGGCGAAACGGCAGCAGCTGATTGGTGCCGATCAGACTGGAGCTGGCGAGCAGTTGTTGCGGGCGATCCTTTTCATCGATCACCAGCAGCGCCAGTTCGACTTCGGCCCCGGCGGGTACGCCTTGCAGGGTGCCGCTCAGCTCACGTTGATAGGCCGGCAGCGGGCCGAGTTCGGCGGCCTCTTTGGCTTTTTTCTGTGCCTGCTGTGGCGCAGGGCCCGGCGTTGGCGGCTGGGGCTTGGGTGCGTCGCTGCCACAGGCCACCAGCAGGCTGAAAAGACTGAGCAATACGAGCGGACGTAACGGCATTGGAGGCTCCGGCAGAATGAATTCCATGGATCAAACGATCATGCCGTTCTGTATACCGCAAAGGCTATGGCTTGTCTTGCCACCGGGATGCGCTACCATGGCCCTCCCTTTTTTTGTTGCCAGCCACCATGCACTGTCCCTTCTGCGGTGCCAACGACACCAAGGTCATCGACTCGCGTCTGGTCGCCGAGGGCGAACAGGTGCGCCGCCGGCGTGAATGCCTGGCCTGCGGCGAACGTTTCACGACGTTCGAGACGGCCGAACTGGTGTTGCCGCGCCTGATCAAAACCGACGGTAGCCGCCAGCCGTTCGACGAAGAAAAACTTCGTGCCGGCATGCAGCGCGCACTGGAGAAACGTCCGGTAAGCGTCGAACGCCTCGAATCCTCTCTGGTTCACATCAAGCACAAGTTGCGCGCCACCGGCGAGCGCGAGGTCAAATCTCTCGTCGTCGGTGAGCTGGTGATGGCCGAACTGCAAAAGCTCGATGAAGTCGCCTACATCCGTTTCGCCTCGGTGTACAAGCGCTTCCAGGACCTCAACGAATTCCGCGAAGAGATCGACCGCCTCGCCCGCGAACCGGTGCAAGAATGACCGCCGCCGAGCAGGCCATCCTCGACGCGCATTTCATGGCGCGCGCGCTGGAACTGGCGCGCAAGGGTCACTACACCACCCATCCCAATCCGCGGGTCGGCTGTGTGGTGGTGCGCGACGGGCAGATTGTCGGCGAAGGCTGGCATGAACGCGCCGGCGAACCGCATGCTGAAATTCACGCATTGCGCGCGGCCGGAGAGCAGGCTCGCGGCGCCACCGCTTACGTGACCCTCGAACCGTGCAGCCACCATGGCCGCACGCCGCCGTGCGCCGATGCGCTGGTGAATGCCGGCGTGGCGCGGGTGGTGGCCGCAATGCGCGACCCCAATCCGCAAGTTGCCGGGCGCGGTTTGCAGCGCCTGGCCGATGCCGGCATCGCCACCGAAAGCGGCGTGCTCGAAGCCGAAGCGCGGATGCTCAATCAAGGCTTTCTCAAACGCATGGAACACGGCTTGCCGTTCGTGCGGGTCAAATTGGCGATGAGCCTCGATGGCCGCACGGCGATGGAGAGCGGCGAAAGCCAGTGGATTACCGGCCCGGCCGCACGTTCGGCGGTCCAGCGTTTGCGCGCCGAGGCCGCGGTGGTGCTGACCGGCGCCGATACCGTGCTGGCCGACGGTGCGCGCTTGACCGTGCGCGCTGACGAGTTGGGGCTGGATGCCGAGCTAACCGCGCAAGTGATGAACCGGCCGCCGTTGCGCGTGTTGATCGACGGCCGCCTGCGGGTGCCGCTGGATGCACCGTTCTTCAAGGCCGGCCCGGCGCTGGTCGCCACCTGCGTGGCGGTCGAAGAACAGTACGCCAACGGCCCGGAATGCTTGATTGTGCCGGGTGACGATGGTCAGGTCGACCTGCATCAGCTGCTGCTGGAGCTGGCCCATCGCGGCGTCAACGAGGTGCTGGTCGAGGCCGGTCCGCGTCTGGCCGGGGCTTTCGCGCAGCTTGGTCTGGTCGACGAATTCGTGATTTTCATCGCTGGCAAGTTTCTCGGCTCCACGGCGCGTCCGCTGCTCGACTGGCCGCTGGCCTCTATGAAGGATGCGCCGCAGCTGAAAATCACTGAAATCCGCGCGGTCGGCGATGACTGGCGAGTCACTGCCCGCCCTGTCCCTGCGGCGCGCGTATAATTCCCGGCCATCGCCTTAGCGCTGGCCCCGTTCTCAAGGAGAACCCCATGTTCACCGGCATCATCGAATCCATCGGCAGCATCCGTGCACTGACCCCCAAGGGCGGTGATGTGCGTGTGCATGTCGACACCGGCAAGCTCGACCTGAGCGACGTCAAACTCGGCGACAGCATCGCCGTCAACGGCGTCTGCCTGACCGCGGTTGAGCTGCCCGGCAATGGTTTTGCCGCCGACGTCAGCCGCGAAACCCTTGATTGCACCGCCATGAACGACCTGAAAAGCGGCAGTCCGGTCAATCTGGAAAAAGCCCTGACCCCGACCACCCGTCTCGGTGGGCATCTGGTCAGCGGCCACGTCGACGGTGTCGGCGAAGTGGTATCGCGCAGCGACAACGCCCGCGCCGTGGAATTCTGCATTCGCGCGCCGAAGGAGCTGGCCAAGTACATCGCCCACAAAGGCTCGATCACCGTCGATGGCACCAGCCTGACCGTGAACGCGGTCGATGGCGCCGAATTCATGCTGACGATCATCCCGCACACCCTGAGCGAAACCATCATGGCGTCGTATAAGCCAGGTCGCCGGGTGAATCTTGAGGTCGACCTGCTGGCGCGTTATCTGGAGCGTCTGCTGCTGGGTGACAAGGCCGCCGAGAAGACCGCCGGCAGCACGATCACCGAAAGCTTTCTGGCCCAAAACGGCTACCTCAAATAATTCAAAAGAAGGGGGTGCCTTGTGGCGCTCAATAGCATCGAAGAACTGGTTGAAGACATCCGCCAAGGCAAGATGGTCATCCTTATGGATGACGAAGACCGCGAGAACGAAGGTGATCTGATCATGGCCGCCGAGTGCTGCCAGGCCGAACACATCAACTTCATGGCCAAACACGCCCGTGGCCTGATCTGCATGCCGATGAGCCGCGAGCGCTGCGAACTGTTGAAGCTGCCGTTGATGGCGCCGCGCAACGGTTCCGGCTTCGGCACCAAGTTCACCGTCTCGATCGAAGCCGCCGAAGGCGTGACCACCGGCATCTCCGCCGCGGACCGTGCGCGCACCGTGCAGGCGGCTGCCGCCAAAGATGCCAAGGCTGAAGACATCGTCAGCCCGGGCCACATTTTTCCGCTGATGGCCCAGGCCGGCGGCACCCTCGCACGCGCCGGCCACACCGAAGCCGCATGCGATCTGGCGCGCATGGCCGGTTACGAGCCAAGCGGGGTGATCTGCGAAGTGATGAACGATGACGGCACCATGTCCCGTCGCGCCGAACTCGAAGCCTTCGCTGCCGAGCACAACATCAAGATCGGCACCATTGCCGACCTGATTCACTATCGGATGATCCACGAACGTACCGTTCAGCGGATTGCCGAGCAGCCGCTGGACAGCGAACTGGGCCAATTCAACCTGGTGACCTATCGTGATTCGGTGGAAGGCGACGTACACATGGCGCTGACCTTGGGCACCGTTTGCGCCGAGGAGCCGACGCTGGTGCGCGTGCACAACATGGACCCGCTGCGCGACCTGTTGATGGTCAAGCAACCGGGCCGCTGGAGCCTGCGCGCCGCCATGGCTGCGGTCGCCGAGGCGGGCAGCGGTGTGGTGCTGTTGCTCGGCCACCCGCTCGACGGCGACGTGCTGCTGGCGCATATCCGCGAAACCGGCGATCAGCCGGCGCCGAAAAAACCGACCACCTACAGCATCGTCGGTGCCGGTTCGCAGATTCTGCGCGACCTCGGCGTGCGCAAAATGCGCTTGATGAGCGCACCGATGAAGTTCAATGCGATATCCGGTTTCGATCTGGAAGTTGTAGAATACGTGCCCTCCGAATAACGACCGGCTGTTTGCGGACTCCAATTCGCGGCAAATAATCACTGAGGGGCGCGTAACAGACGCGTCCCGGCTCTTTAAGAGAACTGACGAATGACCCTGAAGACCATCGAAGGTACCTTCATCGCCCCCAAAGGCCGCTACGCTCTGGTAGTGGGCCGCTTCAACAGCTTCGTGGTTGAAAGCCTGGTCAGCGGTGCCGTTGATGCCCTGGTTCGCCACGGCGTGAGCGAAAACGACATCACCATCATCCGCGCACCGGGCGCCTTCGAAATCCCGCTGGTTGCGCAGAAAGTCGCGCAGAAAGGCGAGTTCGCCGCAATCATCGCCCTCGGCGCGGTCATTCGTGGCGGCACCCCGCACTTCGAATACGTGGCGGGCGAATGCACCAAGGGTCTGGCTCAGGTGTCCATGGAGTTCGGCGTGCCGGTCGCTTTCGGCGTGCTGACCGTTGATTCCATCGAGCAAGCCATCGAACGTTCCGGCACCAAGGCCGGTAACAAAGGTGCTGAAGCTGCCCTGTCCGCTCTGGAAATGGTCAGCCTGCTGGCGCAGTTGGAGGCCAAGTGATTAGCGACGAAAGCGATCGTTTCAACCCGCGCGATCCGAAACCTGCGGATGCCGGCAAGCCCTCGAAAAGCGTCAAGCGTCGCGAAGCCCGTCAGCTCGCGACTCAGGCGTTGTACCAGTGGCACATGGCCAAGCAATCGCTGAACGAGATCGAAGCGCAGTTTCGCGTTGATAACGATTTCACTGATGTCGACGGCGCCTACTTCCGCGAGATCCTGCACGGGGTTCCGCAGTTCAAGACCGAAATCGACACCGCCCTGACGCCGTGCCTGGATCTGGCGATCGAGGAGCTCGACCCGGTTGAACTGGCGGTTCTGCGCCTGTCCACCTGGGAACTGCTCAAGCGCGTCGACGTACCGTACCGCGTGGTAATCAACGAAGGTATCGAGCTGGCGAAAGTCTTCGGTTCGACCGACGGCCACAAGTTCGTCAACGGCGTTCTCGACAAGCTGGCCCCGCGCCTGCGTGAAGCTGAAGTGAAGGCGTTCAAGCGCTGATCGGCGCTTGAACACTTTGTCTCAGCCATGGGCGAGTTTGAGCTGATCCGCAATTTCTTCGCCGCCGCGCCTTGTGCGCAGGGCGGCGAAGGCGTTGCTCTCGGGATTGGCGATGACTGTGCCTTGCTGACGGTTCCCGCCGGGGAACAGTTGGCCATTTCTACCGATACGCTGGTGGCCGGTGTGCATTTCGCCGACCCTTGCGATCCGTTTCTGCTCGGTCAGCGCTCGCTGGCCGTCGCGGTCAGCGACCTGGCCGCCATGGGCGCCACGCCCGTTGCCTTTACCCTTGCCCTGACTGTGCCGACGGTGACCGCCGATTGGCTGCAAGCCTATGCCCGCGGTTTGAACCGCATGGCGCAGAGTTGCGGCGTAGCGTTGGTTGGCGGCGACACCACGCGTGGGCCGTTGAGCCTGACGGTCACCGTGTTTGGCCGCGTACCCGCTGGCCAGGCGTTGACCCGCAGCGGCGCGCGACCGGGCGATCTGCTCTGTGTCGGCGGTGAGTTGGGCAATGCTGCCGGCGCGTTGCCGCTGGTGCTGGGGCAACGCGACGCCGCGGCCGAAATCGCCCAGCCGCTGCTCGATCATTACTGGTCGCCACAGCCGCAACTGGCCCTCGGTCAGGCTTTACGAGGCAAAGCCACAGCGGCGCTGGACATCTCCGACGGCCTGCTCGCCGACTGCGGTCATATCGCACTGGCGTCAAAGGTGCGACTTGAGATTGAACGCGAGCGTGTACCGTTGTCGGATGCCTTAGTGGCGTTTCTCGGGCAGCGCGGTGCCGAACGTGCGGCGCTCAGTGGTGGCGATGATTACGTGCTGGCCTTCACGCTGCCGTCCGACGAGCTGCCGGCACTGCTGGCAGCCGGCTGGCCGATCCATGTGATCGGCCGCGTCAGCGACGGCCAGGGCGTGGTGCTGCTGGATCGTGACGGTCGCGACATCACCCCGCATACCCGCGGTTATCAACATTTTCAGGAGACACCGTGACAGATCACCCGAAACAGGTTCCGGCTGAATTCGTGCCGCCGTCGGTCTGGCGCAATCCCTGGCATTTCCTCGCGTTCGGCTTCGGTTCCGGCACGCTGCCCAAAGCCCCGGGCACCTGGGGCTCGTTGGTGGCGCTGCCGTTCATTCCGTTGTGGCAGATGCTGCCGGACTGGGGCTACTGGCTGATGCTGGGCATCACCATGCTGTTCGGCTTCTGGCTGTGCGGCAAAGTCGCTGATGATTTGCGCGTGCACGACCACGAAGGCATCGTCTGGGACGAAATGGTCGGCATGTGGATCACCTTGTGGCTGGTGCCGGAAGGCTGGTACTGGTTGCTCGCGGGTTTTCTGGTGTTCCGCTTCTTCGATATTCTCAAGCCGTGGCCGATCCGCTGGATCGACAAACATGTGCATGGCGGCGTCGGCATCATGCTCGACGACGTGCTCGCCGGGGTGTTTGCCTGGCTGGCGATGCAGGGGCTGGTGTGGCTGTTCGCCTGATCAGGATCAGGGGCAAGTGAGGGGCAGGTAGATGTTGCGACGCGGGTTGGCGATGCTGGTTCTGGCTCTGTTGGGCGCGTTCGCCCATGCGCACGAAGCGCCACCGACGCCTGCGGTGATCCATCTGGCCAGCGAAGACTGGGAAGACTACACCGCCGCCGACGGTCATGGCCTCGCCTGGGACGTTCTGCGCAAAGTGTTCGAACCGGCTGGCGTGAAGCTGGACATTCGCACGGTGCCCTACACCCGGTCGATCGGCCTGGTGCAGTTGAAGGAAGTCGACGCGCTGGTCGGCTCCTACCGCGATGAAGCCCAGCAGGTGCTGTATCCGAAATGGAATTTCGATTCCGACCACATTTACGCACTGGGGCTGGCCAGCAGCCCCGAACCGACCCTGGCGACGCTGGGCAAATACCGCTTGGCATGGGTGCGCGGCTATCGCTACGAAAACTACCTGCCGAACATCAAGCGCTACAACCAGATCGAGCGGCGCAGCGGCATTCTGTCGATGCTCAAACAGGGGCGGGCGGATTACTACATTGACGCGCGGACCGAGGTTGAAGCCGTGGTGCGCGATGCGCCGGACCCGGCGCAGTACCGTTATTCGCATCTGGCCGAGTTGCCGTTGTTCCTCGGTTTCGCCGATACCCCGCAAGCCCGGGCGCTGATGGCGTTGTATGACCGGCGGATGGCGCAACTGGTCAAGAGCGACGAGCTGAAGCCCGTTTTCGAGAAGTGGAAGCAGCCGTATCCGTTCACCTCGAACTGATCGTAGATCTAATGACTGACGATGCACCTGTGGGAGCGAGCCTGCTCGCGAAAGCGGTCGATCAGTCATCACTTGGTTGACTGAACTGACGTCTTCGCGAGCAGGCTCGCTCCCACGGGGGTGGGGTGCAGGCCATTGTCATCAAACTTTTTGATCGTTATCGCCGATAATTCAGCCTAAGCGTCCACAGGAACCTGCTGTTACAATGCCGGCCTGCGAATTTTCAGAATTTTTAGATCAGGAGCACACCGGTGCCTGTCGTCTTTGTTGCCGCTTGCAAGCTGCCAACGCCTTATGCGCAATTCACCATGCACGGGTTTCTCGATGAAACGACCGGCCGCGAGCACGTCGTGCTGAGCCTGGGTGAAATTGCCGACGGCGCTCCGGTACTCGGCCGTTTGCACTCCGAATGCCTGACCGGCGATGCCTTGTTCAGCCAGCGCTGCGACTGCGGTTCGCAACTGGACGCCGCCCTGCAGGCGATCGCCCGCGAAGGCCGTGGCGTGCTCTTGTATCTGCGCCAGGAAGGTCGCGGCATCGGTCTGTTGAACAAGATCCGTGCCTACGAATTGCAGGACGGCGGCGCCGACACCGTTGAAGCCAACGAACGTCTGGGCTTTGCCGCCGATCAGCGTGACTACGCCATGTGCCTGCCAATGCTCGAACATTTGGGCGTCAAATCCCTGCGCCTGATGACCAACAACCCGCGCAAGGTCAAAGCCTTGACCGAGATGGGCATCGTCGTCGCCGAGCGCGTGCCGCTGCACACCGGCCACAACCCGCACAACAAACTTTACCTGGCGACCAAGGCCAGCAAGCTCGACCACATGATGGGCAACGAGCATCAGGGCGAGGTCGACCGCGCGTGACGCGCGGACAGGTGCGGCGCCGATTGTCGGTGGCCTGGTGGCAATACCTGGCGCTGGCGCTGTTGCCGCTGTTCGTCATCAATGCGTTGTTCGGCGCGGGCGAGGGGCTGCTGCCGGTACTGGCGATGCCGTTGTTCATTGCCGGTGTCGCGTCGATGTTCGTCAGCCTGAAGTTTTTCGGCCGCTACAAGCATGCGCTGATCGCCACGCAAAAAGCCCTCGACACGCCCGATGAGCCGGCCGCGTGGATTGCGCTGGCAGCGCGCCGTCGTGCGGCGCTCCTTGTCGCTTCCTTGCCGGCGTGGATCGGTACGCTGGCAGTGTTCGTCGGCCTCGAAGCCGTGCCGCTGATGTTGCTGGCGCTGTCCACGGCAGTGCTGTTTTACCTCTACCGTATTCCGCGTCAACTCGGCTGATGCGCCGGCTCTGGCTGGCGGCTCTGCTGCTGATCAGTGCTGGCCCGGTGTTGGCCGAGCTGCGCGTGGTCAGCCTCGCCCCGTCGCTGTCGGAAATTGTCGTTGAACTCGATTCAGCCGACCTGCTGGTCGGCGTGCTCGATGCCGGCGAGCGCCCCGAGTCAATCGCGCATGTGGCCTCGGTTGGGCGATATGGCCAGCTCGACATCGAGCGTTTGCTCAGCCTCAAGCCTGACCTGTTGTTGCTCTGGCCCGGCAGTGTCGGCGCGGCGCAGCGTGATCAGCTCAAGCGTCTGGGTATTGCGACCTTCGTCGCCGAGCCGCACTCTTTCGAACAACTGATAAACCAGATCGAAGCCATTGCCACGCGCCTGGGACGACCGGAGCGCGGCCTGAAGCGCGCGGATTCCTTGCGCCAACAACTCGCCGATCTGCGCCAGCGCTATCGCCGTGAGGTGCCGTTGCGGGTGTTCTATCAGGTCTGGGACACGCCGCTGTACACCATTGGCGGCGGACAGATCATCAGTGATGCGCTTGAGGTCTGCGGGGCGCGCAATGTCTTCGCCGACCTGAGTTTGCCGGCGCCGCAGGTGAGTATCGAGGCGGTGTTGCAGCGTGATCCCGAGGTGATACTGGCGGGGGATCAGCCGCAGCTGGAGGCGTGGGAGAGCTGGCCGCAGGTGGCAGCGGTAAAGCAGGGGAAGTTGCTGTTGGTGACTGACAAAGGTCTTGAGCGCCCCAGTGGCCAAATGATCAGCGCCACTGCCAAGCTTTGCCGGTTGATTGCGCCCGACCATTGAGACCGCAGCGCCTGCATCGCGAGCAGGCTCGCTCCCACATTTGATTGGGTTTTAACCCCCGAGTTTGAGTGCAACAGAGATCCACTGTGGGAGCGAGCCTGCTCGCGAAGAGGCCCGCAAACCACCAAAAAAGGATCAGAGCTCCGGCGTCCAGGTCACCCCAAACATCCACACCCGACCTTCTTCGCGATACCCATACTGGCTGCCGTCATAGCTGTAATTGGCCCGGCTGTAACCCTTGTCGAAAACGTTGTCGACCTTCAAGTCCAGCTTGATCTCGCGATTCAGCGCCCAACTGCTGCGCAAGCCGAACAGCGCATAGCCACCCAATGATTGCTGGTTGTCGCGATCGTCATAACTGCTGCTTACCGTCTGCCAGCTCGCGCCCAGGCTCAAGCGGTCGAACTGCCGATCCAGATCCCAGTTCAGCGTTCGCCGCGCACGGCGCGCCAGGGTGTGCCCGCTGTCGCGGTCACGCGGGTCGATGATCGAAACGCCGAGATTGCTCTGCCAACCGAACAGGTCTTGCTTGAGTGCCGCTTCAAAGCCATTGATCCGTGCCGAAGCGACGTTTTCCGGGCGTGAATTGCTGCCGAAGATGATCGCGTCTTCCAGGTCGGTCCTATAGATCGACGCTTCGAGGCGGCTGCTGTCGCTCAACTGGCTGCGCCATTGCAGCTCGTAGCTTTTCGAGGTTTCCGGTTTCAGATCGGGATTGCTGAAATCCGGGTAGTAGAGGTCATTGAAGGTCGGCGCGCGGAAGCCTTCGCTGTAGCTCAGCAACACATCGTTGTCCGGGTTGAGCGGCAATGTGAAGGTGCCGCTCCAGGTGTTCTGACTGCCGAACTGCTGATTGTCGTCATGGCGCAGGCCCAGCTCGGTGGAAAAGCTGTCGCCCTGGTAGCGATGCTGGATGAAGGCGGCGCGGTTCCAGCGGCTGTCCTCGTCGAACGCGGTGCTGCTGTTGATGCGGTCTTCGTACCAGTCGCCGCCGAGAATCAGGCTGTTGCGCGCATCAAGGGTCAGGTCGTTCTGCCAGTTGACCGAGTCACGATAGGTGTTGAACACCGTGCGCTCGTCGCTGAGCTTGTCGAAGGTTTTTTCGCGATTCTCTGTGTGGCCAAACTCGACACGGGTTTTCCAGCGTTCATTGACCCGCGCGTCGACGTAGCTGTTGAGGCTGCTGACGTTGAAATCGCTGTAGGGCTGTTGCTGGTAGGACTGCTTCGTCGCGAAGTCATATCTACCGAATGGGCTGTCGAATTCGCTTTTGCCACGGTTATCCAGCAGATTGGCGCCGACCTCGATGTCGTCGGTCAGCGCATGGCTGAGGCTCAGGCTGATGGATTGGTTGCGGTAGGCGTCGTGATCGCCGTCGCTCGGGTAGGAGTCGTGAGTGCGGTCGATGCCGGCGCTTTCATCGAGGCTGGCACCAAGGTTGAAGCGGGTTTTATCGTCGCCCCCGGACAAACCGAGGCTGCGCTCCCAGCTCTGGTTGCTGCCCAAGCCCATGTGCAGGCGTGGCTGCAAGCCTTGACCGGTGCCGCGGCGGGTGAAGATCTGGATCACCCCGCCAATCGCATCGCTGCCATAAATCACCGAGCGTGAGCCGCGCAGCACTTCGACGCGTTCGATCTGCTCGATATTCAAATGCTGCAGATTGCTGTCACCGGACGTCGAGTTGCCGATGCGCTGGCCGTCGACCAGCACCAGACTCTGCGCCGACTGTGTGCCGCGAATGTAAATGCCCGGCAGGCTGCCGCGCCCGCCAGTTTGTGCCACTTGCACGCCGGGTACGCGGCGCAGCAGGTCAGGGACGTCGCTCGGTTGCAGGCGATCAATGTCTTCGCGAGTGAACACGGTATTGGCGGCGCTGCTGTCGTTGCGGGCTTCGACCTGGCGGTTGGCGCTGATCAGCATGTCCGGCAGCTTCAGGGCCTGGTCGCGCTCGAAGGTGTCGGCGAAGGTGTTGGCGGTCGGCAGCAGGAAGAAGGGCAGGGCGAGGCGCGAGAGGTTCATCGACATTCCACAGGTATTTCAGGTGTACACACGAAATCAGGGTTTCACAAAACACTGTGGGAGCGAGCCTGCTCGCGAAAGCGGACTGCCAGTCAAAGTAGTGTTGACTGATGGGCCGTATTCGCGAACAGGCTCGCTCCCACAGGGGTATTGCGTTTACTGGTCGAGCAATGCCAGCCGTTGGCGAATCGATGCTTCGATCCCGGCCTCATCGAGCCCGCATTCGGCGAGCATTTGCGCCGGCTTCGCATGCTCGACATAGATATCCGGCAAGCCCAGATGCAGCATCGACTTGAGGATGTTCTCGCGCGCGAGGAATTCGCTGACCGCGCCACCGGCGCCGCCCATGATCGCGTTTTCTTCGATAGTCACCAGCAGCTCGTGGCTGCCGGCGATCTCGCGAACCAGGGCTTCGTCCAGCGGTTTGACGAAGCGCATGTCGACCACCGTGGCATCAAGCTTCTCGGCGACTTTCAGCGCTTCGGCCAGTTGCACGCCGAACACCAGCAGGGCAACTTTGCTGCCCTGACGGCGGACGATGCCTTTGCCGATTTCAATCGGTTCGAGGTCTTTCTCGATGGTCGCGTTCGGGCCGTTGCCGCGCGGGTAACGCACTGCCGCCGGGCCGTTGTACAGGTGGCCGGTGGTGAGCATCTTGCGCAGTTCGTTTTCATCGCTCGGCGTCATGATCAGCATGCCCGGGATGCAGCGCAGGTACGACAGGTCGAAGCTGCCGGCGTGGGTCGGGCCGTCTTCGCCGACCAGGCCGGCGCGGTCGATGGCGAACAGCACGTCGAGATTCTGTACCGCGACGTCATGCACCAGTTGGTCGTAACCGCGCTGCAGGAACGTCGAGTAGATCGCCACCACCGGTTTAGCACCTTCGCAGGCCATGCCAGCGGCGAACGTTACCGCGTGTTGCTCGGCAATCGCCACGTCAAAATAGCGCAGCGGGAAGCGTTCGCTGAACGCCACCAGATCAGAGCCTTCCTTCATTGCCGGGGTAATCCCGACCAGACGCGGGTCGCTGGCGGCCATGTCGCACAGCCACTCGCCGAACACCGCCGAGTACTTCGGCCCGCTGGCGGCTTTCGGCGCGGCGGCCGGCGCGTCCAGTGGCTCGAGTTTGGTGATAGCGTGGTAACCGATCGGGTCGACTTCCGCCGGGGCGAAGCCTTTGCCTTTCTTGGTGACGATGTGCAGGAACTGCGGGCCTTTCAGATCACGCATGTTGCGCAGCGTGGCGATCAGGGTCGGCAGGTCGTGGCCGTCGATCGGGCCGATGTAATTCCAGCCCAGCTCTTCGAACAGCGTGCCCGGAACCAGCATGCCTTTGGCGTACTCTTCGGTGCGACGGGCGATTTCCCAGGCGCCCGGCAGGCGCGACAGGACTTTCTTGCTGCCTTCGCGCATGCTCGCGTAAGTGCGGCTGGAAAGGATCTTCGCCAGATAATTCGACAGCCCGCCGACGTTGCGCGAAATCGACATGTCGTTGTCGTTGAGGATCACCAGCATGTTGGCATTGACTTCCGGCGCGTGGTTCAGCGCCTCGAAGGCCATGCCGGCAGTCAACGCGCCATCGCCGATCACCGCGATGGCCTTGCGATCGCTGTCCTGCAGGCGGGCGGCAATCGCCATGCCCAGCGCGGCGCTGATCGAAGTGCTGGAGTGGCCGACGCCAAAGGTGTCGTACTCGCTCTCGGAGCGGCGCGGGAACGCGGCAATGCCGTCCTTCTGGCGCAGGCTGGCCATGCGCTCGCGACGGCCGGTGAGGATCTTGTGCGGATACGCCTGATGGCCGACGTCCCACAGCAACCGGTCGTCCGGCGTGTCGAAGACGTAATGCAGCGCGATGGTCAGCTCGATCACGCCCAGGCCGGCACCGAAATGCCCGCCGGTCTGGCCGACCGTGTAGAGCAGTTCCAGGCGCAACTCATCGGCCAGGGTTTCCAGCTCGGCTTCGCCTAACCGGCGCAGGCCGTCCGGCGTGTTCGCGCGGTCGAGCAGGGGCGTGGTCGGGCGCTTGCGGGGAATCTCATGAAACGTCGTGGGCATCAGGCGAATCGTTATAGGTATAGAAGATGCGGCAGTTTACCTGATGCATCGGCCCCTGCCCACGCGTTGGTCTTTTTTGGCCGATTCGCCGTCAGTTGCGCCGCTCGACGATATACCGGGCCAGCTCACGCAGCGGCTCGGCCGCCGCGTCAAACGGTCGCAGGGCGTGCAGCGCCTGATCACGCAGCTCCAGCGCATAGGCCTTGGCCGCGTCGAGGCCGAGCAGGGCCGGGTAGGTCGGCTTGTCGCGCGCGATGTCGGCGCCCTGGCGTTTGCCGAGGGTCGCGGTATCGCTTTCGACGTCGAGAATGTCGTCCTGGACCTGAAACGCCAGACCGATGGCCTGTGCATAAGTTTGCAAGGATTTCAGTTCGTCCGCCTCGGCCCGGCCGCTGGCGAGGGCGCCCAGGCGCACGCTGACTTCGATCAGCGCGCCGGTTTTGTGCCGATGCATCTGTTCGAGGGCTTTCTGATCGAGTTTCAAGCCGACCGAGCCAAGATCGATGGCCTGGCCGCCGACCATGCCCGCCGGGCCTGCAGCCTGCGCCAGCGCGGTGACCATTTGCAGGCGAATGTCGCTGCTGCAATTGCTCAGACGCGGGTCGAGCAGGGCGCTGAACGCCAGACTCTGCAAACCGTCACCGGCAAGAATCGCGCACGCTTCATCGAATTTTTTGTGGGTCGTCGGTTGGCCTCGACGCAGATCATCGTCGTCCATCGCCGGCAGATCATCGTGTACCAGCGAATATGCGTGAATCAGCTCCACCGCGCAGGCCGCGCCGTTGGCTTGCTCGGCCTTGCCACCGAGCGCTTCGCACGCGGCGTAAGCCAGCAACGGGCGCACGCGTTTGCCGCCGTTCATCACGCTGTAGCGCATGGCTTCGTAGAGCCGCGCCAACTCCGGCAACGGCGCATTGAACAGACTCTCCAGCGCCGCGTTGACTCGGGCCTGGCTGGTCGCCGAATACGCTGCAATCATTCTGGCTGTTCCGCGTCGAAGGGTTCCTCGGCGAGTTCGCCATCGCGCTCCAGCAGCACCTGGACCTTCTGCTCGGCCTGCGCCAGCGCCGCCTGGCAATCACGGGTCAGACCGATGCCCTGCTCGAAAGCGGTCAGCGAGTCTTCCAGCGACAATTCACCGTTCTCCAGACGCTCGACCAGTGTTTGCAGGTCGGCGAGGGACTGTTCGAAATCCAGTGCAGCTTTTTTGCGGGCCATGGCGGCAATTTCCGGTAGACGTTAAACCGGCGCGACACTAGCAGATAGGGGGGGTATGGGCAAATGAGCGGCGCTGGCGCCGGGTGCAGACTCAATGATTCAGGGATCAGTCCGGATAGTTGATTCGATAGCGTGTGCTGCGGCCCCCTCCGGGCAATCGCTGCAGGCAGCCCTTGTCCAGCAGCTCGGCGAGATGGCGGGTCGCGGTGGCTTTCGACACCTTCGCCACCGCCTGATATTGCCCGGCACTGATGCCCTGTTCAAAACCGCGGTCGCCGCCGTCCAACAGCCCATTGAGCACCTTCACCTGTTCGACGGAAAGTTCCGACTCGCGGTGCGCCTGCCAGAAGCGGGTCTTGCCGAGAACGCTGTCGATGCGCGCGATCGCCTGGCGCAGACTGCGCAGCAAGGTTTGCAGGAACCAGTCGAGCCACTCAGTGATGTCCAGCGTGGCTTTCTGACTCGACTCCAGAATTCGGTAATAGCCCGAGCGATCTTCGAGGATGCTTGCCGACATGGCGTAGAAACGGATCGCCTGCGCCTCACCCTGAGCCAGTGCCAGATCGGTGATGGTGCGGGTCAGGCGGCCATTGCCGTCATCGAATGGGTGCAAGGTCACAAACCAGAAATGCGCGATGCCGGCGCGCAACAAAGGGTCCAGTGCAGTTTGATTCCGGCTCGCTTCGAACCAGTCGAGGAACTGCTCCAGTTGCCGTTCAAGACCTTTGCGCGGCGGCGCCTCGAAATGCACGGTCGGGCGATCAATGCGACCGGACACTACCTGCATTGACTCGTCGCCGCGCAGCGCGCCAACGTGCATCGCTCTCGCGTTAAGGTCGTTTTCCTGATCAGGGAATAACCATCGGTGCCACTCAAGCAAGCGCGCGCAGGTCAGCGGTTCGGCAAAGCGCCGGGTCGCATCGAGCATCAGTTGTGCCAGCCCCTCACTGCGCGGACTGACGCTAGTCCCGTCAACCAGTTCCAGGCCCAGACGTCGAGCCAATGATGAGCGTACCGAGCCGACGTTGAGTTGTTCACCCTCGATGGCCGAAGAGGTCACGATGTTCTGCAGCAGGGCGTCGAGTTCGGTCTGCGCCCCCAGGGCATGACTGACCGACCCCGCCATGCCCATCAGCTGACCTTGCGCCTGCACGCATTCGCGCAACACACCCGCCAAGCGTTCTGTCTGCCAGTTGAAGTCCGGCCAATCGGGTTGCTGCCAGATCCATTGAGTTGCCATTTGAATGCCTGCGTCGGTTCATGAGCCGAATACAAAAGCTATTCGGCTCATCTAGTGAGCCGAATATGACGGCTATTCGGCTCATCGTCCACTGGGTTGGCGCAATTCCTACAGCAAAAGCACATGTATCCGATTGTTAAAAAACCGCCGAATCGCTAATCTTCGCGCCTTCGACGACCCGCATTGGCGGGTTCATCAGACGAAACGCAGTTCACCGCTGTGAAGCGCCGAGGATCGGGTGCAAGGTTTCGTTGGGGCATGGCAGGAGGCGTCACATGCGTTCATTTCTGTTGCTGCTGATTGGTCTGGCCTGTGCGCCGGGGCTGTGGGCGGCTGCGCCGAGCGCCGAATTGTCCGAGCCGGTGGGTGGCTGGCGCTATCACGGTTTGCTCGATCGCACGGAAAATCCGCAGGTCGCCTATCCGACGCCGCCGATCGATCGCGGCGTCCAGCGCAATCGCACGATGATCCAGGGTCAGCTCAAGGCCCTCGGCCATATGCGCCCGCCGCACAGCCTCGCGGTGAATGGCAATCCACTCAATCTGTACACCGACGACCAGGGCCGCTTCGCCCGGCCGTATGCGTTCGGCGCCGGTTCCAACAGCGTCGAGGTGATCAGCGCCGAGGGTCAGTCGCTCAAGCGCGTGCAATTTTATGAAGCCAATCATCTGCGCACGCCGGCGCGGATTCGTCTTGTCCTGGGCTGGGACGATCCGAAAGCCGAACTCGATCTGCATATTGTCACCCCCGACGGTCAGCATGCGTTCTGGGCGCGGCCAGCGCTGAGCAATGGCGGTGGTCTCGACCCGGATGGCGTCGATGGTCCGGGCCCGGAGATGTTCACCATGACGGCGCCGCTGCACGGCACCTATCTGGTTTACGTCAACTATTGGGGCAACTACGGCGCCGGCGGCTATAACTTCGAGGAGACCAGCAACCAGAACGAGGTGATCACCTCGCAAATCACGCTGGTGCTCAACGAAAACACCGTCGACGAAAAACGCGAAACCTTCATCGTGCCCCTGCGCGCGATCGGTGATCTGCTGCTGGTCAAGACTTTCAACTATTAAGCATCCCGCCACGGATGAACTCGGATGTTGTGAACATGAGCGATAACACTGCTACCCCGGCTGCTGCTACTCCGGCTGCCAAACCTTCGCGGCGCTGGCCGTTGCTGTTGCTCGGGCTGTGCCTGATCGCCGGCGTGGCGGGCGGTTTCGGCTGGCTGCTGCTCAAGCCCAAGGCGCCGCCGGCCGAGCTGGCCAGTGACAAGCTCGGCCTCAGTCGCCCGGACGCGTTGCTGGAAACCCGCTCGCTGAGCCAGTTGCCCAAAGACCTGCTGACGGTGCCGTTCCTCAAGGCCACGCTGACCGAAGATTTCGTCTTCTATTACGAAACCCATGCAGATCGCCTCGGCCTGATCGGCAGCCTGCGGCGGATCGTCTACGAGCATGATCTGAAATTGCAGGACAGCCTGATCGAGCAGCTTTTCGATCAGCCGGCGGACGTGGCGCTGTGGCGTGGCGCCGATGGCCGCTTGAAGGATTTCCTGCTGGTGATGGATCGTGGCGGGCTGGCGAAACTCCTCGAGCCACTGGCGAAAGTCGCGCTGGATGACAGCCAGCTCAGCCTGATCGGCAACCTCAAGGTTGGCAGCGACGAAGTGCCGCTCTATCAGCTCAGCTACAACGCCAGCAAATCGCTGCTGTTCGCGTCGCGCGGCGACAAACTGGTGGTGTTGTCCAACCCGGCCAAGTACTACGACCCCGAGAACGGCGCGTCTGAGGAATCCGGTCACGTTTCGTCGCAAGCATTGGCGGCATTGCTCAACGGCGAAAAACTCTTTCCCGAAGCGTTCGGTCTGCCGGCGAAAAACCCCGAAACCAAACAGCGGCTGTCGGTCAATGCCAGCGTGCTTGCCATGGGCTATCAGCGCTTTATCCCGAATTTTGCCGGGCTGCGTTTCGACATGGACGACAAGGGCTGGCACAGCTACCTGGCCATGGACGAGCTGGAAAACCAGCCGGACTTCGATTTCAAACCGGTGTGGCAGGCGATGCCGCTGGGTGCCAGTGCCTGTGTGACCTTGCCGGTGGCAGCCGAACCGCAGAGGCCGTTACTGGTAAAGCTCGGCGCCGACGACGCCGTGGCGCAGACGCTGACCGAGCACGTCGCCGGTGCGGCCGGCCTGTGTTGGTACGCCGATTCACGCTTGTACACGCCGCTGCTGGTGGCCAGCCTGAAAGACGAAGACAGCAGCAAGCTCGACGGCGATCTGGGCAAGCTGTTCGGCTCGATGGTCGGCGCGTTCGAGCCCAACGTTGCGCAAAACGTGTTCCTGGTGGTCGAGAAACAGGAAGGCCAGAGCCACGTCTGGCAACGTCAGGTCAGCTCCAGTTTCGGTCCGTATGCGGCGAAGACTGCGCAGAACCCAGAGGCGATTTCCGGCAAGGCGTTCATGAACGTCAGCCTCGCCCGACACGGCTCGACGCTGCTGTTTTCGCTGGACGACAAACTCATCGACAAGGCCCTCGGCACTCTCGACAAACGCTTCCCGCCGATGGCTGACGTATTGCCCAAAGACGTGCTGATGCCGATCTATTTCGGCCCGGATTCGATGGCTCAACTGATGCAGCAGGAAACCCTCGACAGCCTGCCGCAGGACATGGAGCCGGTGTTCTACAACGCCGCGCAAACCTATCTGCTGCCGAAACTGCGCACTCTCGGCGGCTACGGCAAATATGCCCTGACCTTGCCCGAAGGCAGCGAGCCGGACGGCCACTGGCAATGGCTGCCGCTGGAATGGAAAGCGCTGTGACTGCACTGATCCGCAGCCTCGGCCTGCTCGCGCTGTTGCTCAGCGCGGGCGCCCGCGCCGTCGACTCTCTACCTTTAAAAGCTCCGGCGCTGGATCCGGCGCAATCGCAGGTGTTTCGCGCCTGGTTTGTGCGTATTGCGCAAGAGCAACTGAGCCAGGGCCCGAGCCCGCGCTGGTATCAGCAGGACTGCGCGGGGCTGGTGCGCTTCGCCGCCAACGAAGCGCTGAAAGTCCACGATGACAAGTGGCTGCGCAGCAACGGCCTTTCCAATCGCTACCTGCCACCGGAACTGTCGCTCAGCGACGAGCAACGCAAGCTTGCGCAGCAGTGGCAGCAGGGCGGTGGCAAGGTCGGGCCGTACGTTAACGCGATCAAACTGATTCAGTTCAACAGTCACTTGGTCAGCCGCGATGTGTCGCAGGCGCGCCCCGGTGACCTGATGTTTTTCGATCAGGGCGACGACCAGCACTTGATGATCTGGATGGGCCGCTACATCGCCTATCACACCGGCACCACCACCCCCAAAGACAACGGCATGCGTTCGGCAAGCCTGCAGCAACTCATGACATGGAAGGACACCCGATGGATACCCGATGCAGCCAACCCCAACTTCATCGGCGTCTATCGACTGAATTTTCTCTCCCAATGACCGGTGCCCGCATGTTGCGACTCTGCTCCCGAATTCCTCTGCTGCTGGCCCTGTTGCTGCCACTGGCGACCGTCCATGCCGACGATTCGCTCGAGCCCAGCGGTTACACGCCGGTGTCCGGCGAAAGCTTCTTTCTGCTCGCCGACAGCAGTTTCGCGGCGGACGAACAGGCCATGGTGCGCCTCGAAGCGCCCGGTCGTGACTACCGGCGTTTTCGCATGGAGCCATATGGCGGCGCCGACATTCGCGTGTACCGCATCGACAAACCGCTGGATTTTCTCAAGCGTCAGAAGAACCTGCACCGGGTGGTCAGCGACGGCCAGTTCAAGGGCGAGGGTCTTTCCAACACCCTCGCGTACCTGTGGGACAACTGGTACCGCAAATCCCGTCGGGTGATGCAGCGCGCGTTCTCTTATGAGTCGCGCAAACAGGTCACCGAAGAAGTGCCGGAATTGAAGATGGGCGACGCGATGGCCGCGCCGACGCCGTATGACGCGCAACCGCAATTTGCGCTGATTCCGGGCCTGCCGGTGGTCAGCCAGTTCCGTTATCCACTGTGGCAGGCCAAGCCGATCCAGCCGCCGGCCGGGGTCGATCTGGCCGGATCTTCCAGTGATTTCGTCAGCGTCGCGCCGGGCAACGTTTACATTCCGTTGGGTCAGCTGAAACCGGGCTTGTACCTGGTCGAAGCGCTGATCGGCAAGTACCGTGCGACGACCATGGTCTTCGTTTCCAACACCGTGGCGGTGAGCAAAATTGCCGGTGACGAACTGCTGGTCTGGGCCGCACGCAAACACGAAGGCAGCTCGGTGCCGAAGGTCAATGTGCTGTGGACCGACGGCCTCGGTGTGATGAGCAGCGGCGCGACCGACAGCGACGGTTTGCTGCGCCTGAAACACGTCAGCCCCGAACGTTCGTTCGTCATCGGCGAGGATGAAGAGGGCGGGGTGTTCGTCTCGGAAAACTTCTATTACGACAGCGAAATCTACGACACCAAACTGTATGCCTTCACCGACCGGCCGCTGTATCGCCCGGGCGATTGGGTGTCGCTGAAAATCGTCGGTCGCGAATTCAAGAACGCCCGCGATTCGGTATTGCCGGGGGCGGCGGACGTCAGCGTCAGCGTGCTCGACGCGACCGGTACCGAGTTGCAACATCTCGACCTCAAACTCGATTCGAAGGCCGGTACTCAGGGCCGTTTCCAGTTGCCGGACAACGCCGTGGCCGGCGGTTACGAGATCCGTTTCAACTATAAGGATCAGGCCTACAGCAGCGCCTTCCGTGTCGCCGAATACATCAAGCCGCACTTCGAGATTTCCCTGAATCTGGCCAAGCAGGATTACCGCACCGGTGAGCCGGTCAAAGGTAGTCTGGTGCTGCTGTATCCGGACGGCAAACCGGTGGCCAACGCCAAGCTGAGCTTGAGCCTGCGCGCCCAGCAATTGTCGATGGTCGACAATGAACTGCAATACCTCGGGCAATTCCCGGTGGAATTGACCAGCACCGAACTGACCTCCGACAGCAAAGGCAATGCGACCCTCGACCTGCCGGCCGCCGACAAACCGAGCCGCTACATGCTCACCGTATTCGCCAGCGATGGCGCGGCGTATCGGGTCAAGACCACCAAGGAAATCCTCATCGACCGTGGCGCGGCGAGTTTTCGTTTAAGCGCGCCGCAACGCTTCAGCGCGGCTGGCGACAAGGTCGCGTTCAGCTACGCGAATGAAGGTGGCACCGAACAGAGCAAAGCAGTAACGCCGAGCAGCTATGGCTGGGTGCGTCTCGAAGACCAGAGCACCGGCGAAGGCAAACTTGCCGCCACCGACAAAGGCTTCAGCCTCGCGTTCGAGCGCCCGGGCACTTACAACCTGACACTCAAAGATCTGAATGGTCGCGTCCTCGGCGCCACTGGCCATTCAGTGACTGGCGACGGCGTCAAAGCCGTGCCGGGTACCGTCGAGATCGTCCTCGACAAGCCTGAATACCAGGCCGGCGATGAAGCGCTGGCGCTGATCACTTTCCCCGAGCCGGTCAGCGATGCGCTGCTGTCGCTGGAACGCGACAAGGTCGAAGCCACCGCGCTGCTGGCCAAGGGCGCCGACTGGCTGAAACTGGAAAAACTCAGCGACACCCAGTACCGCGCGCGCATCCCGGTGAAGGATAACTTTGCGCCGAACCTGACCTTCTCCGTGCTCTACACCAAGGGCGGTCAGTACAGCTTCCAGAATGCCGGGATCAAAGTTGTCGCGCCGCAGATCGACGTGGCGATCAGCACCGACAAAGCGGTCTATCTGCCGGGCGATACGGTCACGGTTGACCTGACCACGCAATTCGCTGGCAAGGCAGTGCCGGCCCACCTGACGGTCAGCGTCGTCGATGAAATGGTCTACGCGCTGCAACCGGAAGTCGCGCCGACCATCGACCAGTTCTTCTATCACCCGCGCCGCAACAACGTGCGCACCAGTGCCAGCCTGTCGTTCATCAGTTACGACGTGGCGTTGCCCGGCAGCCCCGGCGCACCGGGCAAGGCCAACCGCAGCGAACGCGGGGTAAAAGTGCTGGAGCGGCCGCGTCGTGAAGACGTCGACACCGCCGCGTGGCAGCCGGAGTTGTTGACCGGTGCCGACGGCAAAACCCGCTTCACCTTCAAGATGCCGGACTCGCTGACCCGCTGGCGCATCACCGCCCGCGCCATCGCTGATGATGGTCAGGTCGGGCAGAAGAAACAGTTCGTCCGTTCGGAAAAACCGCTGTACCTGAAGTGGAGCGGGCCGAGCAAATTCCGCAAAGGCGATCAGCCACAACTGGGCGTGTTCGCGTTCAGTCAGGCCGAAAAACCGCTCAAGGCTGAACTGGTCACGCGTTATGCCGGCGCTGAACAGCGTCTGCCGGTGACCTTGAACAACGGCATCAACTACCTGCCGATTCCGGCGTTCGCCCTGGCTTCCGGTGAGTGGATGGCGGAGCTGGTGCAGGACGGCAAAACCGCTGACGCCTTGGCGGTGCGCCTGAGTGCAACCGGCGATGGCTGGCAAGTGACGCAAACGCAAAGTCTCGAGGTTGCCAGCGGTGATACGCCGTTGAGTCTGCCGGCCGATGCCACGGATATTCGCCTGCGTCTGGATGACAGTCCGCAAGCGCTGTTCCGTTCCGCCCTTGATGATCTGCTCAGCTACCCGTACGGCGGCGTCGAGCAGACTGCCAGCCGGTTGCTGCCGCTGAGCATTGCCTATCCATCGCTGGCGTCGAACCCGCAGATTCGCGATCGCTTGCGCCTGATCATGCAGAACAGCCGCCTGCGGCTGGTGCAAATGGCCGGGCCGTCGGCGAGCTTCACCTGGTGGGGCTATGATGGCGAGCCGGATGCATTCCTCACGGCCTACGCTTATTACGCCGACTGGAACGCCAGTCAGGTGCTCGAACTGACCTTGCCGCCGGAGCATTGGCAGCGGGTGCTGGAGGTCTACGCCAAGCAAGCGCCGAACACGCCGCTGCTGCAACGGGCGCTGATTCTGTCGTTCGCCAAACAGATGCATCTGCCGGTTAACACGCTGCTCAGCGGTTTGATTGACGATCTGGCCAAGGCCGGTGAGGGCAGTGCTGAAACCGTGCTGGACGATGGCGAAGACAGTCTGGTGATGAACGATCCGGATTCGGCGCTCGGGCTGGCGGCGGCGCGGGTATTGGTTGCCTCGCTGGCCACGCAAGCGAAGGTGACATTGCCGCAAGCGTTCAATGGTCAAGTGTCGGCGGCACAGCAACGTCTGGCGGTCAGCTCACAGCCCTTTGTTGAAGCGCTGAACCTCTCGCTGCAACCGTTCGATCAGAGCCGTGCGACAGCGCTGCTGCAACGTCTGCTGCCGCAACAATCGACCCTCGAACGGGCGCTGGCGCTGACCTGGCTGCAACGCAGCATCGCACAGGCGTCGCCGACCATCGCCCTGACACCGGGCGAAGGCTGGAAGAAACATTACAGCGCTACCGGTGAGATGTACTGGACCTGGCAGGGCGCGACGCCGGTGCCAAGCGTGTTGAGCGTGTCCGGCACGCAGGAGCGTCCGCTGCGTGCGGCGCTGAGCTTCCAGACCCAACAGCCAGCGGTCGATCCGATGGCCGTGACCATCACCCGTCGTCTGTCGCGACTGGTGCCGGGCGACGAAGCGTTCACCTTCAAACTCGAGCCGGTCGGCACTAAACCGCTCTCCAGCGACAGCCTGTATCTGGACGAAGTGATCCTCACCAGCAAAGCGCCGAAACCGCTGCGCTACGGCATGCTCGAAGTGCCGCTGCCACCGGGCGCCGATGTCGAGCGCACCACCTGGGGCATCAAGTTGCAGGGCAAGGACGGCAGCGAACCGACTGCGCTGGAAAAGGCCCGATTCGAGCCGGGGCAACTGGCCTATGCAGTGCCGGTGGATGCGCTGAGCGGTGAATTGCGCCTGCGCCATCTGGTGCGTTTCTCGCAAAAAGGCCAGTTCAACCTGCCACCGGTGCGCTTCAAGCAGGTCTACGCGCCGCAGCATCAGGCTCAGGAAGCGAAAGCCGCGCTCGGTCAGGTCACGGTCAACTGACATGATCCGGCGGCTGCTGTGGCTGTTGATCGGATTGATACCTGCGCTGGCAACGGCGCAGGACGAGCCGTTGCGCGTGGCTTATCAGGGCGAATTGTTGTCGCTGAGCCAGACGCAACTGATCGCGCGCGAGCCGTTGCCTCCCGCGTTGGAGGCGCCGCTGGGCAGTCTGTGGAAGTTGTTTGTCTACGCCTGGCTGGTCGATACCGGCGCGCGCGAGCCGGCTTATGAATGTCGCGGTCAGTCGAAAGAAGAAGTCTATTGCTGCACCGCGGGCGGCAAGATCGAGCGCGATCAGGCGTTGGTGAAATCCTGCGGCTTGTATTTTGAACCGGCGCGGTTGGGCATTTCTGCTGCCGATTGGCGCAGCTATTGGCAGGCGCGACAGGCGCCATCGTGGTTGCTGGATCTGCCCTCGGTGCAGCCAGCGCAACGTGTTTCCATCGTGGAGTTGCTCAAGGTGCTGGCCTCACTGCCGGCGCAGGATCAGGCGCGGCGGGTGCTGCTCGACGTGGTGCTGAGCGCGGCGGACGGCAATGTTGTCGGCGAACTGGGCGGACGCTTGCGGGTGAAAACCTGGAGCTGGCTCGGCGATCAGGATCCGCAGTCGCGCCAAGGGGGCTTTGCCGGTTGGACAGCGGATGGCGCGCCAGTCTGGGCCGGTGGGCGCGGCACCAGTCAGAGGGTCTTGCGCCATTACGGTCAGGCGCTGGCGACGGTATTGCCAGCGGTATGGCCGGCGGAGGCGGGGCGTTGTGTCGAAGTCGGGTTGTTTTCGAAATACCCGCTTGCGAAGGTTTCGACGGGCGAGCGAACAGTAACTTCCGGGCCGTTACAAGGCGATTACCGCGTCGAATTCGCCAACGGCAACGCGCTGGATATCCATAGCGGCGGCGAACTGTTTTTGCTCAACGACAAACTGGTCGCCCGGCTTGACCGCGAAGAATACGTTGCCCGCGTGCTTGAGCGCGAAGCCAAGGCGCAACCGGCCGAAGCCGCCAAAGCGCTCGCCGTGGCGATTCGCACCTACCTGTTGCAAAACGCCACGCGCAACGGCGATTGCTTGAGCATTGACGACAGCAGCAACCGCCAGCGCGTCGCGCCACGCCCGGCCTCTGCCGAGTCACGCGACATTGCCGCCTGGACTGCAGATCTGGTCCTCGCTGGCAGCACCGTCACTTATCACTCCGACCAACCCGGCCCGGACAAACTCGCCTGGCAACAAGCCGTCGAGCAAGCCAACGCCGGCCAGCGTTACGACGCGATTCTGCTGCACGCCTATCCGCGCGCCAGCCTCAGCCGCTGGGACAACCCGGTCGCCTCCTGCGAAGCGCTGCCCGCCGCGCAAGACTGGCTGCAAAAACAGCGACGTGGCTGGCGGCCGAAGCTTGCCAGCGAAACCGGCTACAACGACGTCAGCACTTTCGCCGTATGCAAACTTGCCTTCGGCCGGCCCTTCGTCGACCGCGAACGCCAGCGCATCTACGTACGCGGCGCGCTGACGCTGCAAGATCGCCTCGACCTGACCCACGAATACCTGCACCTGGCCTTTGAAGCTCACCCCAACGGCCAGGACGAAACCTACATCGAAGGGCTCGCCCGTCACCTTTTGCTGGAATAGACCATGACACTCCGTTACCCCCAGGTCTTGCTGCTGCTCTGCACGCTGACCGCGCTGGCGTCGGCCCATGCCGCCGACAGCGTCAAGCTCGACACCCCGATCAGCGGCTGGCGCAGCGGCGCCCCGGAAGGCGAGGGTGAGAGCTTCCGCCAGACCGTCAACTACCCGGCCTCGTCAGTGAACACCCCGATCGGCCAGGCCAACACCGCGCGTATCAGCGGCGAAATCAAAGCCAGCGCCAAAAACAACCCGCCCGGCCGCCTGATCGTCAACGGCGTCAGCATGCCGCTGAAAATCGACGCCAGCGGCCGCTTCGACCGCCCGTTCTCCTTCCCCAACGGCAGCAACAGCGTCGAGGTCCGCAGCCCCGACGGCCAACAACGTCACCGCACCCAATTCCTCAACACCCGCGGCGGCGCCACCCCGGCCAAGCTGCGCGTTTTGCTGGCGTGGGACAGCGACGGTACCGACCTCGACCTGCACCTGATCACCCCCGACGGCGCCCACATCTGGTACGGCAACCGCGTCGCACCCAACGGCGCCGCCCTCGACGTCGACGTCACCACCGGCTACGGCCCGGAAATCGCCGCCATGCCCGCGCCGATCAAAGGCCAGTATCTGGTGTATGTAAATTACTACGGCGGTGGGTATCGCGAGGATGACGAGGGCGGCGATGAGGCAGTGCAGGCGTTGACTACGGCGCAGGTGACGGTGATCACCGAGGAAGGCACGCCGAGTGAGAAGATGGAGACGTTTCTGGTGCCGATGCGGGCGGTGGGGGAGTTGACGTTGGTGAAGTCGTTTAGTTATCCGTGAACTCCGGCTAATCAGGAAAAACGCCGCAAAGCGCGTTGCCCTGATAACCATGCACAATCGGCCCCAGCGCCATTAACGGGCCACAGGCATAGAACGGCGAAGGTACAGTTTGTTTTGAATTGAGCAAAACGATTTCATCGCCATACGCGTCACGTCCGAAGGACTGCTCGGAGTACGACGAACACACGGGCAATTTCAACGGCACAGGAATGATCAGCGCCCAAACCGTGATGCCGCACCATTCACGCGTGGGTGTTGATTGCACGGTTCGGGTGACCGCTGGGTGGATCGAGCGAGCGTTAAGGGCTTTGTACTCGTCAGTTTTGAGCGTGGTTTTCTCAGGCAATGCCACGATGGCACCGACGCAGCCGGAGAGGCTAAAACCCAGAGCCGCGATGAGGATATTGAGTCTGAACGGCGTGTAGCGTGATGGGCGTTGCATGTTTTGACGTCCTTGTACGCGTTTTGACTTTCTAAAGTGACTATCCTTCGCACCCTTGGCGGCGACTGCTCAGCCTGTTCCATTCCCTTAGCGCACATCGATCAAACTCAAGCTTATAGGTCATCCAAACTCACCTTGACTCGCTGCGGAGAGGCGAGACGTTGGGCGCCGACGGCGATCAGCGCTTCATCTTCTTCGCTGAGCAATGCCGCTTTGAAAGGCAGCTTGCCCCGCTCGGCGACGTATTGAAGCGTCTGGCGCAAAAGCTCGGAAGGCGTGACACCAAGTTTTTCCAGCGCGGCAAAGGAGCGCTGCTTGAGCTCATCGTCGATGCGGATGTTGATGGAGGCCATGAGGAAATTACCGTAATGATGTTTGTCGTTACGCTAGCAAGGCGTCGAACGCTCGACTAGCGGAAGTGCGGCTTCCGGAACGGTGGACAGCCGATCTTCAGGCATTAAAAAGCCGGCTTGTGGCCGGCTTCTCGGGGACTGGCTTGGCTTATTTTTGGTAAGCCGCGCCAGCCTTCAAAACGTACATCCGGATCTTGCGTCCGGCTGTGGGACTTGGTCAGACGTTGGTCTGCCGCGTCGGGCGTCATCTGAGCCGCGGGAGCGGGTCGATGCGCAAATGTGGGGCGCAGGATACTGAGTTTTGATGGGGATTCCCAGTCGGAAGTGCGGTTTAGAGCGACTGCAGTCGAACAAATTCGGGATTTGCATCGATTTCAGGGCCTCTTCGCGAGCAGGCTCGCTCCCACAAGGTTCTGTGCAGGGTCGACAAACCGCATCAAATCAAAGAAACGGCACCACCGGCCGGCGCTTGCTCACTGTCGACCACCAGAACACCCAGCCCAATATGTGAATTCTTTGTTCCTCGATCTGTGCCGGGCGGAAGACCTCGTCGGGGTATTCGGCGCTGTTGTGGCTGCGCAGGCGCAGGCCGTTGCCGGGCATGCGGTGCAGGTATTTGATGCGCAGCATGCCGTCGTGTTCGATGGCGTAGATTTCGCCGTCGACGACCTGGGTGAGGCTGCGGTCGATGGCGACGATGGAGCCGTCTTCGATGCGGTCGGCCATGCTGTTGCCGATCATGTGGGCGCAGATGGCGTCGTCGGGGCGTACTTCGAGCTGGTCGAGGTGGGCGCGCAGCAGGCGGATCGAGAGGTCCGGATCCTGGATAACATGGGTCTTGTCGGAGCTGTCGAGCGGCGTTTCCTTGAAGAAGGCCAATTCGACGTCGTTGGGGTGGATGAATCGGTAGCTGCCTTGCGGGTCGTTGGCGTCGAAATGGTCGCCATTGCTCGCCGGTGGGCTGAGGCTCGGGGATTCCTTGGTGCCTTCGCCGGTTTTCAGCCATTCGCTGTTGACGGACAGCAGGCGTGAGACTTCTTCCATGCGATACGCCGGGACGCCCCGGGTGTACCAGTTGTGGACATTTTGGGCTTCCGTGCCCCAGAACTTTGCGAAACCCGTCGTCGAGATGTTCGCAGCTTCCAGGAGTGCCTTGAATCTTGGACCGCTAGTGTTCTTTCTCATAAACACGGAGTCTACGGCCGTGCCAGAGCGGTTTGAATAAACCGCGCGTTCAAAAACGGGCTGAATTTTGCGACGGGATGTAAGGCGCACTTGTGGGAAATTACACACCTTAAAACTTTTCTGTAGTCCGCTCTAAACAGCTCGTTTAAGAGAGCTTTGGCCAGGCATAAAAAACCCCGGATCAACCGGGGTTTTTTCAAGCATCACGCAGCGAGCCGTCGCTTAGCCTTTGTAGGCAGCAACCGACTTGGTGATCGCTTCGCGAGCGGCGTCTGCGCCGGCCCAGCCTTCGATCTTGACCCATTTGCCTTTTTCGAGATCCTTGTAGTTCGCAAAGAAGTGCTCGATCTGCTGGATCAGCAGTGGCGGCAGGTCGGTGTATTCCTTCACGTCGACGTACAGCTGCGACAGCTTGTCGTGTGGCACTGCGATGACTTTGGCATCGCCGCCGCCGTCGTCGGTCATGTTCAGGATGCCGACCGGACGTGCGCGGATCACTGAACCTGGGGCAACCGGGTAAGGGGTCACGACCAGCACGTCGAGGGGATCACCGTCGTCAGCCAGGGTGTTCGGGATGTAACCGTAGTTGGCCGGGTAGAACATTGGGGTGGCCATGAAACGGTCAACGAACAGGCAATCGCTGTCTTTGTCGATTTCGTATTTGATCGGCGCGTGGTTGGCCGGGATCTCGATCGCGACGTAGATGTCGTTCGGCAGGTCTTTGCCAGCCGGAATCTTGCTGTAGCTCATTGGGCGTTGCCCCCGTAGTTGACCAAAAACACTTGGCCGGATTGACCAAAAAGTGGCGGCGATTATAGGCATATTCTGCCGTCGGCGCCATGGACCGAAAGTCGTGTGCAGCTTACTCGTGCGCCTGATAGACCGGGTCTGTGGCCTGAAGTTGCCGCAACCTGCCCAACGGGTCCTGGCGGTAGAAAAGCTGCAACTGTGCGTACACCTGCGGATAGGCCTCGTGCAGCAGATCCGGGGCACTGAAAAAGTATTCGCTGGTGACCGCAAAGAACTCCGCCGGGTTTTCCGCCGCGTATGGATCGATGGCCGTTTCGGCGTCTGGATCATCGTCGAGCTGGCGGTTGAGGTCGTCGTAGGCGGCCTGCATCACCTCGGCCCAGTCGCTGACGCGCATGTCGGCATGCAACGGCGGCAGGCCGTTGGCATCGCCATTGAGCATGTCGAGTTTGTGCGCCAGTTCGTGAATGACCAGGTTATAGCCTTCCCAGCCACCGCTGGCCATGACGCCCGGCCAGGCGAGAATCACCGGCCCCTGTTGCCACGCTTCGCCGCTGTGCTCGCCGTCCCACTCGTGTTCGATGCCGCTGGCGTCGCGATGGCGTTGCGGGCTGAGGAAATCGTCGGGGTAAAGGACGATCTCGTGAAAGCCCTGATACCAGTTCAAATCGCCGAGGTTGAGCAGCGGCAACTGCGCCTGGGCGGCAAGCAGCAGGCGTTGTTCCTGATGCAGTTCGACGCCGGGCAGGGCACTCAGGTGTTTGTCTTCGAGGAACAGTACGCAGGCTTCGCGCAGCCACTGGTCTTGCGCGGCGCTGAGGCCACCAAGAAAACTCAGATGGTGGCGCACCCGTTGCCAGACATCATCGGCAATCGGGTGCTTTGCCAGGATGCGCCGGCGACGCCAGGCGCTCAGCGACCACATTGCTTAGTGCGATTGCGCTTTGGTGCCGCCGAAACGGCTGCGCACCACGCCGATGATCATCGGCACCAGCGACAGCAGAATGATCGCCACCACCAGCAGCGACAGGTTCTTCTTGATGAACGGCACGTTGCCAAAGAAGTAGCCGAGGGTGACCAGACCGCCGACCCACAGGATCGTGCCGAGTACGCTGAAACCGAAAAAGCGCGGATACGGCATGCGCGCGATGCCGGCGACGAACGGCGCAAACGTACGGATGATCGGCAGGAAGCGCGCCATGGTCACGGTCTTGCCGCCGTGTTTGTCGTAGAAATCGTGGGTTTTTTGCAGGTAGTCGCGGCGGAATATTTTCGAGTTGGGGTTGCTGAACAGCTTCTCACCCGCCGTGCGCCCGATCACGTAGTTGGTGCTGTCGCCGAGAATCGCCGCGAGCATCAGCAGGCCGCCAAGCAATACCGGGTCCATGCCGCCACCCGCCGCCACGGCGCCGGCAATGAACAGCAGCGAGTCACCCGGCAGGAACGGCATCACCACCAGACCGGTTTCGCAGAAGATCACCAGAAACAGGATGGCGTAGATCCATGGCCCATAGTTGTTCACCAGCAAATCGAGGTAGACGTCGAGATGCAGGATAAGGTCGAGCGGGTTGAAATCCATGGAGGCACCTGTATGGCGGCCCGACTCGGCAGGCCTGTGCGGATGACTTCGTGTAAGCCTACAGCGGGGTGTAGTTTTTCTTACAAGCCGGAAAGCTGGCGATTATACGGTCTGAGGGACGAAAAGCGCGTCGCTTTTGTCGCGAGGAATGTCGGCTGTGATCAATTGTCAGGCAGACCCGACGTGTGGCGAGGGAGCACGCTTCCTCGCCACCTGGCCGGTGGCGATCAGAGCTCGTCGCTGATCGGCAATACGTAGTTCTTGAACTCGGTGTCTTCCTTGAATCCGATGGATTCATAGGTTTTCTGCGCCACTTCGTTGTCGGCGCTGGTGGAGACGCGCATGCGCACGGCCTGGGTTTCCTTGGCCATTTTTTTTGCGGTGCGGATCAGGTTGTCGGCGACCAATTGCCGGCGCGCGTCTTCGGCGACATAGATGTCGTTGAGAATCCACACGCGCTTGAGCGACAGCGAGGAAAAGCTTGGATAGAGCTGGCAGAACCCCATGAGCTTCTTGTCGTCATCATCGGCCAGGGCCAGGTAGATCACCGATTCCTTGCGGCGCAGGCGCTTTTCGAGAAAGGCGCGGGAGGAATCCGGGTAAGGCAGGGAACCGTAGAACTCGCGATATTTGACGAACAACGGGGTCAGCAAATCCAGATGTTCGAGGGTCGCTTGAATAATCCGCATGATAGGTCTCGTCTTCAAGTGGCTGTCTTCAACTGCTCTGACGGCGATGGGAAACCCTGGCGGCCGTGCTTCGATCCTGCCTGAAACCAGCGCAGAAAGGCAATGCGGAAACGGTTCAGGCGGGCGGCGGATCAAGCAGGAAATTACCTTTCATGTTCACCTCATCGTCCGACTCCAACGTCTGCAACTGGGCCTCGTCCTTCAAGTTGACGCCCGACAGCTGCCGACGACAGGCTTCACGCATCAGGTACAGCAGGCGATGCGCCGCCATGCCGTAGCTCAATCCCTCCAGGCGGACATTGGAGATGCAATTGCGGTAAGCGTCGGTCAGGCCGATCTTGGGCGCGTAGGTGAAATACAGGCCGAGGCTGTCTGGTGAACTCAGGCCCGGGCGTTCGCCGATCAACATCACCAGCATTTTCGCCCCGAGTAATTGGCCGATTTCGTCGCCGATGGCGACGCGACCCTGTTCCACCAGCAGCACGGGCGCGAGCGACCAGCCGTCGGCGCTCATCTGTTCTTCCAGGCGCTTGATAAAGGGCAGGGTGTGTCGATGCACGGCCAAGGCCGACAAGCCGTCCGCGACGACAATCGCCAGATCGACGCCGCCCGGATGGGCGCTGGCGTAATCACGCAAGGCTTGCGCCGACTCGTCGCTGAGCTTGCGGCCCAGGTCCGGGCGTTGCAGATACGTGTGGCGATCCGGCGCCGCGCTATGCAGCAGCAGGCTGTCGCGCCCGCCCTCCTGCAACTGTGCGCCGAGCCCGGCATGGTCGAACGGCAGGTGCACCGCATCGCGCGCCTGCGCATGGGCGAACTGGAAATCCAGCTGGGCGCTGGTCGGCAGGCTGGTGCCAGTGCGGCCCAGAGCAATACGCGCCGGGGTCAGGCGGCGCAGTTGCAGCCACGGGTTTTGCGGGTCTACAGGCGGTTTTTCCATGCCATTCATCCCAATTGCGCCAGCGCCTGGCGGAAGGCCGGTGGCAGATTGTTGCCAAAGCGCACCTTGCCATCGGCTTGCGTGAAGATGCCCATGTTCGCCAGCCACTGCTCGAACTCCGGCGCCGGTTTCAGGCCCAGGGTCTGCCGGGCGTAGAGGGCGTCGTGGAACGAGGTGGTCTGGTAATTGAGCATGATGTCGTCGGAGCCGGGAATGCCCATGATGAAGTTGATCCCGGCCACACCCAAGAGGGTCAGCAGGGTGTCCATGTCGTCCTGATCGGCCTCGGCGTGATTGGTGTAGCAGATGTCGCAGCCCATCGGCACACCGAGCAACTTGCCGCAGAAATGGTCTTCGAGGCCGGCGCGGATGATCTGTTTGCCGTTGTAGAGGTATTCCGGGCCGATAAATCCCACAACCGTGTTCACCAGAAACGGCTTGAAATGCCGCGCCACGGCGTAGGCTCGCGTCTCGCAGGTCTGCTGATCGACGCCATGGTGGGCGTTGGCCGACAGCGCGCTGCCCTGACCGGTTTCGAAATACATCAGGTTTTGCCCGAGGGTGCCGCGCTTCAGACTCAACCCGGCTTCGTAACCTTCCTGCAGGACATTGAGATTGATACCGAAGCTGGCGTTGGCCGCTTCGGTGCCGGCGATCGACTGGAACACCAGATCCAGCGGCACGCCACGGTTGATCGCCTCAATCGAGGTGGTGACGTGGGTGAGTACGCAGGCCTGGGTCGGAATGTCGTAGCGCTGGATGATCGCGTCGAGCATTTCCAGCATGGCGCAGATCGAGGCGATGCTGTCGGTGGCCGGGTTGATGCCGATCATCGCGTCGCCATTACCGTAAAGCAGGCCGTCGAGAATGCTCGCGGCGATCCCGGACGGTTCATCGGTCGGGTGGTTGGGTTGCAGACGGGTCGACAAGCGACCCTTCAAGCCGAGGGTGCCGCGGAATTTCGTCACCACGCGGATCTTTTGCGCGACCAGCACCAGATCCTGCACGCGCATGATCTTCGACACGGCAGCGACCATTTCCGGCGTGAGGCCGGGGGCCAGCAGGCGCAGGCTGGTTTCGTCGGCGGCGTCGCTGAGCAGCCAGTCGCGAAAGCCACCGACGGTGAGATGGCTGACGACTGTAAAGGCCTGTTTGTCATGAGTGTCGATGATCAATCGGGTGACTTCATCGGCTTCGTACGGGATCAGCGCTTCCTGCAGGAAATGCGTGAGCGGGGTGTCAGCCAGGGCCATTTGTGCGGCTACGCGCTCACCGTCATTGAGCGCGGCGATTTCGGCAAGAAAATCCCCCGAGCGTGCGGGACTGGCCTTGGCCATGAGGTCTTTGAGGCTGTCGAAGCGGTAGGTCTGCGCGCCGACCGTGTGAGCAAAACTGGCCATTCAGCGTTCTCCGTGACGGCGCAGAACACTCTGCGCCGTGGTTTTCGACATTCAGTGCAAGGCTTGTTCAGCTTTCTGAATCGCCGCGAATTCTTCTTCCGGCGTGCCCGCTACCAGGTGATGCCGACTGTAGAAAGCAAAATAAGCAATTAACACTCCATAGATGATCGCCGCGCCAATTACCACCCGTGGATCGACGAGGAAACCCGCCACCACGGCGATGCACGCCAGGACCAGCGCCACGCCCGAGGTAAAAATCCCGCCCGGGGTGCGGTACGGCCGGTCCATTTTGGGGCGGCGGATACGCAAGGTGATGTGCGCGGCCATCATCAGCACGTAGGAAATGGTTGCGCCGAACACTGCCACCAGAATCAGCAGGTCGCCCTGACCGGTCAATGACAGCCCGAAGCCGATAATCCCGGGAATCACCAGCGCCAGCACCGGCGCTTTGCTTTTGTTGGTCTGCGACAATTTGCGCGGCAGATAACCGGCCCGCGACAGCGCAAATATTTGCCGCGAGTAGGCGTAGATGATCGAGAAGAAACTGGCGATCAGCCCGGCCAGACCGACGAGATTGACGAAGCTGCCCATCCAGGTCGATCCGCCGTAGGCCTTGCTCAGCGCTTCGACCAACGGATTGCCGGAGGTCAGCAGCGAATTGGCGCCAGCGCCGCCGGGGCCAACGATCAGAATCAACAGGGCGAACATCAGCAGCACCAGCATCGCGCCGATCAGGCCGCGCGGCAGGTCGCGCTTGGGATTCTTGGTTTCTTCAGCCGCCAGCGGCACGCCTTCAACGGCGAGGAAGAACCAGATCGCATAGGGAATCGCCGCCCAAACGCCAACGTAGCCGAACGGCAAGAACGGGCTGGCGCCGGCAGCGGCGGTGACCGGAATGTCGAG
This sequence comes from Pseudomonas retamae, assembly GCF_043496865.1. Lineage (NCBI taxonomy): Bacteria > Pseudomonadati > Pseudomonadota > Gammaproteobacteria > Pseudomonadales > Pseudomonadaceae > Pseudomonas > Pseudomonas retamae. The sequence goes on from NZ_JBIEIL010000012.1 coordinate 35,469, forward strand.
CAGGTTGGCGACATCGAAATGCGGCACCATCGCCACCAGAAACACGCCCAATGCCAGCGCGGCGACGGCGGTGATGATGAACATCAGCTTGAGCGCTTCGCCGACCCCGAATATGTGGATGGCGATGAAGATGATGTAGAAGGCCAGATAGATCACCCAGCCACCGATACCGAACAGCGACTCGCAGTAGGCGCCGATGAACACCGCAATGGCGGCGGGCGCGATCGCATATTCGATGAGGATTGCGGTGCCGGTGAGAAACCCGCCCCACGGCCCGAACGCGCTGCGGGCAAAGCCGTAACCGCCGCCGGCGGTGGGGATCATCGAGGACAGTTCGGCGAGGGAGAAACACATGCACAGGTACATGGTCGCCATCAGCAGCGTGGCGAGAAACATGCCGCCCCAGCCACCTTGGGCGAGGCCGAAGTTCCAGCCGGCGTAGTCGCCGGAAATCACGTAGGCGACGCCCAGGCCCACCAGCAGGACCCAGCCGGCGGCACCTTTTTTCAATTCGCGTTGTTGGAAGTAGTCAGTGCCGACTTTTTCGAAGTCGACGGAGGAGGTCGCCGGTTGCGGATTTGCATGATCGCCTGGCATAAGCAGTTACCTGTTTTTATTGTTTTTGGCCCGGTGAAGGCGGGCGTGGTGATGGCGCGGTAAGTCAGCTAAAGCTTTGCTGGATGTGCCGCCGCCGCCTTCGCGAGCAGGCTCGCTCCCACAGTGGATTTGTGGTCGCACGCAATGCCCAGTGGGAGCGAGCCTGCTCGCGAAAGCTATACAAGGGGCGATGCGGTAATCACTGCCTCGCCCCGTCCGCTTAGAAAAAGCCCAACGGATTGATGTCGTAGCTCACCAGCAGGTTCTTGGTCTGCTGATAATGGTCGAGCATCATCTTGTGCGTCTCACGGCCAACGCCGGACTTCTTGTAACCACCAAACGCGGCATGCGCCGGGTACAGGTGGTAGCAGTTGGTCCACACGCGACCGGCCTTGATCGCCCGGCCCATGCGGTAGGCACGGTTGATGTCGCGGGTCCACAGGCCGGCGCCGAGGCCGAACTCGGTGTCGTTGGCGATCGCCAGGGCTTCGGCTTCGTCCTTGAACGTGGTGATGCTCACCACCGGGCCAAAGATTTCTTCCTGGAACACGCGCATCTTGTTGGTGCCCTTCAGCAGGGTCGGCTGGATGTAATAACCGGTGGCCAGGCTGCCTTCGAGTTTTTCCACCTTGCCGCCGGTCAACAGTTCCGCGCCTTCGCCTTTGGCGATCTCCAGGTACGAGAGGATCTTGTCGAATTGCTGCTCGGATGCCTGAGCGCCGACCATGGTGTCGGTGTCGAGCGGGTCGCCGCGTTTGATCTGGCTGACTTTCTTCATCACTGCCTGCATGAATTCGTCGTAGATCGATTCCTGCACCAGCGCGCGGGACGGGCAGGTGCACACTTCGCCTTGGTTGAAGAACGCCAGCACCAGACCTTCAGCGGCTTTTTCGATGAAGCTCGGTTCGGCCTGCATGATGTCTTCGAAGAAGATGTTCGGCGACTTGCCGCCCAGTTCCACGGTGGACGGGATGATGTTTTCCGCCGCGCATTTCATGATGTGCGAACCGACCGGGGTCGAGCCGGTGAAGGCGATCTTGGCGATGCGCTTGCTGGTCGCCAGCGCTTCGCCGGCCTCTTTGCCGAAGCCTTGCACAACGTTGAGCACGCCCGGTGGCAGCAGGTCGCCGATCAGCTCCATCAGCACGCAGATGCCCAGCGGCGTTTGCTCGGCGGGCTTGAGCACCACGCAGTTACCGGCGGCCAGCGCAGGCGCCAGTTTCCACGCGGCCATCAGCAGCGGGAAGTTCCACGGGATGATCTGCCCGACTACGCCCAGCGGCTCATGAATGTGATAGGCCACGGTGTTGCCGTCGATTTCTGCGGCGCTGCCTTCCTGCGCGCGCAGGCAACCGGCGAAATAGCGGAAGTGGTCGGCGGCCAGCGGGATGTCGGCGTTAAGGGTTTCGCGGATGGCTTTGCCGTTGTCCCAGGTTTCGGTGATCGCCAGCAGCTCGAGGTTGGCTTCGATGCGGTCGGCGATTTTCAGCAGAATCAGCGAGCGCGCCTGCACTGAGGTCGCGCCCCACGCATCGGCGGCGGCGTGAGCGGCGTCCAGCGCCTTGTCGATGTCTTCGGCGGTGGAACGGGGGAATTCGGCAATCGGCTGGCCATTCACTGGCGAGGTATTGGTGAAGTACTGACCTTTGACCGGCGCGACGAACTCGCCGCCGATGTAGTTACCGTACTTGCTCTTGAACGAGACCTTGGCGCCGTCAGTACCGGGATGAGCGTAACGCATGATGATGTTCTCCTTGGCTTTGTACTTATTAGAGAAACGCGCAAGTGCGCTTGCTATAAGCGTAGAGCAAGGGCCGGGCCATTGCCGTGCAGGTCAGGCAAATCAAGGCCTTGCACGGTTTTTCTCGGACGAGCGGGGCGCTGTTGTGAGGGTTTAGGTACAGCTGCGGTGACAATTTGTACCGTTTCTGGCACAGCCCGTGACTGGGCGGTCTTGCCAGCATTGCAATGCGCCGGTGGCTGGAGGATGCTGGGCGTCACCTCAGCATTGGGCCGTCGCGCCTCGGGGAGAACAATAAGAAATGCACGACAACCATTTGAGTCGCCATGCCCGTCAGGTCCTCACCGCCACGCAGGGCAAAGCGCATTTGCACGGCCCCGGTGCCGACCCGTCGATTGCCCGCTCCTGGCTGCGGTGTCTGCAGGACTATCACCTCGACCCGGCCCTGAGCATGGCGCCGACCGTGCTCGAACACGGGCGCGTGCTGGAAAGCCGCGAACGTCTGCAGCAGGTGCTGCAAATCGCTGGCACGGAAATGAGCAGCCTGCATCAACAGCTTTCCGGCGCCGGCCACGCGGTGCTGCTGACCGATGCGCGCGGGGTGATCCTCAACTGCGTCACCGCGCCGGCCGAACGCAAGATTTTTGAACGTGCCGGGCTCTGGCTCGGCGCCGACTGGAGCGAAGCCTGCGAAGGCACCAACGGCATCGGCACCTGCCTGGTCGAGCGTCAGGCGCTGACCATTCATCAGGACGAACATTTTCGCGGCCGCCACACCGGCCTGACCTGTTCGGCGAGCCCGGTGTTCGACCCGCACGGCGAATTGCTCGCTGTACTCGATGTGTCTTCGGCCCGTCATGACGTTTCGCGTCAGAGCCAGTTTCACACCATGGCGCTGGTCAACCTGTCGGCGAAGATGATCGAGAGTTGCTACTTCCTGCGCTGTTTCGATAACCAATGGTTGCTTCGCTTTCATCTGCAGGCCGAGTCGGTCGGGCTGTTCAGCGAAGGCTTGCTGGCATTCGATGGGGAAGGGCGGATCAGCGCAGTCAATCAGAGTGCGCTGAATCTGCTTGGGCATATTCGCGGCGGCTTGCTGGGCAAGCCCGTCGAGGCGTTTTTCGATTGCTCACTGGATGAACTGCTCGCTCGCGCCAGCGCCAATGCCAGCGCCAGTTGGCCGCTGCGCACCCGCGACGGGCGGCATCTGTTTGCCGTGCTGCGCGGCGAATCACGCAAACCGCTACCGATCCCGGCCCCGGCGAAAATCAGCGAAGCGCCGCGCCTGCCTGGCATCTGCCTCGGTGACGAGGCGCTGCAAGCGAGTTTCCGCAAAGCCCTGCGCGTGTTCGAGCGCGATGTGCCGCTGCTGATCAACGGCGAGACCGGCACCGGCAAGGAAGCCTTCGCCAAGGCTGTGCATCAGGCCAGCCAGCGCTCGGCCAACGCCTTCGTCGCGCTCAATTGCGCGGCAATTCCGGAAAGCCTGATAGAGAGCGAACTGTTTGGCTATCGCGGCGGCAGCTTCACCGGCGCACGCAAGGACGGCATGCGCGGCAAGCTGCAGCAGGCCGATGGCGGTACCCTTTTCCTTGATGAAATCGGCGACATGCCATTGGCCCTGCAGACTCGCTTACTGCGCGTGCTGGAAGATCGACAAGTGGTGCCGATCGGCGGCGAACCGGAGACGGTCAATGTGCGAATTATCAGCGCTACCCACCGTAATCTGCTCGAGCGGGTCGAGGACGGCAGTTTTCGCGAGGATTTGTATTACCGCTTGAACGGGCTGGAAATGGCGCTGCCGGCGTTGCGTGAGCGCAGTGACAAGGCGCAGTTGCTGGATTTTCTGCTGGCCGAAGAAGCGGGTGGCGAGGCGATTCTGATTGAAGAGTCGGCGCGTCAGGCGTTGCTGGCGTTCGACTGGCCGGGCAATGTCCGGCAGTTGCGCAATGTGCTGCGCACGTTGGCGGCGCTGTGTGATGAGGGGCGGGTCGGGATTGAGGATTTGCCGGGGATGATTCAGCAGGTGCGGCCGGTGGGTGTGGCGCAGGAGTCTTGCGAGCGACCGCTGGAAGATGCTGAACGTTCTGCGTTGCTTAATGCGTTAGAGCAGACCCGCTGGCACATGACCCGTACCGCTGAACAATTGGGCGTGAGTCGGAACACGCTTTATAGGAAGCTGCGCAAACACGGGATTGAGCGGCGTGTCAGTTAACAGCCCCTCACCCTAGCCCTCTCCCGGAGGGAGAAGGAACCGACCGCGTTGTTTGCGAAATTTTCGCCAACTTGCGATGTCGAGCCGAGCTCAGGATCTGAAAGTGACCGAGATCGGCTCCCTCTCCCTCCGGGAGAGGGCTGGGGTGAGGGGCTACAGTCGAAAACCGAACCCGAGATCTAGCGGCGTACCCGTGCGCAGACTTCAGCTAAAGAGTGCCATTTCCCCCTCCCTACGCTAACCTGCGGCCATGTTTTACGAGGTCGACTATGCACATTCATATTCTGGGTATCTGCGGGACTTTCATGGGCTCGATGGCGGTGTTGGCCAAAGAGCTGGGCCATCATGTGACCGGCTCCGACGCCAATGTCTATCCACCGATGAGCACGCAGCTTGAGGCCCAAGGCATTCAGCTGACTCAAGGCTACGACCCGGCGCAGCTCGAGCCGGCGCCGGATCTGGTGGTGATCGGCAATGCCATGTCCCGTGGCAACCCGGCGGTGGAATACGTGCTGAACAAAGGCCTGCCGTATGTCTCCGGCCCGCAATGGCTGGCTGATCATGTGCTGCAAGGTCGTTGGGTGCTGGCAGTCGCCGGCACCCACGGCAAAACCACCACCAGCAGCATGCTCGCCTGGGTGCTGGAACACGCCGGCATGAGCCCGGGGTTCCTGATCGGCGGCGTGCCACAGAATTTCTCCGTGTCGGCGCGGCTGGGCGGTACGCCGTTCTTCGTGATCGAGGCCGATGAATACGACAGCGCGTTCTTCGACAAGCGTTCGAAGTTCGTCCATTACCGCCCACGCACCGCAATCCTCAATAACCTGGAATTCGATCACGCCGACATCTTCCCGGATCTTCCGGCGATCGAGCGGCAATTCCATCACTTGGTACGCACCATCCCGAGCGAAGGTCTGGTCATTCACCCAACCACCGAGCCGGCGTTGCAGCGGGTGATCGAGATGGGTTGCTGGACTCCGGTGCAGACCACTGGTGCCGGCGGTCAGTGGCAGGTAAAACTGCTTAGCGAAGACGGCTCGGCATTCGAAGTGATGTTCGAAGGCGTGTCCCAAGGCACCGTCGAATGGGAGCTGACCGGCCAACACAACGTCGCCAACGCCCTGGCGGCGCTGGCAGCCGCGCGGCATGTCGGTGTGGTGCCGTCGATGGGCATTGCCGGTCTGAGCGCATTCAAGAACGTCAAACGCCGCATGGAGAAGGTCGCGGAAGTACGCGGCATCACCATTTACGACGACTTCGCTCACCACCCGACTGCCATCGCCACCACCCTTGATGGCCTGCGCAAGCGCATCGGCGACGCGCCGCTGATCGCGATCATCGAGCCGCGCTCCAATTCGATGAAGCTCGGCGCGCACCGTGACGGTTTGCCGGACAGCGTGGTCGATGCCGACCAGGTGATCTGGTACGCCCCGGCCAACCTTGGCTGGGAACTGGCCGCGACGGCCGCGCTGTGCACGGTGCCGTCGATTGTCAGCGATTCGCTGGAAGGCATCATCGAACGCGTGAAGAGCCAGGCGCAGCCCGGCACGCATGTGGTGATCATGAGCAACGGCGGCTTCGGCGGTCTGCACGGCAAACTCGCCGAGGCGCTGCAATGAACGGTTACTCCCAGGCCGGCGGCCCGGAACGCATCACGCTGGCGATGACCGGCGCGTCCGGCGCGCAGTACGGTTTGCGTCTGCTTGATTGTCTGGTGCGTGAAGATCGCGAGGTGCACTTCCTGATCTCCAAGGCTGCGCAACTGGTGATGGCCACCGAGACCGACGTGTCGCTGCCGGCCAAACCGCAGATGATGCAGGCGTTCCTCACCGAATACACCGGAGCGGCCGCCGGGCAGATTCGCGTGTACGGCAAGGAAGACTGGATGTCGCCGGTGGCCTCCGGCTCCGGTGCGCCAGCGGCGATGGTCGTGGTGCCGTGCTCGACGGGTACGCTGTCGGCCATTGCGACCGGCGCCTGCAACAACCTGATCGAGCGCGCCGCCGACGTCACGTTGAAGGAGCGCCGCCAGTTGATTCTGGTACCGCGCGAGGCGCCGTATTCGAGCATTCATCTGGAGCACATGCTCAAGCTGTCGAACATGGGCGTGACGATTCTGCCGGCGTCGCCGGGTTTCTATCACCAGCCGCAAACCATCGATGACCTGATCGATTTCGTCGTGGCGCGCATTCTCAATCTGCTCGGCATCCCGCAAGACATGCTGCCGCGTTGGGGCGAGCATCACTTGAGCAGCGATGAATAAGCTGCTGGCGCTGGTGCTGGCCTTGCAACTGAGCGGCTGCGCCACGGCGCGGACGCTGGATGCGGCAAAACCCGGCGCGCCGGTGGTGTATTCCGGGACGCGGCTGGATTGGTATGCGCTCAATGGCGGTTGTTGTGCGAAAGATCGCTTCGGTGCTGAGGCACCGGGTTATCCCGGAGTAGACCTGCCGGCGAGCGCGTTGCTCGATACGCTGTTGTTGCCGTTGTCGCTGCTGAGTGTGATTGGCGTGGGTTTTCAGGCGACCGGCGGATTGTAGGGGAGTGATGCGCACTCCATCGCCAGCAGGCTGGCTCCCACATTTTGAAGCGTGCGCTCGCCCCTGTGGGAGCGAGCCTGCTCGCGAAGGCGTTCCTGAGATCGCCGGAGATCATTTGCCGAGCTTGCGCAATTCATCCGACTCGATCACCCGCACCCCGTCCTGCTCTTCCAGCGCCAGCCGCCACATCGCCCGCGCCAGTTGGCAGGCTTCGATGCCGCGATACTTGCCCGGAATCAGCTTGGAAAGCGGCCCGGCCAGTTGCTCGGCCAGACGCGGTTCAACCCGCTCACCGAGCAGCAGCGACGGCCGGCAGATGGTCAGTTGCGGCCAGTCCTGCGCGCGCAGTGCCTGTTCCATTTCGCCCTTGACCCGGTTGTAGAACACCGAGGATTTCGGATCGGCGCCGATCGCACTGATCACGATCAGGTGCCGCGCGCCCATTTCCCGCGCGCGCTTGGCAAACGCCACGACCATGTCCAGATCCACCGCGCGAAAGGCCTCTTCCGAGCCTGCCTGCTTGATCGTGGTGCCGAGGCAGCAATAGGCGATATCGACGCGCCCGCTCAGTTGCGGCAGAAACACCTGCGGATCGCCCACCGGGTTTTCCAGGTGCGGATGTTCCGCCAGGGGGCGACGCGAAGGGGCGAGCACGCGAGAAATCGTTGGCTCGTTGAGCAGACGATCGAGTAAATGTTCACCGGTCAGTCCGGTGGCTCCGGCAAGCAATACGTGCTGAGGCGTCAAGTACATAGTGTCTCTCCCTTGATACTGTTCAGCTTAGTTGCCTTTTGTCGCCCCGTCGTTCAACGCAGCACTTTGCAACGCTTTACGGGCCTGCTGTTTACGCAGCAGTTGCCAGTGCGACAGCACGGTTTTCGGCGCCCAGATCTGCGGCTCCGAAGCCTCGAAACCATCCGCCAGCTCGCGCTCGGCGACGGTGGCCTTGGCCAGTTTGAACGCCTGCTCCAGATCGTCGGTCTGGTTCAGCGCCTGGGCAAACAACGCGTCGCCGAAGTAGGTGAAATTGGCTTCTTCGGAACAGCCAAACGACACCCGATCCGCGCGCGAGGCCGTCATGATCAGCGTGCGTTCGTCTTTCAGCGCCGGAATGAACCCGCCGGAGTAGCACGACGAAATCACGATGATCTTGTCACGGTGCTTTAGCGGCGCCAGCACCGCAGCGAGTTCGTCGGCGGGCAGGTCGGCCAGCTCCATGCGCGGCTGATCGAGCACCAGCTCATGCTCGGCGGTGCCGTGGCTGGTCAGGTAAATGAACAACAAGTCTTCCGGCCCGCTGCGTTCGGCCAAGGCTTGCGCGGCGCGGCGCAGGTTTTCGCGGGTGGCCATCGGCCGGTCGCCGAGGTGGTCGCGATGGTTGACCAGACGTATCTGGCCAAAGGCACCGAAACGCGTGTTGAGCATGTTGGCGACAAAGTCCGACTCGCGCAGAAACACGCTCTGCTTGCCATCGCCGCCGAGGGTCAGGGTGTACAACTCCACCGCCGGAGTCGAGGCGGGAATCGCCGTCAATGCTTCGTCGAGCAAACGACCTTGGGCGAGCAACCCCAGTTCGAGGGTATCGGGCAGCAGTTTGCCGTCGGCGTCGCGCACGCGCTGGCCGTTGATCCAGGTGCCGCTGAGCACGCTGCCATCGGTCAGCACCAGGGTTCCGCGACCGGAATAGCTGTCGTTGTCGAAGCCGCCGATGTAGAAGCTGCCGTCAGACAGGTTCAAGCGACCCTGGCCGGTGAAGCGCCAGTCATTGAATACGCCGATGTAATGGCTGCCGTCGGCGCCGATCAGTTCGCCCTTGCCCGTCAGCGCGCCTTCCTTGAACTGGCCGAGCCAGACGTCGCCGTCTGCGTTTTCGTAGCGGCCCTTGCCGTGCAATTGATTGTTCTTGAACCCGCCGACATAGATGTCGCCATCGGCGCTGTTGAAGGTGCCGTTGCCTTCGAGCTGGCCGTTGACGAAATGCCCGGTGAACGAGTTGCCGCTGGCATCGCCGCGCTGGCCTTCACCGTTGGGCTTGCCGTGGGCGAACTGGCCCTGATAGGAGCTACCGTCTTCCATCTCCAGGCGGCCGAGTCCGGAATACTGGTCGGCGCGGAATTCGCCGCGGTAGGTCATGCCGTTTTCTTTCAGCGTGCCTTCGCCGTCGCGCCGGCCCTGCTTGAAGCCGCCGGTGTAACTGCTGGCATTGGTGGTCAGGCTGCCCTGACCGTCGAACAGCCCCTGCGCAAACTGGCCGCGATAGACCTCGCCGTTGCTGCCGTGCCATTCGCCCTGACCATGCCACTGGCCCTTGTCGAACTGCCCGGCGTACCAGCTGCCGTTGGGATAGTCGACGCGCCCCTGGCCTTGCAGCAAGCCGTCGACCAGTTCACCGCGATAGCGTCCGCCGTCCGGCAGGCGCGCATCCGGCGGCAACAGCGATTCGCCGTCGCCGCAAGCGGTGAGCATCAGGGTCAAGGCAAGGGGTGCAAGACAAGCAAGTGAGCGCATAGCGGGATCCGGGCAATTAGGCGACCGAGTATGCCGCAGCTATGCGTCGCATATATAGAGAGGTGACGCGAAACAGCGTGCGCTGCTTCGCATCCGGAACGATCAGACGAAGCAGAGCGACAGGGGTTCGGCGATATAGGCCGGTTTCTCTGAGCCCTCTATCTCGAGGGTCGCGATAGCCTTGAGCAACCACTGGCCGGGTTTTTTCTCGGTCACTTCAACCAGATCGACCTTCAATCGGACTTTCGAGTCGACCTTCACCGGCTGAATGAAACGCACACTGTCCAGGCCATAGTTGACGACCATCTTCACGCCTTCGGGCAGCACCAGAATGTCTTCCATCAGTTTCGGCATCAGCGACAGCGACAGGAAACCGTGGGCGATGGTGCTGCCAAAAGGCGTTTGCGCGGCTTTGACCGGGTCGACGTGGATGAACTGATAATCACCGGTGGCTTCGGCGAACAGGTTAATGCGCTCCTGATCGATGGTGAGCCATTCGGAACGTCCGAGTTCCTTGCCGACATGATCTTTGAGCTCTGCAACGGGAACATAGGGCATTGAGACTCTCCTTGGGTTCATCGGTTTTATAGTTTTTCAGGTGCAGGATTTGACCGCCCTGCGAACCACTGTAGATCATCACGCCGATTTGCTGCGGTCAACCGACCATGCTTTTGGCGAATGCCGATCCATAGCGCAGGCGTGCTTATAATGCAGGCGACTTGCGCGGAGAGATGTCTGATGTTGCTACGTGGCCTGACCCTGCTGGTGCTGTTTCAATTGCTCGGCACGGCGCTTAATCATTTGCTGTTGCCGGTACTGCCGGGGCCGATCATCGGTCTGCTGCTGTTGCTGGGGTTCCTGATCATTCGCGGTGAAGTCGGTGAGCCGCTGAACCTTGCCGCTGGCAGCTTGCTGCGTTATCTGCCGTTGCTGCTGGTGCCGCCAGCGGTCGGTGTGATGGTTTATGCCGCGGCGATTGCCGCGGATTTCTGGGCGATTGTCGGCGCGCTGGTGCTGTCGCTGATCCTGTCGATGGCCTTTGCCGGTGTGCTGATGCAGCGTCTGGTCAAGCGCCACGCGCCGCCGACGGAGGAATCCTGATGCTGTTCGATTGGCAAGGTGCCTGGGCGTCGGTCATTCATCATCCGCTGTTCGGCATTGGCATTACCCTCGGTGCCTATCAACTGGTGCTGGCAGCGTTCGAGAAAACCCGTTGGATCTTTCTGCAGCCGGTGCTGGTCTCCATGTTGCTGGTGATCGGTGTGCTGGTCGGTTGTGGCGTGACGTATGCCGAGTACCGCAAGAGCACCGAGATCCTCAGCATTCTGCTCGGCCCGGCGACGGTGGCGCTGGCGGTGCCGCTGTATCTGAATCTGCGGCGCATTCGGCAATTGTTCTGGCCGATTTTTACTACGCTGGTGATAGGCGGGGTGGTGGCGACTGGCATGGGCGTGGCGCTGGGCTGGTGGTTCGGCGCCGAGCACATGATTCTGATGACCATGGCGCCGAAGTCGGTGACTTCGCCGATTGCCATGCTGGTGGCCGAGCAGATCGGTGGCGTCGCGGCGCTGGCAGCGGTGTTCGTACTGATCACCGGGGTCATCGGGGCAATCTTCGGCCCGGCGCTGCTGACCCGTCTCGGCGTGCACAGCCCGGAGGCGCGCGGCATGGCGCTGGGCATGACCGCCCATGCGGTCGGCACGTCGGTGGCGTTGCAGGAGAGTGATGAATGCGGCGCCTTCGCGGCGCTGGCGATGAGTCTGATGGGCGTGGCCACGGCGGTGTTCCTGCCGTTGGCGGTGTCGATGGTGGTGTAAGGAAATGTCTATGAGTCTGCCGCTTTTCCCGCTGAACACGGTGCTATTCCCCGGCTGCAACCTCGATTTGCAGATCTTCGAGGCGCGCTACCTCGACATGATCGGCCGCTGCATGAAGCAGGGCGTCGGTTTTGGCGTGGTGTGCATTCTGGAAGGCAGCGAGGTTGGCGTGGCGCCAGAGGGTTTTGCCCTGGTTGGTTGCGAGGCGCGGATTACCGACTTTCAGCAGCAGGAAAACGGCCTGCTCGGTATTCGCGTGCAGGGCGGCCGCCGCTTCACGGTATTGCGCACCGAAGTACAGCGCGATCAGCTGATCCTCGCCGACGTCGAATGGCTCGACGATGAGCCCGAGCAACCCTTGCAGGACGAAGACGCTGATCTGGTCGCGTTGCTCAAGGCGCTGGCGGAACACCCGATGGTCGAAGCGCTCGACATGGGCACCGACGCTATCGGTCAGCAATCGCTGGCCAATCAGTTGGCCTATCTGTTGCCGTTCGCTGAAGAAGACAAGATCGACCTGCTGCAACTCGACGATCCGCAGCAACGGCTGGACGCGATCCAGGCCTTGCTCGATGAGTTGCAAGGCGAATTGTTCGCTTAGTTGTTCGCTCGGTTGTACTTTGAATCAACTGATCGGGTTTGCCAGCATTGTCGCCCCCCAGGCTTTACCTTACTTTCAAGTGGCTCGCAGGACGCGGGTAACTTGAACAAAAATAAGGAAGAAGTCATGACTGTTTATGAAGATGAATGGGAATTCTGGGACGACATCGCTGGCAAGTATATTTTGAAACATGCCGAGACTGACCATAACGTCAATAACGTGATTGAAGCAGCATCGACATATGCCGATCGCATGGTGATTGCCCGACGTAAACGAAAATCGGCAAAAGTACCGGCAGGGGATATCCCTCGGATGTCTGCATCCGCCTCGACCCTAGTGGCAGCCGCCGCTGTTTGAAGACTTTTCCTTTTTCGATATTGCCTGCTGTGGGTATATAGCCGATGGCGGGATGTCTACAGGTGCAAGCCATGTCCATAACCAAAGTAAACAGCAAAACATTCAACGCGCAACTTTATCTGGATGGCCGCCCGGTGGTGCTCAATCAACAGCGTCTGCAAAAGGTTCTTGGCCAACTGCGCATTACCAAAAGTGAGCAACTGGAAGCCGAGGTAGGGCTGGCGGATACGCGTGTCGCCAGTTTCATTACGCTGGCCGATCATGAAGACGATGAACCGCTGTTATTGAAATTCGTACCCCAAGATGATGATTATGAAATCACCCTCGTACAGACGGGATCATTCGCCAATGCGCGCTTGTTCATAGAGGCGGTAACGCATAATCTTTTAGCCAGTACCAGTGCCGTCGCACAACGCTTTTCTCTGCGTACGTTTGGTGTGCCGAAAAGTTCGCTCGCTGAAATCGAAGCGGGCCCGGCCCATCTTGAATTGAGCAGAAAAGCGGATGACAAGAACTCGCAAAGCAAGCCGTTGTACCGCTATGTTAGCGATGGCATGGTCACCTTTGTGGACGAAGATCCGAATCAGACCCGGCACAACGCGTTCAATAACAAACCGGCGACGTTCGTGATCAAGGTCGTTGGATAATTTAACAAAACATGTTCGATAAACGCGCCATCCATCAGTGATGAATGGCGCGTACTTTCAGGCTCGGTAATGTTCGGCCACCGGCCAAGTCACATCATTGGAGCAAGTATTCCGGTCTTTCAATAGTTTCAACGACGCCGGAGCGGGCTATTTCATCGATCAATCCGCCATAGGCATTATTGCCATGTCGGTCGTACTCATCCGTCGCCAAGCGCCAGCCCGTCGGCGCTACGCCGCGGGGATTCAACCATCGGGTCCGACCGGGTCCGGCCAGAGATTTGAAAACCCATGTCAACTGTTGAAAAACAGCCTGTCCATTGGCTGGGTATCACGAGCGCCGGCGCAGCAGTCAGAGCCACATCGGCGCGTATTGAGTGCTGGGTAGAAACGATCAGATATTCTGGCCTGGTATCAGCAAATCTTCGGGCCTGATCGGGGTTTGCGGATCGCCGCCCAGGCTCCATTGCTTGTTCGCCGAGCGATAAATCACCTCTGCGTCTTGTCCCTTGGCGCTGATATGGGTGACATAAACGCTGGCGGCCAGTTCGTTGCGCAGACGATGCGCGTCGATATCGGCCACGAGCGCGTCGACATTGGCGTAAGCACGAGCGTCGACGACATACAGCTGGAAGACTTCAAAGAGCAGCGACACTTCGTAAATATTGCCCGCAGAGGTCACCACGCTGAGCGACTCGACAGGCGCGTCGTCGTCGACGGTCGGCAGTTCAATCGTGACGCTACCGATGCGCAGTCGGTCGGCCTGCAGTTGAATGTCGTCGCGCTTGACCGTTTCCGTCAGGTCGCTGGTGAAAATATTCCAGATCGACGCGTTGGCAGTTTTCGCCGCAGCGCCCGGTGTCGACAGCTGTACGATCGAGTTGCTGGCCAGGTACACGTCGTAAGTGGAACTTTGCCCTTCGAGCACATAAATACCGGTGTGCGGCCCGGCCGCGATCACCACTTTGCTGGGTTGCGCTGGCAGTGACAGCTTTTCGCCGGGTACCGGTCGGGTGAACAGGTAGTTGCCGTTACGCCGCTTCAGGCAACTGCGCGTGCTTTTGCTGCGCGGGCCGGGGTTGCAAACGTCGTCTTCGTAATCCAGATCGGGCACTTGCAGGCGGTATGAGACCTCGTCTTGCAGGATCAGGACGATGTCTTGCGCAAGTACCGGTGTCGTCACTTTCAGGCTGTTTCTGCCGCCGTAGCCGGTGGCCGCCGGGATCGTCTGGATCACTCCTCTGAAGGTCACGACCTTGTCTGGCAAGTGCAGCGACAGTTTGATGTCTTTATAGATCAGGTGGGTATTGCCGGAGACGCCCTTGCGCACTTCGACGTCATAGCTGACGAGCATGTCGCTGATTTCAGCATTCTTGAAGTCGAGATAAACCGAACGAGAGGTGCGAACAGCGCGACCGCTGGCGAAAAAACCGATATCGCCAGGCTGGCGCGACACGAAGTGCCGCTTGCGCCCAAGGTCATTGATTTGCACTGTGCCGGCATTGACGATCTCTGCCACGGGGCTCGGTTTGCCGACGACAGTGACCGCGACATCGACTCGCTCGACCGATGCCGCGCCCGGTTTGCTCGGCAACAGCGCCAGCAATTCATATTCGTCCTGAGTCTTGAACACCAGTTTTTCGTTCGTCAACTGACGCTCGCCGTCGACCCGCTGGTAGACGTTTTCGATGCTCAGGACGTGCTCGGCATCGCTGCCGTCGATGCCGCGCAGGGAGTACACCACCAATGCGGTGTCGTTGATTTCCCAGCGCTGGATGATCTCTCGCGGCCAGCCAAACTCGATCAGGCTGGCGTGCTCGCCGTCTTCGATAATCGTAGTACGCGCGCAGGTGTCAGCAATGTAATAGCGGTCCTTTCCGCTGCCACCGTCCACCCGGCAATCGAAGCCGGAGATGGCAATGGTGTCGTCGCCGCCGCCAGCATTGACCCGGTCATTCCCGTTGGCGGCGATCCGGTTGGCTTCATCATTGCCGGTGACGCGGCTGGTGCCTTTGCGCAGCGTCGAGACGTTTTCGATCGACGTCAGTTGCGCGACGTGAACGGCACCGACCTCTGGATCGAGGCCGCGCAGGCTGACCTTGCCGCTCTGCAGGCTGATGTCGTGGCCGATGTGGCGCGTGTCATTCAGTGGGCGCGTGCCTTCGAACGCCAGGGTGTCTGAGCCGGCGCCGCCATCCAGTACGCTGAGGTGTGCCGGTTTGCTTGCACGGTCGAGTTCTGCGTCGGTGACTTCCTGATAGAACGCGTCGCTTTTGCCGCCGCCGGTCAAGGCTTTGTGATCGTTGCGGTAGGTAAAGAGATTGGCCTGATTCGCCACGCCGATTACTCGGTCATTGCCGTCGCCGAGGCGCCAGAATACGCCTTTGCCATCTCCGCTGGTGCCGGAGACTTTGCCCTTGAGGTCTGCTGGCAGGCCTTTGCCGGCATCGATCACGTCGTCGCCTTCGACGATTGCCGCGTAGCTGTCGAGCTTGAAGGGTTTTTCCCCCGCGCCTTCATTCCACTGATAGCGCCAGATTTCCACGGACTTGAGTTCTGCGCGAAAGGCGCCGTTGATGATGTGTCCGAGGGAGTGTCTGTACGCGCCGTCGAGCATCTGGCGGGCAGACAATTGCAGTTGGCCTTCATGGTCGCGATAACCCTTGGACAGCTTGAAGCGATCGGTGACGTCCTTGTCCATCTCCTGGCCAGTAGAGGCGAACCAGCCGGAGCGCAGACGCTCATGGAACGTCAGTTCGATGTAGTCGTCGATGTCATCGACCACGCGCGCGGCCTGGTAAATAATCGAGCCGGCGATCAGCAGCCCGGCGGCGGCGAGGCCGAGCGGACCGGCGACGCTGCCGAACCCGGCCAGCGCCGCCACACCCAGCACCAGGCTGATGCCCGCGCCGGCAACGCTGAACCCGGCACTGACGTAGTGGTCCTGGGCTTCCTTGCCGCTGGAGGCTGCGGCGGCGTTGAACGACTTCACGGCATCGGTGATGTCGAACGGCAAGGTCAGGATACTGGCGAACATGCCGGCGCCGCGGCCCAGGTATTTGCCGAACGAGGTATAAGGAAAACGGCTGAAAACCTTGGCACCGTGGGCGATCGAGGCAGTGCCGGCTTTGGTGAAGACTTGCTCCAGGCTCAATGAGCCCACTTCGGCGGCAATCGCGCCGCCCTGAAACCAGGCTTCCCCCGTTTCGCCGTGTTTGATCGCATCGAGCATGGCCCGGTAGCCGCTGTAAATGCCGAATGCCTGCATGCCGACGCCAGCGCCGCTCAGAAGATAACTTTTGCCTTTATTGACCCAGCCAGGCGAGTTTTCCAGGGCGTCGGGCTTTTCAAAGTCGAGTTTCTGCGCGGCCTGGCAGAGATGATTGAGGCGCCCCATCCAACTGCGTGGCTTGATGCCGCCAGTGCTGACAAACAGTTTTCCGGCATTGGGTGAGCGCTGGCTGGAGATTTCGAAAAACAGCAGGCCGGGGCCATCGATGTCGGCGGCATCGATGGCTTTCAAGCGTGCCTGGGCCTTGTCGGCATCGAAGTTGAGCCCGTCGAGAAATGCCTGATCTGCGTTCGGCGTGCCGGTGTTCGCCGGGCTCATGGGTTGCCCGTGCACGGTTGCGCCGAAAGCCTGGAGTTCGACCCGGGTGGTTGTAGCCTCGCCGATGCGTAACGGGCCGAAGTGTTCATCAAGGGATGCCAGCGTGCGCGGCAGAGGGGCGTCCAATGCCACCGCAGTGACGCTGAGCGACGGCTCGATGCGCGCCGGCTGCCGTGCATAGGGGTTGGCCGAGGCCTGGATCTGTTGCATGCCGAGAACGCGGGCCTCGAGGGCTGCGACGCTTGGAGAGATGAGTGTTGACACGATTAGTCCTTTAATAAGTTGAGGCGTAAGCCGGTATCCGTACCGGGTGTGTTCTTCAGGTCAATGACGACGGTGGCACCGGATCAGGCCAGCCAATGTCATAGGCGAACTCGTTGCTGTTACCGGAAAGTCTGACGATCGGCAGGCCAGCCGCTTCGACGCTATCGATCAAGCGGTCGTATTCCCAGGCATTGGCATGCCCGGCGCGGGTGGCTGCTTCGATAAGCTCTGCGCGGTCGCCGGCCTGCGCGACGATGTCATCTATCCGGGCGGCTTTGGTCTGTGCTGAATTGAGCAGCCAGATGCGCTCGGCCGCCAATCCGCTGCGGGTGACTGAAATCAGCCCTTCGAAGTCGTCGGAGGGAAACCGGGTCGGGGGCGTTTCGCGGGCCGCCGAGTTGAACATCATGTTTTCCTCGTGCGGGACCACTTCGAGATCGCGCGTGTCGAGGGCATAAATAAACATCTGTTTTTGTTTTTGCCGGGTGCTGCGGTAATGGCGATCGTTGTCCCATGGGATCGGACTGGCCGGGTCCGACCAGTCGGAGGATGTCGCACTTTCGCTATCAGTGGTGTCGCTGTCCGATGGCTCATCCGCGCCGCGGCCCGGGTATCTATTGGTCTGACGCTCGTAACGCAAATACTCCGGGGCGGGGCTGCTGGCGTACATCTGCCCTTCGTTGAGGCTGAATGTCGCGCTCAAAGGCTTGTGGGTCGTCATCCCCGGCTCGTGGTGATAACGCGGCAGCATGGTGCGGTCATCAGCCAGCTCGAAAGGCGTACGCTCATCGCCGCGAAAGAGCCCCGGGACGTCGGTTCGGTACAGGCAGTTGTGCTTGTTGCGCAAGTATCCGAGCTTGCGCAGCAGCGCTTCACGCAACTCGCCGGTCAGGCTGCTTTCCGGGGCGTACCAGTCGTGTTGTGCATTGCGCTTGAGGTTGAGCTCTTCGGCAGCGTCGCGGCTCAATTGTTCAAGGCGCTGTGGATTGTCGAGGTCTTCGGTCAGGCGCTTGTGCGCTTCGGCCCATTGCGGCATCGCCAGTGTGGTTTTGAGTTCCTGGCGCAGGCGCGTCAGTTGGCTCGGCAACAGGTTGTAGGACTGCAGAAAGGTTTCGCTTTGCGCGCGAGTCAGGGTCGGGCACAGCCAGCGCAGGGCGTTGTTCAACAGATCACTGTGCGGGTTGATTGTCTCGCGGGCTTCAACCCAGTCGGGCGGCTTGCCGCTGGCTTCGGCTTCGGCGCGAAACCTGGTGATGTCCGCGCCGTCGATGCCGTACAGCGTCCAGATCTCGCGGTCGGTCCAGTGCTTGAACTGCGCCGGTTCGGCGCCGAATCCCGCCGCGGGCGGAGCGATTCGCACGGCTTTGCCGAATCGATCCATGAAGGCAAACTGGATGTCGGTCGCGCTGGCGCTCAAGTACGGCATGAATTCGTAATAACCCTGAGCATCCGGCGAGCGTGAAGTGGGTCGATAGCGTGACTGGTCAACGTAGGTGGGGGTATCTGCCGGTCGTGGCTGCTTGACGGCAGTCGATTCGGTACCGGCAAGGGCGGGGCGCTTTTGCGCAATCGGGTCGAGTGACAGCCGTTCTGCGTTGCCTGTGGGAACGGTGGCGGGCTGCTCGCTCAGCCGCCAGGTCGGCCGGTCTGCATTCTTGTATAGCCTGGGGCCGGAAGGGTTGCGTTCGGTCAGCAGCTTGCCGTGCCAGATCCCCGCATCATCGGTGCCGACATGTGTGGTTTCGACGCCGCCGGCATATTCCACATCGACGAAACGCCGCCCGACAATCCAGCGAAAACCGTCTTCATCCGCAGTCTGCATGCCGTGCAGAAAGTCTCGCTTGAGCCAGTAGCGATCCAATGGGTTTTCATTACGGGGCACTGGCGGACTTTGCGTCGCCAGGCTGCTGATGATGACCGGGGATGGATTGATACTGACCCCGGCATCAGGGTTGGGGGGTTGAGTGACAGGATCACTCAAGCCAGGAAGGCGCCATGCTGCAGGCAGCCCGGGCGTTATCGCTGGCGTTATGAGCGGCGGTTCCGGTGGGCGATTGGGCGGCACGGGTTTGCGCGGGATTTTCGGACTCATGAATGACTCGTATCAATGGATAAACAAACCCCACGCCGTTTCAACAAGTCGAAATGGCTGGGTGTTTTGAATATCGAAAGTTATTGAAATGAATGAGCCAATCTAATGGTTTTTGCGCGGCGTGGAATTGTTTGTCGCGCTGTTGGAGAAGTGATGTGTAACTTGGTTTTTTATTGATTCTATAAGTACGAAAGTTGAATTCAGCTTGTGAGAAAACTTACTCGCAACGGAAATTCATGTAGCAGTTAATAGCGCGGGTCTTGTCGGAACTTTCCGAAAAGAGCCGCGCGAGGAAATTACCCCTTGTGCAGTTTCAATCAATAAGCGTAACGCAGCAGCGTATGCGGAAGATGGCGCAGCACGAAGAATCCGAACAAGGCAATCATCGATGGCAGGATCAGCCACCAGATCTTGAACGGCATCGGGTTGAGGGAAGTCTGGCGCTGGCTCAGCCATAGCATTGCGGCGCAAACGCAGCTGGCGAGCATGGCGCCGGCAAGGATGTCGGTCGGCCAGTGCGCCCCCAGATAGACCCGCGACAAGGCGATAGAGAGCGCCGGGATGCAAGCGATCAGCAGCCAGGTCAGGCGCATGCGTGGCGGCTGGCCGCGACCGGCCAGCACGCCCAGTGTCAGGAACAAGGCAAACGCGCCAGAAGCATGGCCGCTGGGCATGCTGTAGGTGGTCAAGGGATCACTGAGTACTTCGGGGCGCACTCGGGCGAAGAAGTATTTGGTCCCGGTATTGGCCATCGCGGTGATCAGCATGGTGGAACCGGCGAACATCGCCTGGCGCCACTGCTTGCACAACAGCAACAGCACGACCAGCAGGGCGCTGAACAGCAGCATGTTGCGGAACTCACCGATCAGCGTCAGCGTTACGGCAATTTCGTCCAGCGCTGGTTGGCGATGTTCCTGCACCAGAGTCATCACTCCGTTGTCGAGCGCCGTCAGGTACGGGTAACCGATGAACAGGCCGATCAGAATCAAGAGGCTCATGCCGCCGATCCAGATCGTCGCGCGCCGATGGCGACGCACGCTGCTGTTGACGCTCAGGCCGACCATCACCGCGATGCTGGCGGCGACAATACCCGCCTCGAGCCAGAAACCTTCAGGCAATGGCAGGCGAAACGCCGCGCCGGTGGCCCAACCCGGTAGCAGATAGGCGAGGCTCCAGCCAGCCGCAGCAAGCAGGCTGACAGCGATGAAGCGCGGGAACGGCATGTCGCACATGCCCGCCACCATCGGCAGCATGGGACGTAGCGGGCCGATGAAGCGGCCGACCAGCAGGCTGGCGATGCCGTAACGCTGGAAATACGACTCGGCCCCGGCCATCCACTGCGGATGGCTGCGCAGTCCCGGCAAACGACGGATGTTCTGATGGAAATGCCGGCCGAGGAAATATGAAATCAGATCGCCGAAGATGCCGCCGAGAAAACCCAGCAACAAGGTTTCGCTCAACGACAGCGCGCCGCTGCCGGCCAGAACCGCAACCGCGAACAGCAGAACGGTGCCCGGCACAATCAGTCCGGCGATCGCCAGGCATTCCACCAGCGCCACGACGAACACCGCAGCCGCCAGCCACTGTGGATTGGCTGCCAGCCACCCGGTCACGCTATCGAGCCATGGGCCCATACAGAAAAACTCCATCAAAGCTGCAATTGATATTCAGGGGATTACTGCTCACCTGTGGCAGCGAGCCTGCTCGCGAATGCGGCGTGTCAGACGATTGAAATTGTCCGATAGACCTCTTCGCGAGCAGGCTCGCTCCCACAGGTGGATATCATTTACTCGCGCAATCGACGCTGGCTCCGGGCAACAGAAAATAATCCCGGCCTTCGACCTGACCGCGGCGCAGCGGGTTCCGCGTGCACCATTGTGCGTAGGCTGCATCGACGAAGCGGTACATCAGGTGTTCGTCCCGTCCGAGCGGAATGCCCAGACGAGTCGTTTGAATTATGTGTGAGGGCGCAGGTCCGGTGTCTTCCACCAATAACAGTTCATGGTCGAAACGCTTGGCATCCCACATCGGTACTTTCAGCCCGAGAGCCTTGCACAGCAATGTCTGCCCGGCGCAAAGCTTCTGCGCAGGACGCGCGTGGCCCTGAGCGTCGGGATTGTTCAGGAGCATTTGCGCCATGCTCGCCGGACCGCTGATTTCGTCGACCCACGGATAAGCCGATTTGATCAGCACCGCATTCCCCGGACCCTGCGCGCTGAAGTTCAGCGAATCGCCGCCCCGGGCGTAGTACATATAGATGTGCCCGCCATCCAGAAACAAAGCCTTACGCTTTTCCGTGTAACCGAGTGAGGCATGGCTGCCTTTTTCGGCGCAGTAATAGGCTTCGGTTTCGATGATCCGCGCGCTCAGCCACAGATCGCCGACGCGATGGCGGATGACTTTGCCGAGCAGATCCTGCGCCAGCACTTGGGCGTCACGCTCGAAAAAACTGTCCGGCAGGCCCACGGGCAGACGTGCGGGCTCGGGGCGTTGGGGCTCGTTGGTCATGATGGGCAAGGCTGATCCAGGCTCAAGAGGTCGTGATGATAACAACGCTGAGCTTAATTACGTCTGAACGAAGGCTATTCGCAGCTCATTTTGACCATCCGCCCGTCACCGCTGTTAGTCCCGGGACGTGACAGCTATAATCTGCCGCTTTCCTCTTTGCCAAGACCCCAGCAGACCATGACTGAGTCCGTTCTTGACTACATGACCCGATTGGGTCGCGCCGCCCGCAGCGCTTCCCGGGTCATCGGCCGTGCCAGCACCGCGCAGAAAAACCGCGCCCTGCAGGCCACCGCCAATGCTCTGGACGCGGCGCGTGCCGAGCTGGCTGCCGCCAATGAACAGGATCTCGCTGCCGGCCGCGCCAATGGTCTGGAGCCCGCTCTGCTGGAGCGTCTGGAACTGACCCCGGCGCGCATCGACGGCATGATCGTTGGTTTGCGTCAGGTCGCTGCGCTGCCGGACCCGGTCGGTGCGATCCGCGACATGAGCTTCCGTCCGTCGGGCATTCAGGTCGGCAAGATGCGCGTGCCGCTGGGCGTGATCGGGATCATCTACGAGTCCCGGCCCAACGTGACCATCGACGCCGCCAGCCTGTGCCTGAAGTCCGGGAACGCAACGATCCTGCGCGGCGGCTCCGAAGCGATTCATTCCAACCGGGCGATTGCCGCGTGCATTCAGCGCGGTCTGGCCGAGGCCGAACTGCCGGCCGCCGTGGTGCAAGTGGTGGAAACCACCGACCGTGCCGCCGTCGGCGCGATGATCAGCATGCCCGAATACGTCGACGTGATCGTTCCCCGCGGTGGCCGTGGCCTGATCGAGCGCATCAGCCGCGATGCCCGCGTGCCGGTGATCAAGCATCTGGACGGCATCTGCCACGTTTATGTCAGCGAGCACGCCGATCTGGGCAAAGCCCAGCGCATTGCCTTCAACGCCAAGACGTATCGTTATGGCATCTGCGGGGCGATGGAGACCTTGCTGGTCGATCAGACGGTTGCGCAGGCTTTCCTGCCGGCGATGGCCGCGCAATTCCGCGAAAAAGGCGTTGAACTGCGTGGCTGCGAGCGTACGCGGGCGATCATCGAAGCCGTCGCGGCCACCGACGACGACTGGAGCAGCGAGTATCTGGCGCCGATTCTGTCGATCTGCGTGGTCGACGGGCTGGATCAGGCCATCGAACACATCAACCATTACGGCTCCCACCACACCGACTCGATCGTCAGCGAAAACCTCGCCGACACCCGGCGCTTCGTGGCGGAAGTCGACTCGGCCTCGGTGATGATCAACACGCCGACCTGCTTCGCCGATGGATTTGAATACGGATTGGGTGCCGAGATCGGCATTTCTACTGATAAGCTGCACGCCCGCGGCCCGGTGGGCCTCGAAGGTCTGACCTGCGAGAAGTACATTGTGGTCGGTGATGGCCAGCTGCGCGGCCAGGCGACGGTCTGACTTGACCAACCTCGACCTGACAGCGCCGCACACCGGCAGCGAGTCGCGCCCACGACGCATCGGCGTTCTGGGCGGTACGTTCGACCCGGTGCACATTGGCCATTTGCGCGGCGGGCTGGAAGTCGCCGAAGCGCTGGCGCTCGATGAGCTGCGCATGTTGCCCAGCGCGCGTCCGCCACATCGCGGTGCGCCGCAGGTGTCGGCGCAGGATCGGCTGGCCATGGTCGAGTGTGCGGTGGCCGGTTTGCCGCCGCTGATGGTGGATGCCCGCGAATTGCAGCGGGATAAGCCGTCATGGACCATTGATACCCTGGAGTCGCTGCGCGCCGAAATGCCCGCCGAGACCCAGGTTTTTCTGCTTTTGGGCTGGGACGCATTTTGCGGCCTGCCCACTTGGCACCGCTGGGAAGAGTTGCTCCAGCATTGCCACATCCTGGTGCTACAGCGCCCGGACGCCGACAGCGAACCGCCGGATGCCTTGCGCAACCTGCTGGCAGCGCGTTCGGTGAGCGACCCGCTGGCCCTGAACGGGCCGAGCGGACAGATTGCATTCGTCTGGCAGACACCGCTCGCGGTTTCCGCCACCCAGATCCGTCAACTGCTGGCCAGCGGTAAGTCGGTACGTTTCCTGGTGCCCGACGCGGTCCTGGCCTACATCGATGCGCACGGTCTGTACCGTGCGTCGAACTGAACAAGGCGTGCTTCACGGATACGAATCACCGTATCGCCAAGCCGCCGAATACATGAGCAAAACGAGTTTTATATGACTGACAAAGATCTACCGAAAGTAAAGCGCAAAGGCACCTTCAAGAGCGCGCCGCTGCCGGAAGTCGCCAGCACCAACGAACCGCTCAAGGGCGATGAACTGGTCAAGCTGGCCGTCGCCGCACTGGAAGACGTCAAGGCCCAGGATATCCAGGTCATCGATGTTCGCGACAAGCAGAGCATCACTGACTACATGATCATCGCCACCGGTACCTCCAACCGCCAGATCAACGCGATGCTCGACAAGGTTCGCGAAGAGGTCAAAAAGCAGGGCGCCAAGCCGCTGGGCGAAGAAGGCAAGGGCGACAGCGACTGGGTACTGCTCGACCTCGACCTGGTCATCGTGCACATGATGACTGCCTCGGCGCGTCAGTTCTACGACCTGGAACGCCTTTGGGCCGGTGCCGAGCAGAGCCGTGCGGCCGACGCCAGGCACCACAGCCCGGAGAACACCCACGAGCATTTCACCAAGCTCAACAAAGACCAGCTGTAAGGGATTGCTGTGCGACTGCGCCTGATCGCCGTCGGTTCACGCATGCCCAAGTGGGTGGAAGAAGGCTGGCATGAATATGCCAAGCGTCTTCCGTCCGAGCTGGCGCTGGAACTGGTGGAAATACCGCTCAATAC
Organism: Pseudomonas retamae; assembly: GCF_043496865.1. NCBI lineage: Bacteria > Pseudomonadati > Pseudomonadota > Gammaproteobacteria > Pseudomonadales > Pseudomonadaceae > Pseudomonas > Pseudomonas retamae. The sequence goes on from NZ_JBIEIL010000012.1 coordinate 59,804, forward strand.
CCGTGGCAAGAATGCCGACGTGGCCCGATTCATCCGCCAGGAAGGCGAAGCCATGCTGGCCAAGGTCGGGCAGAACGAGCGGATCGTCACGCTGGAAGTCCACGGCAAACCCTGGAGCACCGAGCAACTGGCGGTCGAACTCGATCGCTGGCGGCTGGACTCGCGCACGGTCAATTTCATGGTCGGTGGCCCCGAAGGGCTGGCGCCGGAAGTCTGCGCCCGTGCTGATCAGCGCTGGTCCTTGTCGCCGCTGACGTTGCCGCATCCGCTGGTGCGCATCCTCATCGGCGAACAGTTGTATCGTGCCTGGACCGTGTTGTCCGGTCACCCTTACCACAAGTAAGCCTGCCCTCATGTCTCAGCCGATCCGCATCAAGGACCACGAAAAGGACGCCCGTCTGGTGCGCAGCCGTGTCGTGTTCGGTGCCATCACGATCATGGTGCTGATCGGTGTGCTGATTGCGCGGCTGTATTACTTGCAGGTGATCCAGTACGAATATCATTCGACCTTGTCGGAAAACAACCGCGTCCATGTGCAGCCGATACCGCCCACGCGCGGGCTGATTTTCGACCGCAACGGCGTGGTGGTCGCGGACAACCGTCCAAGCTTCAGTCTGAGCATGACCCGCGAGCGCTCCGGCGACTGGCAGCAAGTGCTCGACGTCATTGTCGAGGTGCTGGAGCTGACGCCCGAGGACCGGGTGATCTTCGAGAAGCGCATGCGGCAGGGGCGCCGGCCGTTCGAACCGGTGCCGATCCTGTTCGAGCTGAGCGAAGAGCAGATTGCCCGCATCGCGGTAAACCAGTTCCGCCTGCCGGGCGTCGAAGTGGTCGCGCAACTGGTCCGTCACTATCCGCAGGGCGCGCATTTTGCGCACTCGGTGGGCTACATGGGGCGGATCAACGAGAAAGAGCTGAAGAGCCTCGATCCGGTCAATTACAGCGGCACCCACCACATCGGCAAAACCGGCATCGAGCGTTTCTACGAGCCGGAATTGCACGGCCAGGTCGGTTACGAGGAAGTCGAGACCAACGCCCGGGGCCGCGTATTGCGCGTGCTCAAGCGCACCGATCCGATTCCCGGCAAGGACATTGTCCTGAGTCTGGACATCAAGTTGCAGGAAGCCGCCGAGGCCGCGCTCGGCGGGCGGCGTGGCGCGGTGGTAGCGCTCGATCCGAAGACCGGTGAAGTGCTGGCGATGGTCAGTCAGCCGAGTTTCGACCCCAACCTGTTCGTCACCGGGATCAGCTTCAAGGCCTACGCCGAATTGCGCGATTCCATTGACCGGCCGCTGTTCAACCGCGTGCTGCGCGGTCTGTACCCGCCGGGCTCGACGATCAAGCCGGCGGTGGCGATTGCCGGTCTCGATGCCGGCGTGGTCACCGCTTCCAGTCGGGTGTTCGACCCGGGCTATTACATGCTGCCCAACTACGACCACAAGTACCGCAACTGGAACCGCACCGGGGACGGCTTCGTCGACCTCGACACGGCGATCATGCGGTCCAACGACACCTACTTCTATGACCTGGCGCACAAGCTCGGCATCGATCGGCTGTCGGCCTACATGAACAAGTTCGGCATCGGCCAGAAGGTCTCGCTGGACATGTTCGAAGAATCCCCCGGCCTGATGCCATCGCGTGAATGGAAGCGGGCGACACGCAAACAGGCATGGTTCCCCGGCGAGACCCTGATTCTCGGGATCGGCCAGGGCTACATGCAATCGACGCCGCTGCAACTGGCCCAGGCCACGGCGCTGGTCGCCAACAAGGGCATCTGGAACCGTCCGCATCTGGCCAAGTCCCTCGACGGGGTGAAGCCGGTGGACGACAACCCGATGCCGAACATCGTGCTGCGCGATCCGTCCGACTGGAACAAGGTCAACCATGGCATGCAGCAAGTGATGCACGGCGCCCGCGGCACCGCGCGCAAAGCGGCGATCGGCGCGCAATACCGCATTGCCGGCAAATCGGGTACCGCCCAGGTCGTGGCGATCAAACAGGGCGAGAAGTACGACCGCTCCAAGGTCCAGGAACGCCACCGCGACCACGCCTTGTTCGTCGGCTTCGCGCCGGCCGAGGATCCGAAAATCGTCGTCTCGGTGATGGTCGAGAACGGTGAATCCGGTTCCGGCGTCGCCGCGCCTGTGGTGCGTCAGGTGATGGACGCCTGGCTGCTCGACAAGGACGGACATTTGAAGGCCGAGTACGCCAGCCCAATCACTGCGGAGGCCACGGCCCGTGATGAATAACTTCGATCGCATGCTCTCCAGCGAGGATGTGATGCGTCGCCGCGCGACGTTGCTGCAAAGACTGCATATCGATGGCCCGCTGTTGATCCTGTTGCTGATCCTCGCCGCCGGCAGCCTGTTCGTGCTGTATTCAGCCAGCGGCAAGAGCTGGGATCTGCTGGGCAAGCAGGCGACGTCGTTCGGCATCGGCCTGGTGGCAATGATCGTCATCGCCCAGTTCGAGCCGCGCTTCATGGCGCGCTGGGTGCCGCTCGGTTACGTGATCGGCGTGGTCTTGCTGATCGTCGTCGATATCATGGGCCACAACGCCATGGGCGCCACGCGCTGGATCAACATTCCCGGGGTAATCCGCTTCCAGCCCTCTGAGTTCATGAAGATCCTGATGCCGGCGACCATCGCCTGGTATCTGTCCAAACGCACCTTGCCGCCGCAGCTTAAACACGTCGGCATTAGCCTGATGCTGATTGGCGTGCCGTTCATTCTGATCGTGCGCCAGCCGGATCTCGGTACTTCGCTGCTGATTCTGGCCGGTGGCGCCTTCGTGCTGTTCATGGGCGGCCTGCGCTGGCGCTGGATCCTCAGCGTGCTGGCCGCAGCGGTGCCGGTGTCGGTGGCGATGTGGTTTTTCGTCATGCACGACTACCAGAAGCAGCGCGTACTGACCTTCCTCGATCCGGAAAGCGATCCGCTGGGCACCGGCTGGAACATCATCCAGTCGAAAGCCGCGATCGGTTCCGGTGGTGTGTTCGGCAAGGGCTGGCTGCTCGGCACCCAGTCGCACCTGGACTTTCTCCCTGAAAGCCACACCGACTTCATCATTGCGGTACTCGGCGAAGAGTTTGGTCTGGTCGGCATTTGCGCGCTGTTGTTGATCTATCTGCTGCTAATCGGTCGCGGGCTGGTGATCACCGCCCAGGCGCAAACCCTGTTCGGGAAATTGCTCGCCGGGGCGTTGACCATGACATTTTTTGTTTACGTTTTCGTCAACATCGGTATGGTCAGTGGCCTGTTGCCGGTCGTGGGGGTGCCGTTGCCGTTCATTAGCTACGGAGGAACTTCGCTGGTGACACTGCTGTCAGCGTTTGGGGTTTTGATGTCGATCCATACCCATCGCAAGTGGATCGCACAGGTTTGAATAAGGTGAACAGTTCAATGCAAGTCATGCGTGGCTGGGCGACTCGATGCGCGCCGCTGGTTGGCCTGATGGGCCTGCTGGGCAGCGTTCAGGAAGCGCTGGCCGGCGAATACGAAGGCTCGCCGCAGGTGGCCGAATTCGTCGGTGAAATGACCCGCGACTACGGTTTCGCCGGTGAGCAGTTGATGGCGGTGTTCCGTGAGGCACAGCGCAAACAGGCGATTCTCGATGCCATTTCCAGGCCTGCCGAGCGGGTCAAGCAGTGGAACGAGTACCGGCCGATGTTCATCACCGACGCGCGCATCGCCCGCGGTGTCGACTTCTGGCGTCAGCACGAGGCAACTCTGGCGCGTGCCGAGCAGGAATACGGCGTACCGGCACAGGTCATCGTGTCGATCATCGGCGTTGAAACCTTTTTCGGACGTAATACCGGTAATTACCGGGTAATCGATGCGTTGTCGACGCTCGGTTTCGACTATCCTCCCCGTGCCGAATTTTTCCGCAAGGAACTGCGCGAGTTCTTGCTGCTGGCCCGTGAAGAGCAGGTCGATCCATTGACCCTCAAAGGCTCTTACGCCGGGGCGATGGGCCTGCCGCAATTCATGCCGAGCAGCTTTCGCGCCTATGCGGTGGATTTCGACGGTGACGGCCACATCAATATCTGGAACAACCCGGACGATGCGATCGGCAGCGTTGCCAGCTATTTCAAGCGTCACGGCTGGGTCGCCGGCGAGCCGGTGGTCAGCCGCGCCGATGTCAGCGGCGAACAGGTCGATGAAGGCCTGACCAGTGGTATCGAGCCGACGAAAACGGTCGCAGAGTTGCGGGCGCTGGGCTGGTCAAGTCATGATGCGCTGCGCGATGATATGCCGGTTACCGCATTTCGCCTCGAAGGCGACAACGGCCCGGAGTACTGGATGGGTCTGAAGAATTTCTACGCAATCACGCGTTATAACCGCAGCGTGATGTACGCCATGGCCGTACATCAACTGTCTGAACAGCTGGTACAAGCACGGGGCGTCAAGTAATGCAGGCATTGCCTAATCATAAACCCCTGAAGCTGGTGGCTTTCGCTGCGTTGGCAGTTCTGGTCGCCAGTTGCACGACCAGCCGCACCCCGACGCAGAAAACCCCGTCCACTGCTGTCCGCGCCCAACCGGGCCTGGACATCAACCGCGCGCATAAAGACGGCGCGCCGTGGTGGGATGTCGATGTTTCGCGCATCCCGGATGCGACGCCGACCCTGCACACCGGGCCGTACAAGGCCAACCCTTATACCGTGCTGGGCAAAACCTACTTTCCGCTGCAGGAATCCAAGACCTACGTCGCGTCCGGCACGGCGTCCTGGTACGGCACCAAGTTTCACGGGCAGAACACCGCCAACGGCGAGGTCTATGACCTGTACGGCATGAGTGCCGCACACAAGACGTTACCGTTGCCAAGTTACGTTCGGGTGACCAACCTGGACAACAACAAGACCGTGATCCTGCGGGTCAACGACCGCGGCCCGTTCTATTCCGATCGCATCATTGACTTGTCCTACGCGGCGGCGAAGAAACTCGGTTACGCCGAAACCGGCACCGCGCGGGTCAAGGTCGAGGGCATCGATCCGCAGCAATGGTGGGCCGCCAAGGGCCGTCCGGCGCCGCTGATGCTCAACGAGCCGCAAGTGGCGCAGACCAGCGCTCCGGTGATCACGGCTTCGGCCGGCACCGTCGAGCAATGGACTCCGCCGCCGCAGCAGCACGCCGCGGCCGTAGTGCCGGTGCAGATCGACGCAAAAAAAAACGCTTCTGCAACAGCGTCTGGCCAGTATCTGCAGGTGGGCGCGTTCGCCAACCCGGACGCTGCCGAACTGCTGAGGTCCAAGCTCAGCGGGATGGTGAGCGCTCCGGTGTTCATCAGCTCGATCGTGCGCAATCAGCAGACCCTGCACCGGGTACGCCTGGGGCCGATCGGCTCGCCGGGTGAAATCGCCCAGGTGCAGAACAGCGTGCGCCTGGCCAACCTGGGTTCGCCCAGCGTGGTCACCGAGTAATACGTAGAACTTGATTGACGGTTCACTTGCGGTATCGGGGGGTGAACCAGGTTGTTGGCTCGTCGAAGAACAAAAGCCCGGCAAGGGTGACTGGAGTGAGCAGCTGAACACGCGATGGCCCGTTAGAAGGCTGTCTGAATAAGTTTTGCCTTCGGGCAAGTTTCCATTAGCGATTTCGAGAGACGGATGAACATCACCACCTTTGCCAAACGCCTGTGTCTGCTAGTCCCGCTGCTCCTCTCGCCAGCCGCCTTCGCGGCCGAGATGATGCCGTCGCCACCGCAACTGGCCGCCAAGGCCTACGTTCTGATGGATGCCAGCAGCGGCAACGTGCTGGTCGAGAACAATGGCGACCAGCGTCTGCCACCGGCCAGCCTGACCAAGCTGATGACCGCGTACATCGCGACCCTGGAAATCCGTCGCGGCCAGATCGGTGAAAACGATCCGGTGACCGTCAGCGAAAACGCCTGGCGTACCGGCGGTTCGCGGATGTTCATCAAGGTCGGCTCGCAGGTCACGGTCAGCGACCTGCTGCACGGCATCATCATCCAGTCCGGCAACGACGCCAGCGTGGCGCTGGCCGAGCACATCGCCGGCAGCGAAGATGCGTTCGCCGACCTGATGAACAAGACCGTCACCGAACTGGGCATGACCAATACCCACTTCATGAACCCGACCGGTCTGCCGAACCCTGAGCACTATTCCTCGGCGCACGACATGGCGATTCTGGCCCGCGCGATCATCCACGAAGACCCGGCTCACTATGCGATCTACTCGCAGAAAGAGTTCTTCTGGAACGGCATCAAGCAGCCGAACCGCAACCTGCTGTTGTGGCGCGACAAGACCGTCGATGGTCTGAAAACCGGCCACACCGACGAAGCCGGCTACTGCATGGTGTCTTCGGCGGTGCGTGACGGTCAGCGTCTGATCGCCGTGGTGTTCGGCACCAACAGCGAAGTGGCCCGTGCTGCTGAAACCCAGAAGCTGCTGACTTACGGCTTCCGCTTCTTCGAAACCCAGACCTTCTATCAGAAGGGCACCGAACTGGCTCAAGCGCCGGTGTGGAAAGGTACTACCAATCAGGTCAAGGCCGGCCTGGCGCAAGACCTGACCATGACCCTGCCAAAAGGCCAGCTGAAGAAGCTCGCAGCCAGCATGACCATGAACCCGCAACTGACCGCGCCTATCGCCAAGGGCGATGTGATCGGTAAAGTCGAAGTCAAACTGGAAGACAAGGTCGTGCACAGCGCTGACCTGATCGCTCTGGACGGCGTCGAGGAGGGTGGTATCTTCCGCCGCATGTGGGATAGCATCCGTCTATTCTTCTACGGCTTGTTCAACTGATTTTGTGTTGACCTGCATGGCCCCGCCCCGATCCGGAGCGGGGCCATGTGCGTTACCACGGCTTGTGCTATTAGAGGCCGTTACGCCATGACCGATACCGAAGTAAAGGCGCCAAAGATCGAATTCCCTGTTACGGATTATCCCGTCAAGGTGATCAGCGATACGGGCGTCGGTCGCAAAGACCAGATCATTGAAATCGTCAAGAAACACGCGACCATCAACGACGAGCGCATCGACGAGCGGCAAAGCAGCACTGGCAAATACACCACCATTCAGCTGCACATCGTCGCCACCGATCAGGATCAGCTGTACAACATCAACAGCGAACTGCGGGCGACCGGTTTCGTGCACATGGTGTTGTGATGCCCGGCACGCTGGGCTTTCGTGAACTTGGCCGGATGGCTTACGAGCCGGTCTGGCATGCCATGCAGCGCTTCACCAATGAACGCGGCAGTGCTGCCGCCGACGAAATCTGGCTCGTCGAGCACCCGCCGGTGTTCACTCAGGGCCAGGCCGGCAAGGCCGAGCACTTGCTGCTGCCGGGAGATATCCCGGTGGTGCAGGTCGATCGCGGCGGCCAAGTGACTTATCATGGTCCCGGCCAACTGGTGGCGTATCTGCTGCTGGATGTACGCAAGCTGGGTTTCGGCGTACGAGATCTGGTCACACGCATGGAACAGTGCCTGATCGAACTGCTGGCCAGCTACGGGGTGACCGCAGCGGCCAAGCCGGATGCTCCCGGCGTTTACGTCGAAGGAGCGAAAATCGCGTCTCTGGGTTTGCGCATTCGCCACGGTTGTTCCTTTCATGGCCTGGCCCTGAACGTGGATATGGACCTGGAACCGTTTCGACGGATTAATCCCTGCGGCTACGCCGGGCTGGCGATGACCCAGCTGAGCGATCACGCAGGATCGATTGAATTTGCCGAGGTAAGTGCCCGGCTGCGTGCGCAGCTCGTCAAACACCTCGACTATGCTGAGCAGACGACCCTCACGGGCGGAATCGACTGATATGACTACTGATGCAGTGCAAACCATGATCCCGACGCTCGACGTGACCGAGCGCCCGGCCCCGCGTCCCAAGGTCGAAGCCGGCGTCAAGCTGCGCGGCGCCGAGAAGGTTGCACGCATCCCGGTGAAGATCATTCCGACCACCGAACTGCCGAAGAAGCCCGACTGGATTCGTGTGCGCATTCCGGTGTCGCCGGAAGTCGACCGGATCAAGAGCCTGCTGCGCAAGCACAAGCTGCACAGCGTCTGCGAAGAAGCCTCCTGCCCGAACCTCGGCGAATGCTTCTCCGGCGGCACCGCCACGTTCATGATCATGGGCGACATCTGCACCCGTCGCTGCCCGTTCTGCGACGTCGGCCACGGTCGTCCGAAGCCTTTGGACGTCAACGAGCCGGAAAGCCTGGCCATCGCCATCGCCGACCTCAAGCTCAAGTATGTGGTGATCACCTCGGTGGACCGCGACGACCTGCGTGACGGCGGTGCCCAGCACTTCGCCGACTGCATCCGCGAAATCCGCAAGCTGTCGCCGAACGTGCAACTCGAGACCCTGGTCCCGGACTACCGTGGCCGCATGGACATCGCTCTGGAAATCACCGCCGCCGAGCCGCCGGATGTGTTCAACCACAACCTGGAAACCGTACCGCGTCTGTACAAGGCCGCGCGTCCGGGTTCGGATTACCAGTGGTCGCTGACCCTGCTGCAGCGCTTCAAGCAGATGATGCCGCACATTCCGACCAAGTCTGGTCTGATGCTGGGTCTTGGCGAAACCGACGAAGAAGTCATCGAAGTGATGAAGCGCATGCGCGAACACGACATCGACATGCTGACCCTCGGTCAGTACTTGCAACCGTCGCGCAGCCACTTGCCGGTGCAGCGTTTCGTGCACCCGGACACCTTCGCCTGGTTCGCCGAGGAAGGTTACAAAATGGGCTTCAAGAACGTTGCCTCGGGCCCGCTGGTACGTTCCTCGTATCACGCCGACGAGCAGGCGAAGCTGGTCAAGGCCGAGCTGCTGGGTTCCTGATCCGCGGCTGAATGAAAATTGCCCGCCGAGGTTTTAACGCCCGGCGGGCATTTTTTTGCCCGTCTCACATCCGATGCTGACTTTTCCTGCAACTTGCGGCGGGGTCGACCCTCTTCTGTTTGCCCGCGTTCCTGACTACTGTGTGTGCATGAATTCATAGAGAGATCCAAGGATGACCATTCGACCGACTCACACGCTTTGCCCGCACCGAGCCGTACCCGCGCTGCCGGCAGAAGGGCTTATCGGCGTCATTGCGCCCGCCGGGCCTGGCGCTCTGGACACGGAAAAGGCGCTGCAATGGATGCGCGCCCGTGGCTATGGGCTGAAGGTGTTTCCTGGTGTTTACGAGAAGGACGGCTATCTGGCCGGTAGCGATGACGTGCGCCTGCGTGACCTGCATGCGGCGTTCGCTGACCCCGAAGTCGACGCGATCATTTGCCTGCGCGGCGGTTACGGCACGCCGCGGTTGCTTGACCGGATCGACTACGACTTGCTCAGCCGCCACGCCAAGCCCTTCGTTGGCTACAGCGACATCACCGCGCTGCACCTGGCGATCAGTCGCTATGCCGGCTTCGTAACCTTTCACGGGCCGTTGCTCAACGCCGATCTGCTGGGGGACAAGGAGCCGCCGACCGTCACTTCATTCTTCGCCATGTTGCGCGGGCAGTCGAAGGCGGGAAGTGTGCTCAGCCACCCAGTGGCGTATCCGTTGACCACCGTCGAGCCGGGCATCGCGCATGGGCGTTTGCTGGGCGGCAATCTGGCGATGATCGCCGCAACGCTGGGTACGCCTTATGAAATCGATGTCGAAGGCGTAATTCTGCTGATCGAGGACATCAACGAGCCGTTGTATCGCATCGACCGCTTGCTGACGCAGATGCGTCTGGCCGGCAAGTTGGCGAGATTGCGCGGGGTGTTGGTGGGGGATGTGGCGGGGGTCGATATGCAGGCCCTGAACGGCTTGCTCAAGCAGACCTTCGAGCCGCTGCGGATTCCGGTGCTGTCAGGCTGGCGCAGCGGGCATTGCGACCCCAACCTGACGCTGCCAATGGGCGCGCTGGTACGGCTGGATGCGGGGAAGCAGGAGTTGATGCTGGAGCAGGATGTGGTGATCAAGGTTTAGAAATCAGTCGCCTGACAGTAAGTCTTCGCGAGCAGGCTCGCTCCCACATTTGATTGGCGGCGCGCACATAACCACTGTGGGAGCGAGCCTGCTCGCGAAGGCGCCATCAGCCATACAACCTTCCCATTACTGGGCGCGCAGGCTTTCCAGCAATTTGTGCGTCGGATAACCATCCGCCGGCCAGCCCAGTGACTGCTGCGCGCTGCGAATCGCTTTGCGCGTGTTGGCGCCGATGATCCCGTCCGCGGTGCCGGCGTCGAAGTTGCGCGCACTCAGCAAGGTCTGCAATTCCATCCGTTCGGTGCGGCTCAACGGCAGGTCGTCCTTGGGCCAGGTTCCGTTGATCAAGCCACCGCCATTGAAACGCTCCGACAGCAGACTCACCGCCAACGCATACGACGAGGAGTTGTTGTACTTGAGGATTGCCCGGAAGTTGTCGAGGATCAGGAACGCCGGCCCGCGGTAACCGGCCGGCAGCAGCAGGGCGGCGGACAGTTGCTCGGAGCCGACCGGCACTTGCGCACCGTTCGGCAGGCTCACGCCCAATTGACGCCATTCGGCGACGCTTTTGCGAATCGTCCCATCGGCCAGGGTGTAATCGAATGTGCCCGGCAACTGCACTTCAAAGCCCCACGGCTGGCCTCGCTGCCAGCCCGAGCTCTGCAGATAGTGAGCAGTTGAGGCCAGCGCATCGGCGGGGCTGCCCCAGATATCGCGGCGGCCATCGCCGTCAAAGTCCACGGCGTGGGTGTTGTAGGTGGTCGGAATGAATTGGGTCTGCCCCATGGCGCCGGCCCAGGAACCGAGCATTTTCTCCGGTGTGATATCGCCCTGTTGCAGGATCTGCAGCGCAGCGATCAGTTGCGCATGGGCGAAGCCCGGGCGGCGGCCTTCGTAGGCGAGGGTGGCCAGCGAATTGATCACCGACTTGCTGCCCTGGAACTGGCCGAAGTTGCTTTCCATGCCCCACACCGACACCAGTGCCTGGCGATCAACGCCATAGCGTTGTTCGATGTCGCGCAGGATGTCGGCATATTGATTGACCAGCGTCTGGCCTTTGCGCACGCGCAGCGGCGACAGTGCGCCGTCGAGGTATTCCCACACCGGGCGGGAAAACTCCGGTTGACTGCGATCAGCGCGAATCACGCTGGCGTCGAAACTGACGTCGGCAAATGCACGATCGAACAGCTCAGGGCGAATGCCGGCGGCCACGGCATCCTTGCGGAAACCCGCCTGCCATTCGGTAAAGGTCTGGGTGGGTTGCAGATCGAGAGGGTCGGCGGACGGCACTACCGGCGGGATGATCGCTGGGGCCGTGGCGACAGGTGCGGCTTGCAGGGGTTGTGCATCGGCGGCGGTGGGTTTTTCCGCGCAGGCAACAAGCAGAATGAAGCTGGAGGCAGCGATCAGTTGGCGAACAGGCCAACGATTGGAAAGACTGAAGGGCATGCACGGTTCCAGGGAATACGAATCAGGTGCAGACCTTAACATGAGCGAGGGGTACTGCGCTTCAGGCAGCCAGAAAGTAAGAAGCCTCCCAGCTGTCAGACTGGAAGGCTTCGCGGCGGTAGCTGCCTTTGCCCTTGGAAGGTCGTTCCTGACGACTGCGGAACAAGGGCTGGGCGACGATGGATTTGGCCTTGTTGGGGCCATGCTTTGCTGGCTTTTTGCTCATGAGGATGCTCTCGGTAAGGTGGTTTTTGCGGGGGAAATAATCTGCCGATGTGGCGCGTCTGTCCAGTACCGCTTGTGTGCAAATGTGAAAGCGCTTTCGCGAGCAGGCTCGCTCCCACAGTGGACAGCGATCACCTGTGGGAGCGAGCCTGCTCGCGAATCGGACTATGCAATTGAAAGCCTTACTCGGCGGGGAGTGTCAGCCGCTGCCCGGCCATCAACAACGCCAGGCGGCTCAGGCTCATCCACGGCGAACCCGCGGCCTGCCCCTTGATCTGCGCATCAATACGCTGAGCTTCGAGCAACAGTTGCGCCCAGCGTTGCGCCGAGTAGCGTTGCAGGGCTTTGCTGACCAACGGCTTGCGCTTGTCCCAGACCGGCGGTTTCGACTGGCTGAAGCATTTGTCCAGCGGCGTGCCCTGGCTGTACTGCAAAGCAATGTTGGCCAGCAGCCGCAATTCACGGGCCAGCGCCCAGAGAATTACCGGCGGTTCGACCCCTTCGCCACGCAAGCCTTCAAGCATGCGCAGCGCATGGGCCGGCTCACCGTTGAGCACCGCGTCGGTCAGGCCGAATACATCGAAGCGGGCACTGTCCGCCACAGCGGCCTGCACGGTTTCGACGGTAATCTGACCACCCTCGGCCATCAGCTTGAGCTTTTCGATTTCCTGCGCGGCGGCGAGCAGGTTGCCCTCCACGCGCGCGGCGATCAGTTCGACAGCGTCCTGGCTGGCGGACAAGCCGGCCTGGGACAGACGCTGGCGAATCCAGCTCGGCAACTGATTGGCGTCTACCGGCCAGATCTGGATGAACTGGGTCTGCTGGCCTTCAACCAGGGCCTTGCCCCATTTGGTTTTCTGCGCACTGCCGTCGAGCTTGGGCAGGCTGATCAGCAGTACGGTGTCTTCCGCCGGGCGTGAGCAATATTCGATAAACGCGGCAGCACCCTTGTCACCGGGCTTGCCTGAAGGCAGGCGCAGTTCCAGCAGGCGTTTTTCCGCAAACAGCGACATGCTCGCGCCGGCCAGCAGCAACGTGCCCCAATCGAAATTGGCGTCGGCCGCAAACACCTGACGTTCGTCGAAACCTTGCTGGCGCGCAGCGCTGCGAATGGCGTCGGCGGCTTCCTGGCACAGCAACGGGTCATCGCCGCTGATGATGTAGACCGGCGCGAGTGCGCCTTGCAGGTGTTTGCCGAGTTGAGCGGGGGCGAGCTTCATAAGAAAAGTCGGACGGGGCGCGTGAGCGCCCCGAACGTCTTACGGCTGCGGTATTTCGAGCGGCGACTGACGCGGCGTTTCCGCTTCAGCTTTCTGCGCCGCTTCCAGCGCATCGGCTTCAGCCTTGGCGCGGTCATTAGCCGTCTGTTGCAATTGCTGCAGTTGGCCCGGCGTCAATTGCTGCAGACGCAGCATCATGCGTTGCACCAGCTCGCGGCGGGTTTCGCGACGGGCGTCGTTGGCTTCCTGATCGGAGCCGACGAGGTTGTTGCCGTCGTGAATGAACACCTTCTGCACTTCAAACTTGTCGCTCAGCAGTAGCAGGTTTTTATCGCCACGGATTTCGTAGCTCAGGATCGTGCTGACCTGATATTCACCGGTCCGGCCTGCGCCGGCATAGCTGAGAATGCGCTGGCTTTCCTGCTCGTCAGCCAGGAACAGCTTGTACGGCGCGCCGCTGTAGACCTTGACGCCGCTTGACTCAAGCACCTGACGCAGTTGCGTCACGGTTTCGCCGTAGCTGTTACGGGCGCTCAGGTCGAGTTCCTTGATCGACAGTTCGTTGGTGCCAGTACCGCGCAGCTGGAAGCCACAGGCGCTCAACAGAACGGCGAGGCCAATCACCAGCAGATTGCGTTTGATCATTGTGTTGCTCCCCTTGAAACCAGGTAGGCCGAGCGTGCGGCCCGAAAGGTTTTATCCGGCGTCAGGCGAACCTGACGCTCAATCCAATTAGCTGGCGACGATATTGACCAGTTTCCCCGGCACTACGATCACTTTGCGAATCGTCAGACCATCGACGAAGCGCAGCACGTTCTCGTTGGCGCGCGCAGCCGCTTCGACTTCTTCGCGGGTTGCGCTGGCCGGCATTTCGATCTGCCCGCGCAGTTTGCCGTTGACCTGGATCACCAGGGTCAGGCTGTCCTGCACCAGCGCCGATTCATCCACTGCCGGCCAGAGCGCGTCGATTACCGCACCCGCGTGACCAAGCTGATTCCACAACTCGTGGCTGATGTGCGGAGTGATTGGTGCCAGCAGCAACGTCACGGCTTCGAGACCTTCGTGAACCAGTGCACGATCCTGATCGGTGGCTTGTGCGGCTTTTTCCAGCACGTTCATCAGCGTCATCACCTGAGCGATGGCGGTGTTGAATTTGTGGTTCTGGCCGACGTCGTGGCTGGCCTGCTTGATCGCGAGGTGAATCGCGCGGCGCACGGCTTTCTGCTCGTCGTTCAGGCTGGCGGTGTCCAGTTTGCCCGGCAGGCCCTGAGTGACATGAGCCTGCGCCAGGCGCCAGACGCGCTTGAGGAAGCGGTGCGAGCCTTCCACGCCGGAGTCGGACCATTCGGCGCTCATGTCAGGCGGCGAAGCGAACATCATGAACAGGCGGCAGGTGTCGGCACCGAACTGGTCGATCATCGACTGTGGGTCAACGCCGTTGTTCTTCGACTTGGCCATTTTCTCGGTGCCACCGATTTCCACCGGCAGGCCGTCGGATTTCAGTTTGGCGCTGATGACCTTGGCTTTGCTGTCGCGCTCCAGTTCCACATCCGCCGGGTTGAACCAGGTGTAGGCACCGTTGGCTTCGCGACGGTAGTAGGTTTCGGCGATCACCATGCCTTGGGTCAGCAGGTTCTTGAACGGCTCGTTGGAGCTGACCAGGCCTTCGTCACGCATCAGCTTGTGGAAGAAGCGCGCGTAGAGCAGGTGCAGAATCGCGTGTTCGATGCCGCCGATGTACTGATCGACCGGCAGCCAGTGGTCGGCTGCGGACTTTTCCACCAGCCCGCCGGTGAAGTGCGGCGAGGCATAACGGGCGTAGTACCACGACGACTCGACGAAGGTGTCCATGGTGTCGGTTTCACGCTTGGCAGGCTGGCCGCATTTCGGGCAGCTGCACTCGTAAAACTCGGGCATGCGCGCCAGTGGCGAACCGGCGCCGTCCGGCACCACGTCTTCGGGCAGGACCACCGGCAGTTGATCTTCCGGCACCGGCACATCACCGCAGCTATCGCAGTGGATGATCGGGATCGGGCAGCCCCAGTAGCGCTGGCGGCTGATGCCCCAGTCGCGCAGGCGGAACTGGGTGCGCGAGGCGCCCAGTTGTTTCTTGATCAGGGCGACTTCCATGGCGTCGAACGCGCCGGCGAAATCGAGGCCGTCGAATTCACCGGAGTTGATCAGCGTGCCGTGCTCACCGTAGGCGTCTTGCCACGGGGCCGGGTTGCTTTCGCCGGAACTGGTGCGCACCACCGATTTCACCGGCAGGTCGTACTTGTGGGCAAATTCGAAATCGCGCTCGTCGTGCGCCGGTACCGCCATGACCGCGCCGTCGCCATAGTGCATGAGCACATAGTTGGCGACCCACACCGGAAGTTTTTCACCGGTCAGCGGGTGCTCGACGAACAGGCCGGTCGACAGGCCTTTTTTCTCCTGAGTGGCGACGTCGGCTTCGGCGACGCTGCCGCCCTTGCATTCAGCGATGAACGCTTGCAGCTCAGGATTGTTTTTCGCCGCCAGGGTGGCCAGCGGATGCTCAGCAGCAACGGCGACGTAGGTCGCGCCCATCAGGGTGTCCGGACGGGTAGTGAAGACTTTCAGGGTACCGGCTTCGCCGATCGAATCGACGTTGTACGGAAACTGCACTTCCATCCCGCGCGACTTGCCGATCCAGTTGCGCTGCATGGTCTTGACCTGTTCCGGCCAGCCATCCAGTTCATCCAGGCTTTCGAGCAGCTCATCGGCGTAGGCGGTGATCTTGAAGTAGTACATCGGGATTTCGCGCTTTTCGATCAGCGCGCCGGAACGCCAGCCACGGCCGTCGATCACCTGCTCGTTGGCCAGAACAGTCTGGTCGATCGGGTCCCAGTTGACGGTGCCGTTCTTGCGGTAGATCACGCCCTTTTCGAACAGGCGCGTGAACAGCCATTGTTCCCAGCGGTAGTAGTCAGGCTTGCAGGTGGTGACTTCGCGCGACCAGTCGACCGCCAGACCCAAGCTGCGCAGCTGGGTTTTCATGTAGGCGATGTTTTCGTAGGTCCATTTGGCCGGTGCGACGTTGTTCTTCATCGCGGCGTTTTCTGCCGGCATGCCGAACGCGTCCCAGCCCATCGGTTGCAGGACGTTCTTGCCAAGCATGCGCTGGTAGCGGGAGATCACGTCGCCGATGGTGTAGTTGCGCACGTGCCCCATGTGTAGCTTGCCGCTGGGGTAAGGGAACATCGACAGGCAGTAGTAGGTTTCCTTGCCTGGCTGTTCACTGACTTCAAAGGACTTTTGCTCGTCCCAGAACGACTGGGCGGCGGCTTCGATCTCACGGGGTTGATATTGTTCGTGCATGGCTACTTTTGTACTGGATAGGGGTGGCCTAATCCTCTTCGACGGCGGCAGGCGGGGTGGCCCGGATGCGCTGGAAGTGGAATGACAGGAAGCGCCGTAGCATACATGACCGCGCTTGGCCTAGGGAAACCCTGATTCAGCAGTTTGGCCCGGTCGATCCGGGGCGAGGGCCGTTTGTCGCGGCGTGCCGCCGGTTTGTGCAGCGAAGCTAAGCTCTAAGTGGGGAGTGAGTCTTATCTTCAATGAGGTGAGGGATGGTGGAGCAACGGCAGAAAAACGTGACGAAACCCGAGTTGTACGAAAGGTTGATCGATCGTCTGGGCATGGCCCTGGACGCTGTAAAAACCGCTGACCGGCTGCGCGACGAGCGCCCCCTGGAACTGGAATTGCGTGGCTTGAGTCCCGCCGAGTTCAAACTGGTCAAGGCTTATCTGGATCGCAGCGAGCGGGAAATGCAGGGTTGCCTGTCACAGGCCGTCAAGCAGCTCGATGCAGCACATTCGGCCAAGGTCATCTGGCTCAAGGACCGGGCGCCCGGCAAAGACACCGTCAAGGTTCGCACTTCGCGGGCCAGGTAATCGCATGGCAGGTCAGGAAACCGATCTTTTTCAACGGGATCCAGCCTATTGGTTGTAACGTATCAGCAACACTCTTAGGCTTCGGGCATCTGTGGAGATGCCCGATGCCATTTCGTTATCTGATCAAACAATTACTGTTGCCGCCCGGCATTCTCTTGCTGCTTTTACTGGCCGCCTGGTGGCTGCGCCGTTCGCGGCCGCGGCTCGCTGGCGCGTGTTTCGCTGTGGGCCTGGGCGGCCTGTGGCTGATGAGCCTGCCGGTGGTCGTGCAGTGGGGCGCGAAGGCGCTGGAGCGCGAGCCGCCGCTGGCCCGCGAGGCGTGGGCGACCCTGGCGCAGCGGGCCGATGCGATTGTCGTACTCGGTTCTGGTCGCGAGCGTGGCGATCTGGCATGGGGCGAGGATCAACCGACCGGTGTCGGGCTCGAGCGCCAGCGCTATGCGGCGCGTCTGGCCAAGGCCTCCGGGTTACCGATCCTGACCAGCGGCGGCTTGCACTACGGTACGCCGCCAACCGAGGCGAAGCTGATGGCGGATTCGCTGCGCGACGATTTCGGCGTGGCCGTGCGCTGGCAGGAGGGTGAAAGCCGTACCACGTGGGAAAACGCCAAACTCAGCGCTGACATTCTGTTGCCGCAGGGGATCAAACGCGTGGTTGTGGTCACTCAGGCCTGGCACATGCCGCGGGCGGTGTGGAGCTTCAAACAAGCGGGATTCGAGGTGGTACCGGCGCCGGTCGGCTTTCTGGGTACCGATAACGCCCGGCCGTTTGGCGGCTGGCTGCCGGAGTTCAAATCGATCTGGCAGAGCGGGCAGTTGCTGAACGAGGCGGTGGGGCAGGTGGGGTATTCGTTGTTCTACCGAGGTGATGTCAGTCCCGATTGATTGGCTGCTGATGTCCTCTTCGCGAGCAGGCTCGCTCCCACCTTGAAATGCGTTTCAGTGTGGGAGCGAGCCTGCTCGCGAAGCTTTTAAAGGGTTTTCGACATCCGGTTGGCCATCAGCGCCCAGCCGAACAGCAGCAGGCACAGGACGATCAACGGCCACGAACGCCATTGCAGATACGGCGTCAGGTCGTGCATCGGCACCACATCACCGTACAGCACACCCTGTTCGAACTGCGGGATCTGCGCGGTGATCTGGCCGAACGGGTTGATCAGCCCTGTCACGCCATTGTTGGTGGCGCGAATCATCCAGCGCCCCGCCTCAAGCGCGCGCATCTGCGCCATCTGCAGATGTTGCAGCGGGCCGATCGAGGTACCGAACCAGGTGTCGTTGCTGATCGTCAGCAGCAGATCGCTGCGTGCCGACAGCCCGGCCGCAAACTCCGGATACACCACTTCGTAACAGATGAACGGGGCGATCTGGTAACCCTTGGCTTGCAGCAGCGCCTGATCGGACGGGCCACGGGCGAAGTCGGACATCGGCAAGTCGAAGAATGCGATGAGCCCGCGCAAAATGTCCTGCAACGGCACGTATTCGCCGAATGGCACCAGTTTCTGCTTCAGGTAAGTGCCATCGCCTTCGCCGACCACGGTGATGCCGTTGAAGAAGCGTCTTTCGTTGTGTACGGTCTGGCGGATCGGCACCCCGGTAATCAGTGCTGACTTACGCTCGGCGGCAAAGTTACCCATCATGTTCAGGTAACCCTCGGCGGATTCCTTGAGCACCGGCACAGCGGTTTCCGGCCAGATCAGCAGATCGACCGGTTTCGAGCGAAAGCTCAAGTCTCGGTACAACGCCAGTTGCGCGTTGAGTTCGGCCGGGTCCCATTTCATGCTTTGGGCGACGTTGCCCTGAATCGCGGCGACGCTCAGTGGCGCACCCGACGGACTGGTCCAGGCATGGCCTTTGAGCGCAACACCTGCCACCCATGGCCCGACCAGCAGCAACAATCCAGCGGCCACAAAAGCTGTGCGACGAGTCTGCAGCAAGCGCCGCGCGTTATAGATCAGCGCGGCGGTCAGTGCCAGAACGAACGACACCAGCCACATGCCGCCGACCGGCGCGAGCCCGGCCAAGGGGCCGTCGAGCTGGCTGTAACCGGAGTACAACCACGGAAAACCGGTGAGGAACCAGCCACGAAATGCCTCCTGCCCGACCCACAGTGCAGCAAACGCCATGGCATCGGCCACTGGCGCCTCATTGCGGCGTAGCCAGCGCGCCCACAACCAGGCAGGCAAAGCGAAGAACCAGGCGATCGCTGCGGTGAACAGCAGCATCAGAAATCCGGCGAGCAGCACTGAAGCGCCGCCGAAATGGTGAATGCTGTAATAGATCCAGCTGGTGCCGGCGCCGAACAGGCCGAAGCCGAAGCACCAGCCACGGCCCAGCGCCTGCCGCGGGCTCAGCTCGCGCAACCCGGCATAGAACAAGCCGACCGCCAGCAAAGCCAGGGGCCAGATGTTGAACGGCGCAAGCGCGAAGGTGGTGATTGCACCGGCCGCCACGGCCAGCAGGTTACCGGGCCAGCCGGGGCGGGTAGTCCAGCGCATTTCTTTCCTTAATGGTTACCGAGCAATTGGCGTCAGACGCAGCAAATGAATCCGACGGCTGTCGGCGTTCAGGATGCGGAAACGATAGGCGCCGATTTCAGTGATTTCGTTGCGTTTTGGCAAGTGGCCGAACGCGCTCATCACCAGACCGCCGACCGTGTCGAATTCGTCGTCGGAGAATTCGCTGTCGAAGAACTCATTGAAGTTCTCGATCGGCGTCAACGCCTTGATCAGGAAGTCACCGCTGGGCAGCGGCTTGATGTAGCTGTCTTCTTCGACGTCGTGTTCGTCTTCGATATCGCCGACGATCTGTTCCAGCACGTCTTCGATCGTCACCAGACCGGCCACGCCGCCGTATTCGTCGATGACGATGGCCATGTGGTTGTGGTTGGCACGGAATTCACGCAGCAACACGTTCAGACGCTTGGACT
Organism: Pseudomonas retamae; assembly: GCF_043496865.1. Lineage (NCBI taxonomy): Bacteria > Pseudomonadati > Pseudomonadota > Gammaproteobacteria > Pseudomonadales > Pseudomonadaceae > Pseudomonas > Pseudomonas retamae. The sequence continues at coordinate 79,463 of NZ_JBIEIL010000012.1, forward strand.
CCGGCACGAAGGTGGCCGGGCGCAGCAGGTCCTTGATGTTGAAGCTGTCGCCGTTCTCCTTGAGGATCAGCGGCAGCAGATCCTTGGCCAGCAGCACGCCCATCACGTCGTCATGGCTTTCGCCGATGACCGGATAGCGCGAGTGGGCCGAGTCGACCACGGCAGGGAGAAATTCGCGGGGTGTCTGGGTCGCCTTGATGCTGATCATCTGCGAGCGCGGGACCATGATGTCGCGTACTTGCAGGTCAGCCACCTGAATGGCGCCTTCGACGATGGCCAGCGCTTCGCTGTCCAGCAATTTGTTCTGATGTGCATCACGCAGCAGCTCAAGGAGCTCCTGACGGTTCTTCGGCTCGTGGGCAAAAGCCTGGGTGAGCTTACCCAGCCATGACTTCTGCCCGTTGCTCGATCGATCTTCGCTCATAGCGATTACTCTGAATCCTTTGTTGTAACAGTAGGGGATGGTTCGGTTTCGTCGTCCGCGTACGGATCGGGAAAGCCGATTTCAGCAAGCAACTCGCGTTCCAGTGCTTCCATTTCTTCGGCTTCGTCATCTTCTATATGGTCGTAACCGAGCAGATGCAAGCAGCCGTGAATGACCAGATGTGCCCAGTGGGCGTTAAGTTCCTTGCCCTGTTCGGCAGCTTCGCGCTCGACCACGGCGACGCAGATCACCAGATCGCCGAGCAGCGGGATATCCAGCAGCTCGTCCGGGACATCGGCGGGGAACGACAGGACGTTGGTTGCATAGTCCTTGTGCCGCCAGGTGTGATTGAGCTCGCGACCTTCGTCCTCGTCGACCAGACGAATGGTCATTTCCGAGTCGGCGGTGCGCTGGCGCAGGGCCAATTCGCACCATTGGCGGAACTGGGCTTCACTCGGCGCCGACGCTTCGGTAGCGATTTGCAGATCGAGCTCAAGCATCGCGCGAAGCTTCCTTTGGCGCATCGGCGCGGCTTTCGAAGCGCTCGTAGGCTTCGACGATCCGCTGCACCAGAGGATGGCGCACCACGTCCTTGGGCTGGAAGTGCGTGAAGCTGATGCCCGGCACGTCTTTGAGCACTTCGATCACATGATGCAGGCCGGACTTGGTGCCGCGCGGCAAGTCGACCTGGGTGATGTCACCGGTGATGACCGCGGTCGAACCGAAACCGATGCGCGTCAGGAACATCTTCATCTGTTCGACGGTGGTGTTCTGGCTTTCGTCGAGAATGATGAAGCTGTTGTTCAGCGTGCGACCGCGCATGTAAGCCAGCGGTGCCACTTCGATCACCTGACGTTCGATCAGCTTGGCCACGTATTCGAAACCGAGCATTTCGTACAGCGCGTCATAGAGCGGGCGCAGGTACGGGTCGATCTTCTGCGACAGATCGCCGGGCAGGAAGCCGAGTTTTTCACCCGCTTCAACCGCCGGACGCACCAGCAGGATGCGCCGGATCTGCTCGCGTTCCAGCGCATCGACGGCGCAGGCCACAGCCAGATAGGTCTTGCCGGTACCGGCCGGGCCGATGCCGAAGTTGATGTCGTTGCCGAGGATTTCCTTCACGTAGCGCTGCTGATTCAAGCCGCGTGGGCGAATCATGCCTTTTTTGGTGCGCAGGGCGACGGACGGTTCGGCAGGGGCATGGTTGTCCAGTTGCTCGGCCGAAGATTCCTGCAGGAACAGGTGAACCATGTCCGGCGACAGCTCGGTCGCCTTGGTTTCCCGGTACAGACGGCGCAGCAGGTTTTCCGCAGACGTGGTGAGCTTGGGGTCGCCGATCAGTTCGAATTGATTGCCGCGGTTGCGGATCTCGATGGCCAGGCGCTGTTCGATCAAGCGCAGATGCTCGTCGAATTGCCCGCACAGATTGGCGAAGCGGCGAGCCTCGAAGGGCTCGAGAATGAAACGATGTGGTTCGATGGGTGCGTTCAAGGTCGTATTTAGCCGCCCTGGGGCAATTGAGGTGAAATCAAGGATAACGCCAGAGGCGTGGGGGCGAAAGCTCTTAAATCAGCTCAGCCGATAAGCGCCGCTGCGCTGTACCTGTGGGAGCCAGCCTGCTGGCGAAGGCGTCGTATCAGCCACTCTCTACTTTGCTGATACACCGTTTTCGCGAGCAGGCTCGCTCCCACAGGGGAGATGCGGTGTTACTGAACCAAAGAGCCACGCAACGAGTGCGGTTGCGCCGCGTCGATGTGCACGTCGGCAAACTGGCCGATCAGGGTCGGATTGTCGCAGCGGAAGTTGACGATACGGTTATTCTCGGTACGCCCCTGCAGCTCGCCGGGGTCTTTCTTCGAATAATCGGTGACCAGAATGCGCTGGATCGAGCCAACCATCTGTCGGCTGATTTCGAAGCCTTGCTGGTTCAGGCGATGTTGCAGCGCATTCAGGCGCTCTTTCTTCAATTCTTCCGGCGTGTCGTCGGCCAGGTCTGCCGCCGGGGTGCCGGGGCGCTGGCTGTAAACGAACGAGTAGGAGAAGTCGAAGCCGACATCGGCGATCAGCTTCATGGTCTGCTCGAAATCTTTCTCGGTCTCACCGGGGAAGCCCACAATAAAGTCCGAGCTGATGCAGATTCCCGGCACCGCCGCGCGCAGTTTGCGCAGTTTGGATTTGTATTCCAGTGCGGTGTGGTTGCGCTTCATCGCCGCGAGAATCCGGTCGGAACCCGACTGCACCGGCAAATGCAGATGTTTGACCAGCTCCGGCACCTCGGCGTGGGCCTGGATCAGGCTGTCGGAAAACTCCAGCGGGTGCGACGTGGTATAGCGAATGCGGTCGATGCCATCGACGGCCGCGACTACGCGGATCAGCTCGGCGAGATCGGCCATGCGCCCGTCATGGGTAGCGCCGCGGTAGCCGTTGACGTTCTGGCCCAGCAGGGTCACTTCACGCACGCCGTTTTCGGCCAGGTGAATGATCTCGGCGATCACGTCGTCGAACGGCCGGCTGACTTCTTCGCCACGGGTGTAAGGCACCACGCAGAAGGTGCAGTACTTGCTGCAACCTTCCATCACCGACACGTAAGCGCTCGGGCCATCGATGCGTGGCTCGGGCAGATGGTCGAATTTTTCGATTTCCGGGAACGACACATCGACCTGCGGCAGCTTGCTGCTGCGCGCGGCGTCGATCATTTCCGGCAGGCGGTGCAGGGTCTGCGGGCCGAAGACCACGTCGACATACGGTGCGCGGTCACGGATCGCCGCGCCTTCCTGGCTGGCGACGCAACCGCCGACCGCAATGACCATGTCCGGGTTGGCCAGCTTCAGTTCGCGCCAGCGCCCGAGCTGCGAGTACACCCGATCCTGGGCGCGCTCGCGGATCGAGCAGGTGTTGAGCAGAATCACGTCGGCGTCTTCCGCGCGAGCGGTGACTTCCAGGGCCTGATGTTCGCCCAGCAGATCGACCATGCGCGAGCTGTCGTACTCGTTCATCTGGCAACCGTGGGTTTCGATGTAAAGCTTCTTGGCCATGGATTAGTGTCGTCACGTGATTCGAAGAACCGCGCATTATAGGGAACAAGCCGTCAGGTTCCTACCGCTGTGCGTCCGGTGGCTATGCTATAGTTCGCGCCCCCATTTTTACCCCGATGTTATCCGCCCGCCATGACCAAACGCGAAGCTCCAATCTACAAGGTGATTTTCCTCAATCAGGGCCAGGTGTTCGAAATGTACGCCAAGCAGATCTATCAAAGTGATCTGTGGGGTTTTCTGGAAGTGGAAGAGTTCGTCTTTGGCGAGCGCACGCAAGTGGTCGTCGACCCGAGCGAAGAAAAGCTCAAGGCGCAGTTCGAAGGCGTGGTGCGCAGCTTTGTGCCGATGCATTCGATCGTACGCATCGACGAAGTAGAGCGCTTGGGTACACCGAAAATCAGCGAAGCCCGCGGCGCGGTCGGCAATGTCATGCCGTTTCCGATGCCGATGCCCGAGAAGTAAGACTCAAGACCGCGTCGCGCCCTTCGCGAGCAGGCTCGCTCCCACAGGAGATACATGTCCCGATGTGGGAGCGAGCCTGCTCGCGAAGGGGCCAGTCAGAACAACCCAAGAATCAGGGAAGCGGTGAAAAAGGCGTACGCCCATCGGCGCTCTGCAATTCCATCAGGTATTTGCGGAAGATCTGCCCGAGCACCTGGGTCGCGGTTTCAAGGTCTTCGCGGGACATGCTCTCAGAGACTTCATCGGCTGTGTCCAGCGCCTCTTCGGCACCGTTGACCGCCGCCATCTTCAGTACGATGTACGCCTGGATATTGTTGGCCTGCACGCCTTCGCCGTGGAAGAACATGGTGCCGAGCTTGAACTGTGCCTGAGCGTGGCCTTGCAGCGACGCCTTTTCGAAATAGCTCAGGGCTTGATTGAGGTCGCGCGGCGCGTTCTTGCCGTCGTAGTAGAACTCACCCAACTCGTATTGCGCTTGCGCATCCCCTTCATCCGCCGCTTTCTGGCAGGCGGCCAGTGCCTGCGTGACGTCTTGCGGCTGAGTATTGAGGGTGCAACGACCCATCGCCGGGATCAACAACGAGTTGCCGCCTGCTTGTGCATGCGCGAGCAGGGGCTGAAGGAGCAACAGGCAGCCCAATGCAAGGGTGCGGCCGGTGCGGTTCATGGGAATCGACTTACCTCTGAAGGGCGCGCGGACCCGTCGGGGGATCCAATAAGCGCGCATTATGAAATAAGCAGGGCCAACCTTACAAAGTCTTTACTCGTTTTTCTGCTGCGTGGGGGATTTATCGCCCACTTTCTACAAGATTTTTAGCAGCGGCGTGGGAAAAACGGCAGGGGTGTAGGTGAAAGCTGACGCTGGCGATAGCCAACGTCAGCGGTACGACGATTATTTCAGTGCGGCGAAGGCACGCTCGGCGGCGTCCAGCGTCAGTTGCAACTCGGCTTCGCCGTGGGCGATCGAGGTGAAACCGGCTTCGAAGGCGCTCGGTGCCAGATACACGCCACCTTCGAGCATCAGGTGGAAGAAGCGCCCGAACAGTGCCGCGTCGCTGGCCATCACGTCGTCAAAGGTGACAATGTCGTCGGCGCCGCTGAAATACAGACCGAACATGCCGCCGGCCTGTGTCGTCACGAACGGAATGCCGGCGGCATCGGCGCGTTGTTGCAGACCGTCAAGCAGGCGCGTGGTGTAGTCGGTCAGCTCGGCGTGGAAACCCGGACGGCTGATCAGGCGCAGGGTGGTCAGGCCGGCGGCCATCGCCAACGGGTTACCCGACAGCGTACCGGCCTGGTACACCGGGCCCAGCGGCGCGATACGTTCCATGATTGCGCGCTTGCCGCCAAAGCAGCCGACCGGCATGCCGCCACCGATGATCTTGCCGAACGTGGTCAGGTCCGGCGTGACGCCGTAGTAGGCCTGAGCACCGCCGAGGGCAACGCGGAAACCGGTCATCACTTCGTCGAAAATCAGCACCACGCCGTGCTTGTCGCACAGCGAACGCAGACCTTCGAGGAAACCCGGCGCCGGTGGCACGCAGTTCATGTTGCCGGCAACGGGCTCGACGATGATGCAGGCCACATCCTCACCGACTTCGGCGAGCATCGTTTCAACCGCCTCGATGTCGTTGAACGGCAGGGTCAGGGTGTGTTTGGCGAACGCCGCGGGTACGCCGGCCGAGCTCGGTACGCCTTGGGTCAGCGCGCCGGAACCGGCCTTGACCAGCAAGCTGTCGGAGTGGCCGTGGTAGCAGCCTTCGAATTTGATAATGCTGTCGCGGCCGGTGTAACCACGGGCCAGACGAATCGCGCTCATGGTCGCTTCGGTGCCGGAGCTGACCATGCGCACCATGTCCATCGACGGCACCAGCGAGCAGACCAGATCGGCCATCTCGGTTTCCATCGCGGTCGGCGCGCCGTAGGACAAACCATGTTGCAACTGATTGCGCACAGCATCGAGTACGTCCGGATGGCTGTGGCCAAGGATCATCGGACCCCACGAACCGACGTAATCGACATAACGCTTGTCGTCTTCGTCAGTGACGTAAGCGCCTTCGGCGTGTTTGAAGAACAGCGGCGTACCACCGACGCTTTTGAACGCGCGAACCGGCGAATTGACGCCGCCGGGGATGTGTTTCTGAGCATTGGCAAACAGGGTTTCGGAACGAGACATGATCGGGCTCTCAATCTTCAGGCTTTGAACAATTCATTGAACGCGCGGGCGCGGCGAGTCACTTCGGCGGTATTTTCGGCACCGAAGAGACCGTGGACCACCGCCAGCAGGTCGACCCCATGGGCCACCAGTGGCGCGGCGTTATCGAGGGTGATGCCGCCAATCGCGCAGACTGGCAGATGCAATGTGCGTTTGGCTTCGTCGAGCAGGTCGAAGCTGCAACTCGGCGCGCCGGGTTTGGTGCTGGAATTGAAGAAGCGGCCGAAGGCGACGTAACTCGCGCCTTCTTTGGCTGCTTGTTCAGCGAGGGCGAGCTGATCGTGACAGGTCGAACCGATGATCGCTTTCGAGCCGAGCAGGGCGCGGGTCGGCGACAGCGGGCCGTCGGTCTGGCCCAGATGCACGCCGACATTGAGGCGCGCGGCCAGTTCGGCATCATCATTGATGATCAACAGGGTCTTGTAGCGCTCGCACAGATTGCGCAGCGCTTCGGCCTCACGCAAGCGGCGGGCCTCGTCACTGCTTTTGTCGCGGTATTGCAGCAGGGTGACGCCGCCTTCCAGCGCCGCCTCCACGTAAGACAGAAACTTGCCGGCCAGCAGTGTGCTGTCGGTAATGGCATACAGGCCACGTAGTTTCATCGGGCAGACCTCACGAGGTTACGAGCAGAAATCCAGCGGCAGGCGACGCGGGACGAACTGGCCTTTGCCCAGTTGTTCGGCATCGCGCAGGGTGCGCCAAGTGTAATCCAGTGCGCTGCGCACAGCGCTGGCCAGGTGTTCGCCCTGGGCCAGGCGACCGGCGAGGGCGCTGGCCAGGGTGCAACCAGAACCGTGATAGCTGCCTGGCAGACGCTGGCAAATGAAGGTTTCACGCAGACCGTCGCGGCTGTACACGCGGTTGTGGATTTCAGTTTCGTCGCCATGGCCGCCGGTGATCAGCAAGTTCTTGACGAATGGCAGGAGTTTTTCAGCGCACTCGTCGGCGGTGCCATCAGGCAGTTCGGCGAGGATGCGCGCTTCGGGAAGGTTGGGGGTGGCAATGACCGACAGCGGCAGCAGCCGCTCACGCATCGCATAACCGACTTCGTCCTTGCCCAGGCGTCCGCCGCCGCCGGCGCGCAGCACCGGGTCACAGACCACCGGCAAATGCGGGTGCGCCGAGAGCAGTTCGACAACCGTGTCGACCATCTCCAGCGAACCGAGCATGCCCAGCTTCACCGCCGCGACTTCGGAATCGTTGAGCACGGCATTGGCCTGGGCCAGTACCCACTCACGATCGAGGACGCGAAAGTCAGTGACGTTGACCGTGTCTTGCACGGTCAGGGCGGTGACGGCCGGAGCCGCATGGCAACCCTGCGCGAGCAGGGCTTCGATATCTGCCTGCAGGCCGGCGCCACCACTGGGGTCGTGGCCGGAGAGACAGAGGACAACGGGGCGGGAGCTGTAGATATTCATGGGTCGCGAGCTTACCACCAAAGCTGATTTTCGGGTTCAGTGCCGTTGCGCCTGGCCGATATCCCGGACAGAGAATCCGCATATCTTGTGACAAGTTGACCGACTCAACAGCTCTAGGCCGCAGCTTTGCTCTGAAACGCCCGTTCTAGAGCCTTTGTAGGAAAAGTTTCGATGGTGCTTAATGGCCATCAACGGCTATGCTAGGCTGGATCCAAACCAATAACAGGTAATACCGGTTTTACGTCTACTCAAAGGGAATGGGGGGCTTCCTGACACAACCGGACGAGCCACGCTGGGGCTTCAATGCGCTATTTGCTGATGTTGCTGTTCTGCTTGCCCCTCATGGCGAGCGCTGTCGAATTCGACGAATACACCCAAAGCCTGCCGCTGGGCCGGTCGCTGCAAGTGTTCGAAGACCCGAGCGGTCAGGCGAGCCTCGCCGACGTTCGCGCTCAGGCCGCCGCCGGCCAGTTCAAGACGCACGACAAAGCCACGCTCAATGCCGGTTATTCGCGTTCGGCGTTCTGGCTGAAGATCGACCTGCATTATCGTCCGAGCAACCCCGCCGCCCAGCGCACCTGGCTGCTGGAGCTGGCCTATCCACCGCTCGATCATCTCGATTTGTACTTGCCCGACGCCGCCGGCGACTATCGCCTGGTGCGCCAGACTGGCGATGCCTTGCCGTTCGCCAGCCGCGAGATCCGCCAGAACAACTACCTGTTTGACCTGCCGTTCAAGCCCGATCAGCAACAGACGCTGTACCTGCGATTGGCCAGCGAAGGTTCGATCCAGGCACCGGTGACGTTGTGGTCGAGCACCGCTTACCTCGAAGACCAGCCCGTGCGCCTGTACGTGCTCGGCATCATTTATGGCGTGCTGCTCGGGATGCTGGTCTACAACCTGTTCATCTACCTGAGCGTGCGTGACACCAGTTACCTCTATTACATCTTCTACATCGGCTCGTTCGGCCTTTATCAGTTGTCGGTGAACGGTGCGGCGGTCGAATATTTCTGGCCGGACAACCCGTGGTGGGCCAACGCCGCAACACCATTCTTCATCGGCTGCGCCGGCCTGTTCGGCAGTCAGTTCGCCCGCAGCTTCCTGCAGACCCACACCCACAGTCGCTGGCTCGATCGCCTGCTGATCGGGCTGATTGCCTTCAGCGCCGTGGTGGTCGGGCTGTCGCTGATGACCAGCTATGCGCTGGCCTTGCGTCTGGCGACGACGCTGGCGCTGACTTTCACCGTGGTGATTTTTGCTGCGGGGATTCTCGCCTGGTGGCGCGGTCTGCGTGTGGCGCGTTATTTCATCATTGCCTGGTCGGCGTTTCTGCTCGGCGGCATCGTCAATACGTTGATGGTGCTGGGCCTGCTGCCGAACGTGTTCCTGACCATGTACGCCAGCCAGATCGGTTCGGCCATCGAAGTGGCGCTGCTCTCGCTGGCGCTGGCCGACCGCATCAACGCCATGCGTGAGCAGCAGGCGCAGACGCTGTACGACGCCGGGCAGAAGCTCGAAGTGCTCAACCAGCAACTGGCGCACAGCAACAAGCTCAAGGACGAATTCCTCGCCACGCTGACCCATGAATTGCGCACGCCCATGAACGGTGTGATCGGCTCGCTGGAATTGATGCAGACCGTCGAGATGGACCCGGAGCTTGAGCAATATCAGCAGACGGCCGCCGGTTCCGCACGGGACATGATGCGCATGGTCAACGGCATCCTCACGCTGACCGAATTGCAGGCGGGCAAGCTCAAGGCGTCCTCGGGTTCCTTCAGCCTGCGCGCCGTGATCGAGACACTGCGCGTGCAATTCGAGGGCAACGCGTCGAGCAAGTCGCTGGACTTCAAGGTCGATGTGTTGCCAACGCTGCCGGATCGCCTGCACGGCGACAGTGCCAAGCTTGCGCAGTGCCTGGAATGCCTGCTGGACAATGCGATCAAGTTCACTCGCGTCGGTGGTCTGGCCCTGCGCGTGACCGGCAAACCCTCGACGGATAACCGCCTGGCGTTGTCGTTTGCGGTGATCGACACCGGCATCGGCTTTAGCGATCTGGGCGAGGCGACCATGTATCAGCGCTTCTTCCAGCTCGACGGCTCGATGACCCGCGAATATGGCGGCCTCGGTGTTGGCCTGGCGATCTGTCGGCAACTGGTCGAATTGCTCGGCGGCAAGCTGACCCATCGCTCCGAGCCGGGGCGCGGCAGCCGCTTTCAACTGGACGTCGAGTTTGAACTGCCGCTGATCGAACCGGTGCCGGATTTCGCTTCCACCCAAGAGCGGATTCGTTTGCCGCAGGACTGCACGGTGTTGCTGGTGGACGACAACAGCGTCAACCAATTGGTCATGCGCGGCATGCTGCTCAAGCTAGGCTTTCGCGTGCGCACTGCCGACAACGCAGCGGCGGCACTGGCCTGTTTGCAGCGCGAGAGCGTCGACGCCGTGCTGATCGACTGCCAGTTGCCGGCCCATGACGGCGCCTCGCTGTGCTGCCAGATTCATGCGTTGCCAGGCTGCGCGCACCTGCCGGTGTTCCTGCTCGCTTTGCAGGCCGAGCGGGATCTGTGTGCTACCGGCGTGGCCATCGATTACCTGAACAAACCGGTGAAATTCGAAGAGTTGCAGTCCGCCCTGGAGCGTCGCGTGCTGTGCTGAAAGCAGGGTAAAAGCGCCGCAAATTCGGCGGATATGCCACTTTGATCGGCATGGGGGCGGTGCTTAACTGACTTCCTGCCGAATCAAGGAGCGCCGTGATGAATCTGCATCAGTTCGCCGAAACCCACGAAGTCACCAACCAGCCACCGTCGCTGGACGGCACCAATCTGTACCGCATCGACCTGCCGTTGCAGGAGTGGTCGCGGCGGTTTGGCGCCGGCTGGGCCGAGTCGCGGATCGATGCCTACGGTGCGCTCGCCGGTGGCCCGCTGATGGAGGCCGGCTTCCTTGCCAACCAGAACAAACCGGTGTTTGCCAGCCATGACCGCTATGGTCATCGCATCGATCTGGTGGAGTTTCATCCGGCGTATCACCAACTGATGCGCAGTGCGATCGAACACGGTCTTACCTCACTACCTTGGGCTCATCCGCAGGACGGCGCCCATGTTGCGCGCGCTTCGATGACTTATCTGCACAGCCAGGCCGAGGCCGGCAGCGGTTGCCCGTTGACCATGACCTTCGCCAGCGTGCCGGCCCTGCGCTTGCAGCCGGACCTGGCCGAGCAATGGCTGCCGAAAGTCCTCGCCACCGAATACGACCCACGCAACGTCGGCATGGCGCACAAGGCCGGCGTGACCATTGGCATGGCGATGACCGAGAAGCAGGGCGGCACCGACGTGCGCGCCAACACCACCAAGGCTTATCCGGTCGGCGCCAGCGGCCCGGGCCAGGCGTATGAGCTGGTCGGGCACAAGTGGTTCTGCTCGGCGCCGATGTGCGATGCCTTTCTCACCCTGGCGCAGACCGACAAGGGCTTGAGCTGCTTTCTACTGCCGCGCCATCGCCCGGACGACACGCGCAATCAGTTCTACATCCAGCGTCTGAAAAACAAACTCGGCAACCAGTCCAATGCCTCCAGCGAAGTCGAATTTCGCGGTGCGCTGGCGTGGATGATCGGCGAAGAAGGGCGCGGCGTGCCGACCATCATCGAGATGGTGGCGATGACCCGTTTCGATTGCATGGTCGGTTCCAGTTCGCTGATGCGCCAGGCACTGACCCAGGCCAGCCATCACTGCGCGCACCGCAAGGTCGGCGGCAAACTGCTCAGCGAGCAGCCGTTGATGCAGAACGTGTTGGCCGATCTGGCGCTGGAAAGCGAAGCCGCGCTGGCCCTGAGCCTGCGTATGGGCAAGGCGCTCGATCATCTGGATGATCGCCACGAAGCGCAGTTTGCGCGGCTGGTCACGGCGGTGGGCAAATACTGGATCTGCAAACGCGCGCCGGGAATGATCAACGAAGCCGCCGAATGCATGGGCGGTGCCGGTTATGTCGAGGACAGCATTCTGCCGCGGTTGTACCGCGAAGCCCCGGTGAACTCGACCTGGGAAGGTTCTGGCAACGTGCAATGCCTCGACGTGCTGCGCGCGTTATCGAAAGAGCCGGGTGTGCTGGATGTGTTGTTCAGTGAACTCGGTGATGGTCATGGCGACCAGCGTCTGGCCGCGCATATCCAGCAGTTGCAGGCGCAGTTCAAGGACACCAGTGACATTCAGTATCGGGCGCGGCAGTTGACCGAAGATATCGCCCTCGGTTTGCAGGCCAAACTGTTGCTCGAGGCCGGTAACGCGGCGGTCAGCGATGCGTTCATTGCCAGCCGTTTGGGCGGCGGCGGCCGAGTCTACGGCGCGTTGCCGCGAGGGCTGGATGTCGAGGCGATCGTCGCGCGCTCGACCCCGCAAGGTTTCTGAAACCGCACAAATCTCTCCTGTGGGAGCGAGCCTGCTCGCGAAAGCGGTGTGTCAGTCGACATCTTTATTGGATGATCCACCATATTCGCGAGCAGGCTCGCTCCCACAGGGGACATCACTGATCCGCAGATTTAAGTATCACCACAACGCCACTGTTCCCGTGACGCGACGATGCAGGCAAGATGAAGCTCTGCAAGTCAGAACACAGGAAGCTGATCGTGACCGAAGCGTTTATTGTCGTTCAAACCGCTGAACAAGCCGTGGATCGTCTGGCCGAGCTGCATGAGCGGGCCACCACTGCGTTGAATTCGGCGCTCAAGCGTTATCTCAAGGACCGCGTCGAACCCGACGCCGCACAGCGTGCCCTGTTTCGTTATCCCGAATTGCGTCTGACCTATCACTGCCAGGGCGAAGTCCCGCAGACCACTCGCGCCTACGCCAAGGTGCAGTTGCCCGGCACCTACAGCGTCACCGTCACTCATCCGGCGGCATTTCGCAAATACCTGCTCGAACAACTGACGCCGTTGATGCACGACTTCACCGTGACCGTCGAAGTCGGCGTCAGCCAGCAGAACATTCCGTACCCGTACGTGGTCGAGCAGGGCGATGAGCTGGCCGGTTCCGGCGTCACTGCTGCGGTGCTGGCGCGGGTGTTTCCGAGTACCGACCTGTCCGCGGCCACCGATGGCATCGCCGACGGTCTCTACGACTGGGAAAACACCGATCCGCTGCCGTTGGCGCTGTTCGACGCCGCGCGCGTGGATTTCTCGCTGCGCCGTCTGGTGCATTACACCGGCAGTGACTGGCGCCATGTGCAGCCGTGGATCCTGCTGACCAACTATCACCGCTACGTTGACCAGTTCATCGTTCATGGCCTGGAGCAACTGCGCAACGATCCGCGTTTCGTGCGCATGGTCCTGCCGGGCAACGTGATCATCGAGAAGGGCATGGACCACGGCGAAGCCTCGGCCATTGCCGCCGGTGTGGTCTGGCACCGTTATCAGATGCCGGCCTATCACCTGATCGCCAACGATGGCCACGGCGTGACGCTGGTCAACATCGGCGTCGGCCCGTCCAACGCCAAGAACATCACCGACCACCTCGCCGTGCTGCGCCCGCATTGCTGGCTGATGATCGGCCACTGCGGCGGCCTGCGTCAGTCGCAGACCATTGGCGATTACGTGCTGGCCCACGCGTATATGCGCCGCGACGGCATTCTCGATCGCGTAGTGCCGCCGAATATCCCGATCCCGGCGCTGGCCGAAGTGCAACTGGCACTGCAGCAGGCGGCGGCGAACGTCACCGGTGAGAAGGGCGACGACCTGAAAAAACGCCTGCGCACCGGCACCGTGCTGACCTACGACGACCGCAACTGGGAACTGCGCTGGGCCCAGGAACGGCCGTTGATCAACTTGTCCCGTGCTGTCGCTGTGGACATGGAAAGCGGCACGATTGCGGCGCAGGGGTATCGCTTGCGGGTGCCGTACGGCACGTTGCTTTGCGTCTCGGACAAACCGCTGCACAGCGAAATCAAGCTGCCGGGCTCGGCCAACGCTTTCTATGAGCGCGCGGTCAGCCAGCACTTGAAAATCGGCATCGAAGCGGTGGACCTGCTGCGCACCGAACTCAATTCGTTGCACTCGCGCAAACTGCGCAGCTTCGACGAGCCGCCGTTCCGTTAACGCTTAGTCGTGGTCATTTGGCGGTCGGGGCACTAGCATTAACAGCCCTGATCGCCAGATGTTGTTTTGCCCATGTCTCGTCCCCCGCGTCCACCTTCCCGCCGCCCTGGCGTGAAGCCTCAATCGTCCTCGCCGCGCCGTGTTGCCAAGGCACCACCGGCCGAGCCGAAACTGATCCTGTTCAACAAACCGTTCGATGTGCTGACGCAATTCAGCGACGGTGAGGGGCGGGCGACGCTCAAGGATTACATTGATGTGCCCGGCATTTACCCGGCCGGACGCCTTGATCGTGACAGCGAAGGTTTGTTGCTGCTGACCAATGACGGCCAGTTGCAGGCGCGCATTGCCGATCCGAAACACAAACTGGCGAAGACTTATTGGGTGCAGGTCGAAGGCGTGCCGACTGCCGAGCAGTTGCAGCGTTTGCGTGACGGTGTCGAGTTGAACGACGGCATGACCTTGCCCGCCGAAGCACGGCAACTGGACGAGCCGGACCTATGGCCGCGCAATCCACCGGTACGCTTTCGCGCGACCATACCGACTTCATGGCTGGAACTGGTGATTCGCGAGGGGCGCAATCGTCAGGTGCGGCGCATGACCGCTGCGGTCGGTTTGCCGACGTTGCGTCTGGTGCGCGTGAGGATTGGTGACTGGACGCTCGATGGGCTCGATCAGGGCCAGTGGAAAGAAGTGCCGGCGCGCTTATAGGGCGCCGGATTCGATCAGGCCGATCACCACACTCTTGATGATGAACGCGGCCACGCCCAGGCCCAGCACGAAAAACAGAATGAACGAGCCAAAGCGCCCTGCCTTGGACTTCTTCGCCAGATCCCAGACGATGAAACCCATGAAAATGATCAGGATGCTGACCAGGCCGGTCATCATCCATTCTTCTAACAGTGCTGGATCCATTGGCAATCTCCGGCGCGGGGCAGGCTGAAAGGGCGGCGGGGAGTATACGGCATGGTGGGCGGGGTGGCATTGATCTGGGTCGTGTGCCTTGATCAGTGTTGTTGATACTGGCCTCTTCGCGAGCAGGCTCGCTCCCACGGGGGAATGCGTTCCAATTGTGGGAGCGAGCCTGCTCGCGAAAGCGATTTCAGCTACGCAAATGGGTCAGAGGCAGTTCAGTGCTGTTCAGCACCTGATTCAGCACAAAACTCGACCGCACGCTGGTCACGCCTTCAATCCGGGTCAGATGTCCCAGCAACAGCTTCTGATAGTGATCCATATCCGGCACCACTACCTTCAACTGGTAATCCGCATCCACGCCCGTCACCAGACTGCACTCCAGCACTTGCGGCAACGTCCGGATCGCTGCTTCGAAATTCTCGAAACGCTCCGGTGTGTGCCGGTCCATGCCGATCAGCACGTAGGCCGTCAGGCTCAGTCCGAGCATCTTGCGATCAAGCAAAGCGACCTGGCGCGAGATATAGCCGTCGTCTTCCAGTTGCTTGACCCGACGCGAGCAAGGTGAGGGGGACAGACCGATGCGCTCGGCCAGTTCCTGGTTGGAGATGCGGGCGTCGCGTTGCAATTCCGCCAAAATACTCAGGTCGTAACGGTCGAGTTTGCTCATCAATCTGTCCTTGGCTGTAACTATTGCGGCGGATTATCTATCCAGGGTTAAAAATTGCGCAAGTGGTGTTTATTTGAGCAATCTTCGCAATCCTCTGTCGCAGCGTCCGGCCTATGCTTATCACCAGAATCACTGCTCGGTAACACAGTCCACGCGGCCCGCCCAATCCGGCCCGCCGCGGCCGCCACCCCCACCGGGGTTGTGCCGGCCCCCGAGCTGCACACTGTCCAGAAGACGGCGTGAGGTGAGCCGACGTCAAAAGCGTCGAGCCAGGACGCAATTCTCTAAAAGGGAGGCCGACGGGTCTCCCTTTTTCTTGCCGGCGATTTCATCTTGCCGCCTCAATAAATAAGTCGCGCGACTGATAACCTGTCGCAGAACCCGGTGGGCCTGTTGCGAGTCTTAGCAACAAGCCCTCCCAATGACAGGCTCCCCGCAGTGAGGAACAACATGAATTCGCGCATCTGGCGTCTGGCCGGTGTTGGTTTGCTGTGTGTGAGTGTGAGTGCGCAAGCACTGGCCGACGAGCCACAGAATCGCGGGCCTGATGGCGACGGTCGGAGCCAGCAGCATCAGGGCAACGGTCAGAGCCGTGGCGGTGATCAACGCGGGCCGGGCAATGCGCCGCAGAACAACGAAATCATTCGTGGCGACAACAGCCGCCAGTTCGAACACAACGGTAATGACCACGGTTGGCAGAACCGCGACCAGAACCGCCCGGCGTATAACCCCAATCCGGTGCGCCAGCCTCCGCCGCCGCCGCAACTGCCGGCCAACAGTCTGCCGATCCAGCCGCGTCCCGACACCGTGCGCCAGACCCAGGAACCGCGTCAGGGTTACTACCGCGACGAACGCCCGCAGAACGGTTACCACAATCAGCAATGGCAAACCGATCACCGGCCCAATGACAACCGCTGGCCGGGACGTCCGAATGGTCATGGCAATGGCTGGGGCCCGGGGCCGCAATATCGCCCGGGACATGTGATTGACCGTTTCCCGGATCGCGATTACCGCGTGCCGTATCGGGGTCAGGATTATTTCTATTCCGGTGGTTACTGGTATCGCCCGCAAGGCCCACGCTACATCGTCGTGCAGCCGCCGCGCGGGATTCGCATCCAGTATTTGCCGGATTATGCCCGCGAAGTGTGGATCGGCGGCTCGCTGCTGTTCCTCGCCGCCGGCTCCTATTACGCCTATCAGGAAGCGACGCAGGATTACGTGGTGGTCGAGCCGCCGGCACAGCAACCGCCGCAACCACAGGCGCAAGGTTATGATGTCGAAGCTTATCCAGCGAATGGCCAATCGCCGGAGCAGGTCCAGCAAGACGGCTATCAGTGCTACCAGTACGCCGTGCAGCAAAGCGGTTTCGACCCGCGCACCGCGACCTATCAGCCGGCGCCCGAAGTGGTTCAGGCGTACCGCCAGGCCCAGGGCAACTGCCTGAGCAGTCGCGGTTATCAAGTCAATTACTGAGCCCTGGCGGCCAGTACCACTTCCTGCGGATCGGCGTGCACCAGCACTTCGGCCCGTGGGTAGGCCTTGTGAATGGCATCGGCGGCTTGATCGCTGATGCCGTGAGCGACTGACAGGGTCAATTCTCCCGGCAACTCCAGATGCAACTGCACGAACCAGTGGTTGCCGGAGATGCGCGTGCGTAAGTCATGCGCGCCCAGTACGCCCGGCACGCTGCACGCCAGTTCGAGCATGTGCTGGCTGACGTCGGTCGGCAGTTCCTCGTCCATCAATACCGAAAAACTCTCGCGGGCGATCTGAATCGCGCTCCACAGGATGTACGCGGCAATGCCCAGACCGAACCACGCATCCAGTTGCTCGAAGCCAAACCCGGCCAACACCAGCGCCAGCAGGATGCTGCCGTTGAGCAGCATGTCCGAGCGATAGTGCAGCGAGTCGGCGCGCACGGCGTTGGAGCCGGTCTGCTTGATCACCCGGTGCTGCAACACCAGCAAGGCTGCAGTCAGCAGCAGCGAGAATACGATCACGCCGATACTTAGCCAGGGCGCACCGAGTGGCTGCGGCGTCTGCAAGCGTTCGTAGGCCTGGAACGCGATCAGCAGCGCACTGCCGCCGATGAACAACGCTTGCGCCATGCCCGCCAGGGATTCCGCTTTGCCGTGGCCATAACGGTGGTCGTCATCCGCCGGGCGCAGCGCGTAGTGCACCGCTAGCAGATTGAGCATCGAGGTGACGCCATCCAGCGCCGAGTCGGTGAGGCCGGCGAGCATGCTCACCGAACCGCTGAGCCACCAGGCGATGGCTTTGGCGATAATCAGCGTGCACGCCACCGCCACCGAGGCGCGGGTCGCCAGCCGCAGCAGGCGGGCGTGTTCGGGGCTGGAGGTCATCGATCTTCCTTTTTATGCCGCAGGTTGCAGGCCGAACATCGCCAGTTGCTGGGTGCTGCCCTTGTGCTGGATCAGGCGCGGGTCGTCGAGTGGAAAGTCTCTGCCCAACTCGCTCTCGAGAATCGCCTGCAACTTGTGCTTGTCGACCTGACCGTCCGCGCCGATGGCTGGCTTGAGCTTGGCCGGGTCGATCTGCGCGGTATGGCCCGGTTCGAAATAGATCGCGCCGGTAGCGAAGTCGACGGCAAACGCGATCAGCCCGGGGATGATGTAGAACAGCAGGCCGACAGCATCGAGCGCGGCAATTGCCGGGTCGATCTTGCCGTCGATCTGGCCGCGACGGTCCGGGTAGAAAATCGACCCGCACGCAGTGATCTGCGTGAGCAGGGTGGCGACCAGAACACCGCCGATCAGGCGAAAAGGTAAGCGCATGGGGAAATCTCCTGATTCATCTAAGAACGAAGCTTCGTCGAGTGAAGTTAAGACCCTGACGAACCGCTAGCAGTTCGCCGTTATACTCGCCGATCTGTTTGGGAGCCAGCATGATTTCTTTGCCGATCGACGATGTTTTACCTGCCCTGCGTGAAGCCCTCGCGTCACGCCACGAAGCCGTGCTCGAAGCGCCGCCCGGTGCCGGTAAAACCACCCGCGTGCCGCTGGCCTTGCTGGATGAAGCGTGGCTCGCCGGGCAGACCATTCTGATGCTTGAACCGCGCCGACTGGCCGCGCGTGCCGCTGCAGAACGTCTGGCCAGCGAGTTGGGCGAGCAGGTCGGGGAAACCGTCGGTTACCGCATTCGTCTGGACAGCAAGGTCGGCCCGAAGACGCGCATCGAAGTGGTCACCGAAGGCATTCTCACCCGCCGTCTGCAGGATGACCCGGCGCTGGAAGGCGTGGGTCTGCTGATTTTCGATGAGTTTCACGAACGCAGCCTCGACGCTGATCTGGCGCTGGCCCTGAGTCTGAACGGTCGCGAACTGTTTCGCGCTGAACAACCGCTGAAGATTCTGCTGATGTCGGCCACGCTCGAAGGCGAGCGTCTGGCCGGGTTGCTTGATGACGCGCCGATCCTGCGTAGCGAAGGGCGAATGTATCCGGTGACGATGCGCTGGGGCCGGCCGTTTCAGCCCGGCGAGTACATCGATCAGCGCGTCACGCAGACCGTGCTCGAAGCGCTCAACGATGAAACCGGCAGCCTGCTGGTGTTCTTGCCGGGGCAGGCGGAAATCCGTCGCGTGCATCAGCAATTGGCCGACGCCATCGGTGAGCGCAGCGATGTGTTGCTCTGCCCGCTGCATGGCGAACTCCACCTCAATGCCCAGCGTGCGGCGATCGATCCGGCGCCGCCCGGTCAGCGCAAAGTGGTGCTGGCGACCAACATCGCCGAGACCAGCCTGACCATCAATGGCGTGCGCGTGGTGATCGATGCCGGGCTGGCGCGAGTACCACGTTTCGATCCCGGCAGCGGCATGACCCGCCTCGACACCCAGCGCATTTCCAAGGCCAGCGCGACCCAGCGTGCCGGCCGCGCCGGACGACTCGAACCGGGCGTCTGCTACCGCTTGTGGTCGCAGGATCAGCACGAACAACTCGCCGCTTACGGCAGTGCGGAAATACTCTCGGCGGACCTCGCCAGCCTCGCCCTGCAATTGGGTCGCTGGGGCGTAACGCCGAATGAACTGGTGTGGCTGGATGTTCCGCCTGCGGCGGCGTATGCCCAGGCACAGGATTTGTTGCAGCGCCTCGGTGCGCTGGAAGGCGAGGCGCTGACCCCGCATGGCCAGGCCATGGCCGAACTGCCGGCGCATCCGCGTATCGGCCATTTGCTGTTGCGCGGTCAGGCGTTGGGCCTGGCGAACATGGCTTGCGATGTCGCAGCGCTGCTTGGCGAGCGCGACATCTTGCGCGGCGCCGGCGCGGACTTGCACAGTCGTCTGGCGATGCTTTCCGGTGAAGAACGTGCGGCGCGTGGTGCGCAGGGCGGGGTGCAGCGCGCACGGCAACTGGCGCGGCAATATCGCAGTTACCTGCGCGGCAAGGCCAGCACGCCGGTCAGCGATCCCGAGCATCCGCGCTGGCTTGGCGCCTTACTGGCATTGGCCTATCCGGATCGCGTCGCCCAGCAACGGCGTGCCGGCGGTGCGGAATATCGCCTGGCCAACGGTCGCGCCGCGCTGTTCGCCGAAGCCGACAGCCTGATGAAACAACCGTGGATCGTCATCGCTGACCTTGGCAGCCGTCAGGGACAGCGCGAGGAGCGGATTTATCTGGCGGCGGATTTCGATCCGGCGTTGTTCGATTCGGTATTGGCCGAACAGGTGCACAGTGTCGATCAACTCGATTGGGACGAGCGCGAAGGCGTGCTGCGTGCCGAGCGTCAGCGCAAGGTCGGCGAACTGATCCTCAGCCGCGAACCGCTAACCGGTCTGGATGAAAATGCGCGCAGTCAGGCGCTGGTCAATCTGGTCCGACGCAAAGGTCTCGAGCTGTTGCCGTGGACCCCGGAACTGCGCCAGTGGCAGGCGCGGGTGGCGCTGCTGCGCCAGCTCGATTTGAGTCATCACGACGACAGCCCGTGGCCGGATGTCAGTGACGCAATGCTGCTCGACACTCTGGAAGACTGGCTGATGCCGTATCTGGGCAAAGTCTCGCGACTCAGCCATTTTGCCAATCTCGACCTGTCGAGCATCGTGCGCAATCTGCTGCCGTGGCCGCTGCCGCAAAAGCTCGACGAATTGGCGCCGCACCATTTGAGCGTGCCGTCGGGCTCCTCGATTCGCCTGGATTACAGCGAGTCTCCGCCGATTCTCGCGGTGCGCTTGCAAGAGCTGTTCGGGCTCGCCGACACACCGCGAATTGCTGGCGGGCGGCAGGTGGTCAAGCTGCATCTGCTGTCGCCAGCGCGGCGACCGGTGCAGGTCACTCAGGATCTGGCCAACTTCTGGCGCAGTACCTATGCCGAGGTGAAGAAGGATCTGAAGGGACGCTATCCGAAACATTATTGGCCGGACGACCCTTTGGTCGCCGAAGCCACGGCGCGGGCAAAACCTCGGGGCACTTGACCCAGGATGGCAGCGCGCCATTAGCCCATCCGTGCTAATTGCCCTTGTTTGTGCAGGCTCGCAAAATCGCGGCCTGAACAATAACAAGTGTTGCTGCCTGGCAACTTGTGCCCAAGGAACGGAACTGCCCATGTCATCTTTCTTCAAGTTCAAGAAGTTGTTCTTCTTGTCGGCTGCGCTGCTGGCCGCCTCCAGTTCGGCAATGGCCGAAGAGCCCAATGCGATTGGCGATTGGTGGATTATCTACGGCAACGGCGTTGCCCAGAAAAACATCATGTACGTAGCGGATGCGACGTCGGTGGTCCCTTCGGAAAAAACCAAAGGCGCGACCATGGTCGCGGTGACTCTGGTGTATGAAGAACCGGGCAAACCGATGATCGACGTCTACAACCTCGAAGCGCAGTGCTCTACGGGCAAGGTGCGTTTTATCAACGGCCAGTCCATCGAGCGTCTCGCTTACACCATGCGTCATTTGAAAGTTGCCAATCAATGGCAGACCCCGAAAGAGTTCTGGGTTCAGCAGGCGCTTAAGTTTGCCTGCGAACCGGGCAGTCGCGCTAAAAACGACATGGCCGCCGTGGGCAAGATGGAATACCTGCAGATGATCGAGATGCTCCAGCAGATGTTCTTCAAGCTCGCGCCGATTCAGCAAAAGAGCCAGATGATGGACAACATCGACAGTTTGCTCGAATTGAAAAAATAAGCCGGGACTTCAAATGACTTACACACGCTTATTGCTGACAGTCCTGTTGGCGGGATTGTTCTTGACCGGCTGTTCGACCATTGCGCAAAGTCGTTGGGAAGGGCGCGATGCGCAGGAAGCGCTGGACCTGTTCGGTACACCCGATTCGATGCAAAAGGAGATCGGCCCGAACGGCGAACCCTTGGCCGTGCTGACCTGGTACAAGTCCGCGAGCTGGACCACCACCGAAGCGGCCGGGACCTCAATGACCCATACCGGTAATGGCATGGTGTACACCGAACACTATCAACAGGTCGGCCACAGTTCCGATTGCAAATTGCAGGCGAAGATCAACCAACAAAAGAAGATCGCGCAGTTTCTGATCGAAGATGGACGGATCCTGCATGGCAAGTGCACCAATGTCAGGTATGTCCCCGGTTATATTCCACCCGGAATGTGAGCGGTCTTCGCGGTCAGCTGTTCGCGGCAATAGTCAGCGAACAACTGCGCCGGTTTGGTCAGTTGCCCGCGCTTGAGCCAGGCGGCAACCAGACCTGAACCGGTGACGTCTTCGACAATGTCCACGCACACGACTTTCTTGCCGTCGTAGGTGCATTCCGAATGGGGTTTGGTCACCAGGATCGAGAAGCCGAAACCCTGGCCGACCATGCCGCGCACCATCTCGATCGACGGCGAGCTGAATTCGATGCGCGGGGTCAGGCCGAGTTCTTCGAACAGGCTGACAAAGTAGGTGCGGCTCGGTTGCACGTCGAGCAGGATCATCGGGTCAAGGCACAGGTCGCGCAGCGAAACCTGCTTGTACTGGGCGAAACGATGGTCGGCCGGCAACAGTGCATAGGGCCGTTGCGCCGGCATCAGTGGTTCGGTCTGAATGGTCGCGTCGAGTTCGTGTTCGTAGAGAATCACCAGATCGAACGCGCCCGAGGTCAGGCCCTGCACCAGTTCCTGTTGCTCGCCGTCGCGGATGCGGATTTTCACCCCCGGGTACAGCGCCGAGAACCCGGCGATCAGTTGCGGCAGGTACAGCGGCGCCACCGTTTCGAAACAGCCGATGTCGATCTGCCCGGCAACCACGTCGTTGTCGGCGAGGGCGTTCTGTTCGAACTCCTTGGCCATGCGCAGCAGTTCCTGAGCCTTGCGCAGAAAGCGTGCGCCACTCGGCGTGAGGGAGACCCCTTGCGCGTGATGACGGATCAGCAGTTGTACGGCGAAGCTGTCTTCCAGTGCCTTGATCGCGGTGGAGATCGCCGGCTGGGCGATGTACAGCTTGCGCGAAGCCTCGGCGACGCTGCCGCATTCGACGGTGGTGATGAAGTATTTCAACTGACGCAGATTGTAAGCGGCCACAACAAACCTCTGAACGAGCGGACTCGACTTCCAAGCAATTTGTGCGCCGCCACGTCCGTTGCGCGACGATGTTCTTGTGCTTCAACCATAGCCGCTCGCCGTTCATTTGGGCGAAGTGATTGCCCAGCGTTTTTATTGCCTGCGAAGATATTTTTACTGGTTTTAGCCCGCGCGGGGCTGCGCGACCATCGAGGCAAATCCCGCTCAAGGAGTCTGCGTCGTGTTCGAACTCGCACAGTGGCAGCGCCGCGCCGTTGCATTGAAATTCCCTAATCAGGCGGTGATCGATGGCCGACCTTGCCCAGCCCGGTCGGGGCAGACGTTTGCTGCGATCAACCCGGCGACCGGTGAGTGTCTGGCTAATGTCGCCGCTTGTGGCGAGGCGGATGTCGACACGGCGGTGCGCAATGCGCGGCAGGTGTTCAACGCCGGCGTCTGGTCGCAACGGCCGCCGACAGAGCGCAAGCAGGTGTTGCTGCGCCTGGCCGATCTGCTGCTTGAGCACCGTGAAGAGCTGGCTCTGCTCGACTCGCTGAACATGGGCAAACCGGTGATGGACGCCTACACCATCGACGTGCCGGGCGCCGCCGGAGTGTTTCGCTGGTACGCCGAAAGCCTCGACAAACTGTACGACCAGATCGCCCCGAGTGCGCCCAACGTGCTGGCGACCATCACCCGTGAAGCGCTCGGCGTGGTGGCGGCCGTGGTGCCGTGGAATTTCCCGTTGGACATGGCCGCGTGGAAGCTGGCGCCGGCGCTGGCGGCGGGTAACTCGGTGATTCTCAAACCGGCCGAGCAGTCACCGTTTTCGGCGTTGCGCCTGGCCGCACTGGCGCTGGAAGCGGGGTTGCCGCCAGGTGTGCTCAACGTGCTGCCGGGGCTTGGCGAGCAGGCCGGCAAAGCCTTAGGGTTGCACAACGATGTCGATTGTCTGGTATTCACCGGTTCGACGCAGGTCGGCAAATATTTCATGCAGTACGCTGCACAATCGAACCTCAAACAGGTGTGGCTGGAGTGCGGTGGCAAGAGTGCCAATCTGGTATTCGCCGATTGTCAGGATCTGGATCTGGCGGCGGAAAAAGCCGCCTTCGGCATCTTCTTCAATCAGGGCGAAGTGTGCTCCGCCAACTCGCGGCTGCTGGTGCAACGCTCGATTCATGACGAATTCGTCGCACGCCTCAAGGCCCAGGCCGAGCATTGGCTGCCGGGTGATCCGCTCGACCCGCAGAGCCGTGCCGGCGCGATTGTCGACGATCGGCAGACCGCCAGCATCCTGCGCAGCATTGGCGATGCCGAACAGGCGGGGGCGACGCGAGTGTGTGGCGGGCGGCAGCGACGGATCAACGGCTCGGACAATTTCATCGAGCCAACGATTTTCACCGGAGTCACGGCCGACATGCCGCTGTTTCGCGAGGAGGTCTTCGGCCCGGTGCTGGCGGTGTTGCCGTTCGATGACGAGGCCGAGGCGATTCAGCTGGCTAACGACAGCGACTATGCACTGGCCGCGTCGCTGTGGACCGATGACCTCAATCGCGCGCACCGGGTCGCGCGGCAATTGCGCGCGGGTACGGTGTCGGTCAACACCGTCGACGCGCTGGATGTGACCGTGCCGTTCGGCGGCGGCAAACAATCGGGTTTCGGCCGCGACCTGTCGCTGCATTCGTTCGACAAATACACCCAACTGAAAACCACCTGGTTTCAATTGCGCTGACACCGCTTCGGCCCTTTCGCGAGCAGGCTCGCTCCCACAGTGGACCGATGTCGCACCGAATATCCCTGTGGGAGCGAGCCTGCTCGCGAAAGCGCTGTGTCAGTTGAAAAAATCTGACTGACCCACCGCCATCGCTGGCAAGCCAGCTCCCACAGGTTTCAGTGGTGTTCACACCAAATGGGTGCGACGCAGACCCTTGTGGGAGCTGGCCTGCAGCTAAGACAATCCAGCCAGCACTGAAAATTCCGGATCTGCACCCACCTTGCGCATCCCCGCAATGCCCGCCCTTTAGCAGTGCGCACTACCCAGTTTTTTCATCATTTGCAGCCAACAATTTCCTGATTTTCCTCACCGCGCACATGGGCCACCATCGATCTTGCCCGGCCGAAGTTGCCCGCCCAAGTGTCCGTCAGAGACCAACGGCAGCAACTGCCCAACGGCCGGCGCGCGTACTGCCCATGACAAAACTAAATCAACAGCGTCGGGAGTGCTCCATGATCAAGTCCTTGTGTATTCGTCTTTCTCATCCTCTGGCAATCACCGCCCTCGCGGCTTCAGTCGCGAGCGGCGCGCAGGCCGGCACGCTGTCGATCGGCCACACCACGTGGGTCGGTTACGGCACGCTGTATCTGGCGCGGGACCTCGGCTACTTCAAGGAAAACGGCCTGACCGTCGAGCTGCCGGTGGTCGAAGAGGCTTCGATGTACATGGCCGCGCAAGCGTCCGGGCAACTCTCCGGCTCGGCCTCGACCATCGATGAAGTGCTCAAGTATCGTCCGCAGTTCTGCTTCAAGGCGGTCGCGGCATTGGACGACAGTCACGGCGGCGACGGCGTGCTGGTCGGCAAGGACGTCAACAGCTTGCAGGAACTCAAGGGCAAGTCCGTGGCCGTCAACGAGGGCTCGACTTCGCAGTTCTGGCTCTCGTATCTGCTGAAGAAAAACGGCATGAGCATGAGCGACATCACCGTGCAGAACATGACCGCCGACGACGCCGCCACCGCGTTCATCGCCGGTCGCGTGCCGGCTGCGGTGACTTGGGAGCCGCACCTGTCGATGGTGCGTAACAAGCAGCAGGGCAAGGTGTTGATCGACAGCAGCAGCACGCCAGGGGTAATCGTCGATGTGGTGGCGCTCAATTGCACAGTGATCGAGAAACAGCCGGACGACGTCAAGGCGCTGGTCGCCGGTTTGTACAAAGCGGTGCAGTACACCAAGGATCATCCCGAAGACGCCTACAAGATCATGGCCAAAGGCGTCGGCGGTTACCTGTCCGATCCGAAGGAACTGGCCGCCGCCGCGCAAGGCGTGCGGTTCTATGATCAGGCCATGAGCGAAAAACTCTTCGGCGCGCCGGGCAAATCGGGCGACAGCGCCGCGCTGATCAAACTGGCCAATGAGACTGCCAGTGAATTGCAGGGCAAACCCTACAACGTCAGCAACGACGACCTGATCGACAACCGCTTCGTCAGCCCGCGCTAGGAGGTGCTGTCATGTTCAAGCGCAAATCATGGCTGAGCCGCTGCCTGACGCCGAAAACCGCCTTGCCGGTGCAACTGGTGTGGAGCGCCAGCGGCCTGGCCTGGGTCTTGTTGGTCGGCCTGTGGGCCGGGTTGTCCTACGGCGGCATCGTGCCGGGCATGTTTCTGCCGACACCCGGGGCGGTAGTCGAAGCCGCCGTACGCCTGAGCCGCGACGGCACCCTGGGCCAGCATGTCTGGGCCAGCGTCGAAGTGGTGATGGTCGGTTTCATTCTGTCGTCGCTGGTGGCAGTGCCGCTGGGCTTGCTGATGGGCAGCTTTCGCATCGTTCAGGCGTTTCTCGAACCGCTGGTGAACTTCATTCGCTACCTGCCGGTGACTTCGTTCGTGCCGCTGTTCATTTTGTGGATCGGCATCGGTCTGGAGCAGCGCGTGTCGGTGATCATTTTCGGCGTGTTCTTTCAGCAACTGGTGATGATCGCTGACGTCTCGAAAGGCATTTCCAAAGACCTGATCAACGCCTCGTACACCTTGGGCTCGAGTCGCCGCGATGCGGTGTTGCATGTGATCGCGCCGGCCTCGGTGCCGGGCGTGCTCGACACCTTGCGCGTCACCATGGGCTGGGCCTGGACCTATCTGGTCGTGGCTGAGCTGGTCGCCGCGTCCAGCGGTCTGGGTTACCTGAGCCTGAAAGCCATGCGCGGTTTTCAGGTCGATGTGATTTTCCTCGCCATCGCGATCATCGGCCTGCTCGGGCTGGTTACCGATCAACTGTTTCGCTTTCTCCGTTTGAGGGTTGCCGCATGGGCTCAGTGACTGCTGCCAATCGTTTCATCGAACCCGTTGCGGCCACTGCGCAAGCAGCTCCGCGACTGCAGGTCGACAAGGTCAGCCTGCGCTATGAAAAGCCTGACGGCGGCACCTTCACCGCGCTGGAAGCAGTCTCCTTCGAAGTGCCGGACCAGCAATTCGCCGTGCTGGTCGGGCCGTCGGGTTGCGGCAAGTCCAGCCTGTTGTACCTGACCGCCGGCCTTGCCGAGCCGACCTCTGGCGAGATCTACGTTGGCGGCCAGCACGTGCAGGGGCCGGGGGCGGATCGCGGCATGGTCTTCCAGAGTTACACGCTGTTTCCGTGGCTGACCGTGCGCCAGAACGTCGAGTTCGGCCTCAAGCGTCGCGGCATGCCGGCGGCGCGGCGCAAGGAAATCGTCGATTACTACGTCCATGAAGTGGGGCTGAGCGGGTTCGCCGACAACTACGCCAAACAGCTGTCGGGCGGGATGATGCAGCGGGTGGCGATCGCCCGGGCGCTGGCCAACGATCCGCAGATTCTGCTGATGGACGAACCCTTCGGCGCGCTCGACAGCCAGACGCGTTTGCAGATGCAGCAGCTGTTGCTGCGCGTTTGGGGCCACAGCAAGAAAACCGTGCTGTTCGTCACCCACGATATCGACGAAGCGATCCTGCTCGGCGACCGCGTCTATGTCATGGGCGCGAAACCGGGGCGGATCAAGCAGATTCTCGACGTGCCGATCGACCGCCCGCGCTCGCTGGACATGGTCATGGAGCGCTCGTTCATCGACATGAAGCGGCAGATCTTCGGACTGCTGCATGATGATCTGGAAGAAGTGCATTGATTTGAACTTCAAACCGTACCCCTGTGGGAGCGGGCCTGCTCGCGAATGCGTCCTGTCAGTCAATACATCCACCAACTGATGCAACGCTTTCGCGAGCAGGCTCGCTCCCACCCAGGGCAAAAAACTTTCAGTCCGAAGCAAAAACCTTCTCGACCCAGCCCTGCAACGTGTACTTGCGGTAAACGTGCTCGGGCACATCGACATACGGCTCGCTGATGAAGCTTTGCGGAATCTGTGGATCGGCCTCGTCGATCACCAGAATGTTCGCCGGGTTGTAGAAGTCATAGTCGACCACGCCGGGGTTGGTGGTGATGACCTTCTTGCGCGCGGCCATGGCTTCGAAAAAACGGAAGCTCAACCCGGCCTGACCCGGTTTGGCGATGTCGAGAATGATCCGCGAGCGCTTGACCAGCGCGCCGACCGTATCCAGTGGCAGGCGCTGCTCGAAAAACGTGATCCCCGGATGCGCGTCCGGGATCGGTTTGCACTGCACCAGAAATTTGTAGTCGCTGACGCCGAGCTGGTCGAATGCTCGCGCCAGACCTTCGAGCGCCGGGACCCGATCCTTGCCGGCCATGACCACGAAGGCGCTGTAGTCGCCGTCGTCAGCGTCTGCGTCGTAATCGTCGTAAATGAAGTTGTGCAGTTTTTTCAGGCCGTAGCTGGCGGCGTTCTGCGGATCGAACGAGAACACCTCATCGTAGACGGCCAGCGCTTCGCGGCTCATTGGCCAGCGACTGAAACTGTCGTAAAGGTAGGCGATCTTGCGCGTGCAGACCTCGAAGGCGGCGGCCAATTGCTTCGCCTCGATCTGCGCCGGATTGATCACCAGCAGTACATCGAATTGCCCGTGCGTGCGCAGCGCTTTGTTGAACTGGTGCAGTTGCGCCCAGCGTTTCAGCGGCCGACGAATGATCTTCGGCGCTCGGGCAAAGCGCTCGGACAGCGAAGAGGTGTCGATGAAACAGACCTGATTGTCGCGCGCCAGAAAATCCGCCAGCTTGCGCGCATAACCGCCAATGTCCTTGCATACCAATAAGATTTTCATGGCTTTCCATGTCGTGAATTCGGGGCCTTCGACTACAGCGGTCGCGCGGTGGCGGCTAAGGCGCGGCGGGTAACAGGAAGCGCGCGATCACCGGCAAATGATCGGAAATGCGCAACGTATCGTCCTGGCGCACCCGCGCTTCGAGCCGTTTGATCTTCGGGCTGTAGAACAGGTAGTCGACGGTACGGTCCGGGCCATTCAGGCCGGGATCGTTGGGATAATGGGTCAGCCACTTGGCGCGGTCGATGCCGCCAGCTTCATTGTTGGTGGGAATCATCGGGTACTTGTCCCAGAGCAGATGCAGCTCGCTGTCGGCCGAGTAGGGCGTGCGCTGCTCGGTCGGGAGGCGCCGGTACTGGCCCAGCGGCAGCAGATTGAAGTCGCCGCCGATCAGCCACGGCAGACCCTGGCTTTCATACTTGTCGAGCACCTTGGCCACCGCGCTCACTTGCGCCTGCAAGGTCGCGTCCGGTTGGCTGGCGTGTTCCAGATGCGTATTGAAGACGGTCAATTGCCCGCCATCGCTCAGCGGCAGTTTGCTGGCCAGCAAGGCATCCTTGGGCTGGAACTGGCGGCTGATGAGATTGGCGTCGGCTACCGGCAACTGCAGGCGTTCGGCGTGTTCGATGCGATAGCGGCTGAGGGTCGCCAGTTGCCGGCCAACGCTGCCGAAAATCTGCGGCTCGGGGACGAAGTCGGCTTTCCAGTCGAACGCGCTGACGCTGCACGGATACAGATCGGCGACCCGTTCCTGCAACAGCTTGAGCTGGTTCTGGTAGTCGCTGGCCTTGGCGCCGTCGTCGAGTTCCTGGAGCAATACCACGTCGGGCTGCTCATCGCGGATCACCCGCGCCACTTCATCGAGGCTGAACGCCATGTCTTCGGCAGTCGGTGCTTCGTCGTTGCCTTGGGCCAGGTCGTTCCAGAACACATAACGTTTGCCGGCCAGGTATTGCACGTTCCAGGTCATGACCTTCAGCGCCTGGCCCGGCACCAGTGTCGGGGCCGTTGCGGTGCAACTGACCGGCAGGGTTTCGCGGGCGTCGGGGCGCCAGGTCAGGCTGAAGATCAGCGCGCCGATCACCACGATGGCCAGTACAACGAACAACAACGAGTAGCGCAGTAGACGGGTCATGGCTCGGCTTATAGCGTTACAGAAAGTGGCCCCGAGCATACCTGACGGGCGGCGCGAAGCCCAAGCGCTGCGCGGTCAGATCGTTCCGTCACGCTTGTCAGGCAATTCGCTGATCAGCATGAACAGGCGGAACAGGACGACACTGGTGAACAGTTGCAGGAAGCTGTGAGCGCTGTCGATCAGCACCGCGATCAGCGGGTTCTGCGGCTCGGGATAGACCGCCAGCGTTGCGCCTTTGAGCAGCCACAGCGGCGTCATCACGCAGAGAATGCACAGCAGGATCCGCCAGAAATGCCCACGCGTCAGGCGCAGGCTTTCCTTCATCGCCTGCAACGGGCCCAGGCCGCGCAGCACCAGCAGATACTCGCCGAACGCGAGCATGACCATCAGCATCAGGCCCGGCAGGAAGTACAACGACAGGCCAAGCAGAATCAGCAAGGTATTGAGTGCGGTAAGCAGGGCGAAGCGCGGCCACAGGGTCGCGGCCATTGCCAGCAAGTCGCGGTTGCGCGGCGACTCGCCACGGCTGCGGGCATCAAGAAACAGGATCAGTGCCGCGGTGTACAACGGGTAAACCAGCAGACCGACGATGATGCTGACCCCGGCGAAGGTGTCCGGCCCGCTGGCGTGATCGACCGCCTGCTGCAGGAAAGCTTCGACGATCACCAGCGGCAGGCACAACTGCACGATGCTGCCCAGATGGCGTTTGAAAAAATACAAAGAGTCGCGCAGTACTTCGAGGGCATTCATCAGTCGGTATCGCAGGTCGAAAACAGTGGCTCACTTTAACCGATGCAACGCGGGGCGACACAAACGTAAACATTCGGTAAAGGTCATTGAAACGTTTTGTCACTGTCTCCATTACAGGAGAGCACCACGCCCAGAGTGGGCGAGGGCATGTTATTACCGGCAATCTACGAGGTCGCCATGAACAGCGAAGAGCAAACCCTGATCGATGGACTGTTTTCCCGGCTGCAACAGGCCGAAACGGAGGCAGCCCCGCGTGACGCCCAGGCCGAGGCGCGGATCAAGGAACACCTGACGCGCCAGCCGGCGGCAGGCTATTTCATGACCCAGGCGATTCTGGTGCAAGAGGCGGCGCTCAAGAGCCTCAATGAACAGAACCAGCAACTGACTCAGCAGGTACAGCGGTTGCAGGCCGAGTTGCAGTCGGCCAAGGCGCAGAGCGGCGCACCGGCAGCGAGCGCTGGCGGTGGCTTCCTGTCGAGTATTTTTGGCGGCGGCAATTCCCGCCCGGCGCCTACGCAAACTGCCGCCCCGGCATCCACGGGCGGCTGGCGCGAACCGGCGCCGCAGCAGAGCTATCAGGCTGCGGCACCACAGCAGAACTTCGGCGCCGCGCCGCCCAACGTTGCGCAGCAGGCAGCCCCGGCGGGCAACAGCTTCCTCGGTGGCGCGCTGAAAACCGCTGCAGGCGTGGCCGGTGGTGTGATGTTGGCGCAGGGCATCAGCAGCCTGTTCCACCACAATCAGCAACCGGAAGAAATCGTTGAGGTGATCAAGGAAGAACCGGCGCAGGTCGCCGACCAGAGCAATGACGGCTGGGGCGATGACCAGCGCGTGGCGGACAACGGTTACTCGGGCAATGACCAGGGCGGTTTAAGCGACACCGATTACGGCAACGACAATTCGTCGTTCTTCGATGACGACGATTCCTTCGTCTGACTCCACCATTCGTCCGGAGCCCTGCGGGGCTTCGGGCCGATTATTCGCGGAACCCTCCTTCGGGCTGGCATACTGAGCGCCTTTTCGGGCCCTGGCGCCTGATCCCGCTTCGTGCGCGTGCGCACCCACAGGAACTCCGGTGAAAAAAATCGCAGTGTTCGCCGACGTGCAGAACCTCTACTACACCGTGCGTCAGGCCTATGGTTGCCATTTCAACTACGCCGCATTGTGGGCCGACATCAGCAAGGACGGACAGATCGTCGAGGCCTACGCCTACGCGATCGATCGCGGCGACAGCAAGCAGCAGCAGTTTCAGCAGATCCTGCGCAACCTCGGCTTCACCGTGAAACTCAAGCCCTACATCCAGCGCAGCGACGGCTCGGCCAAGGGCGACTGGGACGTGGGCATCACCCTCGACATCATGGACGCCGCCGACCACGTCGACGAAATCGTCCTGGCGTCCGGTGACGGCGATTTCGACATGCTGCTCGAACGCATCATCAGCAAACACGGGGTGCAGGCGGTGGCTTATGGTGTACCCGGCCTGACCGCCAACTCGCTGATCCGCGCCGCCAGCCGCTACGTGCCGATCGAAGGCGCGTTGCTGCTGAAGAATTAAGCTCAAGCATTGATTGAACGGAGTTGAACCCGGTTTGGAACGCATTGCAGTCATCGACTTTGAAACCACGGGCCTGGCGCCGAACAGCAACTGCCGCGCCACCGAAATCGCTGTGGTCATGCTGGAAAACGGCCGCATCGTCGAGCGTTATCAAAGCCTGATGAACGCCGGTGTGCGCGTCCCGGCGTTCATCGAACAACTGACCGGCATCAGCAACGCCATGCTGCGCAGCGCGCCGCCGGCCGATCGGGTGATGGAAGAGGTCAACGAATTTGTCGGCTGCACGCCATTGCTGGCGCACAACGCCTCGTTCGACCAGAAGTTCTGGGACTTTGAACTGGGACGGATCAAACGCACACGGTTGCAGAATTTCGCCTGTTCCTTGTTGCTGGCGCGGCGCCTGATGCCGGCGGCACCCAATCACAAACTCGGCACCCTCACCACCTTCGCCAGCCTGCCACACACCGGCCAGGCTCACCGGGCCATGGCCGACGCCGAAATGGCGGCCAACCTGATGGCGCATTTGGCCGACGAGTTGCGGCACAAACATGGCGTGCGCGAGCTGAACCATGACCTGTTGTGCAAATTGCAGAAAGTCCCGGCTGCCAAAGTGGGCGAGCATTTGCAGCGTTATCGCTGATCCCAGGCACGACACAGAACCCCTGTGGGAGCGAGCCTGCTCGCGAATACGGTTTTTCATTCAATATTGATGTTGTCTGATACACCGCCTTCGCGAGCAGGCTCGCTCCCACAAGGACCTTATTGGTCTCAGTTGCTTTCCTTCAAAAGTGTACCGGCGCGATAAACAGGTTTTGTAACTTATGTTTGCTGGCGCGCCTTTCTAGAATACGCAATTTCCTGACACTGACTGTCGAGCTGCCCATGCCTGCCCTGCGCCGTTTTTCCTTGCCGTTGATCGCCGCATTTTTTGCGTTGTACGTGATCTGGGGATCGACTTATCTGGTGATCCGCATCGGCGTTGAGTACTGGCCGCCGCTGATGCTGGGCGGGGTGCGCTTTGTGATTGCCGGCACGTTGATGTACGCCTTCCTGCGCTGGCGCGGGGCGCCGGCGCCGACCTGGGCGCAATGGAAGGCCGCGGGGCTGATCGGGATTTTGCTGCTCAGTTTCGGTAACGGCGCGGTGAGCGTGGCCGAACACACCGGTGTGGCTTCCGGCGTAGCGGCGCTGGCGGTGGCAACGGTGCCGCTGTTCACCTTGTTGTTTGGTTATTTCTGGGGCGCGCGCAATACGCGTCTGGAATGGGCCGGGGTGGCATTGGGGATTATCGGCATCGCCATGCTCAACATGGGCTCCAACCTGCAATCGAGTCCGCTGGGCGCCGCATTGTTGATTTTCGCCGCGGCGACCTGGGCGTTCGGTTCGGTGTGGAGTAAATATCTGCCGTTGCCGCAGGGGGCCATGGCCAGCGCGGTGGAGATGCTGGTCGGCGGTGCCGTGCTGCTGGTCGGCAGCGCGGTGAGCGGTGAACACCTGCAAGCGCTGCCACCGGTCGAAGGCTGGCTGGCGCTGGCCTATCTGATCTTCTTCGGCTCGATCATCGCCTTCAATTCGTACATGTACCTGCTCAAGCATGTGCGCCCGGCGGCGGCAACCAGTTATGCCTACGTCAACCCGGCCGTTGCAGTGTTGCTGGGGATCGTGTTTGTCGGCGAGACCATTGGTATCGAAGAAGCGCTGGCGATGCTGGTGATCATCAGCGCCGTATTGCTGATCAGCCTGCCGCAGTGGCGTCGACCGAAACAAGTGCCGGTCGAGGAGGCGCAAGCCGATCCGACGGAAGCGCGGACGAATTAGGGTAAACTGCGCGGCATTGCATCCCCGCGTCATTTTTTCCTACGGTACTCCCATGACTTTCGCCTCCCTTGGCCTGATCGAACCCTTGCTGCGCTCCCTCGAGACGCTCGGCTACCAGACCCCGACGCCGGTGCAGGCGCAAGCCATTCCGGCCGTGCTGGCCGGTCGCGACCTGATGGCGGCGGCCCAGACCGGCACCGGCAAGACCGCTGGTTTCGCCTTGCCGCTGTTGCAGTTGCTGGCCATGGAAGGGCCGAAAGTCACCGCCAACTCGGCGCGTGCGCTGATTCTGGTGCCGACCCGCGAGCTGGCCGAGCAGGTCCACGAAGCCGTACGCCAATACGCGGAAAATCTGCCGCTGCGCACTTATGCGGTGTACGGCGGTGTCAGCATCAACCCGCAGATGATGAAACTGCGCGGCGGCGTCGATGTGCTGGTCGCCACGCCCGGTCGCTTGATCGACCTGTTCCGCCAGAACGCGCTGAAGCTCAATCAGCTGCAAACGCTGGTGCTGGATGAAGCCGATCGTATGCTCGACCTGGGCTTCTCTGAAGAACTGGCGAACATCTATCGCATGCTGCCGAAAAAGCGCCAGACCCTGCTGTTCTCCGCAACCTTCTCCGATGACATCCGCGTGCTGGCCGGGCAGATGCTCAACGATCCGCTAACCGTCGAAGTCAGCCCGCGCAACGTGGCGGCCAACACGGTCAAGCAATGGATCGTCACGGTGGACAAGAAGCGCAAGGCCGAACTGTTCGTGCACCTGATGCGCAAGAACAAGTGGAAGCAGGTGCTGGTATTCGCCAAAACCCGCAACGGTGTCGATGCGCTGGTGGAAAAACTCCAGGGCCTGGGCGTCAACGCCGACGGTATCCACGGCGACAAACCACAGGCGACCCGCCAGCGTGCGCTGGACCGGTTCAAGCTTAGCGAAGTGCAGATTCTGGTGGCGACCGATGTGGCCGCTCGTGGTCTGGACATTGAGGATTTGCCGCTGGTGGTGAACTTCGATCTGCCGATCGTCGCCGAGGATTACATTCACCGTATCGGTCGTACCGGGCGTGCGGGCGCGACCGGTGAGGCGATCTCGCTGGTGTGTGCCGATGAAGTGAACATGTTGTCGGCGATTGAAATGCTCACGCGCCAGACCTTGAAGCGCCAGAACGAGCCGGATTTTGAACCTGAGCACCGCGTGCCGGATACCGATGCCAGCGGTCAGGTGATCAAGAAGCCGAAGAAACCGAAAAAGCCGAAAGCGTCCGGCGGTGGCGGTGGAAAACGTAATCTGGGCAAGTGGGTCGACAGCGGTGATACGCAAGCGCCGGAGCCGTCGATCAAGCCAGTGCGTAAAGTGCCGGTGTTCAATACCGGGCCGCGTAAGCGTAAGCCTTAAAGTCAAAAGCCCCTCACCCTAACCCTCTCCCAGGGGGAGAGGGGACTGATTGGGGGATATTCGGGAACTACGCCGACCTGATCCGACTGTTGTGAATCCACAATCGACAGAGCTTTCGCCAGACACTTCGGTCGGCTGACCTGATCCATAATCGACTCGGTGTTTCAGGTCGATGTGGGACGCCAGACACCGCGGTCGGCTCCCTCTCCCTCTGGGAGAGGGCTGGGGTGAGGGTTTAGCTTTCGAGCCACTGCACAATACCCAACCCCGCCGCCCGCCCGCTGGCAAAACACCCCGTCAGCAAATACCCGCCCGTTGGCGCTTCCCAATCAAGCATCTCCCCCGCACAGAACACCCCCGGCAGCGCCTTGAGCATCAAGCGCTCATCCATCGCCTCGAAGGTCACGCCGCCGGCGCTGCTGATCGCTTCGTCCAGCGGCCGGGTTTTTACCAGGGTCAGCGGCAACGCTTTGATCGCCCGTGCCAATAGCGCCGGGTCGGCGAACGTCTCGGCATCGGTCAACTCACGCAACAACGCCGCTTTCACCCCATCAATCCCGACCTGACTGTGCAGATGCTTGGCCATCGAGCGCGAGCCGCGTGGTTTGCTCAGCGCCATCTCTAATTTATCCACAGGGCGACCGGGCAGCAGATCGATGTGGATAACCGCCGCGCCATAGCGATTGATTGCCTCACGGATCGGCGCCGACAGGGCATAGATCAGGCTGCCTTCGATGCCGGTTGCGGTAATCACGCATTCGCCCAAGCGCGGAACGTCGTCGTCCAGGCCGATGGCGATGTTTTTCAGCGGTGCACCGGCGAATTTGTTCACCATCAATTCGCTCCAGGCCTGAACCTCGAAGCCGCAGTTACTCGGCTGCAACGGCGCCAGATCCACGCCGCGCTGCTCCAGCGGCAACATCCACGCGCCATCCGAACCAAGACGCGACCAACTGCCGCCGCCGAGGGCCAGCAGGGTCGCGTCCGGTGTTACACGGATCTCTCCGTCCGGGCTGTCGATGCGCAAGGCGCCGTGTTCATCCCAGCCGAGCCAGCGGTGCCGGGTGTGGATAACCACGCCGCTGTCGCGCAAGCGCTTGAGCCAGGCGCGTAGCAGCGGGGCGGCTTTCATGTCGGTGGGGAATACGCGGCCGGAGCTGCCGACAAAGGTTTCGATGCCCAGCGCATGAATCCACTGACACAACGCATCGGCGCCGAAACCGCGTAGCAGCGGGGCGATGTGCGGTGCGCGTTCGGCGTAGCGCGAGAGGAAGGCTGGGTAAGGTTCGGAGTGGGTGATGTTCATGCCGCCGACCCCGGCCAGCAGGAATTTGCGCCCCACCGAGGGCATGCCGTCGTACAGATCCACGCGGACTCCGGCCTGGCTCAGCACTTCGGCGGCCATCAGGCCGGCGGGGCCACCGCCGATGATGGCGACGTGTGTGTTGGCGGGGGCGGAGTTCTGGGTCATGGGCGGTGCGCTGCGGTATGGCGGGATAAGGCGCGCATTCTAACAGCGCCGCTCCTTGTGGTAGAGCCCATGTGGTAGCGAGCCTGCTCGCGAAGGCGGTGGGTCAGTCAATTTGATGTTGAATGTGCGGACGCTTTCGCGAGCAGGCTCGCTCCCACAGGTTCAGTGGTGAATTTCAGGCTGATCAAAAAACAAACAGTGCGCTGTACGCCACGGTCCATATGGCCTGCAACCCCTTTCACTCAGGTTATCCACAGGCAGTTCCACAGCGATTGTGGGTAACGCAGCACACCTCAGTGACAACCATGTGAATCCCACACCCTTTGCGCGCTGTGATGGAGGATGCCGTGGCGGCGGGCGAGGGCGTGGCGGTCCTTGCTGTAGCCGCCGCCGATCACGCCGACTACAGGGATGTCGCGGCCCAGACAATGGCGCATCACCTTTTCATCGCGGGCGGCCACGCCTTCGTCGGTCAGTTGCAGATAGCCGAGGGCGTCGTCCTTGTGCACATCGACACCGGCGTCGTACAGCACCAGATCCGGTTGATACAACGGCAACAGGTAATTGAGCGTGTCATCGACCACCTGCAGATAGTCGGCGTCGCCCATGCCCTTGGGCAGCGGAATGTCCCAGTCGCTGTCGGCCTTGCGTGCAGGAAAATTTTTCTCGCAGTGCAGGGAAACGGTAATCGCCTCCGGTGTGTCATGAAGAATCCGCGCCGTGCCGTCGCCCTGATGCACGTCGCAATCGAAGATCAGCACCCGATTGACCCGGCCGCTTTGCAGCAGGTACTGGCTGATGATCGCCAGGTCATTGAAGATGCAGAAACCCGCCGGATAATCGTAATGCGCGTGATGGGTGCCGCCCGCCAGGTGGCAGGCCAGGCCATGCTCCAAAGCTTTTTCCGCCGCGAGGATCGAACCACCGACCGCGCGCACCGTGCGCCGCGCCAGGGCTTCGTTCCACGGCAGGCCGAGACGCCGTTGGTCTTCGCGGGACAACTCGCCGCTCATGTAGCGTTCGATATAGCTGCGGTCATGGGCGAGGGCGAGGATGTCGTTAGGGCAGATCTGCGGCCGCAGCAGATCGGCATCGCGGGTCAGCCCCGTGTCGACCAGGTGATCGCGCAGCAGGCGGAACTTGTCCATCGGGAAGCGGTGATCCGCCGGGAACTCGGGGCTGTAGTCTTCGTGGTAGATCAGCGGCAAAGGCATGGTGATATCTGATATTGGCGGGTCATTCGGGAATTCGGCGCAGCGCTGACGATCCTACCAGCGATGTAGACTGGCGGCATGGAAATGGAGAAGACGATGGAGCCAATACTGGAACTGCAAAGCGCACGCTTGCTGATGCGACAGTGGCAGGACGAGGATTTGCCGGCCTTCGCGGCGATGTGTGCAGATCCGCAGGTGATGCGCTACTTTCCGGCACCCTTGACCCGGCTGGAAAGCGCGGCGGTGATCGGGCGCATACGCGGGCATTTTTCCGAGCATGGCTTTGGCCTGTGGGCGCTGGAGCGCAAGGACACCGGCGAATTCATTGGTTTCACCGGGCTTGGCGTGGTCGGCTTTGACGCGCCGTTCACCCCGGCGGTGGAAATCGGCTGGCGCCTGGCCAAGGAACATTGGGGGCTGGGTTATGCCAGTGAAGCGGCGTGGACCGCGTTGCGCGCCGGTTTCGACCAACTGAAGCTGGAAGAAATCGTCTCGTTCACCGCGCAAAGCAACCTGCCCTCGGAAAAGGTCATGCAGGCGATCGGCATGCACCACGATCCGCAGGATGACTTCGACCACCCCAAGCTTGCCGTCGACCATCCGTTGCGTCGGCATGTGCTGTACCGCATCAGCCGCGAACAATGGTTGCAAACCTTGCATGAATAAGCCGACACGGACGTTTACAATGGCCGCCATATCATTGGCCCGCGCCAGAATCTGAATCGGCCGCCGCAGCCAAGACTGCGCGGCACTGCTTTGTGTGAGGAGAGTCTGAATGAGCCAAGTGTTGGAAGATCTGGTCGACTTGCTGACCCTGGAACCGATCGAAGAAAACCTTTTCCGTGGCCGCAGCCAGGATCTGGGTTTCCGTCAGTTGTTCGGTGGTCAGGTGCTCGGCCAGTCGCTGTCGGCGGCCAGTCAGACCGTTGAAGAAGCGCGGCATGTGCATTCGATGCACGGCTATTTCCTGCGCCCGGGCGACGCCAAGTTGCCGGTGGTGTACTCGGTGGATCGCGTGCGCGATGGCGGCAGCTTCAGCACCCGCCGCGTCACGGCGATCCAGAAGGGCCACCCGATCTTCACCTGCAGCGCTTCGTTCCAGTACGACGAAAAAGGTTTCGAACACCAGAGCCAGATGCCCGTGGTGGTCGGCCCGGAGAACCTGCCCTCGGAGCTGGAACTGACCCAGCAACGCGCGCACCTGATCCCCGAGCACATGCGCGAAAAGCTGCTCTGCCCGAAACCCATCGAAGTGCGCCCGGTCACCGAAAAAGACCCGTACAACCCGCAGCCGGCCGATCCGATTAAATATGTCTGGTTCCGTGCCGATGGCGCCCTGGCCGATATCCCCGCACTGCACAAATACCTGCTGGCCTACGCCTCGGACTTCGGCCTGCTGACCACCTCGATGCTGCCCCACGGCAAATCGGTGTGGCAGAAAGACATGCAGGTCGCCAGCCTCGATCACGCGCTGTGGTTCCACAACGATTTGCGCGCCGATGACTGGCTGCTTTACGCCATGGACAGTCCGTGGGCCGGCAATTCCCGTGGTTTCTCTCGCGGCAGCGTGTACAACCGCGCCGGGCAACTGGTTGCCTCGGTGACGCAGGAAGGCCTGATCCGCCATCGCCAGGATTGGGCATGAGCCTGGCCGAGGTGCGTCATTGGGTGTTCGACATGGACGGCACCCTGACAGTCGCCGTGCACGACTTCGCCGCGATTCGCGTAGCGCTGGCGATTCCGCCGGAGGACGACATCCTCACCCACCTCGCCGCGTTGCCGGCCGCTGAAGCAGCGGCGAAGCACGCGTGGCTGCTCGAGCATGAGCGCGATCTGGCGCTGGGTTCGACCCCGGCCACCGGCGCGGTGGAACTGGTGCGCGACCTGCACGCACGCGGCTATCGCCTCGGCATCCTCACCCGCAACGCGCGGGAGCTGGCGCATGTAACGCTGGAGGCGATCGGTCTGGCCGACTGCTTCAATGTCGAGGATGTATTGGGCCGCGATGAAGCACCGCCAAAACCGCACCCCGGTGGCTTGCTGAAACTGGCGCAGGCCTGGGATGTGCCGGCCAGTGAAATGGTCATGGTCGGCGATTACCGCTTCGATCTCGATTGCGGGCGAGCGGCGGGGGCGCGGACGGTGCTGGTGAATCTGCCGGATAACCCGTGGCCGGAATTGACCGATTGGCATGCGCGCGATTGTGTGGAGTTGCGGCGGATGCTTCAGGCCTGAGCCCTTCATTGCCTGACTGGGCGCTTTCGCGAGCAGGCTCGCTCCCACAGTTGAAATGCATGCCCCTGTGGGAGCGAGCCTGCTCGCGAAGGGGGCGGCCCTTTCAGCAAAAACCTACTGATCGAACAACGCCTTCTGCCCCTCCGCCGAGGTCAACATCTCATCGCCGTTATGCCCGACCCCAGGCACTTCAACCAGCCGCTGATTGACGCCTTCCGGGTGCCGACGCAGCAAATACCCAAAATACAATTTCCCACGCATCAACCGATAAGCGCCTTGCGCCTCGGCGGCGCAGCTCTTGTCCAGCGCCGGGTGCTCGGGGTCGGTGTCCTGCTGGCCGAGCAGATAAATCACTTCGCGTTTGACGTATCGGCTTTCCACCTGCAACGGCGTTTGCCCGCCGGCGTACACCGGCATGTCGGCCAGGCCGTATTTCCAGCGATTGAAGCCCGGACACGCAGCGTGATCGAACGCCACCGGCCGCTGCTCGTTGAAATAGGCGTAGGAGGACGGATTGGCGACGACGTAACGCAAGCGGATGCCGTTGGTTTTCAGCGCCGGCTGATCCTTGGCGAGCAGAGCATAACGCTGCACCACCTGAGCGCCGCCGGAGTGGCCGAAGATCACCACCTGCTTAACATCGGGAAACTGCTTGCGATCACTGACGCGCGCGACGATTTCATCGAGGGCCGCGTACGAACTCAACGGATTCGGCCCGATCGACAAGCCGCCGCCCATCCAGTCGTTGCCCTGCCAGCGCAGCAATGTATCGGGCAGCGAATACAAGGCGACGTCGCTTTCATTGAGAAACTGCGGCGCGATTACCAGCGTGTGGCTGCTTTGCCCGGCCAGTTCGGTGGCGCTTTCGGCGCTCTTGCGATAGGTCTCGGCGTTACGCAAACGGCCGTGGACAACGATCACCACGCGCTCGATTTTCTCAGGCGCCGGGCCGATGCCCACCGCCATTTCCCCGGCCTTGAGTTGCAAGCGACCGGGGCTGATCGCGTCGACACCCGCTGCTTGCGCAGTGCCAGCAACGATCAGTAACGCTAAAAGCCATTTATGCATTTACAGGTTTTTCGCCGCGAAGGTGTCGCACTGGCCGACCTGGCCCTGCGCGAATCCGGTTTTGAACCAGCGCACCCTTTGCGCCGACGTGCCGTGGGTAAACGAGTCTGGCACCACACGGCCCTGACCCTGTTGTTGCAGGCGATCATCACCGATCGCATTGGCCGCGTTCAAGGCCTCTTCAATGTCGCCGGGTTCCAGCCAGTTGAGGCGTTTCTGCGCGCTGTAGGCCCAGACACCGGCGAGGCAGTCGGCCTGCAGTTCCTGCCGCACCAACAGGCCGCCATCACCTTCCATTTGTCGACCTTGCTGGCGCGCGGTCTGCATTTTCGCCGAGACGCCGAGCAGCGTTTGCACATGATGGCCGACTTCGTGCGCGATCACGTAGGCCTGGGCGAAGTCGCCGGCAGCTTTGAAGCGTTGCGACATTTCCTGGAAGAACGCCATGTCCAGATAGACCTTCTGGTCGGCGGGGCAATAAAACGGGCCGCTGGCCGAAGTCGCCATGCCGCAGGCGGAGTTCACTCGATTGCTGAACAGCACCAGGGTCGGGTCTTTGTATTGTCGACCGGCCTGCTGGAAAATCGCGCCCCAGGTGTCTTCTGTGTCGCCAAGGATGGAACGGACGAATTCGGCTTGCTCATCGTTGGCCGGCGGTGCCTG
Organism: Pseudomonas retamae; assembly: GCF_043496865.1. Classification (NCBI taxonomy): domain Bacteria; kingdom Pseudomonadati; phylum Pseudomonadota; class Gammaproteobacteria; order Pseudomonadales; family Pseudomonadaceae; genus Pseudomonas; species Pseudomonas retamae. Next base: position 121,334 of record NZ_JBIEIL010000012.1, read on the forward strand.
ACGGGTTTGCGAGGTGGGCGCCGACTGCTCCATTTGCCCGGTCAACTGGCCGAGAATCTGCAACGGGTCCTGGCCGGTGATCCAGCCGATGCCGACGATCAACAGGATCGCCCCCAGGCTCAGGCCTTTGCCGCCGCCAAAACGCATACCGCCGCCACCGCCTGAGTCATCACCCCGGGCATCGACGACGTTGTCACTGCGTCGGCCTTTTTTCCATAGCATGTGGGAATCCTCTTTTACGGGTGATGAATCAGATGGTGATGAGTGTTGCCGCTGTGTGAGTGTGGCGCCAGTCCGGTCGTCCGTCCATTCACAAGCGCCCGCGTCGGGCGGCTTGTTATTGACGGTCGGCAGGGCGGCAAATTCAATCCACTGCAGAATTTCTCCGGGCATTTTCCTGAACTGGCACTTTAGACAGCAGTCTGTGATGGGGCGGGCCCGCTGTACGCCGACATGGCCGGAATCTTGCCTCACACTTTTGCTCAACGGCGGATTCCCGGCGTGGATTTTTCTGGCTCGGTTCGGCTCGCTGAAAGCTCGGCCAGCTATGATTGCCGAAGCCGATCGCCACCGTATTGTTTTCAGAGATTGCCAATGACCGTCAGCACTCCGCTCTCCGGCGTCAACCAGCCCTTCAAGGGGATCCTGCTGATTGTCGTGGCGACGTTTCTGTTCTCCAGCCACGACGCGTTGTCGAAATATCTCTCCGGTTTCTATCCGATCGTGATGGTGGTGTGGGCGCGTTATGTCGTACACACCTTGTTGATGGCGGGGATTTTTCTGCCGCAATCCGGGTTGCGCGTGCTGCGCACCAAAAAGCCGCTATGGCAACTGGCCCGGGCGCTGTGCCTGCTTGGCACCAGTCTGTTTTTCACCACGGCGCTGCTTTACATCCCGTTGGCGGAAGCCACGGCAGTCAACTTTCTTGCACCGGTATTGGTCACGGCGTTGTCGGTGCCACTGCTCAAAGAACGGGTCACGCGCGGGCAGTGGATTGCGGTGATCTGCGGTTTTATCGGCGTGCTGATCATCGTCCATCCCGGCGGTGAATTGTTCACTCCGGCGATCTTGTTACCGTTCTGCTCGGCGCTGTTCTTCTGCTTCTATCAACTGCTGACGCGCAAGCTCGCCGAAGTCGACAGCCCGACCACCAGCAACTTTTTCGCCGGGTTGTGCAATACCTTGGTGATGAGTGCGCTGGTGCCGTTCTTCTGGCAGGTGCCGACGCTGACGCATGCCGCGCTGATGCTGGCGCTGGGCAGCTGCGGGATGACCGCGCACCTGTTTCTGACCCAGGCATTCCGGCATGCCGCACCGGCGCTGCTGGCGCCGTTCGGTTATTGCCAGATCGTGTTTGCCGGGTTGCTGGGCTGGTTGCTGTTCAGTCACACGCCGAGTTTGCTGACGATCGTTGGCATCGCGGTGATCTGTTGCAGCGGGCTGGCGGCTGCGTGGCAGCAGAGCCGTCGCTGAAGAAACCGACATACCTGTGTGGGAGCGAGCCTGCTCGCGAAGACGGTGAGTCAGTCAACATTGATGTTGAATGAAAGTCCGCATTCGCGAGCAGGCTCGCTCCCACAGGAGGGGTTTGCACAGTGGGATTTGTGCCGGCAGGGTTATTCGCTGACAGTCGGAATCTTGCGCGGCGCCATGAAGTACATCCACGTCAGCGCAAGGAAATACATCGCCGGAATCAGGGTGAACAACACGGTGTAGTTGTTGTTGGTGACGGTGAGGATGTGGCCGACGATCTGGGTCATGAACATGCCGCCGATGGCCGCGCACATGCCGCCGAAACCGAACACCGTGCTCATCATGTGCTTCGGTGTGTAGTCCATCACCAGGCTCCAGATGTTCGCGGTCCAGGCCTGGTGGGCACCGATCGCCAGCGAGATCGCCGCCACCGCTACCCAAAGATTAGCCGAACCGGCAGCCATGACCACGCCGATGATGCAGCAGGCAAACAGCAACATCGACAGCAGCCGCGCCTTGATCGAGTTCATCCCGCGACCGATCAGGAAAGACGAGAGGATGCCGCCGCCGACACTGCCGAAGTCGGCCGTGACGTAGATGATGATCAGCGGAATACCCATCTGTGTAACGTTGATGCCCAGGTTGTACTGCTGATTAAGGAACGGCGGCAGCCAGTACAGGTAGAACCAGAACACCGGTGCGGTCAGCGAGTAGGCGAGGGCGAAGGCCCAGGTGCCGCGCATCCGCAGGATTTTCGAGAACGGCACGCGCGCCTGTTCCGGTTCGACTTCCTGCTGGATGTAGTCCAGCTCCGACTGTTTGACGCTCGGGTGATCTTCCGGGTTGAAATACTTCAAACCCCAGAACAGCAGCCAGATCCCGCCCAGTGCCGCCATGCACAGGAACGCCGCCTGCCAGCCCCAGACGTGCAGCACCAGCGGCAGCAGCATCGGCGTGAACATCGCGCCGACGTTGGTACCGGCGTTGAAGATCCCGGTAGCGACCGCACGTTCGCCGGCCGGGAACCACAGGCGTGTGGTTTTCACGCAGGCCGGGTAGTTCGCCGCTTCGGTCAGGCCGAGGACGAACCGGCAGACCATGAAGCCGACCGCTGACGTGGCCAGGCCGTGAGCGCCGGTGGCCAGGCTCCACAGCAGCACTGCGCAGAAGAACACGCGCTTGACGCCAACGCGGTCGATCAAGCGCCCTTGCAGGACGAAACCGATCGCGTAGCCGACCTGGAACCAGAAGTTGATGTTGGCGTAATCCATCGCCGTCCAGCTCATTTCCTTGGCGAGGATCGGCTGCATGACGCCGAGGGCGGCGCGGTCGATGTAGTTCAGGGTGGTGGCGAAAAACACCAGCGCCAGCATGCCCCAACGGGTCTTGCCGACGGCCATGGCGCCGCGGATCTTGTCGCCGATGCCACCGGTGGCAGTGCTCATGGCCGGAGCCATGCGGGAAGTCTGTGAAGGAATCATGTGTTCCACCCGTTTTTGGATTTGTTATTTGGTGTGCTTTTGTTTGCACGCTGCGACCGGTGGTTCAGATCCGGACTCAATGTGCGGTCGATGTTGGGCAGTGGACAAAAAATCGTCAATTCGCCAAACCGCCATTGTGTTCGATAATCGCACGCAAAACTAACCGGGTAGTACACTTTAAATTGCTGCCGGAAGGGATGCAGCCAATAATTTGCTCATCCTATAAAAGCGGCGCGGCTCACGCAGCCGCCGTCTCCAACGGGAGTTCATACATGCAGCGTTCCATTGCCACCGTTTCCTTGAGCGGCACCCTGCCGGAAAAACTCGAAGCCATCGCCGCCGCCGGGTTCGACGGGGTAGAGATTTTCGAAAACGACCTGCTGTATTACGACGGCAGCCCACGTGAAATTAAACAGATGTGTGCCGATCTGGGGATTGCCATCACGCTGTTTCAGCCGTTCCGTGATTTCGAAGGCTGCCGCCGTGATCGGCTGGCGCGCAATCTGGAACGCGCCGAGCGCAAGTTCGACTTGATGCAGGAACTGGGCACCGACCTGGTGCTGGTGTGCAGCAACGCCGCGGCCGACAGCGTCGGTGATCAGCAGATCCTCGTCGATGATCTGCGCCTGCTGGCCGAACGGGCCGGCGCGCGCGGTTTGCGCATCGGTTATGAAGCGCTGGCCTGGGGCCGCCACGTCAACACTTATCAACAGGTCTGGGACATCGTGCGTCAGGCCGATCACCCAAGCCTTGGCGTGCTGCTCGACAGCTTCCACACCTTGTCGCTCAAGGGCGATCCAGCGGCGATCGCCGAGATTCCCGGCGACAAGATCTTCTTCGTGCAAATGGCCGACGCGCCGATCCTGCAGATGGACGTGCTGGAGTGGAGCCGGCATTTCCGCTGCTTCCCGGGGCAGGGCGAATTCGATCTGCCAGGCTTCCTCGCACCGATCATCCAGAGCGGCTACAGCGGGCCGCTGTCGCTGGAAATTTTCAATGACGGCTTCCGCGCCGCACCGCCGCGAGCCAATGCCGCCGACGGTCTGCGCTCGCTGCTGTATCTGGAAGAGAAGACCCGCCAGCGTCTCGAGCAACAAGCCGAACCGGCGGCCAATCGCGAGATTCTGTTCGAAACGCCCAAGGCCAGCGAGTACAACGGCATCGAATTTCTCGAGTTCGCCGTCGACGAGGCGCTGGGCGCCAAGCTCAGCCATTGGCTGGAGCGCCTCGGTTTCGTCAAGGCCGGGCAGCATCGTTCCAAGAGCGTCAGCCTGCTGCGTCAGGGCGATATCAACCTGATCCTCAACTCCGAACCGTATTCCTTCGCCCACAGCTTTTTTGAAGCCCACGGCCCGTCGCTGTGCGCCACGGCGGTACGGGTCAATGACAGCGCCAGTGCGCTGGCCCGTGCCGTGGCCTATAAAGGTCAGCCTTATCGCGGGCTGGTCGGCCCCAACGAACCGGAGCTGGCGGCGGTGCGTGCGCCGGATGGCAGCCTGATTTATCTGGTGGATGAAGAGGCGGACGTCTACGGCACCGATTTCAATCTGCTCCCCGACGCGCAGGCCCGTGGCGGTCTCAAGCGCATCGATCACATGGCCATGGCGCTCCCGGCCGACAGCCTCGACAGCTGGGTGCTGTTCTATAAGAGCCTGCTGGACTTCGAAGCCGATGACGAAGTGGTGCTGCCTGACCCGTACGGCCTGGTGAAGAGCCGCGCCTTGCGCAGCCGCGACAGTTCGATCCGCTTGCCGCTGAACATCTCCGAGAACCGTAACACCGCAATTTCCCACGCGCTGTCGAGTTATCGCGGTTCTGGCGTGCATCACATTGCCTTCGATTGTGATGACATCTTCGCCGAAGTCAGTCGTGCCAAAGAAGCGGGCGTGCCGTTGCTGGACATTCCGCTCAACTATTACGACGACCTCGCCGCGCGTTTCGATTTCGATGACGAGTTTCTCAGCGAGCTGGCGTACTTCAATGTGCTGTACGACCGCGATGCACAGGGCGGCGAACTGTTCCACGTCTACACCGAACCGTTCGAGGGACGCTTCTTCTTCGAGATCATTCAGCGCAAGAACGGCTATGTCGGTTACGGCGCGGCCAACGTCGCCGTGCGTCTGGCGGCGATGGCCAAATCGCGCAGCGGCGCGGTACGCCAGGCAAAGTTGTAGGAAATTCGTAAACGCGGTGTTAAACGCAGGCTGCGCGGCTTCCTTCACTGTGTCGCGCGGCCCATAATCGGCGCTTGTGCAGTGATGGCCGTGAGCCCGCAATGACCGTGAATTCAGAACTGTCCGTCGCCCCGGACGCAGCCGCCGCAGAGCCGCGCAAGGGCCGCAAGAACAATCCGGAAAAGACCCGCGAAAACATTTTGCAGGAGGCGATCGTCGAGTTCGTCCAGCAAGGCTTGTCCGGTGCGCGCGTCGACGCGATCGCCGAACGCATCCACACCTCCAAGCGCATGATCTATTACTACTTCGGCAGCAAGGAGCAGTTGTACGTCGAGGTGCTGGAAAAGCTCTACGGCGATATCCGCAGCACCGAAAACCGGCTGCATCTGGACGAGCTGCCACCGGAAATGGCGATCCGCCGATTGGTGGAATTCACCTTTGATCACCATGATCACAACGTCGATTTCGTGCGCATTGTCAGCATCGAAAATATCCACAACGCCGAATACGTGAAACGCTCCGATGCGATCAAGGCGTTGAACAATACGATCCTCGATACCCTCGGCGCGATCTTGCAGCGCGGCGCTGACGAAGGGCTGTTCCGCCGCGGGATCAATGCGCTGGATGTGCATCTGCTGATCAGTTCGTTCTGCTTCTATCGCGTCTCGAACCGCCATACGCTGGGCGAAATTTTCCAGATCGACTTGCCCGATCCCCAGATCAAACAGCGCCACCGCGAGATGATTTGCGAATCGGTATTGCGTTACCTGCAGGCCTGACGCGATTTCCCTTGTGGGAGCGAGCCTGCTCGCGAAAGCGCTGCGTCAGTCGCCGGTTGATTGACTGGTCTGATGCCTTCGCGAGCAGGCTCGCTCCCACAGAAGCAGATTCGCTCTTCAGCCATTCATGCGCTGAAAATGCGCCAGCATGCGCTGCGCATCCGCCGCCACGCCGCTGAACAGTTCAAACGCTTTCACTGCCTGAAACACCGCCATGTTGCCGCCGTCCAGCGTGCGGCACCCGAGGGCGCGGGCGTTGCGCAGCAGTTCGGTTTCCAGCGGAAAGTAGACGATTTCGGCCACCCACAGGTCTGCGCGCAGCAGCTCGACCGGTACCGGCATGCCCGGCAGTTTGGCCATGCCCATCGGGGTGGTGTTGACCAGACCGTCGGCCAGACTCGTGGCGCTCGGCAGATCGCGCCCGGCCACGGCGCGACCGGCGCCGAAGTGTTGATTAAGGTTGTGTGCCAGGCTCTCGGCGCGCTCAACGTCAACGTCGAAAATGCTCAGTTGCTGTACGCCTTCGCTCAATAGCGCGTGCGCCACCGCTGCGCCAGCGCCACCGGCACCCATCTGCACCACACGTGCGCGAGACGCGTCCTTCAGACCCCGGCGAAAACCTTCGGCAAAACCAAGGCAATCGGTGTTGTGACCGACACGTTTACCGTCCTTCAACACCACCGTATTCACCGCGCCGATCCCGCGCGCTTCCGGCGACAGTTCATCGAGCAGCGGGATGATCGCCTGCTTGCACGGGAAAGTGATGTTCAGGCCGGTGTAGTTCATGCGCTCGGCAGCGAGCAGCAGGTCGGGCAGGGCGTTGCTGTCGAGGTGCAGTTGATCAAGATCGATCAACCGGTACAGGTAACGCAAACCTTGTGCATCACCTTCGTGTTCATGCAGCGCCGGCGTACGCGAAGCCTGAATGCCGGCGCCGATCAACCCGGCGAGTACCGTGTTAGCGCGCGCCATGTTTGGCCCCTTGCAACCGCTGGCTGAAATGCGCCAGCGCCAACCGGTAACCATGGCTGCCAAAACCGCAGAGTACCGCTGTGGCAATCGCCGAGACAAACGAGTGATGGCGGAACGGTTCGCGAGCATGCACGTTGGACAGGTGTACTTCGATCACCGGCAATTCACTGGCCACCAGCGCATCGCGAATCGCCACTGAGGTGTGCGTCCACGCCGCCGGATTGATCACGATCCCGGCGCAACGGCCGCGGGCCGCGTGAATCCAGTCAAGCAATTCGCCTTCGTGATTGGTCTGGCGAAACTCCACCGTCAAGCCGAACTCCTCGCCGGCACGCCCGCACAGCGCAGAAATGTCGGCCAGGGTTTCATGGCCATAAGTCGCCGGCTCACGGGTGCCGAGCAGGTTCAGGTTCGGGCCGTTGAGCACTAGAACGATAGGGGACATGGGGGCAAACTCCACTTATTGTTTTTGGCTTTGGCCGAGTGTTCCGGCCTGTGGAGATAAAATGTACTAGATGGTTACCATGGTCAATTGAACAAGAAATCCCTTGGCGTTATGTGTTCGGTGATCGCACAAAAGGATTATTCAAACGAGTGTTGATCAATATGTGACGACAGCTTTGCTTACGTTTTTGCGCAGCAACCAGCCGGCTGAAAGGTTTTTCCGAAGCTAGCCTCAAATCTGAAAAGGGGCCTGTGCTTGAACACCAGCTGTCGGATTTGAAATTAATTTCGCACCTGTAAAACCATTAACCTAACGGATGGGTTAGCATGAAGGTATGCAGCTACAAAGGATTGTCGATTGTGATCATGTTGCGAGATGAGCATTGCCCGCCGCACGTCCATGTGAACGCGGGCGCCTGGAGTGCCCGATTGGGATTCAGTTTCTGGCACAACGATATTCAGCTTTGGGATGTCGTTCCGCTCTCTCGGCGACCGCCGCTGGCCGTGTTGGAGGGCTTGTGTCGATCTTTGGAACAACCTGCTCATCTGCGAAGCGCTCGTCGTATCTGGTGGTCGAGATTGCAGACAGTCTGTCTCGACAATCAGTTGTGGGACAGCCATACAAACGAGGTGTTGGGGATGAAACTGGTCACTGACACGACTTACAGAGTAGCAACGGCGCGCTACTTGCCAGAGGAAGACAAGACTCTACTGACATTGACAGGCGCATCGGAAGGAGTGGAAATCCAATTATGAAAATCATCAAGGCAAAGCCTTCGGCACATCGCCCCCTGACGGAGGAAATGCTCGATGCGGCCATCAAGCTGGGTGAGGAGCGGCGCGCTGGCAGCTTCCATGCGGTGTCTGTCACCTTTGAAAAGCCCTGTCTGATCATCCGTTTTGAAGATGGCAGCGGTGTGGAACTGCCGATGGATCGCTATCCTGAGTTCGACGGCTTCGATGCACAGGATTACGAGGACCTGACGATTGGTTTCGGGGGCACTGCGCTCTGCCATGCTGGCAAGGACCTCGACGTCTCCATCGCCGGCATGATTTCAGCGAGTCCGTCGTTAATGCAGATGGCCGCCTCGGTAGTGGCTTCGCGTAACGGCCGTCAAAGCAGTGCGGCGAAGTCTGCTGCGGCACGAGCCAATGGGAAAAAGGGTGGGCGTCCCCGTAAGGCCGATCCTGCGTCATAAGCGGGCACAAAAAAGCCGTCAATCACGACGGCTTTTTCGTATCCGGCATCAGCATCACCGGCGGGTCAGCAACACACCCGATTCCATGTGATGGGTCCATGGGAACTGGTCGAACAGCGCGCAGCGGGTGATGCGGTGCGTGTCGTGCAACTGGGCGATGTTGGCGGCCAGGGTTTCCGGGTTGCAGGAGATGTACAGGATGTTGTCGAAGCGCCGGGTCAGCTCGCAGGTGTCCGGGTCCATGCCGGCGCGTGGCGGGTCGACGAAGACGCTGCCGAATTCGTAGCTTTTCAGGTCGATGCCGTGCAGGCGGCGGAACGGACGCACTTCGTTGAGGGCTTCGGTCAGTTCCTCGGCGGACAAGCGCACCAGAGTGACGTTATCCACAGCGTTTTCGCTGAGGTTGCTCAACGCGGCGTTGACCGAGGTCTTGCTGATTTCGGTGGCCAATACTTTGCGCACACGGGTGGCGAGCGGCAGGGTGAAGTTGCCGTTGCCGCAGTACAACTCCAGCAGATCGTCAGGGCGATCGCCCAGCGCTTCGTACGCCCAGTTGAGCATCTTCTGGTTCACCGTGCCGTTGGGCTGGGTGAACGCGCCTTCCGGCTGACGGTAGCTGAAGGTGCGGCCGCCGACGTCGAGTTTCTCAACCACATAATCGAGGCCCAGCACTTCGCGTTTGCCCTTCGAACGACCGATGATGCTGACGCCCAGATCCGCCGACAGCTGCGTTGCAGCGGCATGCCAGTGCTCATCCAGCGGGCGGTGATAACACAGGGTGATCATCGCATCGCCAGACAGCGTGGTGAGGAATTCCACCTGGAACAGCTTGTGGCTCAGCGCCGAACTGGCCCGCCACGCCGCTTTCAGTTGCGGCATCAACTGATTGATGCGCAGGCTGGCGATCGGGAATTCTTCGATGAGGATCGGTGTGCGTTTGTCGTCCTGGGAAAACATCGCGTAGTGCCGCTCACCGGCCTCGCGCCACAGACGGAATTCGGCGCGCAGACGGAAGTTCTGCAGCGGCGAATCGAATACCGCCGGCTCGGGAGCATCGAACGGCGCCAGCAGATCACGCAAACGCGTGACCTTGGCTTGAAGTTGTTCGGCGTAAGCCTGGGAATCGAAAGTCATGCGTTGAACCAACCCAACTTGATCACGAACAGAATCGACAGGATCACCAGTGCCGGGTTCAGCTCGCGAGCGCGGCCCGACAGCAGCTTGATCACGGTCCAGGAAATGAAGCCGAACGCGATGCCGTTGGCGATCGAGTAAGTGAACGGCATGGCCAGCGCGGTGACCACGACCGGCGCGGCGACGGTGATGTCGTCCCAGTCTATTTCCGCCAGGCCAGAAGTCATCAGCACGGCGACGAACAGCAGTGCCGGTGCGGTGGCGAATGCCGGAACGCTGGCCGCCAGCGGCGAGAAGAACAGCGCCAGCAGGAACAGGATCGCGACGACAATGGCGGTCAGACCTGTGCGGCCACCGGCACTCACGCCAGCGGCGGATTCGATGTAGCTGGTGGTGGTCGAGGTGCCCAGCAGCGAACCGGCCATGGCCGCGGTGCTGTCGGCGATCAGCGCACGACCCATTTTCGGCATGTGGCCGTCCTTGCCCATCAGGCCGGCGCGCTTGGCGACGCCGATCAGAGTGCCGGAGTTGTCGAACAGGTCGACGAACAGGAAGGCGAAGATCACGCTGACCAGACCGATGTCCAGTGCGCCTTTGATGTCCAGTTGCAGGAACGTCGGAGCCAGCGAAGGTGGCATCGAGGTGACGCCGCCGAACGGCGTGAAGCCCATGGCGATCGACACGATGGTCACCGCGAGAATGCCGATCAGCACGGCGCCACGCACTTTCAGTGCTTCAAGCCCGACGATCAGGGCGAAGCCGAGGGTAGCGAGGATCGGTGCCGGTGCTTTGAGGTCACCGAGGCCGACCATGGTTGCCGGATTGCTGACGACGATGCCGGCGTTGTGCAGGGCGATCAACGCGAGGAACAGGCCGATACCGGCCGCAATCGCCGAGCGCAATGGCAGCGGGATGCTGTTGATGATCCACTCACGGATGCGAAAGATCGACAGCAGGAAAAACAGCACGGCGGAGATGAACACCGCACCCAGCGCCACTTGCCAGGTATGGCCCATGTGCAGGACCACGGTGTAAGTGAAGAAGGCGTTCAGGCCCATGCCCGGAGCGAGGGCGATCGGGTAGTTGGCGATCAGGCCCATGACCGTCGAGCCGATGGCGGCCGCCAGACAGGTGGCAACGAACACCGCACCCTTGTCCATGCCGGTCTCGCCGAGAATGCTCGGGTTGACGAACAGAATGTAGGCCATGGCCAGAAACGTGGTGATGCCCGCGAGAATCTCGGTGCGCACGTTGGTGTTGTGTGCCTTGAGTTGAAACAGCCTTTCCAGCATGTCTGCTCCCCGTGGCGCGCGTGGCGCCGTGAATGTATCGACCTCAACAGCAAAGCACAGACCATCGCAAGCGCCTGGAAAATTGTGCTGGGCCGGAAAAAGCCGCGCATCATACCAGCAGCGTGAGCAATATGGCGGTTGTCGGTGTCGATCGTCGGCGAAGTTTTGCGCAGCGGACAACTGCGCCATACTGCGCGCTGAATTTTTCCGGGTGAGCACGCATGAGCAAGGGCGCGGTGGCAGGTTTGGGCTTGATGGTGGTGCTGATGGCTGCAGCTCCGATGACGTGGGCCGCTTCGGCGGCGGCGTTGACGCAGGTGAAAGTCATCAAGGTGCAATCGCCGGGCTGTGGTCTTGAAGATATCGCCGATAACCAGCCGCAGACTCAATGCAATCACAGCGGGCCGAACATCAAGGTCTATGTGCTGGAAATCGGTTACGGCCAGAACCAGCCGCACGCCACGCTGGACGGATTCGAAGTCAACGGCAGCCGTGCTCCGGTATGTGCGTTCGATAATGGCAATCTGACCGAATGCACGCCCGGGCGCAAAACCGTCGGTTCGCTGTATACCTTCGATCTGGCCGGCAAGCAGGACGGCACCTTCAGCTTCAGCAACACCTCGATCAACGCCCCGCGCAATACGATGTCGACCCAGCTTTACATCAAGTAACGGCTGGCACTGCGCGAACCGGGGGAAGCTGACTACGCTTGAAGGATCACCCTGTGGATAACGCCCATGACTTCAAGAGTGCTGATTACCCTCGCCGAGGGCATCGATGATCTGCAAAGCGTGACCCTGATCGATGTGCTGCGTCGCGCCGATATCGAAGTGGTCGCAGCCAGTATCGAAGGCCGACGCATGCTCACCTGCGCCCGCGGCACGCGCCTGACCGCCGACGGCATGCTGGTCGATGTGCTGGCGCAAACCTTCGATCTGATTGTCCTGCCCGGCGGTGCCGTCGGCTCCCGGCACCTGGCGGCGCATCAACCCTTGCAACAATTGCTCAAGGACCAAGCCAGCGCCGGACGCTTGTTCGCCGCCATCGGCGAATCCCCGGCCGTCGCCCTGCAAGCCTTCGGTGTGCTGCGCCAACGGCGCATGACCTGTCTGCCCGGCGCCAGTCATCAACTGTCGGGTTGTACGTTTGTTGATCAACCGGTGGTAGTCGACGGCAACTGCATCACCGCGCAGGGCTCCGGCGCCGCATTGGAGTTCGCCCTGACGCTGGTCGAGCAGCTTGGTGGCAAGGGGTTGCGGGCGAAAGTGGCCAGTGATTTGCGGGCTTGAAGTCGTCAGGCGTGGGCCGCGAGGCGCTCGATGGCTGGCTGCTCCCGATGCTCTGCTTGCCACAGATCATATTCAGTTTGAACGCCTAGCCACATGCGCGCCTTGCCAATGCCTGCACGCTCAAGTCGCACGGCCAGATCCGGGCTGATCGGCGCATGTCCATGCAATACACGCGAAAGATGTGGGCGCGCAAAGCCCAGATGCCGCGCCAATTCGGTAACGCTGATACCGAGTTCGGGTAAAACATCCATCAACAATGTTTCACCAGGGTGTGGCGGGTTGTGCATAGGCATAAGGTGATTTGGCCTGAGGTGCGAGTGTAAGGCGTTACATTACACTCGGTGCGGTAAATATGTACCGCACTCTATCGATTTATTTGTGCTTGTCGTGCTGAGGTTGTCGGTGAAATCAGACCTTTGTCTCTTCTACCGGCACATGCATCCGGTCCCGGTTGGCCAGGGTCGGGAACAACTTGATCCACGTCCCTGTCACCACCAGCGTGCCGATCCCGCCCATGACCACCGCCGGTACGGTGCCGAACCAGTGGGCGGTGAGGCCGGATTCGAATTCGCCGAGCTGGTTCGAGGCGCCGATGAACAGGCCGTTGACCGCGCTGACCCGGCCGCGCATTTCGTCGGGGGTTTCCAGTTGTACGAAGGAGGCGCGGATGACCATGCTGATCATGTCCGCCGCACCGAGCACCACCAGCACCGCCAGTGAGAACCAGAACGAGGTCGACAGGCCGAAGGCGATGGTCGCGACGCCGAACACGCCGACGGCGGTGAACATCACGCGGCCGACCTTGCGTTCCACGGCGAACCGCGCGAGGTACAGCGACATTGCCAGTGCGCCGACCGCCGGTGCCGAGCGCAGCAGGCCGAGGCCCCACGGGCCGGTGAGAAGGATGTCTTTGGCGAATACCGGCAACAGCGCCGTGGCGCCGCCGAGCAGAACTGCGAACAGATCCAGCGAAATCGCCCCGAGAATGTCCTGGCGGCTGCGAATGAAGCGAATGCCCGCGAGCAACGAATCCAGGGTGGCTTTGCCTTTGTTCAGCGGTGTCTGCCGCGCGGGCAGATTCAACATCAACGTGCAGGCGATCACATAGAGCAGCACGGTCGGGCCATACACCCAGACGCTGCCGAACGCGTAGAGCAAGCCGCCGAGGGCTGGCGCGATGATCGTCGCTGACTGTTGTGCCGACTGCGCGGCCGCCACTGCCCGCGGAAACAGCGCGCTGGGCACGATGCTTGGCAGCAATGCCTGGGTGGTCGGCATCTCGAACGAACGCGCCGCGCCGAGGAGGAAGGCGAGGATGAAGATCATTTCGCGGGTGACGTGATCGGTGGCGCTGCCGATCGCCAGTGCGAGGGCGATCATCGCCTGCAGCGACTGACAAAGCGCTGCGACCTTGCGCCGGTCATAGCGGTCGGCGACATGCCCGGTGTGCAGCATGAACAGCACGCGCGGGGCAAATTCGACCAGGCCGACCAGACCCAGGTCGAGGACGTTGCCGGTCAACTGATAAAGATTCCAGCCGATCGCCACGGTGAGCATCTGAAAACCGCTGGCGGTGAAAATCCGCGCGAACCAGAAAGCGAGAAACGGACGATGGTGACGTAACAGCAGGGGCTCTTGGCTGGGCATCTGAAGGCAGGTCTGGCTCGAGGGGAAACGCGAGATTATCACCAGTCTGTAACAGGAAGTTGCTACCTGCGAAAAATTTACTTAGCCAGACATCGAATTGTCCCGCCTGCCTGCGAAGCCACTGGGCAAATGCCCTGCCAACGCGCTGAGGCAACTTGTCACGCGGCAAACGACCACGCCGTTCAACGGCGAAAATGGGACTACTCTTTTAACGTTGCTTGATCCAGATCAACACCTCACGAGGGTTTGGTCTGGCGGCCAGTTGGCCAGACTCCCTGCGTAGCGATGGCTGTAAAAAAGAACGAATCCGAATTCGCCGCACTCCATATCCGTGGGGGCAGTGGTGCAGGCCCCCGGGTCTGCCACCCGTATTACCTGACAGAGGAAGCCATATGTTCGGTTTAGAGGCTCTCGATCTCGCCCGAATTCAGTTCGCGTTCACCATCTCGTTCCACATTCTGTTCCCGGCCATCACCATTGGCCTGGCGAGTTACCTGGCGGTGCTCGAAGGTCTGTGGCTGAAGACTCGAAACGACACTTACCGTGACCTTTACCACTTCTGGTCGAAGATCTTTGCCGTCAACTTCGGCATGGGCGTGGTCTCCGGTCTGGTCATGGCCTACCAGTTCGGCACCAACTGGAGTCGCTTCTCGGATTTCGCTGGCGCCGTCACCGGGCCGTTGCTGACCTATGAAGTGCTCACGGCGTTCTTCCTTGAGGCCGGTTTTCTCGGTGTCATGTTGTTTGGCTGGAACAAGGTTGGTCGTGGGCTGCACTTCTTTTCCACGGTCATGGTGGCGATCGGCACGCTGATCTCGACGTTCTGGATTCTCGCCTCCAACAGCTGGATGCAAACCCCGCAGGGCTTCGAAATCGTCAACGGTCAGGTGATCCCCACCGACTGGCTGGCCATCGTCTTCAACCCTTCGTTCCCGTATCGCTTGCTGCACATGGCGACCGCCGCGTTCATCGCTACGGCGTTCTTCGTCGGCTCGTCAGCGGCCTGGCATTTGCTGCGCGGCCGGGATAATCCGGCGATTCGCACCATGCTCTCGATGGCCATGTGGATGGCGCTGATCGTTGCGCCGATCCAGGCGGTCATTGGTGACTTCCACGGTCTGAATACGCTCAAGCATCAGCCGGCGAAAATCGCTGCCATTGAAGGTCACTGGGAAAACCACGGTGACGAAGCGACGCCGCTGATTCTGTTCGGCTGGCCGGACATGAAAGAAGAACGCACTAAATTTGCCTTGGAGATTCCCTACCTCGGGAGCCTGATCCTGACCCACTCGCTGGACAAGCAAGTACCGGCACTCAAGGAGTTTCCGCCCGAAGACCGGCCGAATTCGACCATCGTGTTCTGGTCGTTCCGGGTCATGGTCGGCCTCGGCTTCCTGATGATCTTCACCGGTCTGTGGAGTTTGTGGCTGCGCAAGCGTGACTCGCTGTATACCTCGCGGCCGTTCCTGCATCTGGCACTGTGGATGGGCCCGTCCGGCCTGATTGCGATTCTCGCGGGCTGGTTCACCACTGAAATCGGTCGCCAGCCGTGGGTAGTCTACGGCTTGATGCGCACCGCGGACGCATCCTCCAACCACAGCTTCCTGCAGATGAGCATCACCCTGATCATGTTCGTCGTGGTGTATTTCGCCCTGTTCGGCGCCGGCCTCGGCTACATGATGCGCCTGGTGCGCAAAGGTCCGAAGTTCAGCGAGGGCACCGACACACCGGACGGTGGTCCGGGCAAGAAGCGCACCCCGGCGCGTCCGTTGTCCGCTGCCGACGATCCGGGCGAAGGCGAACACGAAGACAACACTCGCTTGACCAAGGAGATTTGAGCCATGGGTATTGATCTTCCGCTGATCTGGGCCGTGATCATCATCTTCGGGATCATGATGTACGTGGTCATGGACGGTTTCGACCTGGGCATCGGGATTCTTTTCCCGTTCGTTCCGGGCAAGACCGACCGTGACGTGATGATGAACACCGTCGCCCCGGTCTGGGACGGCAACGAAACCTGGCTGGTCCTCGGCGGCGCCGCATTATTCGGCGCTTTTCCGCTGGCCTATTCGGTGGTGCTCTCAGCGCTGTACCTGCCGCTGATCTTCATGCTGATGGGGCTGATCTTTCGCGGCGTGGCCTTTGAGTTCCGCTTCAAGGCCAAGGATGAAAAACGTCATCTGTGGGACAAGGCGTTCATCGGCGGCTCGATCGCGGCGACGTTCTTTCAGGGCGTGGCGCTGGGGGCGTTCATCGACGGCTTGCCGGTAGTCAACCGCCAGTTCGCCGGCGGCTCGA
Source organism: Pseudomonas retamae (assembly GCF_043496865.1). NCBI lineage: Bacteria > Pseudomonadati > Pseudomonadota > Gammaproteobacteria > Pseudomonadales > Pseudomonadaceae > Pseudomonas > Pseudomonas retamae. The sequence goes on from NZ_JBIEIL010000012.1 coordinate 137,516, forward strand.
TGGATTGGCTGACCCCGTTCACGCTGTTCTGCGGCGCCGCCCTGGTGGTCGCCTATGCCTTGCTCGGCTGCACCTGGCTGATCATGAAGACCGAAGGCAAGCTGCAAGAGCAGATGCACGATCTGGCGCGGCCATTGGCCTTCGTGCTGCTGGCGGTGATCGGCGTGGTCAGCCTGTGGACGCCGCTGGCGCATCCGGAAATCGCTTCGCGCTGGTTCACCATGCCGAATCTGTTCTGGTTCATGCCGGTGCCGATTCTGGTGCTGGTGACACTGTATGGCTTGATCCGCGCTGTGGCGCGTAACGCCAACTACACGCCGTTTCTGCTGACGCTGGTGCTGATCTTCCTCGGCTACAGCGGCCTGGGTATCAGCTTGTGGCCGAACATCGTGCCGCCATCGATTTCGATCTGGGACGCCGCAGCACCACCGCAAAGTCAGGGTTTCATGCTGGTGGGCACGCTGTTCATCATTCCGTTCATCCTGGGTTACACCTTCTGGAGCTACTACGTGTTCCGCGGCAAGGTCACCCATGAAGACGGTTATCACTAGTCTGCTGCTGGGCTTTCTCTAGCGAGAGCGAGCCTGCTCGAGAAGGCGTCCGCAGTGACGCCTTGGCTTAATGGAGATCGATGCAATGACCGGCAAACATTCCCTGCACGACATTGAAGAAGCCGAAAAAAGGCCGCTGTGGCAGCGGCTCGGCTGGCTGGCCCTGATCTGGGTCGGTAGCGTGGGTGTGCTGTTTATCGCCGCCAGCCTGATGCGTATATTCATGAACGCAGCAGGCCTGACCACGCACTGAAATCATCCCGAACCGGCGCCCTCGGGTACGGTTTTGCCAACCCTCCTTGCGGAGGGTTTCTTTTGCCTGCGGGTTTATTTGCGCGCTTTGAGGATGACGAATTTCGGTGTGGCCGCCACTTGCTCAACGCCACGGAACAACCGCGCCAGTTTGCTGTGGTAGCCCAGATGGCGGTTGCCGACGATGTACAGTGCACCGCCGACCACCAGCGCTTCGCGCGCCTGCTGGAACATGCGCCAGGCGAGGAAGTCGCCAACCACCTGCTGTTGGTGGAACGGTGGGTTGCACAGCACCACATCCAGCGATTGCGCCTCTTGCCCGGCCAGGCCATCGGCGGCACGCACGATCACCTCGCGCTCGCCCAGTGCGGCGCGCCAGTTTTCCAGGGCCGATTGCACCGCCATATACGATTCATCGACCAGCGTGTAATGCGCATCCCGGTTCTGCAAAGCGCTGGCGATGGCCAGCACGCCGTTGCCACAGCCCAGATCGGCGACTCGGGCCTGACCGAGGTTTTTCGGTAAATGCGGGAGGAAGGCCCGGGTGCCAACGTCCAGCCCTTCGCGGCAGAACACGTTGGCGTGGTTGAGCAATTCGATCGGCGGCTCATCGAGGCGATAGCGCGTAGGGTAGGGCGAGAAGGTGGCAGCCTTGGCTTGCGGCGTGGCAATCAACAGGCGCGCCTTTTTCACCGCCAGCGAGGCCTGCACCGGACCGATGTAACGTTCGAGTAGATCACCGGCGGCACGCGGCAGGTGCTTGACCATCGCGGCGGCGATCACTTCGGCGCCGGGCGCGAGTTGCCCTTGCAGACGGATCAGTTGTTCTTCCAGCAGCGCGAGGGTTTTCGGCACCCGGATCAGGACCCGATCGAACGGCCCGACCAATGGCTCGCTGGCCGGGATACCGCGCACCGCATCGAAAGCCTGGCCGTTGCGCAGCAGGTTTTTTTCCAGTCCCTGAAAAGCGAGAAACGAGTCGCCGCTGCTGCTGACCTTGACCTTGCCGAGCAGGCTGGCGGCCAGCGCCCCGAAGCTGTCGTTGAGCACCAGCACGCGGGTGTCCGCCGTCGTTTGCTGCGCCGCGAGATGGTTGAGCAGGTATTCGTCGGCGGCATCGAAAGCTTGCAGCGGTTCGTTCTGCTGTTCGGGCTGGCGGATCAGGTCAAGTTGGGCGAATGGCGTTTCAAGCAAAGGCATGGGGCGGGACTCAGGGATGATCAACGGATATTCCGCAGCCCTGGCGTGCGGCGGAACCGACCGAGTGTAAGGCAACGCGTTCTGCTGGCGTTATCACTCAGGAAGGTTACGAATGTTACGTTTATTTCTTGGGCATTACTCGCGTGTTTATAAGGAAAGCGAGGTTGAGCGATCAGATGATGCCGGCCCTGGCGGCTGCAATAACGGCGGAGATCTTGTTGCAGACGTTGAGCTTTATGATCAGGTTCTGCACGTGGTAATTCACAGTGCGTTCGCTGAGGCTGAGGATTTTTGAAATTTCATAGGCGGTCTTGCCAACGGCTGAGAGCTTCAGGACCTGCAGCTCTCGAGTCGAGAGGTGAGGGTGGCGGGGCTTGAGTGCTTCCGGCGGCAGGGTTCGGGCAAACAGCTCACTCAAGTGGCTGCTGGCGTAAAACATGTATCCGAAATGCTCATACAGCTCCAATGGACTGATTGAGCAGTGTCTGCGTGCCAGGCTAATGATGCTGCACAAACCGCTCGCTTCATGATGAAAAGACTGCGACCAGCCATTTTGCAATCCATGCTTTTGCAAACCCTGCCATATGTCATGGGATTCGCCAAACAATGATTCGGCCCAGACTATGGGGGACATGGAATGATTGCAGTGTGATATCAATGGGTCTGTTTTTATGTAACTGTTCTGTTCATATTGACTGTTCCACTCTTCAGGATAGTTATTGATTTGCAAGGGCTTGAGCTGCATGTCGCGATGCAATGGAACCACTGAAATTGCACAAAAATTAAATCCAAGATTTTCGGCAAATCGCAATAATATCGGATAAGCAGCATCGATGCCCTTGGCAAACGTCAGTTGTTTCAACTGTGATTCCTTCCACGTTTCCATTGTGACCACTCCGTGACGTTGCGGGGGCGCCAAATGGATCCAAAAGATCCGGCACGCAACGAAGTGTAGGACGTTTCATACACCGGGCTTTAAATTATTTAGGTATTGAGCAAGTGGATATATTGATAAAGCGTTCTTAATACATCGGAGTATTAAATTGGTGTTGTCATCTTAAGTAATTACTCAAATTCTGACCTGATGATCACGTTTAATGAATCTCCCATTCGCCGCAGGCTCAATACCATTATCAATCGTCGGTGTTTAACTGCGTCCATTTGCGCGAAACTGGCAGCAACCGTTCAATGGAGCAACCCATGACCGCCAGCGCAGACAAGTACACCACGCAAACCTTGCTCGACGTCACACCACTGACCCCGAACCTGTTTACCTTGCGTACCACCCGCGATGCCGGGTTTCGTTTCCGCGCCGGACAGTTCGCCCGCCTGGGTGTGACCAAGGCCGATGGCAGTACTGTCTGGCGCGCCTATTCAATGGTTTCCTCACCGTTTGACGAGTTTCTCGAGTTCTTCTCGATCGTCGTGCCGGGCGGTGAGTTCACCAGCGAACTTAGCGGGTTGCAGGTCGGCGATACCTTGCTGGTTGAGCGCCAGGCGTTCGGCTACCTGACCCTTGATCGTTTCGTCGATGGCCGCGATCTCTGGCTGCTGTCGACGGGCACCGGGGTGGCGCCGTTCCTGTCGATCCTGCAGGATTTCGAAGTGTGGGAAAAATTCGAGCGCATCATTCTGGTGTACAGCGTGCGCGAGGCGCGCGAGCTGGCGTATCAGGAACTGATTGCCGGCCTGAACGAACGAGACTACCTCAGCGAATACGCGCACAAGTTGCGGTTCATCGCGACGGTGACGCGTGAGGCGCATCAGGGGGCTCTGCAGGGGCGCATTACTACGCTGATCGAAAACGGTGAGCTGGAGCGTGCAGCAGGTGTGGAGCTGTCGGCGCAGCACTCACGGGTCATGCTCTGCGGCAATCCGCAGATGATCGACGAGACCCGCGCGTTGCTTAAACAGAGGGACATGCGCCTGAGCCTGACGCGCCGGCCCGGCCAGGTCGCTGTGGAAAATTACTGGTAAGGAAAACGGCACCCGCAAGTGCCGTTTTTTATTCGAACTGATGACTCAGGGCCGCTCGTTCTGCGCCTTGAGCAGATCACGGATTTCGCCCAGCAGTTGCTCTTCCTTACTCGGGATCGGCGGTGCAGTCGGGGCCACGGCTTCTTCACGCTTGAGGCGGTTGATGGCTTTGACGCCCATGAAAATCGCGAAAGCGACAATGATGAAGTCCAGCACCGTCTGGATGAATTTGCCGTAGGCCAGCATCACCGCAGGGGTATTGCCCTCGGCGGCCTTGAGCGTGATGGCCAGATCACTGAAGTCCACCCCGCCGATCAACAGGCCGATTGGCGGCATGATCACATCACCGACAAACGACGAAACAATCTTGCCGAACGCCGCGCCAATGATGATACCGACGGCCATGTCGACCACATTGCCTTTGACCGCGAAGGCCTTGAACTCGCTAAGCACGCCCATAGTTATTTCCTTGTTACAGATGAGTTTGGTGAAGGCAGTGTAAATCAGCGAAACGCGTCCTGCGCGAAACACCTTCTTACAATCCCCGTTTTTATCGACACATCAATAGACGATTAGTTTGCAAAGTGCCAGCAATCGCGCGCGAAATAGCGCGTAACTCGCTGACCGGAAAGCCAATTTTCTCAATCATGGCGTTACGTTCTTTCTATTTATGTTCACCGCCGCAGGCCTCTAGCCTTGGGATGGCGCACCTGGATGCGCCGCAAAAACAACCAGAGGATCCTGATATGACTTCCGCATTTGGACTGGGGGCTTTTCCCCGTCGCCGCACGCTTGGTGTACTGACCGCCGGCCTGCTGAGTTTCTCCGTGAATGCAGCACCACTGACTCGCGATAACGGCGCGGCCGTCGGCGATAATCAGAACTCGCAGACGGCCGGCGCCACCGGCCCGGTACTGCTGCAGGACGTACAACTCATTCAGAAACTGCAACGTTTCGATCGCGAGCGCATTCCCGAGCGTGTGGTTCACGCCCGCGGTACCGGTGCTCACGGCACATTCACGGTGAGCAACGACCTCAGCGACCTGAGCAAGGCCAAGGTGTTTGCCGCGGGCCAGACCACACCAGTCTTCGTGCGCTTCTCGGCAGTGGTTCACGGTAATCACTCGCCGGAAACCCTGCGTGACCCGCGCGGCTTCGCCACCAAGTTCTACACCGCTGATGGCAACTGGGATCTGGTGGGCAACAACTTCCCGACCTTCTTCATTCGCGACGCGATCAAATTCCCCGACATGGTCCACGCGTTCAAGCCTGATCCGCGAACCAACCTCGACGATGACTCGCGCCGGTTCGACTTCTTCTCGCATGTACCGGAAGCCACGCGTACGCTGACCGAGTTGTATTCCAACGCGGGCACTCCGGCCAGTTATCGGGAAATGGACGGTAATGGTGTACACGCTTATAAGTTGATCAACGCCAAAGGTGAAGTTCACTACGTCAAGTTTCACTGGAAGAGCCTGCAAGGGCTCAATAACCTGACGCCAAAACAAGTCGCCAAAGTTCAGGGTCAGGATTACAGCCACATGACCAATGATCTGGTGAGCAACATCAATAAGGGTAACTTCCCGAAGTGGGACTTGTACGTTCAAGTTCTGAAACCGCAGGATTTGTCCAAGTTTGATTTTGATCCATTGGATGCCACCAAGATCTGGCCGGGTATTGCAGAGCGGAAAGTTGGACAAATGGTCTTGAACCGTAATCCGGCGAATGTCTTTCAAGAAACCGAACAAGTAGCCATGGCGCCGGCGAATGTGGTTCCGGGTATCGAACCCTCCGAAGACCGGTTATTGCAGGGCCGAGTGTTCTCCTATGCCGATACACAAATGTATCGCCTGGGTGCCAATGCGCTGCAATTGCCCATCAACGCGCCGAAAGTTGCGGTGAACAATGGCAATCAGGACGGTGCGATGAACGTTGGTGCCAGCAACAGCGGGGTGAATTACCAGCCTAGCCGTCTGCAACCGCGTGAAGAGACGTCGAGCGCGCGTTACAGCCAACTGGCGCTGTCGGGCAGCACTCAGCAGGCGAAGATCCAGCGCGAGCAGAACTTCAAGCAGGCCGGCGATCTGTATCGCTCGTTCAGCAAGAAAGAGCGTCGCGACCTGATCGACAGCTTCGGTGGCTCGCTGGCCACCACCGACGATGAAAGCAAGCACATCATCCTGTCGTTCCTGTACAAGGCCGATCCGGAATACGGCACCGGCGTGACGGAAGTTGCCAAGGGTGACTTGAGCCGGGTCAAGACCCTGGCGGCGAAACTGGTCGACTGACAGTGCGATAACACCAGCGGGGCCTGCATCAGGCCCCGTTCCGTTGAAGGAGACTGCTGATGCGAACCTGTCTTTTCCTATTGGCCGCGTGCCTGTCGCTCACCGCATGGTCGGCACCGATAGAACAGAGTCCCGAGGCGATCCAGGCACAATTGCGCGATTACTATTTCGACGCGGCGCGGCGCGGTGATGTGCCGATGCTCGAGACGTTCATCGAATCGGGCTATTCCCTCGATACCCGGGACAGCAAGGGATACACCGCGCTGATCCTCGCCGCTTATCACGGTCAGGCGCCTGCCGTGGAGCGCTTGCTTGCGGCCGGCGCCGACGCCTGCGCCCAGGATCAGCGCGGCAATACGGCGCTGATGGGCGCGATTTTCAAAGGCGAAGTGCAGATCGCCCGGCGCCTGATGGCCACTGACTGCAGCCCCGATCAACGCAACGGCGCCGGGCAGACGGCGGCGATGTATGCCGGGTTGTTCAAGCGTCTGGAACTGCTCGATGCGCTGAAAGCCAAGGGTGCCGACCTGAATGCCGAAGACCCGCTGGGCAACAGCGCCGCACGTCTGGCCAGCGGCGAAATCCGTAATCCGGCGCCGCGCTGATCGCGGGCCTGTAGGTTATCATCGCGGTTTTTGTCGGGGATTCTGATGGCCAAGGCCAAGCGCATGTACGGCTGCACCGAGTGCGGCGCAACCTTTCCCAAGTGGGCCGGCCAGTGCGGTGAATGCGGCGCCTGGAACACGCTGACCGAAACCATGATCGAGAGCGGCGGCGCCACGGCACCCACCGGGCGCACCGGTTGGGCCGGGCAACAAGCGCAGATCAAGACCCTGGCCGAAGTCAGCATCGAAGAAATCCCGCGTTTTTCTACAGCCTCCGGTGAACTCGATCGCGTGCTCGGCGGCGGCCTGGTCGACGGTTCGGTGGTGCTGATCGGCGGTGATCCGGGCATCGGCAAGTCGACGATTCTGCTGCAAACCCTGTGCAACCTCGCCAAGAGCATGCCGGCGCTGTACGTCACCGGCGAAGAGTCCCAGCAGCAAGTGGCCATGCGCGCTCGCCGCCTCGGCTTGCCGCAGGACCAATTGCGGGTGATGACCGAAACCTGCATCGAAACCATCATCGCCACCGCCCGCCAGGAAAAACCCAAGGTGATGGTGATCGACTCGATCCAGACGATTTTCACCGAACAACTGCAATCGGCACCCGGCGGCGTTTCCCAGGTGCGCGAAAGTGCGGCGCTGCTGGTGCGTTACGCCAAGCAGAGCGGTACGGCGATTTTCCTGGTCGGCCACGTCACCAAGGAGGGCGCACTGGCTGGCCCGCGCGTGCTTGAGCACATGGTCGATACCGTGCTGTATTTCGAAGGCGAGTCCGATGGGCGCTTGCGCTTGCTGCGCGCGGTAAAGAACCGTTTTGGCGCGGTCAACGAGCTGGGCGTGTTCGGCATGACCGACAAGGGTTTGAAGGAAGTCTCCAACCCTTCGGCGATTTTCCTCACGCGCGCCCAGGAAGAAGTCCCCGGCAGCGTGGTCATGGCGACGTGGGAGGGCACCCGGCCGATGCTGGTGGAAGTGCAGGCGCTGGTCGATGACAGCCATCTGGCCAATCCGCGTCGAGTGACGCTGGGGCTGGATCAGAACCGCCTGGCGATGTTACTCGCGGTTCTGCACCGCCACGGCGGGATTCCGACCCACGATCAGGACGTTTTTCTCAATGTGGTCGGCGGGGTCAAGGTGCTGGAAACCGCTTCCGATCTGGCACTCATGGCGGCGGTCATGTCGAGCTTGCGCAATCGGCCGTTGCCGCATGATCTGTTGGTGTTCGGCGAGGTCGGCCTGTCCGGCGAAGTGCGCCCGGTGCCGAGCGGGCAGGAGCGCTTGAAGGAAGCGGCCAAGCATGGTTTCAAACGCGCGATCGTGCCCAAGGGCAATGCGCCGAAGGAATCGCCGGCAGGCTTGCAGATTATTGCTGTTACCCGCCTCGAACAGGCTCTCGACGCATTGTTTGAGTGAACTGCGAACCTGTGGGAGCGAGCCTGCTCGCGAAGGGGCCGTGTCAGTCGGCATCATTGTTCAATGACACACCGTCTTCGCGAGCAGGCTCGCTCCCACAGGAGGATTTGTAGTGATGGCTAGATTTCGATCAGGGCGCCCAATTCGCGCTCAAGCTCGGCCGCGTCCGCCAGATTCAGCTCGATCAACCGCCGCAAGCGCTGGATCGACTCCAGGCTGATATGTCGACAAATGAACCCCAAATGGCCGTTTTCCTCATGGGCCAATTGCACGTCCATCTCAATGTCGACGTCTTCGCTCAGATGAATGTCGACGAAAAAATCCTTTTCCCGATCACCGAGCCACGGCTCCGGCCGTTCGACCAGCAAACCCTTGAGTGACAGGTCGATCAGTTTGACCTGCCAGATGTACTCGCCCTGACTCAGCTCGGTTCTGGCATCGAACGCAATACGTTTGAAGCGACGACGGTTGTCTGAAGGCTCGTTCATGGGGCAATCCTCCGAAGGTTCGCTGACTATAGACCCGCCTTGTCCGAGCGTGCCAGCGCGACAGGGCTCAGATAGACCTATGTCGGGGTATGGCCTTTGGCACCGTTAGCGCTAAACTCGGGGTGGCTGTCTTTCTTGTCCACCCTGGCTGGAATAAAAAAATGAAAAATAATAATAGCCTGCTACGCCACTTACCCTGGCTAGTGCTGGCAATCGTAGGAGCGTGCGCCCTGGGCGTAGTGGCATTGCGCCGCGGCGAGGCGATCAACGCCTTGTGGATCGTGGTCGCTGCCGTGGCCATTTATCTGGTTGCGTACCGTTACTACAGTCTGTTCATCGCCAACAACGTGATGCAACTCGACGCGCGACGGGCCACCCCCGCCGTGCTCAACAACGACGGTCTGGACTATGTGCCGACCAACAAACACATTCTTTTCGGTCACCACTTCGCGGCCATCGCTGGCGCGGGGCCGCTGGTCGGCCCGGTATTGGCAGCGCAGATGGGCTACCTGCCCGGTACGCTCTGGCTGATTGCCGGTGTGGTGCTGGCGGGCGCGGTGCAGGACTTCATGGTCCTGTTCATGTCGACCCGACGCAACGGCCGTTCCCTGGGCGACATGGTCCGCGAAGAAATGGGCCGGATTCCCGGAACCATCGCGCTGTTCGGCTGCTTCCTGATCATGATCATCATCCTTGCGGTGCTGGCGCTGATCGTGGTCAAGGCCCTGGCGGAAAGCCCGTGGGGCATCTTCACCGTGATGGCGACCATCCCGATCGCGATGTTCATGGGCATCTACATGCGCTACATCCGCCCGGGCCGCATCGGCGAGATCTCCGTAGTCGGCGTATTGCTGCTGCTCGGTTCGATCTGGCTCGGTGGGCAGATTGCTGCCGATCCGGTCTGGGCCAAAGCCTTCACCTTCACCGGCGTGCAGATTACCTGGATGCTGGTCGGTTACGGTTTTGTCGCCGCGTCGCTGCCGGTCTGGCTGATTCTCGCGCCGCGTGACTACCTGTCGACCTTCCTCAAGATCGGTACCATCGTCGCGCTGGCGATCGGTATTCTGGTGACCATGCCCGAGCTGAAAATGCCGGCACTGACCCAGTTCGTCGACGGCACCGGGCCGGTGTGGAAGGGCGGTCTGTTCCCGTTCCTGTTCATCACCATCGCCTGCGGTGCGGTATCGGGTTTCCACGCGCTGATCTCCTCGGGCACCACGCCCAAGCTGCTGGATAACGAAACCAACGCCCGCTATATCGGTTACGGCGGCATGCTGATGGAATCGTTCGTAGCGATCATGGCCATGGTTGCCGCTTCGGTGATCGAGCCGGGCGTGTACTTCGCCATGAACAGCCCGGCCGCCGTGGTGGGCAGTGATGCTGCGTCAGTGGCGCAGATGGTCACCAGCTGGGGCTTTGCGATCACGCCTGAAGCGTTGCAAGCGGTTGCCCATGACATCGGTGAAACCACCATTCTGGCCCGTGCCGGCGGCGCGCCGACCCTGGCGGTGGGTATTGCGCAGATCCTGCACAGTGTCCTGCCGGGTGAAAACACCATGGCGTTCTGGTACCACTTCGCGATCCTGTTCGAAGCGCTGTTCATTCTGACCGCAGTCGACGCCGGTACCCGTGCCGGTCGTTTCATGCTGCAGGACCTGCTCGGCTCGTTCGTTCCGGCGCTGAAACGCACCGAATCGTGGGGCGCCAACCTGATCGCCACCGCCGGCTGTGTGGCGATGTGGGGCTGGTTGCTGTATCAGGGCGTGGTCGATCCACTGGGCGGCATCAACACCCTGTGGCCACTGTTCGGCATCTCCAACCAGATGCTCGCCGGTATTGCGCTGATGCTCGGCACCGTGGTCCTGATCAAGATGAAGCGCCAGCGCTACATCTGGGTCACCCTGCTGCCTGCTACCTGGCTGTTGATCTGCACCACGACCGCAGGCTTCATCAAGCTGTTCGACGCCAACCCGGCGATCGGCTTTCTGTCGCTGGCCAAGAAGTACAGCGATGCGCTGGCCAATGGTCAGGTGCTGGCACCGGCAAAAAGCGTCGAGCAGATGCAGCATGTGATCTTCAACGCCTACACCAACGCCACACTCACCGCGCTGTTCCTGTTCGTGGTGTTCAGCATCCTGTTCTATGCACTCAAGGTCGGCATCGCCGCCTGGGGCAAAAAAGAGCGTACGGATAAAGAATCGCCATTCCAGGCCCTGCCGGATGCGTAACCAGAGGATTGCAGCATGTTCAATGACCTGAGTCGCCTCGGTAAATACCTCGGTCAGGCCGCACGCCTGATGGTCGGCATGCCCGACTACGACACCTACGTCGAGCATATGCAAACCAAACACCCGGACAAACCGGTGATGAGCTACGAGATGTTCTTTCGCGAACGTCAGGAGGCGCGTTACGGTGGCAAGGGTGGGCCGAAGTGCTGTTGAGCTGACAGCCAGAGGCCAGTGCTAACCCTGTGGGAGCGAGCCTGCTCGCGAATACGGAGTGTCAGTTGATGAATAGTTGACTGGCACACCGCTTTCGCGAGCAGGCTCGCTCCCACAGTTGTTTTTGTGTTGTTCATTCATTTTGTGAAGGAGATCGAGTTTTGTCCTCTCCCATTCCGGTCACGGTACTCAGCGGTTTCCTCGGCGCTGGCAAGACCACTTTGCTGCGCCATTTATTGAAAGCCGAGCACGGCCTGAAAATCGCCGTGATCGAAAACGAATTCAGCGACGCCGGCATCGACACGCAGTTGCTCGGCGACGAGCCAGTGCAAGTCATGACCCTGGCCAACGGCTGCGTCTGCTGCACCATTCACACCGACCTGACCAAGGCGCTGTACCTGCTGCTCGAACGGCTGGACAGCGGCGAGATCGCCTTTGATCGTCTGGTCATCGAGTGCACCGGCCTTGCCGATCCAGCCCCGGTAGCGCAGACCTTTTTCATCGATGAAGAGCTGCGCGAGCGTTACCTGCTCGACGGCATCATCACCCTGGTCGATGCCGCGCATGCCAACGTGCATCTGAGCCAGACCATCGCCCAGGCGCAGATCGGTTTCGCCGACCGCCTGCTGGTGAGCAAAACCGATCTGGTCGACGAAGCCACCTTCACCGCGCTGAGCGAGCGGCTGACGCGGATCAACCGCCGTGCGCCAGTCCGCGTGGTCGAGCATGGCAACATTGATCTGGCGGAACTGCTGGATGTGCGCGGCTTTAACCTGAACGCCGATCTCGGCGGCGGCTTGAGCCTGCGTCCGGTGGGCAAGGCGCCTTCGATCGATCGGATTTCCAGCCTGGTGCTACGCACCGATCAGCCGCTGGATATCGATCAGCTCAGCGAGTTCATGAACGAACTGCTGGAGGAACACGGCAAGCAATTGTTGCGTTACAAAGGTGTGTTGAACATCGCCGGCGAGGATCGGCGGCTGGTGTTTCAGGGGGTGCTGAAACTTTACGGTTTCGACTGGGACACTGAATGGGCCGAGGGTGAGAAGCGCGAAAGTGTGATGGTGTTTATTGCCGATGATTTGCCCCAGGAGAAGATTCGGGCGGGGTTTGCCAGGGTAGCTTCTGCCTGATGATTTTTCGGTGTCAGAGCTGACGTCATCGCGGGCTTGCCCGCGATGACGATTTAACTCACAACACAATGTTGAAAGGTTGTCCCCAGCAGTGTCTGCTCAAGATGATCCAGATGCCGATTCATCAGCATCCCGGCCTTGGAAGCATCACCTCGCTCCACAACTTCAACCAACGCCAAATGCTCTTGCGATGCGCAACAGCTTCGCGTCGAACATTGATTTCGCGCAATGGCCAACGACGTCAACGGCACCAGACTGCGCAGAAAATGCGTCAGCGGCACATTCCCCGCCATCCGTGCCAACTGCAAATGAAACTCCCCCGACAACCGAATCGCCGCCCCGCGCCGATCCTGCTCGATGGCGCGCTTCCCGCGCTCTATCAACGTGCGCAAGCATTCCAAATCGTCTGGCTGCGGACTCTGACAGGCCAATCTGACCAGCGTGTTCTCAGCCAGCCGTCGCGCATGCAAGGTCTGCCGGATCAGATCCCGATCAGGCGCGGCCACTCGCGGTCGATGATTGGCGCGCAATACTACGATCTGCTCATGGGACAACTGCGTCAGCACCCGTCGTACATCAGCGCGGCCGGCGCTGAACATCGCCTGCAGGCTGTCCTCGGTAAAACGGCTGGCCGGCGTGATTCGCTGCTCCAGAATCGCCTCGAGCAGGCGCGGGTACAGATCGTTCACCGCGCCGCGCAGGCGAGTGAAGGGCAGTGGGGCGCCTGCAGAGTGAGCGTGCGGCGTTGCGGCGACACTGTTCATGGCCGGTCTCCAAAAAGTAATTCAGTTAGGCAGGTTGTCTTCCGGGATATTCAGCTCGACGCCCATGCGCTGGCCTTCTCGCAGAATGTGCCGACGCATTTCGGCGCTGGCCTGCGCGCTGTTCTTGCTGCGGATCGCGCGAACCACCGCTTCGTTTTCTTCCAGACGTTCGGCCAGGTGCTCGGGAGAATTGCGCAGCACTTCGGCGCTTTGCTTGAGCGCGTTGCTGGTCTGCTGTACGACACTTTGGAAAATCGGGTTCGAGGTCAGGGTGAACAGTTCCTCGTGGAAAGCGATATAGGCGCTGACCCCGGCTTCGCTGTCGCCCGCTTCGAGGGCTTCGCGCATGTCCATCAGGGTCAGGCGCAACTGCCCGACTTCCTTGCTGCTGATCGATTGCGCGACGAGGCCGACAATGAACGGCTCGAGGGTGTAGCGCAGTTGCAGCACGTCTTCGAGGCTGGCACCGGCGACGGCACTGTCGTGGTTCGGGTTGTCGCTCAGTTGCGCGTCGAGCACCACCACACCTTTGCCCGGCATTGAACGCACCAGACCAAGGGTTTCCAGAACGATCACCGCTTCGCGCAGGCTCGGCCGGCTGATGCCCAATTGTTCGGCCAGTTCACGCTGGCCCGGCAGCATTTCACCGCAGCGCCACTGACCGCGGGCCAGTGCCGCGCGGAGCTTTTCCACCACTGAGTTGACGACGGTTGAAGTTGTAATCACGTATTGGCTCCTGCGCCGTGCCTGCCGAGCAGCAGGCACGGCGATCGATCAAAATTCTTTGGCCGCCGCCTGGGCGACGGTTTTTCTCGGCTGGAAGTCATAGCCCTGTTCGCCGTTGAGCACCTTGTTGGCCCGTTGCACGTCGATGTCCCTTTCCCAGCGGGCGATGGCGACGGTGGCGACGCAGTTGCCGATCAGGTTGGTCAGCGCGCGGCCGATGCCCATGAACCAGTCCACCGCGAGCACCAGCACCAGACCGACCACCGGGATCGCCGGAATAGCGGTCAGCGTTGCCGCCAGAATCACCAGCGCCGAACCGGGAATGCCGTGGGCGCCTTTGGAAGTGATCAGCGACACCAGCAGAATCGTCAGCAGGTCGGTCATCGCCAGCGGTGTACCCGTGGCGTTGGCGATGAACACGATGGCCAGCGTCAGATAAATCGAAAAACCGTCGAGGTTGAACGAGTACCCGGTCGGAATCACCAGCCCGACGGTGGAACTGCCGATGCCCAGGTGTTCAAGCTTGCGCATGATCTGCGGCAGCACGGCGTCGGAGGAGGCGGTGCCCATGACAATCAGCAATTCTTCGCGCAGGTACTTGAGCAGCGGCCACATGCGCAGGCCGGAAGCACGCATCACCAGACCAAGAATCACGCTGACAAACGCGATGCAGGTCAGATAAAACAGGCCGACCAGGCTGCCCAGATGCTGCAGCGAATCCAGGCCATATTTGCTGGTAGTGAAGGCGATGGCGCCAAACACGCCGATCGGTGCCAGGCGCACGATCATGCCCATGATGCGGAAGATCACATGGCTCAGTTCGTTGATCAGCCGCGAAATCCCCGACGCCGCTTCGCCGACCAGATTCAACGCGCTGCCGAACAGCACCGAGAACAGCAGCACTTGCAGAATGTTGTTGTCGGCGAAGGCACCGATCACCGAGGTCGGGATCAGGTCCATCAGAAATTGCGTGGTGGTGTGCATGTGCTGCCCGCGTTCGGCGAGGTCGCCCATGTCAGCGCGGGACAGTTGCTCCAGATGAATATTCGCGCCGCTGCCGATGCCGGTGCTGAAGGCGAACACCAGGCCGATCACCAGAGCGATAGTGGTCAGCACTTCGAAGTAGATCACCGACTTGAGGCCGATGCGCCCGACCTTCTTCAGATCGCCCGCGCCACTGATGCCGCTGACCACCACGCAAAACACGATCAGGCCGATGAGCATCTTGATCAGTTTGATGAAACCGTCGCCGAGCGGTTTGAGCTGGGCCGAGTATTCAGGGAGGGGCAGCCCGCAGACGATGCCGAGCATCAGTCCGAGAACCACTTGGAGGAAGATTGAACGCGAGCACCATCTGAGCATGGGAGGAATCCTGGGTCGGTGTCCTGGCTGCCGCACGCTTGGCGCATCGGATTCAGGACTTAATTATTGTGGTCTTACCGGTATGTCCAGTGCAGGCGCAGTCTAGGCGCTGTTTTTTACTGATCGCAAGTTAAAAATGACGAATTGGCATGACCGGTCTGACCAGTTGTGCGGCAAGCCCCATGCTTGAGCGGTTCATGCGTTTGAAAAAATACGGGCGAAAAAAAACCGGCCAATCACATGGCCGGTTTTTCCTGCTGCGGGTTTGACGTCGCGATTTACGCGCCGTATACCGGCAGTTTCTTGCAGATGGCTTTGACTTTTTCACGCACGGCGTCGATCACCGCTTCGTTGTTCAGGTCTGCCAGGATGTCGCAGATCCAGCCGGCCAGCTCTTTGCACTCAGCCTCTTTGAAGCCGCGAGTGGTCACTGCCGGAGTACCGAAACGCAGACCGGAGGTGACGAACGGCGAACGTGGGTCGTTAGGCACGGAGTTCTTGTTCACGGTGATGAACGCTTTGCCCAGAGCGGCGTCGGCGTCTTTACCGGAGATTTCCTGCTTGATCAGCGACAGCAGGAACAGGTGGTTTTCAGTACCGCCCGAAACCACGTCGAAACCGCGCTCGATGAATACGCTGGCCATGGCCTGGGCGTTTTTCACCACTTGTTGCTGGTAGACCTTGAACTCAGGCTGCAGCGCTTCCTTGAAGCAGATCGCCTTGGCAGCGATCACGTGCTCCAGTGGGCCACCCTGGGCGCCCGGGAAAACGGCAGAGTTGAGCTTCTTCTCGATGTCGGCGTTGGCGCGCGCCAGGATCAGACCGCCACGTGGACCGCGCAGGGTCTTGTGCGTGGTGGTGGTGACGACGTCAGCGAACGGCACCGGGTTCGGGTAGACGCCAGCGGCGACCAGACCGGCCACGTGGGCCATGTCGACGAACAGATAGGCGCCGACTTTGTCGGCGATGGCGCGGAAGCGTGGGAAGTCGAGGATCTGCGAGTAGGCAGAGAAACCGGCCACGATCATTTTCGGCTTGTGCTCGACCGCCAGGCGCTCGACTTCGTCGTAGTCGATCAGGCCGTTGGCGTCGATGCCGTACTGCACGGCGTTGTACAGCTTGCCCGAGGAGGAAACGCTGGCGCCGTGGGTCAGGTGACCGCCGTGGGCCAGGCTCATGCCCAGAATGGTGTCACCCGCCGACAGCAGGGCCAGGTAGACCGCGGCGTTGGCTTGGGAACCGGCGTGCGGTTGAACGTTGGCGTAATCGGCGCCGAACAGTTCCTTGGCACGGTCGATGGCCAGTTGCTCGACCACGTCGACGTATTCGCAACCACCGTAGTAGCGCTTGCCCGGGTAGCCTTCGGCGTACTTGTTGGTCAGGACCGAGCCTTGAGCTTCCATCACCGCTGGGCTGGTGTAGTTTTCCGAAGCGATCAGCTCAATGTGTTCTTCCTGACGCTGAGCTTCTTGCTCCATGGCGGCAAAAAGGTCGGCGTCGTACTTGGCAATAGTCAAATCACGGCTGAACATGGCGGTCCTCAAGGATCGGGGGGGCAGAAAAGGGGGGCATTCTAACCCAACCGCTTTTGGATGGCATATGAAACGGCATCATGTCGCAGACAAGTGGCGTTCATGACAGATGTGCGGCGCTTTTGCCGGCCCCATCGCGAGCAGGCTCACTTCTACAGGGGGAGTGGACTTGATCGTTCCCACGCTCTGCGTGGGAATGCAGCCCGTGACGCTCCGCGTCACTTGCCGAAGCGGACGCAGAGCGTCCAGTGAGGCATTCCCACGCGGAGCGTGGGAACGATCAATACTGATCCATTGCCAATCCCTGTGGGAGCTGGCTTGCCAGCGATGGCCGCGCCTCAGGACCTCAGTCGAACATGAACAGCGCGTCATTGCTGAACTGCGCCTCGAACCGTCCCGCCGGCATCGGCCGGCCGAACAGGTAGCCCTGCACTTCGTCGCAACCGTGCTCGCGCAGGAAGTCCAGTTGCTCGTGGGTTTCCACGCCCTCGGCGATCACCGCCAGGTTCAGGCTGTGGGCCATGGCGATGATCGCCCGGGCGATTTGCGCGTCCTGCTCGCCGGAGGGCAGGCCATCGACGAAGGTGCGGTCGATCTTCAGCACGTCGATCGGGAATTGCTTGAGGTAATTCAGCGATGAATAACCGGTGCCGAAGTCATCGACCGCGATGCTCAGACCGAGGTTCTTCAGACCGGCAAGAATCTGCATCGCCTCGCTGACCTCGCGCATCAGGATACTTTCGGTCAGTTCCAGTTCCAGACACGCCGGCGGCAGGCCGGTTTCGCGCAGGATCGTGGCGATGCGCGTGCCGAGCTGGCCATCGGAGAATTGCCGCGCCGAGATGTTCACCGAAACCTTTGGCACGCGCACGCGTTGCTGGTGCCAGGTTTTCAACTGGCGGCAGGCTTCGCTGATCACCCAGTCGCCCACATCGACCACCAGCCCGAGCTCTTCCAGTACCGGAATGAAATCCCCCGGCGGCACCAGCCCGCGACGCGGATGGCGCCAGCGCAACAGCGCCTCGGCGCCGGTCAGGCGTTTGCCGTCGCCGCTGAACTGCGGCTGGTAATACAGGACGAATTCGTTCTGCTCCAGGGCGTGACGCAAGTCGCTTTCCAGCTCCAGACGCTCCAGCGCACTGGCGTTCATGTCAGCCTGATAGAACTGGAAGTTGTTCTTGCCGCGCTCCTTGGCGTGGTACATCGCCGTGTCGGCGTTCTTCATCAACTGGCTGAGCTCGTTGCCGTCCTGCGGACTGAGGGCGATGCCGATACTCGCGGTGACAAAGAACTCGCGCCCTTCGAGGACGAACGGCCGCACCAGACTGCCAAGGATCTGCTCGGCGACGTGAATTGCCCGGTTCAAGGCCAGTTCGCGGCTGGAACGATGCTGCAACAGCAGGGTGAATTCATCGCCGCCCATGCGCGCCACGGTGTCGTCTTCACCGACGCAGGCCAGCAGGCGCGTGGCCATGTCCTTGAGCATGCGATCGCCAGCGGCGTGGCCGAGGGAGTCATTGATGGGTTTGAACCGGTCCAGATCAAGAAACATCAGCACCACCCACGACTTCTGCCGTTCGGCCGCTTGCAGCGCGGTGTGCAGGCGATCCTGGAACAGCGTGCGGTTGGGCAGGTGGGTCAGGGCGTCGTAGTAGGCGAGGCGGTGAATGCGCTGTTCGCTGGCCTTGCGCTCGCTGATGTCGCTGAAGAAACACACGTAGCTGGCCAGATCACCCTCGTCGTCGAGCACTGCGGTAATCCCGACCCACGCCGGATAATGCTCGCCGTTACGGCGTTTCATCCAGACTTCGCCTTCCCAGGTGCTGTGCTCATGCAGCTGTTTGAGCACGTAGCGCAGGTGCGCGTCTTGCTGCTCGTCGACGGTGAGCATGTTCGGCAATTGGTCGAGCACTTCGCCCACCGCGTAGCCACTGACGCGGCTGAACGCTTCGTTGGCCTGGACGATGTAGCCGGCCGGGTCGGTGATCAGGATCGCCGAGGTCGAGTGCTCGAAGACCGTGGCGGCCATGCGCAGGTCTTTTTCGGCGCGGCGCTGCTGGCTGATGTCGCGGCCGACGCCCAGCACGCCTTCGAAGGCGCCATGCTCGTCCCAGACCAGCACCAGGCGCAGTTCGATCGGGATCTTGCGGCCATCGGCGCGCAGGCAGTCGAACAGGAACAGTTGCGTCTGTACCTGATTGCGCAGCAGGGCCAGTTGTTCGGGTTTGTCCAGAGCTTTGCTGACACGATCCATGAGCGTGTAGATGCCGCTCAATTGCTGCG
Organism: Pseudomonas retamae; assembly: GCF_043496865.1. NCBI lineage: Bacteria > Pseudomonadati > Pseudomonadota > Gammaproteobacteria > Pseudomonadales > Pseudomonadaceae > Pseudomonas > Pseudomonas retamae. The sequence goes on from NZ_JBIEIL010000012.1 coordinate 156,531, forward strand.
GGTTGGCGATGGTCGATTGCCAGCCATTCTGGAAAATCCACTCGGCGTTGTAACCCAGCACCGCTTGCACCGACGGGCTGACGTAGTTCAGCGAGAGCTTGCTGTCGGTGGAGAAAATCACGTCGCTGATGCTTTCGGCGAGCATTCGGTAACGCTGCTCGCTGTCGCGCAGGGATTCGCTGGCCTCGATCTGCTCGGTGATGTCCTTGGCCACGCCGATGATCCGCGTGACCTGATCGTGTTTGTCCCGCGCCAGTGCCTGTTCGCGAATGTCGAAACGCCGCCATTTGCCGTCGCGATGGCGGAAGCGCAGCTGGCATTGCAGCAACTGGCTGTAACCGGCGTGGCGCTGTAACTGCCGCGAGCGATGGTAGTAGTCGGCATCTTCCGGGTGCAGGAGGATTTCCCAGAAGTATTCGCCCATCTGGTGCAGTTCACTGCGGCTGTAGCCCAGCGTCTGGCCGAGGTGGTGGTTGCTGAAAATCATCCGCTGGCTGATCACGTCCTGCACATACAGATGATCCGGCACGGTGCGCACCACGTCCGACCAGAAACCCTCGCGCTCGAGCAACGACAGTTCGATCAGCTTGCGGCTGGTGATGTCGTTGATGCTGAGGATCACCGCTTTGTAGTCGTCTTGCTCGTTGGGCAGGCGCAGCACCATCCACAGATGTTGGTCGCGACCGTTGCCGTCCGGCAGTTTGATTTCCAGTTCCAGTTGATCCTGTTGCATCAAGACCGCATCGAGAATTTGCTGGCCGATGACGCAGTGCTGATGCGGTTGGCCGGCGATCAGCAGTTGCCAGGCGTCTTCGCAGGAATGGACGTTGAGCAGTTGCAGTGCGACCTGATTGACCTCGGTGACACGCAGTTCCTGAAGCAATTGCTGGCGTTGCTGCGGCTGATCGAGCCAGGCCTTGAGCTGGTCGCTGCTCTGGATCTGCGCGTTGTCGAACGCCTGCTTGAGCCCCGACAGATCGAGTACGCACAGCGCCACCCCGGTGCCTTCGAAGATGTCCTGATAGCGCCGGCGCCCTTCATGCAACTGGCGCTGGCGCCGACGCATGTTCAGCAGCGCGATCACCGGCAACATCGAAAACGCCAGGCCCAGCAGGCATTTGCCGATGAACGCCGGCAACAACTCTTCGAGCACCCGCTGGCGGTCGAACAGCCCGCGCAACTGCCAGTCGCTGCTGCTCAGCGGCACGGTTAGCACGGTGTTGGCCAGGTCGTCCGGGGTCAGTACGCCGGGTTTGGTCGACGGCTGGGCTTTGTCGCGGCTGATGATCTGATGGTTGATGCGATTTTCCACCAGCCACAGCGGACGCAGGCCGGCTTCACCCTGTTTGGTCAGTGAATCGAAAAACGTCGGGGTCAGGCGCAGCGCCCAGTAGCCGCGGGTGCTGCCGCTGGCCTGGTGCAACAACAGGTGCACCACCGAGCCATCGTCGGCGTTGCTGAAATAATGCGCCTGGGCACGGCTGCGCCGGACCAGTTCGGTGAGGTAGTCGGCGTCTTCGCTGTTCGCGGCGCTGTCGCTGATGATCCGCCCGGACGGGCTGAGCAAGGCCATGCTGCGCAGATCGGGCAGCGATTGCTGAAGCTTGCGCAACAGCGCCTGCTGTTCGTCGGCTGATTGCGGTTGTTCGACGATCGGTAGCAGATTGAGGGCGATTTGCGCGTTCAGCGCCATGTTCAGGCTGACCTGCGCGGCGAGGTCGGCGGTGTAGTCGATGGTGTACTGGCGCTGGTTTTTCTGGGTTTCACGCAGTTGATCGAGCAGTTGCCAGAACAGCAGCGCCAGCAATAAAAGCACGAGCGTCGCCAGCGCACCCTTCAATGTGCCGCGCAGGGACGAGCCGGGCGCCGCTGGGGTGCTGCTCACAGAAGCTGGCGGAGTGACGTTGGACAAGCTGTGATCCTGCGGTTTGGCTGGACTGGCGCGACGTGCACTATAAGCCGGACGCCCAAAGGGCGGCTAGCATGCCTTGACTCGTGGCGAAGTGCCAGCCCCTCGCGGCTGGACTGCCTGTGAGCATTCAGGTAGCTTTGCCGGTTAGACCGGGGGCGTTCCAGCCCCTACAATCAGACTTTTTCCAGCGCGCACGCATTGATCGCGATCACGTGAACGACGCGCACAGTCTGGCCAGGCATCGCCTGCGCTCCAATCATTCATCTGTCACTGACCCAAGGTTCTCCATGGCTCAATACGTCTTCACCATGCATCGGCTGGGCAAAGTTGTTCCGCCGAAGCGGGAAATCCTCAAAAACATTTCGCTGTCCTTCTTCCCCGGCGCCAAGATCGGCGTGCTCGGCCTCAACGGTTCGGGTAAGTCCACGCTGCTGAAAATCATGGCCGGCGTCGACACCGAGTTCGAAGGCGAAGCGCGTCCGATGCCGGACCTGAACATCGGTTACCTGCCGCAAGAGCCGCAACTCGATCCGACCAAGACCGTGCGTGAAGTGGTCGAAGAAGCGGTGAGCGTGATCAAGGATGCGCAAGCGCGTCTGGACGAGGTCTACGCCGCTTACGCCGATCCGGATGCCGATTTCGACAAACTGGCCGCCGAGCAGGCCAAGCTTGAAGCGATCCTGCAGGCCAGCGATGGTCATAACCTGGAGCGCCAACTGGAAGTCGCCGCCGATGCGCTGCGTCTGCCAGCCTGGGATGCGAAAGTAGAACATCTGTCCGGTGGTGAAAAGCGTCGTGTGGCCCTGTGTCGTCTGCTGCTGTCGGCGCCGGACATGCTGCTGCTCGACGAACCGACCAACCACCTGGATGCCGATTCCGTGGCCTGGCTGGAGCATTTCCTCCACGACTTCCCGGGCACTGTGGTTGCGATCACGCACGACCGTTACTTCCTCGACAACGTCGCCGGCTGGATTCTCGAACTCGACCGCGGCGCGGGCATTCCTTACGAGGGCAACTATTCGGGTTGGCTCGAAGCCAAGTCCGATCGTCTGGCCGCTGAATCCAAGCAGCAGTCGGCCCACGAAAAAGCCATGAAGGAAGAACTGGAGTGGGTGCGCAAAGGCGCGAAAGCCCGCCAGTCGAAATCCAAGGCCCGTCTGCAACGCTTCGAAGAAATGCAGTCGCAGGAATTCCAGAAGCGCAGCGAAACCAACGAGATCTATATCCCGGCCGGTCCGCGCCTGGGCGACAAGGTCATCGAATTCAAGAACGTCACCAAGGGCTACGGCGATCGCGTGCTGATCGACAACCTGTCGTTCTCGATGCCCAAGGGCGCCATCGTCGGCGTGATCGGTGGTAACGGTGCCGGTAAGTCGACCCTGTTCCGCATGCTGATGGGCAAGGAAACCCCGGATTCCGGCACCATCGAAGTCGGCGAAACCGTGCAACTGGCCTGCGTTGATCAGAGCCGCGAAGACCTGGACGGCAGCAAGACCGTGTTCCAGCAGATCTCCGACGGTTCCGACCAGATCCGCATCGGCAACTACGAGATTCCGTCGCGTACCTACGTCGGTCGCTTCAACTTCAAGGGCGGCGACCAGCAGAAGTTCGTCAAGGACCTGTCCGGTGGTGAGCGCGGTCGCCTGCACCTGGCGCTGACCCTGAAGGAGGGCGGCAACGTCCTGCTGCTCGACGAACCGTCCAACGACCTCGACGTGGAAACCCTGCGTTCGCTGGAAGAAGCGCTGCTGGACTTCCCGGGCGCCGCCATTGTGATCTCTCACGATCGCTGGTTCCTTGACCGTGTCGCCACACACATCCTGGCGTACGAAGACGACTCGCAAGCGGTGTTCTTCGAAGGCAACTACACCGAGTACGAAGCCGATCGTAAAAAGCGCCTCGGTGAAGCCGCGGCCCAGCCACATCGGGTACGCCACAAGAAACTGGCCTGATTCGGCTGGTTGCATGACAAAGCGGAGCCTTCGGGCTCCGTTTTTTTTGCCTGGGTTTTTCCTGATAAACCGAGTTGCGGCTTTCGCGAGCAGGCTCGCTCCCACAGGGGTAACGCATTCCAAATGTGGGAGCGAGCCTGCTCGCGAAGATGGTGTAACTGTTGGTGCAAGTTTTGAATCTGTGCTCCCCACTCAGGTGCAAAAATGGATCAAAAAACCCTTGGATTTATATCCTGCGCACCATTTAATTTCATAACTGCGACATTTTGCTCTGTTCCTGTGCGCAATCGGTTTGTTACAGTCCGGCCCAATCTCCTCCAACGACAATAAATTTGCCGAGACTTTTCCCATGACCGAATCCGTCGAATCCTTCCTCGCACGCCTGAAAAAACGCGACCCCGATCAACCGGAATTCCACCAGGCTGTCGAAGAAGTGCTGCGCAGTCTGTGGCCCTTTCTCGAAGCCAACCCGCGTTACCTGACTTCGGGGATTCTGGAGCGCATCTGCGAGCCGGAGCGTGCGGTGGTGTTTCGCGTATCGTGGGTCGACGATCAGGGCAAGGTTCAGGTCAATCGCGGTTTCCGCATCCAGATGAACAGCGCCATCGGCCCGTACAAGGGCGGTCTGCGTTTCCATCCATCGGTGAACATGGGCGTGCTGAAATTCCTCGCCTTCGAACAGACCTTCAAGAACTCGTTGACGTCGTTGCCGATGGGCGGTGGCAAGGGCGGTTCGGACTTCGATCCAAAGGGCAAAAGCGATGCCGAGGTCATGCGCTTCTGTCAGGCATTCATGAGCGAGTTGTATCGCCACATCGGTGCGGATGTGGACGTGCCGGCCGGCGATATTGGCGTGGGTGCGCGGGAGATCGGTTTTCTGTTCGGTCAGTACAAACGCTTGAGCAACCAGTTCGCCAGCGTCCTGACCGGCAAAGGCATGACGTACGGCGGCAGCCTGATTCGCCCGGAGGCCACCGGTTTCGGTTGCGTGTACTTCGCCGAAGAAATGCTCAAGCGCCGCGGGCAAGGTGTCGAGGGCAAGCGCGTGGCGATCTCCGGCTCCGGCAACGTCGCCCAGTACGCGGCGCGCAAAGTGATGGATCTGGGCGGCAAGGTGATTTCCTTGTCCGACTCCGAGGGCACGCTGTTCTGCGAGGCGGGCCTGAGCGAAGAACAATGGCAGGCGCTGCTGGAATTGAAAAACGTCAAACGCGGGCGCATCAGCGAACTGGCGGCTGTGTTCGGTCTGGAGTTCCGCGCCGGTCAGTTGCCGTGGTCGCTGCCGTGCGACATCGCGCTGCCCTGCGCCACGCAAAACGAACTCGACGCCGAAGCGGCGCGCACGCTGCTGCGTAATGGCTGTGCGTGCGTGGCCGAGGGCGCGAACATGCCGACCACGCTGGAGGCTGTGGATATCTTTATCGAGGCGGGCATTCTGTTCGCCCCGGGGAAGGCTTCGAATGCGGGGGGTGTGGCCGTAAGCGGTCTCGAGATGTCGCAGAACGCCATGCGCTTGCTGTGGACGGCCGGAGAGGTGGACAGCAAGCTGCACGCGATCATGCAATCGATCCACCACGCTTGCGTGCATTACGGCGAGGAGAACGGCCAGGTCAATTACGTCAAAGGCGCGAACATCGCCGGCTTCGTCAAAGTCGCCGATGCGATGTTGGCGCAGGGCGTGGTTTAAGCCGGTTCGATGCGGATCACTTCGATCATCTGATCACCGGCGGGGCGCTGCCACAGCACCTCGTCGTTGAGCCGTGCGCCCAGCAGCGCTCGGCCCAGCGGCGAGGCCCAATTGATCAGCCCCTGACTCGCATCGGCCTGATCTTCGCCGACCAGTTGCACGCGGTGTTCGGTGTCGTGCTCGTCGGCATAGGTCACCCAGCTACCGATCTGCACTTTGTCGGTGGACATCGCGGCGACAGCCACTTGCGCGCTGCTCAGGCGTTGATTGAAGTAACGCAGATCCCTTTGCAGATCCGCCAGACGCTGCTTGTCGGCCTGTTCACCCTTGGCCGATTGTTCGGCATGCAGGGTTTGCAGCTCGGCGACTTTCGCCTGCAACTGCGCCAGACCTTGCGGCGTCACGTAATTGGGCTGTGTGCTGACTTGCCGCTCGACTGGCTGATCGGCCTGTGCGGCGGCGTTGTCCTCGTTGACGAATGCGCGACTCATGGTGTCCTCCTCTAAAGGATTTGGGCCATGTTCGCCGGCATTTGGTTTCACTGGATGTCTGCAAGCGACCTATTGCGAGCGATAGGCCCGCCCAGCGTCCTGGTCTTTCTGTTGCTGCCAGGCGCGCTCGCGTTCATCCCAATGTTCGTTGCGATAGTCTTCGCGGCTCTTGTTTTCCAGCATCGCCTGACACTGGCGGAAACCGTCGGTCCAGCCATCGGCGTACTGCCTGTCCTTGAGATAGCGCGGCACGTTCTTGCGAAACTCGCCGCTGATCGAACCGGCGGCTTGCCGGCCGCTGACGCAACCGTCATCGAACCCGTCGGCGAAGGCCGGCGGATAACCCTTGGCAATCAGATCCTCATGGGTCGACTGACAACCGCCCAGCACCAGCAACACGCCCAGCAAACCCGCACACCGCCACATTGCACTCTCCCGCGCCGATACTCGGCTCATAGGGAAAGTCTAGAAGGGGATTTGTCGGGCGTTGGTCAAAGGCATGTGAGTAATTCATTAACCAGTGGAGATCCTTGTGGGAGCGAGCCGGCTCGCGAAGGCGGTGTGTCAGACGACTTGATTGCGACTGACTCCCCGCTTTCGCGAGCAGGCTCGCTCCCACAATGGTTTTGTGAAGAGTTCGGGATCAGTAGTGATACCACTTCACTTCGAGCATGACTTCGGTTTCCGGTGTAGCGAGATGGCTGAATTCACGCTGCGCACTCAAGCGCAAACCTAGATTGCGCGACAGCTCCCACTGCTGATTGAGGCTCAGACTGCGGCGCACTTCGCCGTTGAAGAAGTAATCGCCCTTGGCTTCGAGACTGAGGTTGCCCAGCGGGTTTTTCCACAGCACACCGGTATTGAAACCGCCGGCCGGGGACACGAACTCGGCGAAGTCATTGTTGTGCTCCACGCGCACGGTGCCGAGTGCAAAGCCCAGCACATCCTCACCCAACTGCCACGTGCCACCGCCGCCACCGTTGACGTGGCTGACCAGCGTCTCGTCGTCATGCTTGCCCGGCACCCGCTCAAGGCCACCGGTAACTTGCCATGACAATGGCTGCAGCAGCTCATTGCGCGGTGTCAGCGAGCGAATCGTTGCCAGGTCCAGTTGCTGCAATTGCCAGTCATTGCCTTCGTACTGGCGTAGCTTCAGTTGCAGGATCTCGATCTGCGCACCGAGCGGAAAGCTTTCGGCGTTGTCATTGAGATCGTGGTAGGCCATGCGCAAACCGTATTCGCCGAATGCGCGATCGCCGCGCGTGCCGAGGCCGGCCTGCCAGGTACGGGACTCGTGGCCATCTTCGGGCAGGCCCGGTTGCGGGATGTTCAGCTCCGGAGCCGGATTCTTGTTGATCGCCCGCAGCAGTTCGAAACTGCGCTGTGCCCTTTGCGGATCACGTTCCTGACCGTTGGCGCGGTAGCGCTCCAGGCGATAGGCCGCATCGACGATCAGCGCCTGACGGTCGCGCGGCAGCGCCTTGAATGTCGGCTCTTGCAACACCTGTTGATCGGCACTGACTTTCAGTACCCATTGCTGTTCGTCATCGCTCAGCGGTTCGGCGCGGCTGAGTAATTCGCGCTCGCGGGACGGGCGGTATTCGATGTGCTCGACCAGCCCGGCTTCCTTCACCGCTTTTACGGTGTCGGTGGGGATGGCAGTCAGCGGGAATTGTTCGGTCAGGCGCAGGCTCGGCCGCGCGACTTGCAGCAACTCGAGCAAGCGATAGGAGCAGTTTTCGTCGAAGAAGAAATAGTCGAATTGGATCTGCTTGAGCTCCCAGACATGCTCGACCATGCGTGCGGTTTCTTCCTGCGTCAGGTTCAACCGGTATTCCCACAGATCGCGGTTCTCGAGGCTGCGGTATTCAGAGAGTTTTTCCTGATACGGCACCAGCGCGAACAGCCCCGGATAGCCGCCCATCAAGCCTTTCCAAGCGTAGAGAATGCTGTTGTCGGAGCCTTCGATGTAGGCGCCGAAGTTGATCGCGTAGCTGAGCAGCGAGGTCTTGTCGGCCTGCACGTCGGCCTGATCGATGCGCAACAGGGTGTGGCCGAACATTGACGACGGGCTGTTGAGGTAGGCGGCCGGGAAAATCATCACCGCACTGTGCGGCGAGACATCCTTGAACCACTGTTTGTACTCGGCGCACTCCGGCGTCGGCAGATCGTTGAGGTTGAGCTGGGCTTTCAGCCAGCGTGTGCGCGCCGGGTACACACACTGTGCGTGCTGCTCGCCAAGGCTGGCCGGCGCATACAGCGCCTGCACGGTCGCGGCCAGTTCACGGTCGGGGTGTTCGTTGCCATCGGGCGCGAGAAAGAACTTCTTGTCGCTGACATAGCTGCGCCAGCCGCCGAGCTTGGCAGTTTCGTAATGACCGAGGGAAATCCAGAAGCGGTCGTTGGCCAGTTGCTGCAAACGTTGAGGGTCGATGTGAGGCGCGGCGGACAGCGGGGCGCAGACACAGAGCGCCAGCCAGGCAAGGCGTTTGAGCATAGTCGGCAACTTGAACAGGAAAGAAATAAAAGACCCAAAGAGGGGCGGGCCAAAAAAACAAAACCCGCTTCCCGAAAGAAGCGGGTGGGGTCGAGCTTAAGCCTGAGTCGCGTACTTGGCCAGACGTGGGTCCGATTTCAGTACCGCCAGGGTGTTGGTATGCACGTCTTCTGCGGTCACGTCAGCCTTGCTGAAGATCTGCTGGAAGTGCTCGTGAGTGACAGCGGCAAAATGCGCGCGATCTTCTGGTGCCACGCCCAGTACCACAGCGTAAGTCGTCAGCGCTTCGCCGTTGCCTTTGGCCATGTCTTCGGACAGCTCGTTCATCATGCCATTCATGGCGAACCAGGATTTGCCGCCGTAGGTCAGCGACGCGTTGGTCGAGCAACCGTTGGTACCGGAGGTCATACCGAAGGTAGCGTTACCGGAAGTGCCGTTGGTGGTGGAAGCGAGGAAGTGAGCCGGGGTGCCACGCTGACCTTCGAACAGCATGTTGCCCCAACCGCAATCCGGGCCGCCTGGAGCTTGCGCCATTGCGTTGATGGATACAGCGGTGAAGAGAGTACCGAGAAGAATCCGTTTCATAGCTTTTTTCTCTTTATGTGCATACCAATGGACAGGGTTCTGACTTTCCGGTGCTGCGTGAAACAGCGCCGAATATAGCCAGTGGGCCAGTATTAGTTCCAGCCGCGCAGTTTGGAGTTTAGGCACGTTCCGAGGGTTCCGTGGTTTTTTACAAAATATTTGGAATAAACCCCGGTTTTACGAGGCGCGCCGCCGGGCTGTCCGGTTGTCTATGCTTTGTCATGTGGCGCGCCTTGCCAGTGGGGCACGGGCAGCGCCAGAATGCCGCTATCTGCCCCGCCCGATTGTTAAGGAAGCCCGATGCCTGATCCTGTTGCTGCCAGCTTGCGTCTCGCGCCCGAAGCGCTGACCCGTCCGTTTTCCGCTGAACAGTTCAGCTTCACTACCACCAATGATCTGGAGCCCTTTCGCGGTGTGCTCGGCCAGGAACGCGCGGTCGAAGCCTTGCAGTTCGGTGTGGCCATGCCACGCCCCGGTTACAACGTGTTCGTCATGGGCGAGCCCGGCACCGGGCGTTTCTCGTTCGTCAAACGCTACCTGAAGGCCGAAGGCAAACGCCTGCAGACTCCGGCAGATTGGGTCTACGTCAACAATTTCGATGAGCCGCGCGAGCCGCGTGCGCTGGAATTGCCATCGGGCACCGCCGGCGCCTTCATCGGTGACATCAACGGCTTGATCGACAACCTGCTGGCGACTTTTCCGGCCGTGTTCGAACACCCGTCCTACCAGCAGAAGAAAAGCGCCATCGACCGCGCCTTCAACCAGCGCTACGACAAGGCCCTCGACATCATCGAGCGCCTGGCCCTGGAAAAGGACGTTGCCCTGTATCGCGACAGCAGCAACATCGCCTTCACGCCAATGCTCGACGGCAAAGCGCTCGACGAAGCCGAATTCGCCCAGTTGCCGGAAGCCGAGCGCGAGCGCTTCCACGATGATATTTCCGGCCTCGAAGAACGCCTGAACGAAGAACTCGCCAGCCTTCCGCAGTGGAAGCGCGAATCGAACAATCAACTGCGCCAGCTCAACGAAGAAACCATCACCCTGGCCTTGCAGCCATTGCTGGCGCCGTTGTCGGAGAAGTACGCGGAAAACGCCGCAGTCTGCGGTTATCTGCAAGCGATGCAGGTGTACCTGCTAAAAACCGTGGTCGAGCAACTGGTCGACGACAGCAAGACCGACGCCGTCGCGCGCAAACTGCTCGAAGAGCAATACGCGCCGAGCCTGGTGGTCGGTCATCCGGCCAGCGGCGGGGCGCCGGTGGTGTTCGAGCCGCACCCGACTTACGAAAACCTGTTCGGCCGTATCGAATACACCACCGATCAGGGCGCGCTCTACACCACTTATCGGCAGTTGCGCCCGGGCGCTTTGCACCGCGCCAACGGCGGTTTCCTGATCCTTGAAGCGGAAAAAATGCTCAGCGAGCCGTTCGTATGGGACGCGCTCAAGCGCGCCCTGCAATCGCGCAAGCTGAAAATGGAATCGCCGCTGGGCGAGATGGGCCGTTTCGCCACGGTGACCCTGAACCCGCAGCACATTCCGCTGCAGGTCAAAGTCATCATCATCGGTGCGCGGCAGCTGTACTACACCCTGCAGGACCTCGATCCGGACTTCCAGGAAATGTTCCGCGTGCTGGTCGACTTCGACGAAGACATCCCGATGGTCGACGAGAGCCTGGAGCAATTCGCCCAGCTGTTGAAAACCCGTACTTCGGAAGAAGGCATGGCGCCGCTCACCGCCGACGCGGTGGCACGTCTGGCGACCTACAGTGCGCGGCTGGCCGAACACCAGGGGCGTTTGTCGGCGCGTATCGGCGATCTGTTCCAACTGGTCAGCGAAGCGGACTTCATCCGTCATCTGGCCGGCGATGAAATGACCGATGCCGGGCACATCGAACGGGCCCTGAAAGCCAAGGCCACCCGCACCGGCCGCGTGTCGGCGCGAATTCTCGACGACATGCTCGCCGGAATCATCCTGATCGACACCGATGGCGCGGCCGTCGGCAAATGCAACGGGCTGACCGTGCTTGAAGTCGGCGACTCGGCGTTCGGCGTGCCGGCGCGGATTTCTGCCACGGTGTACCCGGGCGGCAGCGGCATCGTCGACATCGAGCGTGAGGTCAACCTCGGTCAGCCGATTCACTCCAAGGGCGTGATGATCCTCACCGGCTATCTGGGCAGCCGTTACGCGCAGGAATTCCCGTTGGCGATTTCCGCGAGCATCGCGCTGGAGCAATCCTACGGTTACGTCGATGGCGACAGTGCGTCACTGGGCGAAGCCTGCACGCTGATTTCGGCGCTGTCGAAAACCCCGCTCAAGCAGTGTTTTGCGATCACCGGTTCGATCAACCAGTTCGGTGAAGTGCAGGCGGTCGGCGGGGTCAACGAGAAGATCGAAGGCTTCTTCCGCCTCTGCGAAGCGCGCGGACTGACCGGCGAGCAGGGTGCGATCATTCCACAGGCCAACGTCGCCACGTTGATGCTCGACGAAAAAGTCCTCGCGGCGGTGCGGGCCGGGCAGTTCCACGTTTACGCGGTGCGTCAGGCCGACGAGGCGCTGAGCCTGCTGGTCGGCGAACCCGCCGGCGAGCCGAATGCCGAAGGGCAATTCCCGGAAGGCAGCATCAATGCGCGGGTGGTGGAGCGTCTGCGTGATATTGCCGAGATGATCAGCGAAGAGGATCTCAAAGAAGCCGAGAAGGAGCTGGCGCAGGAAGCGCTCGCCGAAGCCAAACCCGCTTAAGAGGCATACAGCTAAACCTGTGGGAGCGAGCCTGCTCGCGAAAGCGCTGTATCAGTCGACACTGAGTCGGCTGACACTCCGCATTCGCGAGCAGGCTCGCTCCCGCAGTGGTTTTTCAGCATTAGAATTTGCAGCGATCTTCGGCAAATGTGTCACGACTCTGACGTCAATATTCACACAATGACCATTCGGCGCCTTCTGGTTCCATTCGGCTTGCGAAGGACACTTTTCTTCTATTCTCAGGTCAAGGATATCGACAGTATCACTGGATCGAGCCAGTCCTCTCGTGGGGGCTGAATACCGGCTTTACCGAGGGTCGCCGCCATGTCGCGCAACCTCTGCCTTACCCGTCAATGCCTGGGTCTCGTGACCCGGATCGAATGCGCCGTCAAACCGCTGGCCGGCGATACCGGCATGTGGACATTGCTCTTCGCCGCCGGCATGGCGGGCGAACAACCTTCTGCGATCAAAGCCCAAGGCCCGTTTCACGGCCCGGTGGCGGCCGAGTCGATTCTCGACACGATCGTTGAAAGCCTGACCTTGCACGGTTATGAGCTGGCCGACGATCCGCAGATCTGGAGCCTGCATCTGCAGGCCCAGTTGCGCCAGATCAACGGCGGCCGTGGGCGCAGCCTCAACAGCTAAGGCGCGGTTGGCGGCAATGGCGCCTTGTCGAGCTTGACCTCGAAACCGTATTGCACGGTGCTCAGGTCGGTTCGCTGATAGGTCTCCACGTGCGTCGGCCGGCCATAGAAATAATGCACGCCGAACAGTGCCGGGCCTTCCGCGCTCGCATCGTGGCTGACCGAGAGAATCCGCTTCAGGTAATGTCCGCTGGCGTCCTTGACGTAAAAGCGCCATTCATTCGGGGCGAACAGTTTCTGATCGACCACCAGCGTGTTGTCCTTGATCTGCAGGCCCTTGGGCAAAGACCTGGCGTCGTAACTCTGCTTGTTCACCGTGGCGAGAAACAGCGGCATTGAGCCGACCGCAATGGCCGGTGTCTCCGGAAACAGGTTGAGATCGTAAGTGATGGTCGCTTGCAGCGGGTCGACCTGATACGCCTCGGGTGGCAGTTCGATCGGTTCGTCGAGCTTGCCGCTACGCTTGCCGGTAAAGAACGTGACCGGGCTGACGCCGGGATTGAGCTCATCGCCGAGCAATTCATCATTGAAGGTGCGCAGATGAGAGAACTCGATGCGAGCGGCACTCGGCTCCTCCACTGATTGATGAATACGCACGCCGGCTTTCAGTTGCTCCTCGGTCAGCGTTGCGCCTTTGAGCCAGTTGGCGGCCAGATCGTCGTAAACCACCACCGGCAGGTCCAGCGGCTGCACGGTTTTGGCCGTGGTGTGCGGGTTGAAGGTGCGAACCGGCAGGTTCAGGTCTTTGCGCGTGACCGTCGCCGAGGAAAAGTCCAGCACGCTGACTTCCAGCGTTTCGATCGGGCCGTGGAAATACACCTTGTTGTAGCGACGCGGATGCTCCTTCTCAAACGCTTGCTGGTCGTCGCTGAGCTGTTTTTCCAGGCTGTCGCTCCAGGTCTTCTGCTGCTGCAATTGCGCCAGTTGTTTTTGGTAGAACGCCACTTGTTCCGGGCTTTCGTTGATCGAGCCGGCGCGCACCAGATATTGCCCGCTGGCGTCGCGGGCCTGGACGATCAGCGGATTGAGGCGAGTCTCGGCCACTGCTGCGGCTAGCGGCAGGCTGTTGCTGACCTCGACCTCGGCGTAGTTTTTTTCAAGCTTGAGCAATTTGACGCTGAGGTTGTCGTTGCTGCGGGTCTGGCCGACATCCTTTTGCGTCAGGTCAAAACTGTACAGGCGCCGCGGCGCGATGACTTCGACCTGGCCTTGCAGGCTGACCGGTTGCGGCAGGGTTTTCTTGTCGACGTTCAGGCCGTCGATGAACGGGTAGGTCACCGTCAGGTCGTCGGGGTTGGTGACGTTGGAGCTGGACGGGCTGAGCTGAATGCCGGGATCGGTTTCCGACCATTCCGGCTGCCAGGCGATTACGCGTTGGTTGCTCAGCGTCACCGAACGCCATTCGATGGCATGCGGGAACAGGAAACCGCCGGGAATGTTCAGGTTGAAGGGGAACACCGGCTGCAGGTCGGTGAGGTAATCGGAACTGGCATCCTTGTGCAGCACGAACAGGCCGTTGATGAACGTATCGACCAGAGCCTGCGGGGTAGGGTAGTGCTTGAGCACGGCGAGGGCGTCTTCGCCGTACTCGGTGTGCGGCGCAAGGTCATCGAGCTTGAGCCGGGCTCTGTCGAGCAACAGCAGCGAGCCGCCGAGTTCGGTGATGGCGTCCTTGAGTTTCGGATCGCTGATCGCGTCGAGCGACTGTTCGAAGGTGGCGGTTTTTTCGTCGAGGTTGACCACGCGTTTTTCATCGCCGGGTGAGCAACCGCTCAGCAGCAAGGCAAGGCAGATTCCGGCAGTCATTAACGGCAATCGCACATCCATTTCCACGCGTCCTGTCCACTGTCGCTGGGCTGTCGATGGTTTGGACACTAGCAGAAAAGCTTTGTCACACACACGCAGGTGACGGATTTTCCGGCTGTTTCTGGCTGTCACAGCGCACTGGTATACTCGCCGCCATTTCCAGCCCCTTGTGTGAGATTCAATGGAACGCTTTATCGAAAATGCAATGTACGCCACGCGCTGGCTGCTGGCGCCGATCTACATCGGCCTGTCCCTTGGCTTGCTGGCGCTGGCATTGAAGTTCTTCCAGGAAATCGTGCATATCCTGCCCAACGTCTTCGCCATGGCCGAGTCGGAACTGATCCTGGTGCTGCTGTCGCTGATCGACATGGCGCTGGTCGGCGGTCTGCTGGTGATGGTGATGATTTCCGGCTACGAGAACTTCGTCTCGCAACTGGACATCGACGAAGGCAAGGAAAAGCTCAGCTGGCTCGGCACCATGGACTCTTCATCGCTGAAGATGAAAGTCGCGGCGTCGATCGTGGCGATCTCCTCGATCCATCTGCTGCGCATCTTCATGGATGCCAAGAACGTCGATCCCGAGCACCTGATGTGGTACGTGATCATTCACATGACCTTCGTCATCTCGGCGTTCGCCATGGGTTACCTGGACAAGGTCACCAAGCACTGATCAACCGCTGATCAAGGCAAAAAAGAGCCGCCCGTCTGTTGTGACACAGACGGGCGGCTTCGTTTGTACCTTGTGCTTTGCTTTGTACAAGCCTATCCCTGTAGCTTCTGGCTTGTCACTGCTTGAGGTGTTCGATGAACCTGCAAGAGCTGAACGCGTTTGCCATCGCCGGCAAGGTCGATGAGTTGAACCTGATTTCCATGGAGGGCGGGATCTATCTGTTGGAAGCGCGCATGCATGGGGCCGCTCATCCGTTGCATGATCCTTTGGGCAAAACCCTGACTCTTCGTTCCGTCGAGCATGCACGGGACATGCTGCATGCCTTTCCGGTGCTGCCGTTCAACCTCGTGCACACCTCGGTGCATGATGAAATGTGCGGCCTGGGCGGTGGCATCAATGAAAGTCTGAAAGTGCCGCTCGCCTGGCGCTCGGCCCTGTAGGCCCGGCGCCCCACGTTCGGGGCATCTGTGCTAGTCTGCTCGCCCTTTTGGTTCCGGGCGCGCCGGGACGCGCTGTGCTCGCACGGCAAGTCTTGTGGCCGTCCGCACAGCGGAGCAGTGTCATGTCCGAAGTAAATCTGTCCACCGACGAAACCCGCGTCAGCTACGGCATCGGCCGTCAGCTGGGTGACCAGCTGCGCGACAACCCGCCACCGGGCGTCAGCCTGGACGCGATTCTGGCTGGCCTGACCGACGCCTTCGCCGGCAAGGAAAGCCGTGTGGGTCAGGAAGAGATGTCCGCCAGCTTCAAGGTGATCCGCGAAATCATGCAAGCTGAAGCGGCTGCCAAGGCTGAAGCGGCTGCTGGTGAAGGCCTGGCTTTCCTGGCGGAAAACGCCAAGCGTGACGGCATCACCACGCTGGCTTCCGGCCTGCAGTTCGAAGTGCTGACCCAGGGCGAAGGCGCCAAGCCGACCCGTGAAGACCAGGTGCGCACGCACTACCACGGCACGCTGATCGACGGCACGGTGTTCGACAGCTCCTACGAGCGCGGCCAGCCTGCAGAATTCCCGGTCGGTGGCGTGATCGCCGGCTGGACCGAAGCCCTGCAACTGATGAATGCCGGCAGCAAATGGCGCCTGTACGTGCCAAGCGAACTGGCTTACGGCGCTCAAGGCGTTGGCAGCATCCCGCCGCACAGCGTTCTGGTGTTCGACGTCGAGCTGCTGGACGTTCTGTAATTCCGGGCCTGCCTTCGTGGCGGGCTAACCCTGTGGGAGCGAGCCTGCTCGCGAAGGCGTCCTTTCAGTCGACTGGTTTGTTGGCTGATTAACCGCTTTCGCGAGCAGGCTCGCTCCCACAGGTCTTTTATCGTTGCTCATATTTCGATCTTGTTGTGCAATTCACTGCTGGGGCGCAATGCCCGGGCATAGCAGAACAGGAATAGATTGCGCACCAGTTCCTTGAGCACCAGTGGCTCGCTGGAATTGAGGCTGCTGACGTCCAGATCGCCTTGATCCTGCAGTTCATGCAACGCTTCTTCTTCAAGCACCGCACAGACTTCGCCGGTTTCCCGATGAAGGATTCTGAGGTAGGGGTGCGGGCGATCCAGCCAGGCGTCGATCAAATAAGTCATGGGTCGTTTCTCCTTGAAAGGTTTCAATGAGAATAATTCTTATTCGTCAAATAGCAAGTGCCTATTGGCGGATGACGATCTTTGTGTGGGAGCGAGCCTGCTCGCGAAGGGGCAAACTGAGGTTTCTTTGAGGCGCAGCGCAGAGGGTGGAGCTCCATCCCACGGCTGGCGCGGGATGGATGAGGCAAGGTTCAGACTTTTCTGACGAACTCGGATTTGAGCTTCATCGGGCCGATACCGTCGATCTTGCAATCGATGTCGTGGTCGCCATCGCACAGGCGGATATTCTTGACCTTGGTGCCGACCTTGACCACCAAGGAGGTGCCCTTGACCTTGAGGTCCTTGATCACGGTGATGGTGTCGCCGTCCTGCAGGACGTTGCCGACCGAATCTTTCTTCACGTCATCCGTGGACGCCACTTCGGCTTCGCCGCCGGCAGACCACTCGTGGGCGCACTCAGGGCAGACCAGTTGCGTACCGTCTTCGTAGGTGTATTCGGAATTGCATTTCGGGCAGGGTGGCAACGTGCTCACTAAGGTTCCTTGGGTATCAGGAGGGTAAAAGGGCGCACATTGTATAGGGTTTTATGCGCCGCAGGGCACTACCCAGAAACAACTGTGGGAGCGAGCCTGCTCGCGAAAGCGGTATGGCAGTCAACATCTTTATCGACTGGCAGATGGCTTTCGCGAGCAGGCTCGCTCCCACAGGGGGGTAAATCAGTGCGTGCGGGCGACCGCAAACTCGCTCAGTTCCACCAGCGCATCGCGGTATTCGCTGGCCGGCAGTGCTTCGAGGCAGGTGATCGCACGGGCCACATAATCACGGGCCAGTTGCGCGGTGTACTCCAGCGAACCGGAAGCTTCCACGGCGATGCGGATGCTTTCCAGGTCTTCGATCCCGCCTTTCTGGATCGCCTGGCGCACCAGTGCAGCCTGTTCCGGCGTTCCTTCGCGCATGGTGTAGATCAACGGCAGGGTTGGCTTACCTTCGGCCAGGTCGTCACCGACGTTCTTGCCCAGGGTTTCGGCGTCACCCTTATAGTCGAGCAGGTCATCGACCAGCTGGAAGGCCACGCCCAGGTGATCGCCGAAGGTGCGCAGGGCTTCGCTCTGCTCGGCGGTAGCACCGGCCAGTGCGGCGGCGCTGTGGGTCGAGGCTTCGAAGAGCATCGCGGTCTTGCCGCGGATGACTTCCATGTAGGTTTCTTCGGTGGTGCTGGCGTCACGCACCTTGGACAGCTGCAACACTTCGCCTTCGGCGATGATGCGCGTGGCCTGGGACAGGATCTTCATCACCGGCATCGAGCCCAGTTCGACCATCATTTCGAACGAACGCGAGTACAGGAAATCGCCGACCAGTACGCTCGGGGCGTTGCCCCACATGGCGTTGGCGGTCGAACGGCCACGGCGCATGCCGGACATGTCGACCACGTCGTCATGCAGCAGGGTCGCGGTGTGCAGGAATTCGATGGTGGCGGCCAGCAGACGCATGTCGTCGCCTTCGCGACCCAGGGCCTTGCCACACAGCAACACTAATAAAGGACGCAGACGCTTGCCGCCAGCCGAGGTGATGTAATCGCCGATTTTCGATACCAGCGGTACTCGGGAAGTCAGCTGCTTCTTGATGATGCCGTCGACGGCGCTAAAATCGTCCGCCACCGCGCGGTAGAAAGCTTGGGGTTGCATCAGCGAGAGTCGCTCCAGAAGGGTTGCGCGGCATGCTAGGACCCCCGTCCAGACCTGTCAAGGCGCGATGGACGGCTACTTGCAAGCCTGCTGCGGCTTGCGTACAATCGCGCACCCTGAACTTCCTGGGCAGCACCTGCCTTACGCAATTGCACTTGGGCCGTTCCAGCCCCATGCAGCCATGCCAGCCAATACCTCTTCTTATAAAGAGCTGGGTGAGCAGGATTATCGGAGAAATACCATGTACGCAGTAATCGTTACCGGCGGTAAGCAATACAAGGTCGCTGAAGGTGAATACCTGAAGATCGAAAAACTGGAAATCGCTACTGGCGAATCCGTGACTTTTGATCGCGTTCTGCTGGTCGCCAATGGCGACGACGTGAACATCGGCGCACCAGTTGTTGCTGGCGCAACCGTCAAGGCTGAAGTGATCTCCCAAGGTCGTCACGATAAAGTCCGCATCATCAAGTTCCGTCGTCGTAAGCACCACATGAAGCGTATGGGCCACCGCCAGTGGTTCACCGAGATCAAAATCACCGGTATTCAGGCTTAATTACAGCCTAATTCCTCACTAGGAGAATTGAACTCATGGCACACAAAAAAGCTGGTGGTAGTACCCGTAACGGTCGCGACTCAGAAGCCAAACGCCTTGGCGTGAAGATGTATGGCGGCCAGGTCATCAAGGCCGGCAACATCATCGTGCGTCAGCGCGGCACCCAATTCCACGCTGGCTACGGCGTTGGCATGGGTAAGGATCACACTCTCTTCGCTAAAATCGAAGGCGTGATCAAGTTCGAAGTAAAGGGCGCCTTCGGTCGTCGTTACGTGAGCGTAATCGCGGCTTAATCGCGAGATCGCTGGAGAAGCCCTGTCTTGCGACGGGGCTTTTTCGTTTGTGGGGTGAGTCTCTTGCAAAGCTGTTTGTATGGGCTGTCGGCGTGCGATGCAGGTCGTGTCTTGGGGTCGCTGCGCTCATTTTTGCAAGAGTCTTATGTCTTGATTGTTTTTCGGCTCGTCCGTACGGCGAGAGGCGTTGGTTATGAAGTTTGTTGATGAAGTATCGATTCGCGTAAAGGCTGGTGATGGCGGCAATGGCGCCATGAGTTTCCGTCGGGAAAAATTCATCGAGAACGGTGGCCCGAACGGTGGTGATGGTGGTGATGGCGGTTCCATCTACATGATGGCCGACGAAAACCTCAACACCCTGGTCGACTACCGTTACACCCGGCACTTCGATGCCGAGCGTGGCTCCAACGGCGGCAGCACCGACTGCACCGGCAAGAAGGGCGAAGACCTGATCCTGCGCGTGCCGGTCGGCACCACAGTGATCGACTCCGCCACTCAGGAAGTCATCGGCGACCTGACCAAGGCCGGTCAGAAGCTGATGGTGGTGCAGGGCGGCTGGCACGGTCTGGGCAACACTCGTTTCAAATCCAGTACCAACCGGGCGCCGCGCCAGACCACGCCGGGCAAGCCGGGCGAGCAGCGCGACCTGAAACTGGAAATGAAAGTGCTGGCCGACGTCGGTCTGCTGGGCTTGCCGAACGCTGGTAAAAGTACCTTTATCCGTTCGGTCTCGGCCGCCAAGCCGAAAGTCGCCGATTACCCGTTCACCACGCTGGTGCCGAACCTTGGTGTGGTCAGCGTCGACCGCTGGAAGAGCTTCGTCGTTGCCGACATTCCGGGTCTGATCGAAGGCGCTTCCGACGGCGCCGGTCTGGGCATTCGCTTCCTCAAGCACCTGGCGCGCACGCGTCTGCTGCTGCACCTCGTCGACATGGCGCCGCTGGATGACTCCAGTGCTCCGGACGCGGCTGAAGTGATCGTCAACGAGCTGATCAAGTTCAGCCCGTCGCTGGCCGAGCGTGATCGCTGGCTGGTGTTGAACAAGTGCGACCAGATCCTTGAGGAAGAGCACGACGCTCGCGTCAAGGAAATCGTCGACCGCCTGGAATGGACCGGTCCGGTGTACGTGATCTCGGCGATCGCCAAGATCGGTACCGAGCGTCTGTGCCACGACATCATGCGTTACATGGAAGATCGCGCCGATCGCCTGGCCAATGACCCGGCCTACAAGGAAGAGCTGGCCGACCTCGACCAGCGCATCGAAGACGAAGCGCGTGCGCAACTGCAGGCGCTGGACGACAAGCGTGCCCTGCGTCGCAGCGGCGTGAAGTCGGTCCATGACATCGGCGACGATGACTGGGACGAAGAAGATGTGGATGACGAAGACGGTCCGGAAATCATTTACGTGCGTGACTGATTCGTTGCAGTAAACTTAAGCGCCGCTCAATCGAGCGGCGTTTTGGTATCTGGAAATCGATCGTTGGTCAGCAATCGCCACGATTAACGTCATGGGTGGTGTCAGGTCGTGCTGCCCTCAAGCTAAGGTTGAAGATGATGCGGAGCAAGGTGACAGGTGCGCAGCGTTGGGTCGTGAAGATCGGCAGCGCTTTGCTGACAGCGGATGGCAAAGGGCTCGATCGTGCGGCAATGAGTGTCTGGGTCGAGCAGATGGTGGCCTTGCATGAGGCGGGCGTCGAGCTGGTGCTGGTGTCCTCCGGGGCGGTAGCGGCCGGCATGAGTCGTTTGGGCTGGACTGCGCGGCCCAGTGCGATGCACGAGCTGCAGGCGGCCGCGGCAATCGGTCAGATGGGCTTGGTGCAGGCGTGGGAATCAAGCTTCGCCGAGCATGGCCGGCACACCGCGCAGATCCTCCTGACGCACGATGACCTCTCCGACCGCAAGCGCTACCTCAATGCCCGCAGTACCCTGCGCGCACTGGTCGAGCTGAAAGTCATCCCGGTGATCAACGAAAACGACACCGTGGTCACCGACGAAATCCGTTTCGGCGACAACGACACGCTGGCGGCGCTGGTGGCCAACCTGGTCGAAGCGGATCTGCTGGTGATCCTCACCGATCGCGACGGCATGTTTGATGCTGACCCGCGCAACAATCCTGATGCGCAGATGATCTTCGAGGCGCGCGCCGATGATCCGAGCCTCGATGCAGTTGCGGGCGGCACCGGTGGTGCGCTGGGACGTGGCGGCATGCAGACCAAGCTGCGCGCGGCGCGTCTGGCGGCGCGTTCCGGTGCGCACACGATCATTGTCGGTGGGCGACTGGAGCGAGTGCTCGATCGCCTGAAGGCCGGCGAGCGCATCGGCACCTTGCTGTCGCCCGAGCGCGGCATGCTCGCGGCGCGCAAGCAGTGGCTGGCCGGGCATCTGCAAACCCGCGGCACGCTCGTGCTGGACGATGGTGCGGTGTCAGCGCTGTCGCAAGGCAACAAGAGTCTGCTGCCGGTGGGGGTCAAATTGGTGCAGGGCAGCTTCCGTCGCGGTGAAATGGTGGTCTGCGTGGCGCCGGACGGTCGCGAGATCGCCCGCGGCCTGGCCAACTACAGCGCGCTGGAAGCACAAAAAATCATCGGTCAGTCGTCGGATGCGATTGTCGGTTTGCTCGGTTACATGGCGGAGCCGGAACTGGTTCACCGTGACAACCTGATTCTGGTTTAAGGAAAACTCGATGCGCGTAGCAAAAGGATTGTTGGGCCTGCTGATGGCGCTGCCATTGCTGGCCTCGGCCGAAGAAATCGGTCAGGTGTCGACGGTGTTCAAGTTCGTCGGTCCGAATGACCGCATTGTGGTCGAAGCCTTTGATGATCCCAAGGTCGAGGGCGTGACCTGCTACCTGTCACGCGCCAAGACTGGCGGTGTTAAGGGCGGTCTGGGTCTGGCCGAGGATCGCGCGGAAGCGTCGATCGCTTGCCGGCAGGTGGGACCGATCAAGTTCAAGGGTGAACTGAAGGATGGCGACGAGGTGTTCAAGGAGCGCACTTCGCTGGTGTTCAAGACCATGCAGGTGGTGCGTTTCCTCGACAAGAAGCGCAACACGCTGGTGTACCTGGTCTACAGCGATCGTTTGATCGAGGGCAGTCCACAGAATGCCGTGACCGCGATTCCGATCCTGCCGTGGGTGCCGGTCCAGCAGTAAGCGCTGCAAATCCAACGATGTGCGAGCCGGCCCGGCAATCTTTTGCGGGCCGGCTCGCTGCATTCTGGCGTTTGGATTCGGGTAATTGCAGTCTGAAGTGCTCAGAGTTGAGCGCGCCGCATCTCTGCCCATTCAATCAGCGCCTGAATGGACGGCCCGAGGGCGTGGCCAATGGGTGTGAGCTGATATTCCACCCTGGGTGGTACCTGCGGGTACACCGTGCGCAGGACGATGCCGTCCTTTTCCAGTTGCTTGAGCTGCTGGATCAGCATCTTCTGGTTGATCCCTTCGATCAGCTTCTCCAGATCCGAAAAGCGCAGCGCGCCCTTTGCCGCGAACAGCTGGCAGAGAATGATGATCTTCCATTTCCCCTCCAGTACCCGAAGCGTCTCAGTTGTTGCCTCGGCCCAGTTCTTTCGATTTTGCGGGTCTTCGCAGTTCCACTCTCGGTCCATTTCTTCCTCGCGGGTGAGTTACCCACCTTTTGGTCGGTACTTACCATTATCACACCAGCCCCCTAACATCGGTGCAGCTAATCATTGAAGAGGGGTTTGAATCATGAAAATCGGCATCATCGGCACCGGTAACATTGGCGGTGTTCTCGCTCGCAAGCTTAAGGCTGCCGGGCATGAGGTCCGTGTGGCGAACTCCAGAGGCGTTGACGGCGTGCGTGCGTTCGCTGAGGAGATTGGCGTCGAGCCTGCGGATGTTCGAGGCGCGGTAGACGGGGTGGAGGTGATCGTGTTGTCGATACCGCTGCCGGCGTTGAGTGCGTTACCTGCTGATCTGTTTGCTTCTGTGCCACCCGGCGTCCCGATCGTCGATACCAGTAATTACTACCCTGGTCTGCGCGATCCGAAGATTGAGGAGATCGATCAGGGAATGACGGAAAGCATCTGGGTTACCCGGCAGATCGGGCGTCCTGTGATCAAGGCTTTCAACAACCTGCTGGCCTATACCTTGGCTGAACTGGGCCGTGCGCAAGGTGTTGAGGGTCGTCTGGCAGCAGCCGTGGCGGGAGATGATCAAAAGGCCAAAGAGACGGTCATGTCTTTGGTGGATCAGGTCGGTTTCGATCCGGTGGATGGCGGTACGCTTGACGAGTCCTGGCGGCAGCAGCCGTGCACGCCTTGCTATTGCTGCGACTATGACGCGCAAACCATGCGCAGGGCTCTGGCGTTAGCGGTCAAGGGGCGGGCGCCAGCCATGCGCGATGAGTTGCCCCGGCACTTCCAGTTGCTCGGTCCGAACCCAAGCCATGACGACGTCGTGGCGATGAATCGCTCGTTCAATCCGTTGGATTGACGCTAGTTGGGGAGCGTGGCGGCGCCTGGCTCTTTTGGGCTGGGCGCGGTCTCGCTCGCGAAGCTGGTCAAATCACAGGCAATAAAAAACCGACCCTGAGGTCGGTTTTTTAATGACTGCGTCGATTAAGCGGCTTCTTTCAGCGCTTTGACGTGGCCATTCAAACGGCTCTTATGACGAGCAGCCTTGTTCTTGTGGATGATGCCTTTATCGGCCATGCGGTCGATAACTGGCACAGCCAGAACGTATGCAGCTTGAGCTTTTTCAGCGTCTTTTGCGTCGATGGCTTTAACTACATTCTTGATGTAGGTGCGAACCATGGAACGCAGGCTGGCGTTGTGGCTGCGACGCTTCTCAGCCTGTTTTGCACGTTTTTTGGCGGAAGGTGAGTTGGCCACCGTCGAGCTCCTCGAAAGACTTTTTAGGAAATAGCAAACAAAATAGGCCGCGAATCATGCCGATGAAGACTTGTCTTGTCAAGGGCACTTGAATCGTTCCGCTAAGTGGTAGGTATAAAGAGGCGGGATATTTATTTCCGGCGCTTGACCTGTAAACTCGCGAGCTTTGGCTCTGTGCTGTTGCGGCGCGGAGTATCGCACAAGTAGGCGCATTGTTCGCCTGCTGTTTATCGACAGGCACCCATTCCCTCAATGAATCTGCTCAAATCGCTGGCCGCGGTCAGCTCTATCACCATGCTTTCCCGGGTTCTGGGTTTCGTACGGGACACTTTGATCGCGCGCATATTCGGCGCCGGAATGGCCACGGACGCCTTCTTTATTGCGTTCAAGCTGCCCAACCTGTTGCGGCGAATCTTTGCCGAGGGCGCATTTTCCCAGGCTTTCGTACCGATTCTCGCCGAATACAAAAGTCAGAAGGGCGAAGAGGCGACTCGTACGTTCATTGCTTACGTGACCGGCCTGCTGACCCTGGTCCTAGCGCTGGTCACGGCGCTGGGCATGCTCGCTGCGCCTTGGGTGATCTGGGCAACGGCGCCGGGTTTTACCGACACGCCGGAAAAATTCCAGCTCACCTCCGATCTGCTGCGGGTGACCTTTCCTTATATATTGCTGATCTCGCTGTCCTCGCTGGCCGGCGCCATCCTCAATACCTGGAACCGATTTTCCGTGCCGGCGTTCGTGCCGACGCTGCTCAACGTCAGCATGATCGTGTTTGCATTGTTTCTTACGCCGTACTTCGATCCGCCAGTCATGGCCCTAGGCTGGGCGGTGCTGGTCGGTGGTCTGGCGCAGTTGCTCTATCAACTGCCGCACCTGAAAAAGATCGGCATGCTCGTGCTGCCGCGCCTGAACCTGCGCGATACCGGCGTGTGGCGGGTGATGAAGCAGATGCTGCCGGCGATTCTCGGGGTTTCGGTCAGCCAGATTTCGCTGATCATCAACACGATTTTCGCCTCGTTTCTGGTCGCCGGTTCCGTGTCGTGGATGTATTACGCCGACCGTTTGATGGAATTGCCGTCCGGCGTTCTCGGTGTGGCGCTCGGCACGATTTTGCTGCCGACGCTGGCGAAGACTTACGCCAACAAGGATCGCCACGAATATTCGCGGATTCTCGACTGGGGCTTGCGCCTGTGCTTCGTGCTGGTGTTGCCGTGCGCACTGGCGCTGGGCATTCTCGCCGAGCCGTTGACGGTTTCGCTGTTTCAGTACGGCCAGTTCAGCGGCTTCGACGCTGAAATGACTCAGCGTGCGTTGATTGCCTATTCGGTCGGCTTATTGGGCATCATCGTGATCAAGGTGCTGGCGCCGGGCTTTTATGCGCAACAGAACATCCGCACGCCAGTGAAGATCGCCATCTTCACCCTGGTCTGCACGCAGTTGTTCAACCTGGCGTTGATCGGTCCGTTGGCCCATGCCGGTCTGGCGTTGGCGATCAGTGCCGGGGCCTGCCTGAATGCCGGGCTGCTGTTCTATCAGTTGCGCAAGCAGAAGATGTATCAGCCGCAGCCAGGCTGGGGCAAATTCGGTTTCAAACTGGTTGTGGCGGTCACGGTCATGTCGGCGGTGTTGTTGGCGGGCATGCACTTCATGCCGGCCTGGGATCAAGGTCACATGCTTGAGCGCTTCCTGCGTCTTGGCGCGCTGGTGGTTGCTGGGGTGGTGGCCTATTTCGGCATGTTGCTGCTGCTCGGTTTCCGTCTGCGCGACTTCAATCGCAAGGCCCTGAGCTAAGGTTTCAGCCTTTATCCGCAGGCATGGGCCGGCAGTTTTGTCGGCTCGATCACTTTGCGTTACGGTGTTGCCTGTCGTCGACCGTCGGGTGTGGTTATAATCGACCACTTTATGAGCAAGAAGCGCGTTATGCAGCTGGTTCGAGGCCTCCACAACTTGCGCCCCCAGCATCGGGGCTGCGTCGCCACTATTGGCAACTTTGACGGTGTTCACCGTGGTCACCAGGCTATCCTGGCCCGGCTGCGTGAGCGTGCGCTCGAGTTGGGCGTACCCAGCTGCGTGGTGATTTTCGAGCCGCAGCCACGGGAATTCTTTGCTCCCGACACCGCGCCGGCGCGTCTGGCGCGCTTGCGTGACAAGCTGCAACTGCTGGCCGCCGAAGGCGTCGACCGGGTGTTGTGCCTGGCCTTCAACCAGCGCTTGAGCAAGCTCAGCGCCAGCGAGTTCGTCGACACCATCCTGGTTGATGGCCTCGGCGTCCAGCATCTGGAGGTCGGTGACGATTTCCGCTTCGGTTGCGATCGCCTCGGCGATTTCGATTTTCTGCTGCAGGCCGGGCAGATGCACGGTTTCACCGTCGAAGCGGCGCAAACCGTCGAGCTGGACGGCATTCGCGTCAGCAGCACGCAAGTGCGCAACGCCTTGGCCGCGGCTGATTTCGCCTTGGCCGAACGCTTGCTCGGCCGCCCGTACCGGATCGCCGGTCGCGTGCTCCATGGCCAGAAACTGGCCCGGCAACTGGGTACGCCCACTGCCAATGTGCAACTCAAGCGTCGTCGCGTGCCGTTCACCGGGGTGTATCTGGTGAATGTCGATATCGACGGCAAGACCTGGCCCGGTGTCGCCAATATCGGCGTGCGGCCCACGGTACAAGGTGATGGCAAGGCCCACCTCGAAGTCCATCTTTTAGATTTTGCCGGCGATCTGTATGACCGGCGTTTGACGGTGGTTTTCCACCAGAAGCTGCGTGAAGAGCAGCGTTTCGCCTCCCTGGAGGCACTGAAAACGGCGATCAACGCGGATGTCGCCGCCGCCCGTGCACTAGCCGCACCTAGCGCCCATCGCTAATGAAGAGCCTTAAATGACCGACTATAAAGCCACGCTAAACCTTCCGGACACCGCCTTCCCAATGAAGGCCGGCCTGCCACAGCGCGAACCGCAGATCCTGCAGCGCTGGGACAGTATTGGCCTGTACGGAAAGTTGCGCGAGATTGGCAAGGATCGTCCGAAGTTCGTTCTGCATGACGGCCCTCCGTATGCCAACGGCACGATTCACATCGGTCACGCACTGAACAAGATTCTCAAGGACATGATCATCCGCTCGAAGACCCTGTCGGGTTTCGATGCGCCGTACGTTCCGGGTTGGGACTGCCACGGCCTGCCGATCGAGCACAAGGTTGAAGTGACCCACGGCAAGAACCTGGGCGCGGACAAGACCCGCGAACTGTGCCGTGCCTACGCCACCGAGCAGATCGAAGGGCAGAAGTCCGAGTTCATCCGTCTCGGCGTGCTGGGCGATTGGGCCAACCCGTACAAGACCATGGACTTCAAGAACGAAGCCGGTGAAATCCGCGCCCTCGCCGAAATCGTCAAGGGCGGTTTCGTCTTCAAGGGTCTGAAGCCGGTGAACTGGTGCTTCGACTGCGGTTCGGCGCTGGCCGAAGCGGAAGTCGAATACGAGAACAAAAAGTCCTCGACCATCGACGTCGCATTCCCGATCGCTGACGAAGCCAAACTGGCTGCCGCGTTCGGCCTGGCATCGCTGAGCAAGCCTGCGGCGATCGTGATCTGGACCACCACCCCGTGGACCATCCCGGCCAACCAGGCGCTGAACGTTCACCCGGAATTCAACTATGCGCTGGTGGATATCGGCGACAAGTTGCTGGTACTGGCTGAGGAACTGGTCGAAGCCTGCCTGACTCGCTATGGCGTCGAAGGCTCGGTCATCGCTACCACCACCGGTAAACAACTCGAACTGATCAACTTCCGTCACCCGTTCTATGACCGTCTGTCGCCGGTTTATCTGGCTGACTACGTTGAACTGGGCGCCGGCACCGGAGTGGTTCACTCCGCTCCGGCCTACGGCGTGGACGACTTCGTGACCTGCAAGAAATACGGCATGGTCAACGACGACATCCTCAACCCGGTGCAGAGCAACGGCGTGTACGTGCCGTCGCTGGAATTCTTCGGCGGCCAGTTCATCTGGAAGGCCAACCCGGCGATCGTCGACAAGCTCACCGAAGTCGGTGCGCTGATGCACACCACGGTCATCGAACACAGCTACATGCACTGCTGGCGCCACAAGACCCCGCTGATCTACCGCGCCACCGCGCAGTGGTTCATCGGCATGGACAAAGAGCCCACCAGCGGTGACACCCTGCGCGTGCGTTCGCTCAAGGCCATCGAAGACACTTCATTCGTCCCGGCCTGGGGCCAGGCGCGTCTGCACTCGATGATCGCCAACCGTCCGGACTGGTGCATCTCGCGTCAGCGCAACTGGGGCGTGCCGATCCCGTTCTTCCTCAACAAGGAAAGCGGCGAACTGCACCCGCGCACCGTCGAACTGATGGAAGAAGTGGCCAAGCGCGTTGAAGTCGAAGGCATTGAAGCCTGGTTCAAGATGGACGCTGCCGAACTGCTTGGCGATGAAGCGCCGCTGTACGACAAGATCAGCGACACCCTCGACGTCTGGTTCGACTCGGGTACCACGCACTGGCACGTCCTGCGCGGTTCGCATCCTATGGGTCATGACAGCGGCCCGCGTGCCGACCTGTACCTGGAAGGCTCGGACCAACACCGTGGCTGGTTCCACTCCTCGCTGCTGACTGGCTGCGCCATCGACAATCACGCGCCGTACCGCGAACTGCTGACCCACGGTTTCACCGTCGACGAAGCCGGGCGCAAGATGTCCAAGTCGCTGGGCAACGTGATCGCGCCGCAGAAAGTCAACGACACCCTGGGCGCCGACATCATGCGTCTGTGGGTCGCTTCGACCGACTACTCCGGCGAAATGGCGGTATCCGACCAGATCCTGCAACGCAGCGCCGACGCCTATCGTCGTATCCGTAACACTGCGCGTTTCCTGCTTTCCAACCTGAGCGGCTTCAACCCGGCCACCGACATCCTGCCGGCTGAAGAAATGCTCGCGCTGGACCGTTGGGCGGTCGACCGTACCCTGCTGCTGCAACGCGAGCTGCAAGAGCACTACGGCGAATACCGTTTCTGGAACGTTTACTCGAAGATCCACAACTTCTGCGTGCAGGAGCTGGGCGGTTTCTACCTCGACATCATCAAGGACCGTCAGTACACCACTGGCGCCAACAGCAAGGCCCGCCGTTCGGCGCAAACCGCGCTGTTCCACATCTCCGAAGCGCTGGTGCGCTGGATCGCACCGATCCTCGCCTTCACCGCTGACGAGTTGTGGGAATACCTGCCGGGCGAGCGTAACGAATCGGTGATGCTCAACACTTGGTACGAAGGCCTGACCGAACTGCCGGACAACGTCGAACTGGGCCGCGAATACTGGGACCGGGTGATGGCGGTCAAGGCAGCGGTCAACAAGGAAATGGAAATCCAGCGGGCGGCGAAAGCCGTCGGTGGCAACCTGCAGGCCGAAGTGACGCTGTACGCCGAAGACGCGCTGAGCGCCGATCTGGAAAAACTCAGCAACGAACTGCGCTTCGTGTTGATCACTTCGACCGCCAGCGTTGCGCCGTTTGTTCAGGCACCCGCGGACGCGGTCGCGACCGAAGTCAGCGGTCTGAAACTGAAGATCGTCAAATCGGCCTTCCCGAAGTGCGCCCGTTGCTGGCACTGCCGCGAAGACGTCGGCGTGAACCCGGAGCATCCGGAAATCTGCGGTCGTTGCGTCGACAACATCAGCGGCACTGGCGAGGTTCGTCACTATGCCTGATGCCATTGGCCGTTTCGGACGGTTGAGCTGGCTATGGTTGAGCCTGCTGGTTCTGGTCATCGACCAGGCCAGCAAGTTCTACTTCGAAGGCAGGCTCGAAATGTTCCAGCAGATCGTGATAATTCCTGATCTGTTCAGCTGGACCCTGGCTTATAACACCGGTGCTGCCTTCAGCTTCCTTGCTGACAGCTCCGGCTGGCAGCGCTGGCTGTTCGCCCTGATCGCCATCGTGGTCAGCTGTGTCCTGGTGGTCTGGCTCAAGCGCCTGGGCCGCAACGACACCTGGCTGGCTATCGCTCTGGCGCTGGTGTTGGGCGGCGCGCTGGGCAATCTGTACGACCGCATCGCCCTGGGCCATGTGATCGACTTCATTCTGGTGCACTGGCAGAACCGCTGGTACTTCCCGGCGTTCAACTTCGCCGACAGCGCGATCACTGTTGGCGCGATCATGCTGGCGCTGGACATGTTCAAACCGAAGAAAACCGAAGAGACCGCTCATGACTGAACAGGTATCGGCTGAGCAACGCATCGGCCAGAACACGGAAGTCACTTTGCATTTCGCACTGCGCCTGGAAAACGGCGACACCGTCGACAGCACGTTCGACAAAGCCCCGGCGACCTTCAAGGTCGGCGACGGCAACCTGTTGCCGGGTTTCGAAGCGGCACTGTTCGGCTTCAAGGCTGGCGACAAGCGCACGCTGACCGTCGAGCCGGAAAACGCCTTCGGCCAGCCGAACCCGCAAAACGTCCAGGTCATCCCGCGCTCGCAGTTCGCCGACATGGAACTGTCGTCGGGTCTGCTGGTGATCTTCAACGATGCGGCCAATACTGAACTGCCGGGCGTGGTAAAAGAGTTCGACGACGCGCAAGTGACCGTCGACTTCAACCACCCGCTGTCCGGCAAAACATTGACCTTTGACGTGGAAATCATTTCCGTCAAAGCGATCTAAAAATGTAGGAGTGAGCCTGCTTGCGATGGGTGCCTGACATTCAACATTGATGTTGGCTGACATACCGCCATCGCGAGCAGGCTCACTCCTACAATGGTTTTTCATAGCTTTTGCGCGCAAGACACGAGGCACAGCATGCAAATCAAACTCGCCAACCCCCGTGGCTTCTGCGCCGGCGTGGACCGGGCGATCGAAATCGTCAACCGCGCCCTCGAAGTGTTCGGGCCGCCGATCTACGTGCGTCATGAAGTGGTGCACAACAAGTTCGTTGTCGAGGACCTGCGCAGTCGTGGCGCGATTTTCGTCGAAGAACTCGATCAGGTGCCGGATGACGTCATCGTGATCTTCAGTGCCCATGGCGTCTCTCAGGCCGTGCGCAATGAAGCCGCCGGTCGTGGCCTTAAAGTCTTCGACGCCACCTGTCCGCTGGTGACCAAGGTGCATATCGAAGTCGCCAAATACAGCCGCGATGGCCGTGAGTGCATTCTGATCGGCCACGCCGGGCACCCGGAAGTCGAAGGCACCATGGGCCAGTACGACGCCAGCAATGGCGGCTCGATCTACCTCGTCGAAGACGAGAAAGACGTGGCCGAACTGCAGGTGCGCAACCCGGAAAAACTGGCCTTCGTCACTCAGACGACCCTGTCGATGGACGACACCAGTCGCGTCATCGACGCCTTGCGTACACGTTTTCCGGCAATTGGCGGTCCGCGCAAGGA
This sequence comes from Pseudomonas retamae, assembly GCF_043496865.1. Lineage (NCBI taxonomy): Bacteria > Pseudomonadati > Pseudomonadota > Gammaproteobacteria > Pseudomonadales > Pseudomonadaceae > Pseudomonas > Pseudomonas retamae. Next base: position 187,847 of record NZ_JBIEIL010000012.1, read on the forward strand.
CGACATCTGCTACGCCACGCAAAACCGTCAGGACGCGGTCAAGCAATTGGCTGACGAATGCGACGTGGTGCTGGTGGTCGGCAGCCCGAACAGCTCCAACTCCAATCGTCTGCGTGAACTGGCCGAACGCATGGCCACTCCGGCCTACTTGATCGACGGCGCCGAAGACATGCAAAAGAGCTGGTTCGATGGTGTCGAGCGTATCGGCATTACCGCCGGTGCCTCTGCGCCGGAAGTGCTGGTGCGTGGCGTCATTCAGCAGTTGCAGGCCTGGGGCGCCACCGGTGCCGATGAACTGGCCGGGCGCGAGGAAAACATCACCTTCTCGATGCCTAAAGAGCTGCGTGTGCGCTCGATCTGACCCGCTCGGTTTTTTGACACAACGCCTGCGCCGTCTTTGCGCGGCTCAGGCGCACGCGACCGGTCGCGGCGAGCACGATCTGCTGCTGGCTGACCGGCTCGCGCGCCGAGCAGACATGTAATGTCCCTGCCTGAAAAGCCCGCCCGGGCATCAGCGGTTGCCCCAGACTGCTGAAGCGCACGTAACGACTCACCGCCCAATTGCCGACAATCGGCACCTGCATGGCACTTGCCTGTTCCACCAGCAGCGGATTGCTGACGTCTTTGGCGCCCTTGCCACTGATGTCGAGAATGATCCGCCAACCCTGACTCCAGTCGCCATTGATCCCATGGATCACCACACTCTGATTACGCGTGATGGCCAGGCTGCGGGCGTTGCGGATGCCCTCGAACAAGGATTGCGCCGCCAGCTCGCGGTGACTCGACTCTTTAAGGCTGGCCAGCGCGGGGCTGACCAGCAGCAGAACAATTGCGCCGATCGCCAGTCCCATAAGCAATTCGATCAGGCTGAAACCGTTTTGTGACATGAAGACTCCCTCCGTGGAACGTGATGGATGGCGCGCTCCGTGCGCCGGGCAGGGCAAATCAACCGACACAGGTCGGCTGAATGTTCTAGCGTGTAGAAGCAGGTATAGCCGACGGCAACGGAGGGCATCGATGGATCTTCGTACAAAAGGTTTCACGCTGATCGAGTTGCTCGTGGCGATCGCCGTGTTTCTGGTCCTGATCACCTTGGCGGTCCCGGCCTTTACCCGTTCGATACAGGGCAGCAAAGCCGATACCGAAATGGGTGACTTGCAACGAGCGATCAACTTTGCCCGCCTTGAGGCGATCAACCGCGGTGTCACCACCCGTTTGCGGCCAACGGCTGGCGGCAGCGTCTGGACCGGTGAGCTGGCGGTCTACGACAGTACTGGCAATCCAGCCAATGTATTGCGGGTTGTTCCAGCGATGAGCAGCGGCGCGACTCTGACGCTACCCTCAGGAGTGATCGCACTGGATTTCAATAATCTCGGCGGTCTGGCGGCACCCTCGACGGCGGTGATCATCAGTTACACGCTGGGTACGCAAAGCAGGACGCTGAACGTGTGTCTGAACGGACGAATTCAATTGGGTGGAAATTGCGGATGAGGGCAGGGAGTCAACGGACGCAGCGAGGAATGACGCTGATCGAGGTGCTGGTCGCGTTGCTGATTCTCACGGTCGGCTTGCTTGGCGCGGCGGCAGTGCAACTCAACGCGCTGAAGTACACCGACAGCTCGCGGATGACCAGCCAGGCCAGTTTCATCGCCTACGACATGATGGACCGCATCCGCGCCAATTCCGCTGCCGACTACACCGCCACGCCACCGACGTCGGGCAATCTCAATGTGGCGCGGGATCAGGATCTCTACGATTTCACCACCAACATTGCCAACTTCGGCGGCCCGACTGCCACGGGCAGCATCACCCGTAATCAGCGCGTGTACACCATCACCATCACCTGGAGCGACGCGCGCGCCGCCAACACTGCTAGCGCTGCGCGTAGCTTCGTCCTCAGCAGCCGCGCCGCGGTCGATCCGGTGGTATCGCCATGAAACGCCAACAGCAGGGTTTCGGCCTGATCGAATTGCTGGTCGCCCTGGCGCTGGGCCTGATCGTGGTACTCGGCGTGGTGCAGATTTTCATCGCCGCAAAAAACACCTACGTCAGCCAGAACAGCGCCGCCGCGATGCAGGAAGACGCGCGCTTCGTATTGAGCAAAATGATTCAGGAAATCCGCATGGTCGGCATGTTCGGTTGTCTCGGCACCATCACCGACTCCAGCAGCGCCGGCGATTTCAACGGGGCGCAACTCGCGCCGATCAGTTGGGACAACGCCAACCTGAAACTGACCCTGGTCACCGCCGACGTCGGCAATGCTGGCGCTACGCCAACCTGGACGGTGCTCTCCGATTGCCGCAACAGCGCCGTCGCCTACACCGGATTACGAACCGCAGCCAGCGGGCAGCTCGCATTCCCGATCCGGCGGTTGGTCTACAGCTTCAGCAACAATCAGATCCTGATGGGCACCGGCAGCGGCAACCCGACGCAACAGGTGCTGGTGAATAACGTCAGCGCATTCAATGTGATGTTCGGGCTGGCCAGTTCAGCCACGGATATCGCGGCGTCGACTTACAGTGCCAACCCCAGCGATGCCGCGCGGATCCGCAGTGTGCGCCTTAGCCTGACCCTCACCGATCCGAACAATCGGGTCGCCAGTCAAACCTTCAACGTGGTTGCCGCCTTGCGCAACCGCTTGCAGTGAGGGGGTGATCATGAGGATTTCTCTGCATCAACGGCGAGCGCAACGCGGCATGGTCTTGCTGGTGAGTCTGGTGTTCCTGTTGCTGCTGACGTTGATTGGCCTGTCGTCGATGCAGAGCGCCAACCTGCAGGAAAAAATGGCTGGCAGCGTCAGCCTGCGCAACCAGTCGTTTCAGGCTGCCGAAGCTGCGTTGCGGATTGGCGAAAGCGCGGTGCAACTGGACAGTTATTCGCTGGCGGTATGCAGCGGCACTCAATGTGCGCCACCGGCAGAATCGACGGTGGTCAGCGCGGCGGGGCTCAACTCGACGTCGGGAGTGACCTGGATCGCTGTCGGCAATGGCTTTTATGGCGTGCAGAACATCGGCACGACCTTGACCGCGGTCAACGTGCCGAGCGGCACCTCGGCGACCCTCTACCGAGTCACCGCTGTCGGTATCGCCGGTAGCTCGCGCAGTGTGCTGGAGAGTGTGTATGCGAAGTTTTGAGCGCTGCCGGACGCTGTTGCTCGGCATGCTGCTGAGTGTCTATCTGAGTTCGCCGGCCTACGCCTTCACACCCTCCGACTCGCCTTTGCTGAGCGCAGCCGCCGTGGCGCCAAACGTGATGCTGCTGATCGACGATTCGGGGAGCATGAACAGCATCATTTATGCCGCCGGGTTTGATCCGAACGTCAACCGCACACCGGCGCGGCAGTGCAATGCCTTTCTCGGATTGTGCTCTGCGCTGAATGCCCCGCAGATCACCGGCGACCTGGTGTTTCTCTCGAGCCTGCCGACGTCCGGCTGCTCGGGTGGCGCGTATGCGTTCTACAACAACAGCGTCGCGCCGTTGTGCCTGAAGTTGCCTGACCCGGTGGGCAACGAGAACACTCGTTATTCCGCCGATTACATTGCCTACATCGTCAGTCTGGCGATCAGCAACGGCACCCGCGATTTCACCACCGGTGCGATTCCCAATGATTACCGAATGAACGTGGCACGCAACGTGTCCACTGCGCTGGTCAGCAGCAACCGTACCTTGCGCATGGGACTGGCGACGTTCAACCCGGCCACCAGCGCAAACCCCGGTAACGGAGGTTTCATCCCGCGCGCGATTACCGATCTGTCGCCGGTTGCGGGCAGCGTGACCCAGGCGCAAGCCGATACCAACTACAACGCGCTGATTTCATCAATTAACGGTTTGAACGCGGTGGCCAATACGCCCTTGGCGGAAAGCTATTACGAGATCACCCGTTACATGCGCGGCATCGCGCCTTTTTACAACGGCGCGCCGAGCACCTACACCAGCCCGATTCAATATCGCTGCCAGAAAAACTATGGCGTGGTGATTACCGATGGCTTGCCGACCTACGATCGGACCTTCCCCACCAACGACCCATTGGGCGGCAGCCGCTTGCCGAACTGGGATGGCGTCAACAATGACGGCGACAATCTCAACGGTGACGGCGAAGGCGATACGCTGTATCTGGATGACATCGCCAAGTTTGCCTTCGACATCGACATGCGCTCGACCGGCACCGATGCGGCCGGCAAAAGCTGGAACGCGGTGGATTTTCCCAAGCAGAACATAAACACCTACACCGTCGGTTTCGCGGCGGATAATGACATGCTGTCCGACGCCGCCAGTTATGGGCAGGGCCGGTATTACCAGGCTACCGACAGCTCCGGACTCAACGCGGCATTATCCTCGGCCTTGAGCGACATCACTTCCAAGGCCGGCTCCGGCGGTGCCGGTGTCGCCAGCAGCAGCTCGTTGAGCAGCGGCAGCAGTTTTTATCAGACCACCTACGATCCCAAGGATTGGCGCGGGACAATCAGATCGTTCGGCTTTACCTCGACCGGTACGGTGAATACGTCCAGCGCGCAGTGGACCACCGACACCACCATCGTACCGTCCGCCACGGCACCGACTTTCCAGTCGTGGAACACCGTGAGCAACGCGCCGATATCCCTGGCCTTCGGCAACTTTTCCCCGGCGCAGCAAACCACGCTCAATCAGGGCTTGCCCACCGGCATCACTGGCAATGATCTGGTGGAATGGAGCAAAGGCACCAACAAGGCCGGGCTCAAAGTGCGCAGTGTGTTGCTCGGCGACATCATCAATTCGCCGCTGGTGCTCGCGTCGCCTGCGGACAAGACCGCGTCCGATCTGTCCGCCGATACCAGTTACACCACGTACCTGGCGACCAAAGCGGCCAACATGAACAGCAGTCTGGTGGTCAACGCCAACGACGGCTTCGTCAACGTGATCAATTCGGCGAACGGCACGCGTCGTTACGCGTACATGCCGTCCAGCGTGCTGCCGTCGTTGCGCCTGATCGCCGACACCAATTACGTCAACGGTGTCAGCCACAAGTTTCTCGTGGATGGGCAGGTCGGGGTGTTCGACGTGCAGTCCGGCACTACCTGGAAAACCCTGGCGATTGGCGGCACCGGTGCCGGCGGTAAAACCTTCTACGGGCTGCAACTGTTCGATGCTTCGGCGGGCAACGTGATCCGTGCGCTGTGGGAAGTCAGTGCGCCGGTCAGCGCCAACACGGCCAACGCATTCAATGATCTGGGTTACGCCTACGCCCGTCCGGAAGTGGCACGCTTGGCCGATGGTCGCTGGGCCGCGTTCATTGCCAATGGCTACGGCAGCAATTCCGGCGTCGCGGCGTTGTACGTGCTGGATGTGCGTGATGGCTCGTTGATCAGGAAAATCGTTATCGACAATACGGAAACCACCAATGGCCTGTCTTCGGTGGAACTCAGGGTCAATTCGTCGAACGTGGTCCAGGCTGCCTACGGCGGCGACCTGAAGGGGCGCATGTGGAAATTCGATTTGAGCGCGACAGCCCCGGAAAGCTGGGGCGTGGCGTTTGCCGGCAAACCGTTGTTCACCGCACCGGGCGGGGCGACGCAGCCGATCACCGCGCAACCGCTGCTGGCGGATAACCCGCAGGGTGGCAAGCAGGTGTTCTTCGGCACCGGCAAATTCAACGAAACCGCCGACAAGAGCAACAAGGATCTGCAAGCGTTCTATTCGGTACGGGACGCCGATGGCGGCTCGGGACAAATTACCGTCAGCAGCTTGCAGGCGCAGGCGATTACCGGGTCGTTCTCCGGCAGCACCGGGCAGTTCGTGACCACCACGCAGAATGATACGACGTATCCGGGCGAGAAGGGCTGGTACTTGCCGCTGGTGTATAACAACGTACTGACCGGCGAGCGGGTCATTAATCAGGCGAGCATTGTGCTGGGGCGCGTCGTCTTTACCACTGCCAGCGTCGATACCACCGATCCCTGTGCAAGTTTGGGGACTGGCAAGCTAATCGAACTCGATGCGTTCAGCGGTAAGATGCTCAACTATGCGGTGCTCGACACTACGAACGATAGGGTCGTGGACGGTAATGACACTATCTCCAGTGGTGTGGTATTCACCGGCGGCATTCCGACCCTAAATTTTATCTCCCAAAATGCTGAGGATAAGGTTGCGGGCGATACAAGTGGCAAACTTACGATGATCAAGGAAAAGGGCGGTGGCGGCAGCCGTCGTATCATGTGGCGACAAATCCAGTAAGCGAGAATTTGAGGCATGCGCAGAACCAACCGAGGTTTCACCCTGATCGAAATCATGATCGTGATTGCGATCATCGGGATCGTCATCACCATCGCCGCACCGAGCTACACCGAGTACCTGAAAAAAGGCCGTCGCGCCGAGGTGGTATCGCTGCTTTCGGAACAGGCGCAGATCCTCGAGCGGTTCTACACCCGCAACAATGTCTACACCGGCGTTACCGGGCTGAGTGCCGGCAATGATTTCTATACCCTCACGCCGACGATCACTGACCAGACCTTTGTGCTCACCGCAACACGCAAGAGCGGCACGTCGATGGCTACTGACAAGTGCGGCGATTTCACCCTGACCAACACCGGTGTCAGGAGCATGAACAACGCGACCACCGGACTGACCACCAGGGATTGCTGGGGCCGCTGAGGCGCTTTCTTTCGGGCGCCTTTTGCGCCCACTGTCTTTTTTACGGTTGGATCAAACATGACCAGGCAACAGCAAGTGGTGATTGTCGGTGGCGGGGTGATAGGCCTGCTCACCGCCTACAATCTTGCCTCCGAGGTGCGCAGCGTGGTGCTGCTGGATCGTTCGAATCTCGGCCAGGAATCGTCCTGGGCGGGCGGCGGTATCGTGTCGCCGTTGTACCCGTGGCGTTATAGCCCGGCGGTCACCGCGCTGGCGCACTGGTCGCAGGATTTTTATCCACAGCTCGGCGCGCGGCTGTTTGCCGACACTGGCGTTGATCCGGAGGTCCACACTACCGGTCTGTACTGGCTGGATCTGGACGACGAAGCCGAGGCGCTGGCGTGGGCCGAGCGCGAGAATCGCCCGCTGCGCTCTGTGGATATCTCGGCGGCGCATGACGCGGTGCCGGTGCTGGGCGGCGGTTTTTCGCGCGCGATCTACATGGCCGATGTCGCCAATGTGCGCAATCCGCGGTTGGTGAAGTCCTTGAAAGCAGCGTTGCAGGCGTTGCCCAACGTGACCATTCACGAGCAGTGCGAAGTCCGCGGCTTCGCCCGCGACGATGAACGTGTGATTGGCGTTGAAACAGCCCATGGCGTCATTGCTGGCGATCAGGTGGTACTGACCGCCGGGGCGTGGAGCGGCGACTTGCTCAAGACCCTGAACCTGACGCTGCCGGTAGAGCCCGTCAAAGGGCAGATGATTCTCTATAAATGCGCTGCGGACTTTCTGCCGAGCATGGTGCTGGCCAAGGGGCGTTATGCGATTCCGCGTCGCGACGGGCATATTCTGATCGGCAGTACGCTGGAGCACGCAGGCTACGACAAGACGCCGACCGACGTTGCGCTGGAAAGCCTCAAGGCATCAGCGGTCGAGCTGTTGCCGGCGCTGGCTGATGCGCAAGTGGTCGGGCATTGGGCCGGGTTGCGTCCGGGCTCGCCGGAGGGGATTCCTTATATCGGCCGAGTGCCAGGGTTCGACGGCTTGTGGCTCAATTGCGGGCATTACCGTAATGGACTGGTGCTGGCGCCGGCGTCGTGTCAGTTGTTTGCCGATGTGATGTTGGGCCGGGCGCCGATTATTGATCCGGCGCCGTATGCGCCTGAGGGTCGTATTTAATCTGAAAACGCTTCGGTGTCTGATAGGCCGTCATCGCGAGCAGGCTCACTCCTACATCTTCTTTGCTGTACACAAAAAGCAGGCACACCAAAGACCCAGTGTAGGAGTGAGCCTGCTCGCGAAGAGGCCTTTAATCCAGCCCGAGTTTCTTCAGCCGGTAACGCATCGACCGAAACGAAAGACTCAGGCGCTGCGCCGCCGCCGTGCGGTTCCAGCGCGTCTCTTCCAGCGCCTGCAAGATCAGCTTGCGCTCGACGTTCTCCAGATAATCTTCGAGATTGTCGATTTGCGTCAGATCGGCAATCGCACCATCAGCAGCACAGTTGCCTTCACTCAGGCGCAAATCGTCGGCCTCGATCATACGGTTCTCACACAGGGTATGCGCCCGCTCAAGAACGTTCTCCAGTTCCCGCACATTGCCGGGGAAGCGGTAATTCTTCAGTGCTTCCAGCGCCTGCGGGTGTAGACGCGCAGCTGGCTGGCCGGTGTCCTTGGCCAAGCGCTTGAGCATGTGCGCCGCGAGCACTTCGATGTCATCACGGCGCTCGCGCAGAGACGGCACACGCAGCTCGATCACGTTCAAGCGGTAATACAGATCCTGACGAAAACGCTCGGCGGCCACCTCGGCATCGAGGTCCTTGTGCGTGGCGCAAAGAATCCGCACGTCGACCACGGTTTCCTGCTGGCCGCCGACGCTGCGCACGGCTTTTTCCTGGATCGCACGCAGCAGCTTGACCTGCATCGACAGCGGCAAGTCTGCCACTTCGTCGAGAAACAGCGTGCCGCCATGGGCCGCTTGAAACAGCCCCGGTTTGTCTTCGACCGCGCCAGTAAAACTGCCTTTGCGATGACCGAAAAATTCGCTTTCCATCAACTCCGACGGAATCGCCCCGCAGTTGACCGGCACGAACGGCTGGCTGGCGCGTGGCCCTTGTTCGTGGATCAGGCGTGCGACCAGTTCCTTACCGCTGCCGGATTCACCGCTGATGTACACCGGCGCCTGACTACGCGCGAGTTTGTCGATTTGCTTGCGCAGGTTGCGCATCGGCGGTGAATCGCCGAGCAAATGCCGATCGATCGGTGTGCAATGGCCACCCGCGGCCGGCATGCGCAAGGCGCTGCTGACCAGTTCGCGCAGGCGCGTAAGGTCGACTGGTTTGGTCAGGAAGTCGAACGCCCCGGCCTTCAAGGCGTTGATCGCGGTTTCCAGGCTGCCATACGCGGTGATCATCGCCACCGGCACGTGTGGATAACGTTGCTGGATGTGCTGCACCAGCTCAAGCCCCGTGCCGTCGGGCAGACGCATGTCGGTCAGGCACAGGTCGAACGCCTCGCGCTGCAACAGCGTTTGCGCTTCGACGAGATTGCGCGCGCTGTAGGTGTCGAGTTTCATTCGCCCCAGAGTGATTTCCAGCAGTTCGCGAATGTCCGGTTCGTCGTCGACGATAAGGATTTTTTGCCGTGGGCTTGTATTCAACTTTGTTTCCGTCCGTGAGCAAAGGTGATGCGAAAGCAGCCGCCGCCTTGGCGTGATTGAAAGTCTAGGCGCGCTTGGTTGCTTTCGCACAGCTCACGGGACAGATAAAGCCCAAGGCCGGTGCCCTGGCTGCTGGTGGTGAAGAACGGTTCGAACAGATGCGCCTGTTCCTCGGCCGGTACGCCGGGGCCGTTGTCCTGTACTTCGAGAACCGCCAACTGGCTGTCGGGGTCAGTGAACAGCGCCAGCCAGACCTCGGCCTGATCGTGCAGCAGGGCACTGTGACGCCAGCCGTTGCGCAGCAGGTTGTCGAGGATCTGCCGCAGCTGGTTCGGGTCCATCAGCGTGGTGAAGTCCCCGGAATTGATTCGCAGATGGATCTGCTGGCGCTCGCTGGCCTGCTCGCGGCTTTCGGCAACGAAGTTTTCCAGCCACGGTTTGAGGTCCAGCCGTTGCGGGGCACTCTGCTGGCGGCGGGACAGTTGCAGGACGTTTTCGATGACTCGGTTCATGCGCTGGGAGTGATCTTGAATAATCTGCGTCAGACGCCGATCGGCACTGTCGAGTTCCTCGGACTCGGCCAACAGCTGCGCAGCGTGGCTGATTGCGCCCAACGGATTGCGAATTTCGTGGGAGATGCCGGCGGTCAATCGCCCGAGCGCGGCGAGTTTCAATTGCTGCGCCTGTTGGGTGATTTGCGCAAGGTCTTCGAGAAACACCAGGGTGCGCGGATTCGGGCTCTGCTCCAGCGCGATGAAATTCGGTTGAAGTTCTATGCCATTGCCGGGGACTTTCAGGCTTTGCGGGCGTAGGGTCGGGTTGTTCATCCACAGTTGCAGGCGCTCGACCAGCGTCGGCGAAAACTCATCGATCAAGTGGCCCTGCAAGTGCGATCGGGCGAGCAGGGTTTGCGCGCTGTGATTGGCCAACAGTACGCGACGCTCGTGATCAAGGACGAGAATGCCGGTGCGCATGCGTTGCAGGATCAGAGCATTCAACGCTTCGAGACCCACCACTTCACTGGCGCGCTGCTCGGCCAGGGTCTCGCTGACCTCGAGGCGACGGACCAGCCCCTGCACCAACAGCGATGCGGCAAAGCACAAGGCGCCGAGCGTGCCGGCCTGCAGGTATTCATTGGCGCTCAGTGAGTGGTTGATACCGAGCAGGAAACTCGAGCCGACAATGCCCAGCGCGGCGATGGCCGCAATCAACAGGCCGATACGCCGGCGCAGCAAGGTGTTGCTGATCGCCACGGACACAATCAACAAGTTGCCCAGCGCACTGCCAACGCCGCCCGCCGCGAAAAACAAACCGCACAGAAGCAGCACGTCAACCAAAGCCAGGCTGAACAATTGCCCGGGCCGGCGGGTGTTTTCGAGAAACACCACCAGCAGAATATTCAGAACCAGATACAGCCAACTGCCGCCGCGCAGCAAATCGTCGTTGGCCGACGTCAGCAAGCGATTGTCCATGTTGCTTGAGATCAGCAACACCAGGGTGATGCCGACGCTGAGACGGTACAGGTGATAAAGACGCAGCAGACGCTGCGCCTGTTTGCTGTCGCTGGTGGCAGCCTCAGCGACCACTGGCGCCCGGGCCTTGCTCGAGGTGAGCCTGGCTGCAATACCACTGTTGCTGATTGCCCAGCGCGCGATCGCGGGGCAGGTGCACACCGCAATGGGCGCAGCGCACCATGGGCGCGGCGTCTTGCTCGCGAGAATTGCGCTGGGATTGATTGGACGCGGCGGGCGCCTTGAATTTACGCCAGAGCCAGATGGCGGCGAAGATCACGGCGATCCAGAACAATAAACGAAGCATGATGAGCGGCTTTTCGACTGATGATCCGGCAGTTTAGCCAAGGAGCCGAGCAGCGCACAGCGGATTGAAGCGTCGCAATAAAAAAGGGAGATCCGCAGATCTCCCTTTTTGTTACCGCCGGTGTGCTCAGTCGAACACGCCGAAGGTCATGTAGCTGAACCACGAGCGGTCGGTGTCGGTGGATTCCGGCTCCGGCTCTTCGATTACGTCGCCGTTTTCGTCTTTCGGCTTGAGCTCGTTCGGGATCGCATCTTTCGCGTCCTGGAACTGCTTCTGCACGTCCTGATTGGCGCGGGTTTCGCCCGGCGGCAGCGGTGGGCGCGACTCGATCAGGCCCAAAGTCGCCTTGCTCAGGAACGAACGGTTGTCGGCTTCGGCAACGCGCGGCACGAACTGGCCGTCCTGCAGGCTCGGGTGATCCGGGTAGTTGAGCTTCAGGGTTTCCAGACTGGTCGCCGCCAGATCGTCAAGGTGCAGACGCTGGTAGGCTTCGGTCATCACCGCCAGGCCGTCGCCGACCGATGGGGTTTCCTGGAAGTTCTCCACCACGTATTTGCCACGGTTGGCAGCGGCTACATAAGCCTGACGGGTCAGGTAGTAGTCGGCCACGTGGATTTCGTAGGCGGCCAGCAGGTTGCGCAGGTAGATCATGCGCTGCTTGGCGTCCGGCGCGTAGCGGCTGTTCGGGTAGCGACTGGTGAGCTGCGCGAACTCGTTGTACGAGTCGCGGGCGGCGCCCGGGTCACGCTTGGTCATGTCCAGCGGCAGGAAGCGCGCCAGCAGGCCGACATCCTGGTCGAACGAGGTCAGACCCTTGAGGTAGTACGCGTAATCCACGTTCGGGTGCTGCGGATGCAAACGAATGAAACGCTCGGCGGCGGACTTCGCAGCCTCCGGCTCGGCGTTCTTGTAGTTGGCGTAGATCAACTCCAGCTGAGCCTGATCGGCGTAGCGACCGAACGGATAACGCGACTCCAGAGCCTTCAGCTTGGCTGTGGCGCTGGTGTAGCTGTTGTTGTCCAGATCAGTCTGAGCCTGCTGGTACAGCTCGGCTTCGCTGAGGTTTTCGTCTACGACTTCCTTCGATGAGCAAGCAGCGGTCAATGCGAGGATGGCGATCAGCAGCAGGTGTTTCACTTGCATGGCGGCTTGCGTCCCTATGACGGCCGCTGTCTTGGGCGGGGCCGTCCTGTTATGATGAGCGCCCCGTTGAAAAGCCTCGGGGCAAAAGACGCCGTATTTAACCACAAGCGCGCAGCCGAAACCAAAGGCTGTGCCGACGCCCAGTCCGAGCATGTCCGATAAAATAGAACTTAGCGCAGAGGTGCCGTCCGAATTGGGCGGCCAACGCCTCGATCAAGTCGCCGCCCAACTCTTCGCTGAGCACTCGCGCTCGCGCCTTTCCGCCTGGATCAAAGAAGGTCGCCTGACTGTGGACGGGGCGGTGATCCGCCCGCGCGACATCGTGCATGGCGGTGCCGTCCTCGAACTGACGGCCGAGCAGGAAGCCCAGGGCGAGTGGATCGCCCAGGACATCGAGCTCGACATCGTCTACGAAGATGACGACATTCTGGTGATCAACAAGCCTGCGGGCCTGGTGGTCCATCCGGCCGCCGGTCACGCCGATGGCACGCTGCTCAACGCCTTGCTGCACCATGTGCCGGACATCATCAATGTCCCGCGGGCCGGCATCGTCCATCGTCTGGACAAGGACACCACCGGTCTGATGGTGGTGGCCAAGACCATTCAGGCGCAGACCAAACTGGTTGCGCAGTTGCAGAGCCGCAGTGTCAGCCGCATCTATGAATGCATCGTCATCGGTGTGGTCACGGCCGGCGGCAAGATCAACGCGCCGATCGGCCGTCACGGCCAGCAGCGTCAGCGCATGGCGGTGATGGAAGGCGGCAAGCCTGCCGTCAGCCACTACCGCGTACTCGAGCGTTTCCGTTCGCACACGCACGTGCGGGTGAAGCTGGAAACCGGTCGTACGCACCAGATTCGCGTGCACATGGCGCACATCAACTTCCCGTTGGTCGGCGACCCGGCGTACGGCGGGCGTTTCCGTATTCCGCCAGCGGCGAACCCGACCATGGTCGAATCGCTCAAGCACTTCCCGCGTCAGGCCCTGCATGCGCGCTTCCTCGAACTCGATCACCCGACGAGCGGTGAACGGATGAGCTGGGAATCGCCGCTGCCGGAAGATTTCGTCTGGCTGCTGACCCTGCTCAAGCAGGATCGCGAGGCATTCGTCGGATGAACTGGCTGACGCCGGACTGGCCTGCGCCGGCCAGCGTCAGAGCCTGCGTCACCACTCGCGAGGGTGGCGTCAGCGAGGCGCCGTTCGACAGCTTGAATCTGGGCGATCATGTTGATGATCGTCCTGAGGCTGTTGCCGAGAACCGTCGTCGTCTGACTGATCACTTCTCCATACAGCCTGCCTGGTTGCAGCAAGTGCACGGGATTACCGTGGCGCAAGCTGATCCGGATGTGGTCGCGACCGCCGATGCCAGTTGGACAGACAAGCCCGGTATCGCCTGCACGGCGATGACCGCCGATTGCCTGCCGGCATTGTTCTGCGATCGCGCCGGCACCCATGTCGCGGCAGCACATGCCGGTTGGCGTGGCTTGGCGGCGGGTGTGCTTGAAGCCACCCTCGATAGCCTCGATGTTGCACCTGAAGACGTGCTGGTCTGGCTCGGTCCTGCCATCGGCCCGCAAGCCTTTGAAGTCGGCCCGGAAGTGCGGGAAGTCTTCATCAGTCAATTGCCGGAAGCAGCCACAGCCTTTGTGCCGAGCAACAATGCTGGTAAGTTCATGGCAGACATCTATTTGCTGGCGCGTCTGCGTCTGGAAGCCCGTGGCGTCACTGCGGTTTACGGTGGCGGTTTTTGCACCGTGACCGACCCGCGCTTCTTCTCTTACCGCCGCGCGTCGCGCACCGGTCGCTTCGCCTCCCTTATCTGGCTTGAGGCGCCCAGCCTCACAAATACGATTCCTTTTTGACGGCGTCTGTTTCCGTCATGCGGCGTTGCCGCTCCTCGCCATAGCGGGCTATGACTCGTCGCGGCGCCTTGCCTGACGAAAACAGCCACTCGTCAAAAGAGGATCGTATTGCGAAGCTGGGCGCCAGCTAGACTCTCTGATCTGCATCAACCCTTTGTCGCTTGAATCTTGCAGAATCGACCGCATCTATAGCGGTATCTGGCAGGTTTCTTTATTCAGGATGGTTTCTTAGGTCCGGCCTGCTAAAAAGGAAGGTGACCCATGCGTATAGACCGTTTAACCAGCAAATTACAGTTGGCCTTGTCCGACGCCCAGTCGTTGGCTGTCGGCCATGATCATCCGGCGATCGAGCCGGCGCACTTGATGCAGGCCATGCTTGAACAGCAGGGCGGTTCGATCAAGCCGCTGCTGATGCAGGTAGGCTTCGACGTCAACAGCTTGCGTAAAGAGCTGACCAAAGAGCTCGACCAATTACCGAAAATTCAGAACCCGACCGGCGATGTGAACATGTCGCAGGATCTGGCGCGTCTGCTCAATCAGGCCGACCGCCTGGCGCAGCAGAAGGGCGATCAGTTCATCTCCAGCGAACTGGTGCTGCTTGCGGCGATGGACGAGAACAGCAAGCTCGGCAAGTTGCTGCTCGGCCAGGGCGTGAGCAAGAAAGCCCTGGAAAACGCGATCAACAACCTGCGTGGCGGCGAAGCAGTCAACGACGCCAACCACGAGGAGTCGCGGCAGGCGCTGGATAAATACACCGTCGACCTGACCAAGCGTGCCGAAGACGGCAAGCTCGATCCGGTGATCGGCCGTGACGACGAAATCCGCCGTACCATTCAGGTCCTGCAACGTCGCACCAAGAACAACCCGGTGCTGATCGGTGAGCCTGGCGTGGGTAAAACCGCCATCGCCGAAGGCCTGGCCCAGCGCATCATCAACGGCGAAGTGCCGGACGGCCTCAAGGGCAAGCGTCTGCTCTCGCTGGACATGGGCGCGCTGATTGCCGGCGCCAAGTACCGCGGTGAGTTCGAGGAGCGCCTGAAAGGCTTGCTCAATGAACTGTCGAAGCAGGAAGGGCAGATCATTCTGTTCATCGACGAACTGCACACCATGGTCGGCGCCGGTAAAGGCGAAGGCTCGATGGATGCTGGCAACATGCTCAAGCCTGCATTGGCCCGTGGCGAGTTGCACTGCGTCGGCGCGACCACGCTCAACGAGTACCGCCAATATATAGAGAAGGATGCGGCGCTGGAGCGGCGCTTCCAGAAAGTGCTGGTGGATGAACCGAGCGAAGAAGACACCATTGCGATCCTGCGTGGCCTCAAAGAGCGTTACGAGGTTCACCACAAGGTGGCTATCACCGACGGCGCGATCATCGCGGCGGCGAAGCTCAGTCATCGCTACATTACTGATCGGCAGCTGCCGGACAAGGCCATCGACCTGATCGACGAGGCCGCCAGCCGTATCCGCATGGAAATCGACTCCAAGCCGGAAGTGCTCGACCGTCTGGAGCGGCGCTTGATTCAACTGAAAGTGGAATCCCAGGCGCTGAAGAAAGAAAGCGACGACGCGGCGAAGAAACGTCTGGAAAAGCTCCAGGAAGAAATCGAGCGTCATGAGCGTGAGTATTCTGACCTGGAAGAAATCTGGAACTCGGAAAAAGCCGAGGTGCAGGGTTCTGCGCAGATCCAGCAAAAGATCGAGCAATCGCGTCAGGAACTGGAAGCGGCGCGGCGCAAAGGCGATCTGAATCGCATGGCCGAGTTGCAGTACGGGGTGATCCCGGATCTGGAACGCAGCCTGCAGATGGTTGACCAGCACGGCAAGAGCGAAAACCAGTTGCTGCGCAGCAAGGTCACCGAGGAAGAGATCGCCGAAGTCGTGTCGAAATGGACCGGCATCCCGGTGTCGAAAATGCTCGAAGGTGAGCGCGACAAGCTGATGAAGATGGAAAGCCTGTTGCACAAACGGGTGATTGGTCAGGAAGAAGCGGTCGTGGCCGTGGCCAACGCGGTACGCCGTTCGCGCGCCGGGCTGTCTGACCCGAATCGTCCGAGCGGTTCGTTCATGTTCCTCGGCCCGACCGGTGTCGGTAAAACCGAGCTGTGCAAGGCACTGGCTGAATTCCTCTTCGACACTGAAGAGGCAATGGTGCGGATCGACATGTCCGAGTTCATGGAGAAACATTCCGTGGCTCGTCTGATCGGCGCGCCACCGGGCTACGTCGGCTATGAAGAGGGCGGTTATCTGACCGAAGCGGTACGGCGCAAGCCTTACTCGGTGATCCTGATGGACGAAGTCGAGAAGGCGCACCCGGATGTGTTCAACATCCTCCTGCAAGTGCTCGAGGACGGCCGTCTGACCGACAGCCATGGCCGTACGGTGGATTTCCGCAACACGGTGATCGTGATGACCTCGAACCTCGGCTCGATGCAGATCCAGGAACTGGTCGGTGACCGTGAGGCCCAGCGTGCAGCCGTGATGGACGCGCTGACGTCGCACTTCCGTCCGGAGTTCATCAACCGTGTCGACGAAGTGGTGATCTTCGAGCCGCTGGCGCGTGAGCAGATCGCGGGCATTACCGAGATTCAGCTGGGCCGTCTGCGCAGTCGTCTGGCCGAGCGTGAGTTGAAGCTAGAATTGAGCCCGGAGGCGATGGACAAGCTGATTGCCGTCGGTTACGACCCGGTCTATGGCGCACGGCCGTTGAAACGTGCGATTCAGCGCTGGATCGAAAACCCGCTGGCACAGTTGATCCTTTCCGGTCACTTCATGCCAGGCGACACCGCAACCGGCACCGTCGAGAACGAGGAAATCGTTTTCAACTAAGCCCTCACGCCAGGTAAAAATCCGAGGCCCCACATTGTGGGGCCTTTTTTTTCGTTAGGCTGTTGAACTCAAAGGAAAAGGCTTGTAAAGTGCGCCCCGCAGTCAGTCACCGGCAGCGTTTCAACTCACTGGGTTGAAAACTGAAATAAGTTGCAAATCATTAACTTGAAAGCAATTTAGGGGGTTGACAGAGGTGTTCTAGGTTGTAGAATAGCGCGCCTCAGACACACGAACGCAGCGATGCGAAAACGGTGTCGAGAAGCTTCAGGTTTCACCGTTGTAAATTGAAATATGTAGTTCCGTGATAGCTCAGTCGGTAGAGCAAATGACTGTTAATCATTGGGTCCCAGGTTCGAGTCCTGGTCACGGAGCCAATTTCAAACCGGGGTATAGCGCAGTCCGGTAGCGCGCCTGCTTTGGGAGCAGGATGTCAGGAGTTCGAATCCCCTTACCCCGACCATTTTTGGGTCGTTAGCTCAGTTGGTAGAGCAGTTGGCTTTTAACCAATTGGTCGTAGGTTCGAATCCCACACGACCCACCATTTTTGAAACCAGTTAGCGCTGGGATCGAATCTTAAGATCAGAGGCCAAAAGCGCTGATCGAAGAAGGCGATCTTTGAAAGGTCGCCTTTTTTTTACCGGGGTATAGCGCAGTCCGGTAGCGCGCCTGCTTTGGGAGCAGGATGTCAGGAGTTCGAATCCCCTTACCCCGACCATATTGAAAATCCTCGTATCGAAAGATACGGGGATTTTTTTTGTCTGCTGAAAAGACAAATCCCTTCAAGTCGTCATACAACCGGCCGATAGCCCGCTAACACGAGGGGACTGCCATGGCTTCGCCCTTCGAATCTGGCCAATACAAGAATAAGGGCGTTCGTCATGTTGCTTCGTCAGTTGAATATTGCTCCGCGGGCTGCCTTGGGCTTTGCCCTGATCGCGGTATTGGTGGCCTTGCTCGGCGTGTTTGCCCTTGGGCAGATGTCGAGCATCCGCGACAGTGAAGTCGCCGTGGAGACTCAGTGGCTGCCGAGCATTCGTGGCGGCGACGAGATTCGCGAGCTGATGCTGCGTATCCGCACCATCTCCTTGCGCATGGCGCTGGACGAAGACCCGAAGAACATCCCGACTTACCGCGGCCAGATGGACACCCGCGACAAAGAGCTCAGCGAGAAAATCACCGCTTACGACAATCTGGTCACCACGCCAGAGGGCCAGCAGCTCTACGACCAGTTCAAGCAGACCTTTGCTGCGTACCGCACCGGGATTGCCCAATCGTTCACCCTGGCCGAGCAGGGCAAGCGCGACGAGCTGACGAAACTGCTGCTTGTCGACATGAAGACCGTGGTTGACGGCTCGGGCAAGCAACTCAATGACCTGGCGGATCTGTTCGCCAAACAGGTCGCGCTGGAGAGCCAGAAGTCTGCCGCCCACTACGCCACATCGCGGACCATCGTCAGCGTGTTCATCGCATTGGCGGCGCTCGCCACTGTGGCGCTTGCCATGCTGCTGACACGCAGCATCGTGCGACCGCTGAGCAGCGCAGTCAGCGCCGCTGAAAGCGTGGCGAAGGGCGATTTGACCCGCCCCATCGAAACCCAGGGCAACGACGAGGTCAGCCGTTTGCTCAAGGCACTGGCGACCATGCAGCAGAACCTGCGCGAAACCTTGCAGGGCATCAGCGGCTCGGCCACGCAATTGGCGTCCGCTGCCGACGAACTCAACGCAGTGACGCTCGACAGCTCCCAAGGCCTGCAACAGCAGAACAATGAAATCGAACAGGCGGCCACCGCGGTCACTGAGATGACCACGGCGGTGGAGGAGGTTGCGCGCAACGCCGTTTCGACCAGCGACGCCACCCGCCAATCCAGCGATTCGGCGCAACTGGGGCAGGAGCGGGTCAGCGAGACTGCCAGCGCCATCAGTGCCCTGGCCGCTGATGTGCAGCACACCGGCGAGTTGGTGCAATCGTTGGCCAATCAATCCCAGGACATCGGCAAGGTGCTCGACGTGATTCGCGCAATTGCCGAGCAGACCAACCTGTTAGCGCTCAACGCGGCGATTGAAGCGGCGCGGGCGGGTGAAAGCGGGCGCGGGTTTGCCGTGGTCGCCGATGAGGTGCGCGCGCTGGCCCATCGTACGCAGCAATCGACCCAGGAAATCGAGCAGATGGTGCAGGGCATGCGCAACGGCTCGAGTCTGGCGCTGGAGTCGATGCAGGCCAGTGCTGCGCGTGCAAATACCACGCTGAGCATGGCGGCACGCGCCGGTGAGGCGTTGCAGACGATCACCGCGTCGGTGCATGAGATCCACGAGCGTAATCTGGTCATCGCCAGCGCTGCCGAGGAGCAGGCGCAGGTGGCGCGGGAAGTGGACCGCAATCTGGTCAACATTCGTGATTTGTCGGTACGCTCTGCGGCAGGTGCCGACCAGACCAGCGCCTCCAGCCACGAATTGTCGAAACTGGCCAACGCCCTGCAAGGCATGGTGCGGCGCTTTCAGTTGTAAGCGCCAGACATGAAAAAGCCGCGCTTTTCTTATAAAAGCGCGGCTGGATTGCCTGCTGAATCAGGCGCCATCTTGATCCTTCAGATGCTCGAACAGACCTTTGGGCATCTTCTTGCCATTGGCTTCGAAGTTGGCCTTCACATTGTTGTAAGCCTCTTGCTCGTCGATGAAGCCGTCGTGGTTGGTGTCGATCTTGTCGAAGTCAGACTTTGGCGCAACCTTGATGAATTCCGCGCGGGAGACTTTGCCGTCACCGTCGCTGTCGGTCTTGGCCATCGAAGCATCACCGCATTTACCTTCACCGCATTTGCCTTCCGGCGTCTTCACCGAGGTTTCCGCCGAGGCGACCATGTAGCCTTGCGCCAGTGGCTGGGCGGCAAATACCGAACCGGACAACATCAGCCCACCGGCGAGTGCGGCGCCGAACAGGCCAATGGATTTTTTACCGAGGGTCGAAGTACGCGACATTGACATTCTCCTGGCTGCACAGCGCAGCCACACGTTAAGGACGAAGCCCTGAGCAGGTGCGCTCGGGTGTGGCCATTAAGCGGTGGCGGTGTATCGCGACTGTGTCGTGGCGCGTGGAGTTTGTAAGAAAAGGTGAGATCTGCGCAGGCAGATACAGTGCGAAACATATCTGCCATTCAACACAAAACCCTGTGGGAGCGAGCCTGCTCGCGAAAGCGTCAGATCAGTCGGCCAAATTGCTGACTGACGGAATGCATTCGCGAGCAGGCTCGCTCCCACAGGGGTAGTGTTTAGCTTTGATTCCGAGTCAGGCACAAGACAGTGTGGGAGATTCTATGGTTTTCACCAAGCTTTTTAGGCCGTTTTGCTGACGTAGTTCGTCTTCGTTTTCATCAAGGCAAACGCAATGCGAGCGAGTTTACGTGACAGAATCACCAACGCTTCAGTGG
>NZ_JBIEIL010000013.1:0-202666 GCF_043496865.1 Pseudomonas retamae
ACGAAGCATTCTTTATCGGCGCTTTGGTGGAAGGGGTGGGGCGATGTCTCCCACGGTCTGTACTGCGGCTAACAGTCAGAAGCCAGCTTGAGGTCCCACCCACCCCTTCGAGTCCTACCATACAAGCCAGCCTGCTGGCGATTGCAGGCTCTGCGGTCTGTCAGGCTGGCGCCAGATCGAAAAACGCCTGAATCAAGCGCAACTCGCGTCGGCGCTCCACACAGCCAAGCATGTGCCGATTGAGCAATCCTTGCCCGGCAATCGGGATCGCCACCACACGCGGGTCATGGCTGACTTCCACCGAGGACACCACCCCGACACCCAACTCGGCCGCCACTGCTTCGGTCACCGCCTCACGACTGTCCAGCTCCAGCAACACCCGCGGCTGAATCGACGCCTGCGCACACGCCTGGTCAAAGGTGCGCCGGGTGATCGAACTCGGCTCGCGCAAAACCATGATCACCTGATCCAGTTCGCTGAGTTTCACTTCCCCGGCGCGATTCGCCCAGCGATGCCCCGCCGGTACCAGCGCGCAGATCCGCGATTCGCTCAGGCCTTGCAAATGCAACCCTTTGCGCGGCTCGACCTCGGTCAGCACCGCGACATCCGCATGCTCGGACAGCAACGCCGCCAGCGTTTCCTGCGCGTTGCCCAGGCGCAGATTCACGGTGATGCCGGGATATCGCGCACGCAGACTGGCGAGCATCGGCATGACCATGTGCGGGCCATCCGCTGCCACTTCCAGGCGCCCGGTGAGCAATTGCCGGTTGGCTTCAAGCATCGTCTGCGCCTCTTCGGCCAGACCGAACATCGCGCGGGTGATCGCGGCGAGTCGGGTGCCCTCCTCGGTCAGCTCCACCCGTCGCGCGGTGCGCCGCAACAGAGTGATCTGGTAGTGCTCCTCCAACGCCTTGATGTGCCCGGTGACCGCTGGCTGACTGATGAACAAGCGCGCAGCGGCGCGGGTGAAGCTGCCTTCACGGGCGACGGCATCGAAGGCGCGCAGCTGGAACAGGTTCATGAATAACTCTCACTGATGGCTGGCATAACAACAAACAATTTGATTGATGCAACGGCGAATTGCAACGTATGCGCCGTAGCTTCATCCCCAGCGCCACCCGAGGACACCCGCCATGAGTATTGCCGAACCCATCCTGCTCACCCCCGGCCCGTTGACCACTTCGGCCCGCACTCGCCAGGCGATGCAGGTCGACTGGGGTTCCTGGGATGACCGCTTCAATCAACTGACCGCCAGCTTGTGCGAGCAATTGCTGGCGATCGTCAATGGCGCCGCGACTCACCACTGCGTGCCATTGCAGGGCAGCGGCACGTTCGCCGTCGAAGCGGCCATCGGCACGCTGGTGCCGCGTGATGGCAAGGTCCTGGTGTTGATCAACGGCGCCTATGGCAAGCGTCTGGCGAAAATCTGTGAAGTGCTCGGCCGCTCGTTCAGCACCTTCGAAACCGCCGAAGACGAGCCGACCACCGCCGCCGACGTCGACCGTCTGCTGCGCGCGGACAGCTCAATCACCCACGTCGCACTGATTCATTGCGAAACCAGCACCGGCATTCTCAACCCCTTGGCAGAGATCGCTGCAGAGGTCGCGCAGCACGGCAAGCGCCTGATCATCGACGCCATGAGCTCGTTCGGCGCGCTGCCGGTGGATGCGCAGAAGGTCCCATTCGATGCACTGATCGCAGCCTCCGGAAAATGCCTGGAAGGCGTGCCGGGGATGGGGTTTGTTTTCGCACGCAAAGCATCACTGGCCGCTGCCGCCGGCCATTCGCATTCATTGGCCATGGACCTGTTCGATCAGCACACCTACCTGCAAAAAACCGGGCAATGGCGCTTCACCCCGCCGACCCATGTGGTCGCGGCGCTGCACGAAGCCCTGCAGCAATACCAAGAAGAAGGTGGCCTGCCGGCGCGGCATGCGCGTTATGCCGCCAACTGCCAGGCATTGATGGAAGCGATGGGCAAGCTCGGGTTGCGCAGCTTTCTGCCGGCAGCCATTCAGGCACCGATCATCGCCACGTTCCATGCACCGAAGGACCCGCGTTATCAATTCAAGGAGTTCTACGAGCGGGTCAAGGCCAAGGGTTACATCCTCTATCCGGGCAAATTGACCCAGGTGGAAACCTTCCGTGTCGGCTGCATCGGCCACGTCACCCCCGAGCAAATGCGCGAAGCCGTCGCGGCCGTCGGTGAGGTACTGCGCGAAATGGAAGTGCTCGATATCTGAACCCTACACACCCCCCCCCGGTAGGAGTGAGCCTGCTCGCGATAGCGGTCGTACATTGAACATCTTCGTCGACTGACACGACCTCATCGCGAGCAGGCTCACTCCTACATTTGAATTGCATTGCCATACAGGAATTTGACCGACATGAACTACAACAACCCAACCCAGCTGCAAGCCGCCATCCTCGACTGGGCCGGCACCGTGGTCGATTTCGGCTCGTTCGCGCCGACGCAGATTTTCGTCGAGGCGTTCGCCGAGTTCGACGTGCAAGTGTCCATCGAAGAAGCCCGTGGCCCGATGGGTATGGGCAAGTGGGACCACATCCGCACCCTGTGCGATCAACCGCAGGTCGCCGAGCGTTATCGCAAGGCATTCGGCCGCACGCCGACCGATGATGACGTGACCGCGATCTATAACCGCTTCATGCCGCTGCAGATCGAAAAAATCGCCGAGCACTCGGCGCTGATTCCCGGCGCACTGGAGACCATCGCCAACCTGCGCGAGCAAGGGATCAAGATTGGTTCCTGCTCGGGCTATCCGAAACAGGTGATGGACAAGGTGGTCGAACTGGCCGCGCGCAATGGTTATGTGGCCGACCATGTGGTCGCCACCGATGAAGTGCCGAACGGCCGCCCATGGCCGGCGCAGGCCTTGGCTAACGTCATTGCGCTGGGCATCGATGACGTGGCCGCCTGCGTGAAGATCGACGACACCGTACCGGGCATTCTCGAAGGCCGCCGCGCCGGGATGTGGACCGTCGCGCTGATCTGCTCGGGCAATGCGCTGGGTCTGGATTACGACGGTTTCCGCGCTTTGGACAGCGACGAACTGGCCAGCGAGCGCAAGCGCATTCACGCGCTGTTCGCAGGTTCGCGCCCGCATTACATGATCGACACCATCAGCGACTTGCCCGAGGTGATCGCTGACATCAACCAGCGGCTGGCCAAGGGTGAAATGCCGCAATCGAGTTGATTCCCTCGGTTGTTGCAGAAAAAGCGCCACTGTCATCGCGACATTGGCGTTTTTTTACGCCTGGGACTGACGCAACGCAGGGAAAGTCCAGTCAGCCTCGGGCAATTGCGCCAAAGCGGATTACAGTTAACCCATGCCGTCATTGAGAACGGCCGTTGCGACCCTGATCCGTGAGGTAATCCCGAATGCCGTGGACAAGTTCCGAATCGCGCTACAGCACCGTCTCGGTTCTGCTGCACTGGCTGATGCTGGTGCTGTTGGTGCTGGTTTACGCCAGCATGGAGTTTCGCGGCCTGTTCCCCAAGGGCAGTGGCGGCCGCACGCTGATCCGCGAAATGCATTACCTGCTCGGCCTGACCGTATTCGTGCTGGTGTGGTTTCGCCTGCTCGCACGCAGCCTCGGCCCGGCGCCGAAAATCTTTCCGGCCTCCCCGGCGTGGCAAACGCTGCTGGCGCGGCTGATGCACTGGGCGTTGTACCTGTTCATGCTCAGCATGCCGATTCTCGGCTGGCTGATCACCAGCGCCGAGGGCCATCAAGTGATGTTTTACGGCTTCGATCTGCCGCTGCTGGTCGGTGAAGACAAGGCGTTCGCCAAACAAGTCGAAGGCTGGCATGTGCTGATCGCGACCATCGGTTACTGGCTGATCGGCCTGCATGCGCTGGCGGGCATTTATCACCATTACGTGGTGCGCGATAACACGCTGCTGCGGATGATGCCCAAGCGCGGCTGAGCGTCAGCGGCCGGCGAGCATGGCACGCCGACCCTGCAAGCCACCGCTGTGGACAAACAGCAGCCGCGTACCCGGCGCAAACCCACCGGCCTCGACCTGCTGTTTGAGCGCCAGCAAGGCTTTGCCGGTGTACAGCGGCTCCAGCGGCACACCGCTGGCCTGCTCGGTCTGTTCGATAAACCCCAGCAAAGCCGGATCGACCCTGGCAAAACCGCCCCGGCTGGCATCGATCAAGGTGTAATCGGCGCTACCCTGCCCGGCCTGTTGCAGAATCGATTCGACCTGCGCCGCGACGCCATGATCTTCCGGCACCGCTAACGCACCATAAACGTGTCTTGCACCGGCCTCGGCGAGCACCAGCCCGGCCAGCGTCGTGCCAGTGCCGCAGGCCAGCCACCAGGCGTGATAATCGCTCCAGCCCAGCGCCGTCAACTGCGCTTGCGCCTGAGAATGAATGGCCGCACAGCCGCATGCGCCGGCCAATCCCCCGCCACCCTCCGGCACCGCATACAGCTGTGGATATTGCGCCTGCCAAGGCTCCCAGAATCCAGGCTCGTTACGCGCGCGATAACCACCGTAACCCAACCAGTGCAGTTGCATGCCAAACGCCTGCAAATCACTCACTGTCGGCGTTTGCTGCGCGTGCCCGCGCAGCAGGCCCACCGTGGCGAACCCCAGGCGCTTGCCCGCCGCTGCCAGCGCATGCAGGTGATTGGAATGCGCACCGCCGAGGCTGATGATGCCTTCGGCGCCGGCACGCTCGGCTGCTTCGAGGTGTTCGGTGAGTTTGAACCACTTGTTGCCGCTGATCAGCGGGTCGATCCGGTCGAGACGCAAAATCGCCACTTCGATGCCGGCAGCGCTGAGCCAGTCCAGGCAGAGGTGTTCGAGAGGGGCTTGGGGTAGCCAGTTGGCGGGGGGCAAAAGCATGAATGCCGGCTCTGTTGCAAAGAGCCGGCATCTTAACAGCCAGGCGCAAACAATCTTCCAGCGTACGCCAGTCCCTGTGGGAGCGAGCCTGCTCGCGAAGGCGTCGTGTCAGTCGACAGTTGTATTGGCTGACACTCCGCTTTCGCGAGCAGGCTCGCTCCCACAGGTCCGGCGTTGAGCTTAAAGTTCTGCCGCCAGACGCGATCCCTGATTGATCGCGCGCTTGGCATCCAGCTCCGCCGCCACGTCAGCGCCACCAATCAAGTGCACATTCTGCCCTGCCTCGACCAGGCCATCGTGCAACTCACGCAGCGGATCCTGCCCCGCGCAAATCACGATGTTGTCCACCGCCAGCACTTGCGGCTCAGCGGTTTCGCCGATGCGGATGTGCAGGCCGTCGTCATCGATACCGAGGTATTCGACGCTGTTGAGCATCTGCACCTGCTTGTTCTTCAGACCGGTACGGTGGATCCACCCCGTGGTTTTACCGAGGCCGTCGCCGACCTTGGTTTTCTTGCGCTGCAACAGGAACACTTCACGCGCCGGGGCATGCGGCGCGGCTTTGATCCCGGCAACACCACCGCGGGCCTCCAGCTGCGTATCGATGCCCCACTCCTTCCAGAATGCTGCACGATCCTGACTGGTCGCCACACCTTGGTGGACGAGGAATTCGGACACGTCGAAACCGATACCGCCAGCGCCGATGACCGCCACGCGTTTGCCCACTGGTTTACGCTCGAGAATCACGTCCAGGTAGCTCAGCACCTTGGCATGCTCGACACCCGGAATCGCCGGCACACGCGGAGCGATGCCGGTGGCGAGGATGATCTCGTCGTAGCCGCCCTCGACCAGTTTCGCCACATCGACGCGGGTGTTCAGGCACACCTCGACATGAGTGGTCTGCAACTTGCGCTTGAAGTAACGCAGGGTTTCGAAAAACTCTTCCTTGCCCGGCACACGCTTGGCGATATTGAACTGGCCACCGATTTCGCTGGCCGAATCGAACAGCGTCACCTGGTGGCCACGCTCGGCAGCCACGGTCGCAGCGGACAACCCGGCAGGGCCGGCACCGACCACGGCGATTTTCTTGATCTGTTGCACCGGCAGGTAATTCAGCTCGGTTTCATGACAGGCGCGCGGGTTGACCAGGCAACTGGTGAGCTTGCCGCCGAAGGTGTGATCGAGGCACGCCTGGTTGCAGCCGATGCAGGTATTGATTTCGTCGGCGCGGCCTTCAGCGGCCTTGTTGACGAAATCCGGATCGGCAAGGAACGGCCGCGCCATCGAGACCATGTCGGCATCGCCTTCGGCGAGAATCTGCTCGGCGATTTCCGGGGTGTTGATGCGGTTGGTGGTGATCAGCGGAATGCTCACCGAACCGCGCAGCTTGGCCGTGACTTTACTGAATGCGGCGCGCGGCACTTTGGTGGCGATGGTCGGAATCCGCGCTTCGTGCCAGCCGATCCCGGTGTTGATAATAGTCGCGCCGGCCTGCTCGATGGCTTTGGCCAAGGTGACAATCTCGTCCCAGGTGCTGCCGCCCTCGACCAGATCGAGCATCGACAGTCGGAAAATAATGATGAAGTTCGGGCCAACCGCTTCGCGCACCCTACGTACGATTTCCACCGGCAGGCGCATGCGGTTTTCGTAACTGCCGCCCCAACGGTCGGTGCGGTGGTTGGTGTGTGCGGCGAGGAACTGGTTAATGAAATAACCTTCGGAGCCCATGATCTCGACGCCGTCGTACTCGGCAGTCTGCGCCAGCACCGAACAGGTGACAAAATCGCTGATCTGCTTCTCGATGCCTTCCTCGTCCAGCTCTTTGGGCTTGAACGGGTTGATCGGCGCCTGGATCGCACTCGGCGCGACCTGTTTCGGGCTGTAGGCATAACGGCCGGCGTGCAGAATCTGCATGCAGATCTTACCGCCCGCCTCGTGCACCGCGCGGGTGACGATGCGGTGCTTGAGCGCTTCCTCTTCGGTGGTCAGCTTGGCTGCGCCGGAATACACGCCGCCCTCGTCATTCGGGCCGATACCGCCGGTGACCATCAGGCCAACACCGCCACGCGCACGCTCGGCAAAGTACGCCGCCATACGCTCGAAACCACCCGGTTTCTCTTCCAGGCCAGTATGCATCGAGCCCATCAGGGTGCGGTTGCGCAGCGTCGTGAATCCGAGGTCCAGCGGGGCCAACAGGTGCGGGTAATGAGCGGCGGTCATCGGTAACTCCACAACGAGCAATCACGGAAAAATTGCGGGCGCTCTGCGGCTCCCGTCAGTCATGCTCAACAGACTAAGAGCCGCCTCGCTGCGGCTCAATGACCGTAACTGACAACTTATTGATCCAAATGCGCAGCGCCCCTTGGCAATCGCCGCCATGCGCCCTACCCTAGTCGCCATACCCTGCACCCGGTCGTTGTTGGTTTTCATGCGCAAACTTTTGTACCTGACGTTTTCCATGGCCCTTGTGGCTGCCCTCACCACCTACGCAATGTGGGCGGCGGACCGGCCGGTCGGGCATTACCTGTCGGACCTGCGCATCAAACTGGCAGTCGACCAGGGCACACCCGCCGACCGTGGCAATCTGCTGGGCATCCAGCCCGAACTGTTTCCCACCGACTATCAAAGCCCCGAACGCCTGCACCGCAAGCTCGCCGCCTATTTGCAGCAGGCGCAGGATCAAGGCTTATTGAATGAAAAAACCGTCGTGGTCTTGCCGGAAAACATCGGCACCTGGCTGCTGCTCAGCGGTGAAAAAGACGAGCTGTATCAAGCCCCGACCGTTGACGAGGCGATGAACTGGCTGGCGGCGAGCAATCCGTTGTTGTTCGCCCGCGCCTGGTTGCGGGCCAGCGGCAACGATCGTCTCAACGACGCCCATCTGCGCATGAAAGCCAAATCCATGGCCAAGCAATATCAGGCGCTGTTTGGCGGTCTGGCCAAGGAATTTCGCGTGACCCTGGTGGCCGGCTCGATCGTGTTGCCGGAGCCGGAAATTCGCGATGGACGGCTGAAACCGGGCAGCGGCCCGCTCTACAACAGCAGCGTGGTGTTTGGCCGCGACGGCGTGCCACTCGGCCAGCCGCAGCGCCAAATGCACCCGGTGTTCGCTCAACGTGACGTAATCCGGGCGGAGGACAAAGAGCGCATCAACGTGGTCGACACCCCCGCCGGACGTCTCGGCGTACTGATCGGCAGCGACAGTTGGTATCCACAAAACTACCGCACGCTCGACGAGCAAAACGCGCAATTGGTCGCCGTGCCGGCGCAGTTGTTCGGCCAGGACGCTTGGAATCAACCGTGGCGCGGTTACAAAGGCTCGAGCACACCCGGTTCGGTGAGCCTCAAGCCCGGTGAAGTCACTGAGGGCCAGGCCTGGCACCGCCTGACCCTGACTGCCCAGCCACCGAGCAGTCGGGCGATTGCCGGCGTCAGCGTGTTTATGCGCGGGCAGTTCTGGGACAAAGCCAGTTCCGGCCAGAGTTTTCTCAGCAGCAACGGTCAGCATTTCTCCGACGGCGACGCCCGTGGCGCGCGCTTGCTGAATATCTGGCTGTAAGCCATGAAGCCACAGCCGATGCGCCTCGGTGATCTGTCGGTAGGCTTCGTTCATAGCCTCGCCGACGCCGTGCGCAGTCATGGCCTCGACCCACAGCCGCTGCTGGAACAATACGGCCTAGACGCGGCGCGACTGGCCGAAGCGGGTGCGCGCTTGTCGATCCCTCGCTACATGCGCCTGGGCCACGCAGCGATTCAACTGACCGGCGACGCCGCGCTGGGTTTGCGCATGGGCCAACTCAGTCGTCTGAGCCAGGCCGGGCTTGCCGGCGTCACCGCCGCGCAAGCGCCGACTGTGCGCGAAGCTGCGCGCTGCCTGATCCGCTTCGAACCCTTGTACGGCTCGAACTATCGCGGCCAATCGAGCTTTCACGAAGATGCCCATGGCGCGTGGCTGCGCTTCTATTCGATCAGCCCGTACAACGCCTACAACCGCTTCGTCGTCGACTCGATCGTCGCCGGCTGGCTCAATCAGCTCTCCACCATCAGCCGTCAGCCGCTGCGGGCCGAGCGCATCGAGATCGAATTTGCCGAGC
Source organism: Pseudomonas retamae (assembly GCF_043496865.1). NCBI lineage: Bacteria > Pseudomonadati > Pseudomonadota > Gammaproteobacteria > Pseudomonadales > Pseudomonadaceae > Pseudomonas > Pseudomonas retamae. Next base: position 8,974 of record NZ_JBIEIL010000013.1, read on the forward strand.
CCGATTATCGCCAGGCCTACAACTCGCTTGGCGATTGCCCGATCCAGTTCAGTGCCGAGGGCAACCAATTGCGCCTGAATCTGGACAGCCTCGCACAGCGCAACCCGGAGCATTGCCCGAGTACCTGGCGGCATCTGCTGCAACTGTGTGAGCGAGAACTTGAGCAACTGACGCGAACCCGCAGCCTGCGCGAACGCATCACGCAACTGCTGGGTCCTTTGCTTAACGGCGGTCGCGAACCGGATCTTGAAGAAGTTGCGGCACGCCTGAAACTGCCGACCTGGACGCTGCGGCGCAAACTGGCCGAAGAAGGCACACAATTTCGCGCCATCCTCAACGACACACGGCGGGACCTGGCAATGACCTACATCCGCGACACCGAACTGGCGTTCGGCGAAATCGCCTACCTGCTCGGCTTTGCTTCAGCCGAAGCATTCCAGCGAGCGTTCAAGCGCTGGAGCGGCCAGACGCCGGGCGAGTTTCGCCGCAGTCATCGAATCCGGGCTTGAAGCAGCTACAAGCTAGAAGCTGCAAGCTCAGAGCTCGGTTGCGTCGTCTGCGGGTTCTGGTTGATCCAGTTCGTAGGCCTGGTATTCGAGCAGTTCTTCCTGATACTCATCCATCGTATAAATCCCCCAACTGCTCGTCATGAAAAATGGCTTGATCAATCGACCTGTGCCCCGAGCATAAAGTGCCCGTGTGAAGGAAAAGTGAAACGCAGCCTTCATGAATAAAACGTAGCAGGTGGTTGGGGATTTATCGCGGGGGGATTGTCAGGGGAATGTAACCAATCTTTAAGCTGCCCCGGATACCACTGTGGGAGCGAGCCTGCTCGCGAAGGCGGTGCGTCAGCAACAGCGTCGTCGACTGACACACCCTCATCGCGAGCAGGCTCGCTCCTACAGGGTTTTGTTGAAGTGAATTATTGCCCGGACGCAGGCATCGCCGGAATCGGCTCGGACGGCGGCGGAATGTCCGGGTTCGCTGGCGGTGTGATGGTTTCGCTGGCCGGCGCCGGCGCCTCAACGGGTGCAGGGGTAATCGGCGCCGGCTCCGCAGGCGGCACCACCGGCTGGGAATCGACTGGCGCGGTTTCCGCCGGAGCCGGGGCTGGCTCTGCAGCAGGCGCAGGCGTTGCCGCAGGTTCCGCTGCAGGTGTCGGTACCAGCGGCGCAGGTGCCGGTGCTGGCGTCGCTTTCGCCTCAGGCACACCAAGGTCAGCCTTGGGCTTCTCCTCGATATGCGCAGCCTTCTTCGCATCCGCCGGCAGGAACTGCTCGACCAGGGTAAAGAAACGCTCGTAGAACTTCTGCGCAGTGACCGTCTCACTGGCAACCTTGACCATCGAGTCGTCAGACGAGCCGATCGGCATCGACACCGAGCCCAACACACCCACACCGAGACTGGCCGAGTTATTGGTCTTCTTCAGCGCATAACGATCCTGCAAGGCATTGGCAAACATCGTCGCATGGTGCCCGGCACTGCCGTCATCGGCGCACACCACATTGAAACTGATCTCCATGTGGGTATCGCCAGTCTGCTGGAAACTCTTGTGCCCGCTGACCAGTTTCGGATCACTGCTGGTAATGATGTAGCCCTGACTGAGCAACGCCCGCCGCGCCGCTTCGCAACTGGCCACATCCGTCACCGGATAATTGCGCGAAAACGTACCGGAGTCGTCGAAGTTCTCGTGCTCATACATCGGCTTGTCTTTCGAACAGCCAGCAACGGCAGCCAACAACAGCGCCAACCCGGCTATACGCAAGGGAATGGAAATCAACATTGAACATCCTGAGAGAAAACAGTCCGGGGCGTATTGTGCAACAGATCGCAACCCCGCGGCGCATGGAATAGTGTCTTGAAACGGTTACAACGCTATGTCATCTGCGTAGCGGGGAAAAGGCCCGACACCAAATGATCGATGAACACGCGCAATTTCGCCGTGGCGTGACGACTCGATGGCCATAGGACCCAAAACTCACCGGTGTGTTCCAGGTGCGCATCGAGCACCCGACGCAAGCGTCCTTGCGCCTCGGCTTCGCGGGTCATGAAATCAGGCAGACAGGCAATCCCCATCCCGGCCAGCGCCGCATGGCTCACCGCTTCGATCGATGTACTGACCAAGCGGGCGGGCAACGTCGGCTCCACGGCCCCCTCTTCGCGGATCAATGGCCAGGCTTCCAGTTTTCCAGTGGCATGGAAGGTGTGCCGCAGGCATGCGTGAGCGGCAAGATCAGCCGGCGCCTGCGGTACGCCACGCTGCTGCAGATACGCCGGACTGGCCACCAATACCATGTGAAAGGTACCCAATCGTCGCGCCATCAGGCGCGAGTCGCGGGGCTTGCCTGTGCGGATCACGGCATCGAAACCCTCTTCCACCACATCGACCATGCGATCGGTCAGATCCAGGTCCAGCTCGATTTGCGGGTACATCGCCATGAACTCAGCCATGACCGGCATCACCAGCCCATGCACCTGCGGCAGGCTGATGCGCAACCTGCCGTGAGGTTTGGCGGAGGCGTCGCACAGTTCGAATTCCGCCGCTTCGACTTCTGCAAGAATCTTTCGGCACCGCTCAAGAAACATCGCGCCTTCGCTGGTCAGCGTGACGCTGCGGGTGGTGCGCTGAAATAGCCGCACGCCCAGTCGGGCTTCCAGCCGCGCGATGCTTTTGCCCACCGCCGACGATGAGACACCTTGTAGCCTGCCAGCCTCGGTAAAGCTGCGCGTCTCGGCGACTTGAACAAACACCGCAATACTGCCAAGGCTATCCATACCACTCCCCCATTGCTGACATCCATGTCCGATATGTTCGGAACCTTAACCCGTTTTTCATCGCCGTGCAGCGCCCTACTCTGCGCTTCTCGTCAAATTCGCACATGGAAGCCGCTCATGAACGATGCTCAACCCGCTTGCACCGCTTTCGATCAACCCGAACGCTTACCCCTCGCCGCGCTGCTGGCACTGGCCACCGCCGGATTCATCACGGTCATGACCGAAGCCATGCCGGCCGGTCTGTTGCCACAGATGAGCAGCGGGCTGAATGTCTCGCAGGCACTGATCGGGCAATTGATCACCGTATACGCTTTCGGCTCGATCCTGGCGGCGATTCCGCTGACGATCGCCACCCGAGGCTGGCGCCGAAAACCACTGCTGCTGTCCGCTGTCGCCGGTTTCGCGATCGCCAACAGCATCACCGCCGTGTCGGAGCTGTACTGGCTAAGCCTGATCGCACGCTTTATTGCCGGCGTGTTCGCCGGTCTGCTCTGGGCGCTACTGGCGGGTTACGCGAGCCGAATGGTCGCCCCGCACCTGCAAGGACGTGCCATTACCGTAGCGATGCTCGGTGCACCTCTGGCGCTGTCGCTGGGAATCCCCGCAGGCACCTTGCTCGGTACGCTGGTCGGCTGGCGCCTGAGCTTCGCGATCATGACCGGGCTGACCATCGTGCTGGTGATATGGGTACGCTGGCTGGTACCGGACTTTGCCGGCGAACGCGCGGGACACCGCATCCCTTTGCGGCAGGTATTTACCTGGCCCGGCGTACGCCCGGTATTGTTTGTAACCCTTACCTACGTGGTCGCACACAATCTGCTGTACACCTACATCGCGCCTTTTTTGCAGCCGTCCGGACTTGATGCAACGGTCGACCGGGTGTTGCTGGTATTCGGCCTCGCATCGGTGTTGGGCTTATGGATCGTAGGCGTCCTGATTGACCGCTGGCTACGCGAACTGGTGTTGATCAGTGCCGCGCTGTTCATGCTGTCCGCGCTCGCGCTGGGCCTGTGGCGCGACTCGCCGAGCGTGGTTTACGCCGCCATCGCCATCTGGGGACTGGCCTTCGGCGCAATGCCATCCTTATTGCAAACCGCATCAGCGAAAACCGCGAGCAACGCAGCCGATACCGCGCAATCGATGCTGGTGACGCTATGGAATGTCGGAATTGCGGGCGGAGGATTGATCGGCGGCCTAATGCTTGAAGACTTCGGTGCAGGAACATTTCCGTGGATTGTTGCAGGCTTGCTGGTTTTGACCGTGGGGGTGACGGTCAAGGCTCGCAGACATGGATTTCCACCTGCCGGATAGGTGACGCCTGGATTGCCGGGAAATGCTTGAGTCTGTCCGAAAATCAAAAGCCCTCACCCTAGCCCTCTCCCGAAGGGAGAGGGAACCGACCGTGGTGATTGGAAGAGATACGCTGACATGAAATACCGAGTCGAATTCAGACTTTAAAAAGCCCACAAATCGGCTCCCTCTCCTCGGGGAGAGGGCTGGGGTGAGGGGCGAATCCACCACAAATCCCTAGCCATGCGGCGCTTCTAACCACTCAACAATGAGCGTTAGCTCGAGTGCCTTTGATCTTGCCTAACCAGCGACATCGGAAGGAACCCGAGCCTGCGAGGGCCGAACGCAGGAGCAAAGCCTTTTGGTTCCTTTTTGGCGTCTGAAAAAGGGACTCGCCGTAAGGGCGAAACCGCCATATGCCACAACCGAAGCAACGGATAATCACCCAAAACACCAGGAGCCTGGTCGGCCCAAAGGCCGCCAAGACGCAAAAAAAAGCCCCGACCTAAAAAGGCCGGGGCTCCCATGTCTCCAGTCAGCTATCAGAACCGCTCGATATCCGCCTGACTCTCCAACTGCTTGCGGTACGCCGCGAAATCCTGCTGCCCCTCACGGGAAGCCAGGAACCGCCGGTACTGCGCCTTCTCTTCTTCCGTCGGCGCAGCCGCTTCGTTAACGCCGTTCAAGCGCACGATCATCAGGCTACCGTCCGGCAGCGTCACACTGCTGAACGTCGGCTTGTCCTTGGCGGCCGGCTTCGGCATGCGGAACAGCGCCTGCAACACCGCCGGGTCAACACCTTCCTGACCACGGGTCGCCGCTTCGGTGACTTTCCAGCTCTGACCGTCGATCGCCTTGTCCAGTGGCGCCTTGCCGTCGCGCAGATCAGCAATCAGCTTCTCGGCACGGGTCTTGGCGGCTGCGCTGGCATGCTCTTTGGTCAACTGAGTGCGGATCGCCGCATTCACGCTTTCCAGCTGCAACTGCGCAGGCTTCAGATGTTCCTTGGCGCGCAACACGACCACGGTTTCCGGATCCAGCTCGATGGCAGTGCTGTTGGCGCCTTCATCAATTACTTCAGGGCTGAATGCCGCGGTGACCACGGCACGGTTGGCCGCAACGCCTTCGCCACCCTCACGGCCGAACGGCTTGGAAGTGTGCACGGTCAGCTTCAGATCGGCCGCAGGTTGCGCCAGATCGGACGCTTCGAACGCCGAATCTTCCAGTTGCTTGGTCGCTTCAACGAACCGCTGCTCGACCTGCGCGGCTTTCAGCTCACGGGTCAGCTTGTCTTTCAGGCTGGCCAAGGTCGGCACTTCAGGCGCTTCGACACCCAGCAACTTGATCAGGTGATAACCGAAATCGGTGCGAACCGGCTCGGAGACCTGATCCTTGCCCAGCGAGTACAAGGCCTTTTCGAACGCCGGGTCGTAAACACCAGGACCTGCGTAACCCAAATCACCGCCATTGTTGGCCGAACCCGGATCCTGCGAGAACTCTTTGGCCAGCGCTTCGAACTTCTCGCCCTTGGCCAGGCGCGCCTGAACTTCGTCGATCTTCGCCTTGGCTTGAGCTTCGGTGGTCTTGTCGTTCACTTCGATCAGGATATGCGCCGCGCGACGCTGTTCCGACAGGTTGGCGATTTCTTTCTGATAAGCCGCTTCCAGGTCTTCATCCTTGACGGCGACCTGGTCAAAGAACGACGCCTTCTTCAACTCGACGTAATCGATAATCACCTGATCCGGGGTCATGAACTCTTTGGCGTGCTCATCGTAGTAAGCCTTGACCTCGTCGTCGGTGAGCTTCACCGCGGCCGGGTCAGCCTTGACGTTGAGCGTGGCGAAATCGCGGGTCTGTTTCTCCAGACGGGCGAATGCCAGCACTTCGGCGTCGGTGACGAAACCGCTGCCAGCAACACCAGCGCGCAGCTGGCCGATCAGCATTTCCTGCGCCAGCATCTGGCGGAACTGCATGCGGCTGTAACCCAGTTGGCGGATTACCTGGTCGAAACGCTCGGAGCTGAACTTGCCGTCCACCTGGAATTCAGGCGTCTGCAGGATCACTTGATCCAGCGCACCTTCGGAGAAAGCGAATTTGGCCTGTTCGGCACCTTGCAACAACAGCTTGCGATCGATCAGACCCTTGAGGGCCGATTCACGGAGCATTTTTTCATCGAGCAAGGAAGCATCGAAATCTTTGCCCAACTGTTGCATCAGCTGACGGCGTTGCATGTCAACGGCCTGGCTCAGCTCGTTCTGGCTGATTTCTTCGCCATTGACCTTGGCCGCCTCATTTTTATGAGTCGTGGCCTGGAAAATGGCATCGAAACCGGTCAAAGCCATCAGTGCAACGATGACTCCGATAATGGTCTTGGCAATCCAGCCTTGTGAATTGTCCCTGATATTCTGCAGCATGCGTCCCCCAGAAACGGTTGAACTTCAATTTAGGCAACCGTGGAGCGTGGGTAGAATCCGGATAGAAGAAAGGCGCATCCGAGGATGCGCCTTCTCGTAACTGGCGGAGCGGACAGGGCTCGAACCCTCGATCCCGGCGTTACAGGCGACTTTCTCAGTGGCCTGCTCTACCGCTCCGCTGCCAAGTCAGGCTTGACCCCGACCCGGATGGGTAAAAACCTGAAAACTTAGTTAACAGCTTCTTTCAGTGCTTTACCGGCTTTGAAACCTGGCTTCTTGGCAGCCGGGATTTCCAGAGTCTTGCCGGTCTGAGGGTTACGACCGGTACGAGCCGGACGGTCCGTCACGGAGAAAGTACCGAAACCAACCAGAACAACGGAGTCGCCAGCCTTCAGAGCGCCAGTGACGGATTCGATTACAGCGTCCAGCGCACGGCCAGCAGCAGCTTTCGGGATATCAGCGGATGCAGCGATAGCATCAATCAGTTCCGACTTGTTCACTCTAAGTCCCCTTATATCTATTTTGAGATGATTCTAAGTTTTTTTGGTGAAAGCAAAAACGAGTGCTGAATGGCCTACAGACACTTAAGAGCCGCTTTATAACAAGGGCTCTAAAAAACTGTCAAGGAAGCCCCCCAGGCAAAAGCCTATTAATGCGTGCTAATTCTTTCCTTAGAGTCAGACTCACGTTTTTCGTCCTTGGCAACTATCTCCGGAGCCACATCCGGCAAGGGCTCCGGCGCGTATTGCAGCGCAATTTGCAGGACCTCGTCAATCCATTTAACCGGTTTAATCTGCAGATCCTGCTTGATATTGTCAGGAATCTCCTTCAGATCGCGCACGTTCTCTTCCGGAATAATCACGATCTTGATTCCACCGCGGTGAGCCGCCAGCAGTTTTTCCTTCAAACCACCAATTGCCAGGACCTGACCACGCAAGGTGATTTCACCGGTCATGGCCACATCGGCGCGCACCGGAATGCCGGTCAAGGCCGAAACCAGCGCCGTGCACATGCCGACGCCAGCGCTTGGGCCGTCCTTCGGCGTGGCGCCTTCAGGCATGTGAATGTGCGTGTCGCGCTTCTCATGGAAGTCCAGCGGAATGCCCAGACTCTTGGCGCGGCTGCGCACAACGGTCTGCGCGGCAGTGATCGATTCGACCATAACGTCGCCGAGCGAACCGGTTTTGATCAGCTGCCCTTTACCCGGAATCACCGCCGCTTCAATGGTCAGCAATTCGCCACCGACCTGAGTCCAGGCCAGGCCAGTCACCTGCCCTACTTGATCCTGTTGCTCGGCCAAGCCGTAGCGGAACTTGCGCACGCCGAGGAAGTGCTCGAGCAGGTCAGCTGTCACTTTCACCGAGAAGCGTTTTTCCATCGCGTGCTCTTTCACGGCCTTGCGGCAAACCTTGGCAATCTGGCGCTCAAGACCACGCACACCGGCTTCGCGGGTGTAATAACGAATGATGTCGCGGATCGCTTCTTCATCAAATTCCAGCTCGCCCTTCTTCAGACCGTTGGCGGCGATCTGTTTTGGCGAGAGGTATTTGACGGCGATGTTGATCTTTTCGTCTTCGGTGTAGCCGGGCAGACGGATGACTTCCATCCGGTCCAGCAGCGCCGGCGGAATGTTCATCGAGTTCGAGGTGCACAGGAACATCACATCGGAGAGGTCGTAATCGACTTCCAGATAATGATCGTTGAAGTTGTGGTTTTGCTCCGGATCGAGCACTTCCAGCAACGCCGACGCCGGGTCGCCACGCATGTCGCTGCCCATTTTGTCGATTTCATCGAGCAGGAACAGCGGGTTGCGCACACCCACTTTTGTCATCTTTTGAATCAATCTTCCTGGCATCGAACCGATGTAGGTGCGGCGATGGCCACGGATTTCCGCTTCATCACGCACGCCACCGAGGGCCATGCGCACGAATTTACGGTTGGTGGCATGCGCGATCGACTCTGCCAGCGAGGTTTTACCCACGCCCGGAGGACCAACCAGGCACAACACCGGGCCGCGGATTTTCTTCACGCGCTTCTGCACGGCGAGGTATTCGAGGATGCGTTCCTTGACCTCTTCCAGACCGTAGTGGTCGGCATCGAGGATGTCTTCCGCACGTGCCAGATCCAGACGCACCTTGCTTTGCGCCTTCCACGGCACCTGCACCAGCCAGTCGATGTACGAGCGCACCACGGTGGCTTCGGCGGACATTGGTGACATCTGCTTGAGCTTGTTCAGTTCGGCAGTTGCCTTGGCCAGGGCGTCTTTCGGCAGACCGGCAGCGTCGATACGCTTTTTCAGGTCCTCGATTTCATTGTGGCCTTCGTCGCTGTCGCCGAGTTCTTTCTGAATGGCCTTCATCTGCTCGTTCAGGTAGTACTCGCGCTGACTGCGTTCCATCTGCTTCTTGACCCGGCCACGGATGCGCTTTTCGACCTGCAGCAGGTCGATCTCGGCATCCAGTAGCGCCAGCACGTGTTCGACACGGGCCGACAGATCAACGATTTCGAGGATTTCCTGCTTCTGCTCGATTTTCAGCGCCATGTGCGCGGCCATGGTGTCGACCAGACGACCCGGCTCATCGATGCTGTTAAGCGACGACAGGACTTCAGCAGGGACCTTTTTGCCCAGCTGTACATATTGCTCGAATTGCGAAAGCAGCGTGCGCACGAACACTTCGGACTCGCGTTCGGCGGCGTCGACTTCTTCAATCAGCGAAACTTCGGCGCGGCAGTGGCCGTCGACCTCGCTGAAGCGCTCGACCGTACCGCGCTGCTCACCTTCGACCAGCACCTTGACGGTGCCGTCAGGCAGCTTCAGCAGTTGCAGAACCGTGGCGACGGTACCTACGCGATAGAGAGCATCTTCACCGGGATCGTCGTCAGCCGGGTTTCTCTGGGCCAGCAGCAGGATCTGCTTGTCGCCCGTCATCGCGGCCTCGAGGGCTTCGATGGATTTCTCGCGCCCCACGAACAGCGGGATAACCATGTGCGGATAAACCACGACATCACGCAATGGCAAGAGAGGCAATTCGATGGTTGTCTTCATGATTTCGCCTCTACGGCGGCCATAGGGCCGTAATCAGATGGAATTGAACTTGAAACCAAGATGGGGGCTGCCTTGAAAAAAAACAAGCGTAAAGCGGCTGTAAAAAACCAGATAAAAAAAAAGAGGCCCGAGGGCCCCTTCTTTACTGCGACAGGGTGGACGCTTACGCGTCCGGCGCTGCCTTGGCGGTCGGCTCACTGTTCTCGTAGATATACAGTGGCTTGGACTTGCCTTCGATCACGCTTTCATCGATCACGACTTTGCTCACCTCGGACTGCGAGGGGATTTCATACATCGTGTCGAGCAGTACACCTTCGAGAATCGAGCGCAGGCCACGGGCACCGGTTTTACGTTCCAGGGCACGCTTGGCGACCGATTTCAGTGCGTCGGAACGGAATTCCAGATCCACACCTTCCATCTCGAACAGCTTGGCATACTGTTTGGTCAAAGCATTTTTCGGCTCGGTGAGAATCTGCATCAGCGCAGCCTCATCGAGTTCGTCCAGCGTCGCGAGGACCGGCAGACGACCGACGAATTCCGGGATCAGACCGAACTTGACCAGATCGTCAGGCTCGACTTCACGCAGGGATTCACCGACTTTCTTGCCTTCTTCCTTGCTGCGCACTTCTGCGTTGAAACCGATGCCGCCCTTGGTGGAACGGTTTTGAATAACCTTTTCCAGACCGGAGAACGCACCACCGCAGATGAACAGGATGTTACGGGTGTCGACCTGCAGGAACTCCTGCTGCGGATGCTTGCGGCCACCTTGCGGCGGTACCGAAGCGACCGTGCCTTCGATCAACTTGAGCAAGGCCTGCTGCACGCCTTCACCGGAAACATCGCGGGTGATCGACGGGTTGTCGGACTTGCGCGAAATCTTGTCGATTTCATCGATGTAGACAATGCCCATCTGGGCCTTCTCCACGTCGTAATCGCACTTCTGCAGCAGCTTCTGAATGATGTTCTCGACATCTTCGCCCACGTAACCGGCCTCGGTGAGGGTGGTTGCGTCAGCGATGGTGAACGGAACGTTCAGCAAGCGGGCCAGGGTTTCGGCCAGCAGGGTTTTACCGGAACCTGTCGGGCCGATCAGCAGGATGTTGCTCTTGCCGAGTTCGACGTCGTCAGCCTTCTTGTCACGCTGGTTCAGGCGCTTGTAGTGGTTGTACACCGCTACGGCCAGAACCTTTTTCGCACGCTCCTGACCAATGACGTACTGGTCAAGGATGCCGCTGATTTCTTTAGGCGAAGGCAATTTATGCGCGCTGCTCTCGGCCTGGGCTTCCTGCACCTCCTCGCGGATGATGTCATTGCACAGGTCGACGCACTCGTCGCAGATAAAGACCGAGGGGCCGGCAATCAATTTGCGCACTTCATGCTGGCTTTTGCCACAGAAGGAGCAATAGAGCAGCTTGCCGTTGTCCTCGCCGTTGCGGGTGTCAGTCATTCGTTCGATCCAAATCCGATAGGCTTGCAACACAAGATGAAGGCTATTGCGGGCTTTTTCAAGCCCGCTGCTGATCGGACTTGCCGACCAGGCCTCTATGCGTCGCTTATTTTAAGCTGGGCGCTGGTTGATCACTTCGTCGATCAGGCCATATTCCTTCGCCGCTTCTGCACTCATGAAATTGTCGCGATTGGTGTCGCGCTCGATTTCTTCCAGAGTACGGCCGCTGTGCTTGGCCATCAGCGTGTTCAGACGCTCGCGAATGAAGAGGATTTCCTTGGCGTGGATTTCGATGTCCGACGCCTGGCCCTGGAAACCGCCCAGTGGCTGGTGAATCATCACGCGCGAGTTCGGCAGGCAGAAACGCTTGCCCGGAGCACCTGCGGTAAGCAGGAACGCGCCCATGCTGCATGCCTGACCGATGCAAGTGGTCGATACGTTGGGTTTGATGAACTGCATGGTGTCGTAGATCGACATGCCCGCAGTCACCGAACCGCCCGGGGAGTTGATATAGAGATGGATGTCCTTGTCCGGGTTTTCCGCTTCAAGGAACAGCAGTTGCGCACAGATCAGGTTGGCCATGTAGTCCTCTACAGGACCCACCAGAAAGATCACTCGTTCCTTGAGCAGGCGCGAGTAGATGTCATAGGCGCGTTCGCCACGAGCAGATTGCTCGACAACCATCGGGACCAGGCCGCCGGCGGCCTGGATATCAGAGTTCTGCTGAATATACGAATTACGGAACATGCTCTGCAGTCACTCCCAAATAGTTATGTCTTGAATACGCATAAGCCAGCTCGAAGGCTGGCTTATGTGTGTACTTCTAACGCAAAAACAATCAGTCGGCTGCTGGAGCTTCTACCGGTTTGACCGCTTCTTCGTAAGAGACCGATTTGTCGGTCACGCTAGCTTTCTGCAGAACAGTATCCACAACTTGTTCTTCCAGCACAACCGAACGCACTTCGTTCAGTTGCTGCTCGTTTTTGTAGTACCACGACACGACCTGCTCAGGCTCCTGGTAAGCCGAAGCCATTTCCTGAATCATCTCGCGAACGCGGGCTTCGTCAGGCTTGAGGTCGAACTGCTTGACCACTTCAGCAACGATCAGACCCAGCACGACGCGGCGCTTGGCTTGCTCTTCGAACAGCTCGGCCGGCAGTTGGTCAGGTTTGATGTTGCCACCGAACTGCTGAACAGCCTGCACGCGCAGACGGTCAACTTCGTTGGACAGCAGCGCCTTTGGCACTTCGATCGGGTTGGTGGCCAGCAGACCGTCCATTACCTGATTTTTTACTTTGGACTTGATCGCCTGACGCAGTTCACGCTCCATGTTCTTGCGAACTTCGGTGCGGAAGCCGTCGATGCCGCTTTCCTTGATGCCGAATTGCGCGAAGAACTCTTCGTTCAACTCAGGCAGCTTAGGCTCGGACACGGTGTTCACGGTAACGGTGAACTCAGCGGTTTTGCCCGCCAGGTCGAGGTTCTGATAGTCCTCTGGGAAGGCCAGGTTCAGAACGCGTTCTTCACCGGCCTTGGCGCCGACCAGGCCTTCTTCGAAGCCTGGAATCATGCGGCCGGAGCCCAGTACCAGCTGAGTACCCTTGGCGGAACCGCCAGCGAACACTTCACCGTCAACCTTGCCAACGAAATCGATATTCAGTTGGTCTTCGTTCTGCGCAGCGCGATCGGCCACTTCAAAACGGGTGTTCTGCTTGCGCAGGATGTCGAGCATCTTGTCCAGGTCAGCGTCGGACACGTCAGCGCTCAGGCGCTCAACGTTGATGCCTTCGAAACCGGCAACAGTGAACTCAGGGAACACTTCGAATACAGCAACGTATTCCAGATCTTTACCGGCCTCGAGCGACTTTGGCTCGATCGACGGCGAACCTGCCGGGTTCAGCTTTTGCTCAACCACAGCTTCGTAGAACGACGACTGGATCACGTCGCCTACCGCTTCCTGGCGAGCATCGGCACCGAAACGGCGCTTGATTTCGCTCATTGGCACTTTGCCTGGACGGAAGCCAGCAATCTTGGCCTTTTGGGCAGTCTGCTGCAGACGCTTGTTGACCTGAGTCTCGATGCGCTCAGCCGGCACGGTGACGCTCATGCGGCGCTCGAGAGCAGTAGTATTTTCAACAGAAACTTGCATGGATATTCCTCGTTGCACAGACGTTAGCCGGCCGTTTCCGACCCCAGAATCAAGGGCATGCATTCTAGTGGGTCAAACTCAAGAAGTCACCCTACGGAAAACGGGTAAAAAAACAGCAGGCAGTTTATTCGGAGCGATACATCAAAGCAGCGCGCTCCGCAGACGAATACAAACCTTCACGCCAGGGCTCTGCAGCAACCGCTTCTATATATAGAAGAGACTGCCAGTCACTCCTGATGGCCGCACTTGCGAGCAAGTACGCCGGACAGCGCGGCATCATCGAGCAACATGATTACGACGAAGCGCCCCGCCCTCGCGCCTCGAAACCGGCCATGCCGGATTTCGAAAGCGCTAAAACAAAAAAGGCGCCAGACTGTTAAATCTGGCGCCTTTCGAAATATGGGGTGGACGATGGGGATCGAACCCACGACAACGGGAGTCACAATCCCGTGCTCTACCAACTGAGCTACGCCCACCATATTGCGTAACAAAAAAGCCAAACAACTTCTTTGTTGAACCTCACCCGCCCGAAGACTCGAATGAAGCTTTGATTGGTGCGGATGAAGAGACTCGAACTCTTACGCCTCGCGGCGCTGGAACCTAAATCCAGTGTGTCTACCAATTCCACCACATCCGCGGATGAAGCTTTTAAAGCAAAGGCGCCAGACTGTTACATCTGGCGCCTTTCGAAATATGGGGTGGACGATGGGGATCGAACCCACGACAACGGGAGTCACAATCCCGTGCTCTACCAACTGAGCTACGCCCACCATATCGCGCTACTTGTGCCAATGCTGCCTAATGGCGCACCCGGCAGGACTCGAACCTGCGACCATCCGCTTAGAAGGCGGATGCTCTATCCAGCTGAGCTACGGGCGCCTTATTAATCTGTACTCTTAAAGGACTACAAACTAAGTGCTTTCCAGCGTCGCAGAACCTTGATTCCGCTTCACCTTCTTAACCAGTGCTAGGCTGTGCCCGACAAGTGCGACGAATAGTATAGAGGGCTCTGAAGGTCGTCAAATCCTTTTTGAAAAAAATTCATTTAATTAAAGGAGTTAGAGGAATTTGCTGACCAAGCGCCTTTGCCCTCACCGCTCGACATGCGAGAATGCGTTCTCATTTTTTCCCCTCTCGATGGTTAATCACGCGCAATGACTGCACAACTAATCGACGGCAAATCGATCGCCGCCAGCCTGCGCCAGCAGATCGCCCAACGAGTTGCCGAGCGTCGCCAGCAAGGCCTGCGCACTCCCGGCCTCGCGGTGATCCTGGTCGGCAGCGATCCTGCCTCTCAGGTTTATGTCTCGCACAAGCGTAAAGACTGTGAAGAGGTTGGCTTCCTCTCTCAAGCCTACGACCTGCCCGCCGAAACCACGCAAGACGCGCTGACCGATCTGATCGATCGCCTCAACGACGACCCGGCAATCGACGGCATCCTGTTGCAACTGCCACTGCCTGAGCATCTCGACGCGTCGAAACTGCTGGAGCGCATCCGCCCTGACAAGGACGTCGACGGTTTCCACCCGTATAACGTCGGTCGCCTGGCCCAGCGCATCCCGCTGCTGCGCCCGTGCACGCCCAAGGGCATCATGACCCTGCTGGAAAGCACCGGGGCTGATCTGTACGGGATGGACGCGGTGGTCGTTGGAGCCTCCAACATCGTTGGCCGGCCAATGGCGATGGAACTGTTGCTGGCCGGCTGCACCGTCACCGTCACTCACCGTTTCACCAAGGACTTGGCAGGCCACGTCGGCCGCGCCGATCTGGTGGTCGTGGCCGCCGGCAAGCCGGGCCTGGTCAAGGGCGAGTGGATCAAGCAAGGCGCGATCGTGATCGACGTCGGCATCAACCGTCAGGACGACGGCAAACTGGTCGGTGACGTTGTCTACGAAACCGCCCTGCCCCGCGCTGGCTGGATCACTCCGGTGCCAGGCGGCGTCGGCCCGATGACCCGTGCCTGCCTGTTGGAAAACACGCTATACGCGGCAGAAACCCTGCACGCCTGAGTGGCATTGCCAGCATCAAAAAAAACCCGCCGCGTGCGGGTTTTTTATTCGCTGAGAAAAAACTCTAACCGTTCGCCGGAAACCCCTCTTTTTACAGGCCTTTTCACGAGATTTTCAGGTCGTTCAAACAACCATCGACAGATCTTCAGCCATACTCCTAGAATGCGACCCTTTGAAGAAATAACCCGTTACAAACTAACGGAATATCCAACCTTATGAGTTCGCCCGCGTGAAAATTCGTCTTTCGATCCTGAGCCTGTTTTTTGCATTCACAGGCACATTCATCACGCCAACGATCAACGCTGCGGAAACCACCGCTGCCCCACGCGATGCCTCGACCCTGAAGATCGCCTCTGGCAGTGCCCTGCTCATGGATATGCAGACCAACAAAGTCATCTACTCCAGCAACCCGGACGTAATCGTGCCGATCGCCTCCGTGAGCAAATTGATGACCGGACTGGTGGTGGTTGAAGCGCGGCAGAACATGGACGAATGGATCAATGTCGACATCAGCAACACTCCGGAAATGAAGGGGGTGTTCTCCCGAGTCAAACTCAAGAGCGAACTGCCGCGACGCGAGATGCTGCTGATTGCCTTGATGTCCTCGGAAAACCGCGCGGCCGCCAGCCTCGCCCACCATTATCCGGGTGGCTACGCTGCGTTCATCGCTGCAATGAACGCCAAGGCCAAGATGCTGGGCATGACCAGCACACACTTCGTTGAGCCAACGGGCCTGTCCGAGCGCAACGTTTCCACCGCACGCGACCTGAGCAAGTTGCTGGTTGCTGCACACAAATATCCGCTGCTGAGCGAATTGACCACCACCAAGGAAAAAACCGTCGCCTTCCGCAAACCCAATTACACCTTGGGCTTTCGCAACACTGATCACCTGGTCAACAAGGCTGACTGGGACATCATGATCACCAAGACCGGCTTCACCAATCCTGCCGGCCATTGCCTGGTATTGGTGACGAAGATGGCCAATCGTCCGGTGGCACTGGTGATCCTCGACGCGTTCGGCAAGTACACGCATTTTGCCGACGCCAGCCGCATTCGCAGCTGGGTGGAGACCGGTCGCAGCGCGGCAGTACCGGCGGTGGCCCAGCAGTACAAGGCGCAGAAAAACCTCAAGTCGCGCCAGAGCGGCGTGGTCGAAGCCTCTAAATAAGCTTTTCGCACAGGAAAAAGCCCCGAATCTTCGGGGCTTTTTTTCGTCTGCCTGATCAATCGTTGGGCAGCGGCATCTTGTCGTCATCAGGGATGCCATCGCCCGCACTCGGCTCGCGGGACGGCTCGGGGGTCAGCACATTCGGCCGCGCCAACGGGTCACGCATCGGGCTGTCCGGATCGAGCACCGGGTCGACGTCTGACTCTGGCGTGGTCGGCACGCTGTCCGGTTTCTGGTCATCGAAGCTTGAATCGGTACTCATACGCACCTCGCTCAGGGTTTCAGATCGCCCAACGGGTCGTAGGCTTTGCCGGGCTTGCGCTGCTCATCGTCGGGTTTTTCATCCAGCGGAGCCTTGGCGGGGCCGACCGGGTCCACCTGGGGATCATCGAGATCGGGCGAATCCGGATCGAACCCCAGGTCATCGCCTGAAGAATGTTCGGAAGAATGTGGGCCTTTCGGGGATGAATCTGCCATGTGCGCCTCCTGGTGCGCCCGCAAAATCACGGGCTCTACGCATAGGAGGCGAGCCGGGCGCAGTCGTGCCCGGCAAGTGACGAACGGAGCTTAGTGCGCCGCGAGCGCCTTGCGCGCCTGTGCCGCTTCGTTTTCCTGACCAGCCTGGGCCAGCGCATCGGCCGCTTTCAGCCAGCGCTGTTGATCAACGGCCGCGGGGATCTGTGAAGGTTTCTGGATCAGAATGGCCCAGCCGCCGGACTTGTCCAGCGCCGACTCGAAGGCACTGAAACTCATCAGTTGCCGACGGTTCATCCCCGCGCGCAACAGCACGTTCTGCTTGTTGCGATCGTAGCCGGAAAGAATCGCATAGCGCGGCTCGGCCCAGAACGCCGAACCCTCGCTAAAGCGCACCATCACCGGATAACCGGCGGCCACCTGGGTCAACAGCGCTGGAAGATGACTGTCCAGCGGGTAGACCACCATGCCGTATTCGCGGGCGAGGTTTTCCATATTGCGCTGCAACTTGTCTTCAGCGCCCGGCAAGTGCAACGGTTTTTCCAGCAGGCCCGGGGTAATCACGATGCCTTGCTGCGACAACAGGCTGGCCAGCACCTGCGGCCCGCTCTGATGGGCTTCGCCACGGTAGAACGTGCCGCTCAACTCGACCCGCTCCGGCAGACGCTTGACCTCTGGCGCCACAGTGCCTGCGCAACCGTTCAAAACTGCCGCTGCAACGGCAATGAGCAGCGCCGCTCGCACTCGGGAAAATAGCTGGACCATCATCATTCTCTGTTCAGACGCCGGTCATCGTGTCCCGGCAACGCCTGCGATCATAGGGCCGTGATTGCTTGCGGTATAGCTTTTAGCGGCAGACCAGTCGATTGCATAGAGCGAACTGATTGGTCACCAACGACCTTTGGTCAATAGCCTGAAACACCCCATTGGCTAGACTGTCAGTGAAACAGAGCGAATTGAAAAGTGTGCGCCCGCTGCAGGGCGAAGAGGAGGCACTGATGAGCCTGACCATGACCATCGTGATGTTGATTGCCGGCTGGCTGGCTGTGGCGACTGCCATGTTGTGGGGGGTGTTGCGGATTTCGCGGCGGCATCATCACCATCCGGTTCAGCATGCGCCTGTCGAGAAGAACGAGGAGCACCGTGGGCGGCATGTGACGGCGCATTAAGATCAAGAGCCCCTCACCCTAGCCCTCTCCCGGAGGGAGAGGGAACTGACCGGGGTGTTTATTCGAAGCATGCCAACCTGCACTATTGAGCCGAACTCAGAATTTGAACTCCCCCAAATCGGCTCCCTCTCCCTCGGGAGAGGGCTGGGGTGAGGGGCGGCTTCACATCACGCCACCAATATCAAAGCAAAAAAAACCGCCTGAGCCCAAAAGCCCAAGCGGTCTTCACGTTGCCAGCCATTACGCCTGCTGAGCAACCTTCTTCTGTTTAGCCCGACGCGACATCATGTTCAACACTTCGATACCCGCCGAGAATGCCATCGCCGCATACACATAACCTTTCGGTACGTGGGCGCCGAAGCCTTCGGCAATCAAGGTCATACCGATCATGATCAGGAAGCCCAGGGCCAGCATCACCACGGTCGGGTTGTCGTTGATGAACTTGGCCAGCGGATCAGCTGCCAGCAGCATCACCAGAACCGACACCACCACCGCGATGATCATGATCGGCAAGTGCTCGGTCATGCCGACAGCGGTAATGATGCTGTCGATCGAGAACACCATGTCGAGCATCAGGATCTGACCGATCGCTGCAGCGAAGCCCAGGGTCACGGTCGAGGTCGCGGTTTTCGGATCTTCCGGCGCTGGGTCCATGCTGTGATGGATCTCGGTGGTGGCTTTCCACACCAGGAACAGGCCACCGGCGATCAGGATCATGTCCTTCCAGGAGAACGCCTGGCCCAGGATTTCGATCACAGGCTCGGTCAGCTGCACGATGAAGGCGATGGTGCTCAACAGCGCAAGACGCAGAATCAACGCCATGCCGATACCGATGCGGCGCGCCTTCTGCCGATGTTGCTCAGGCAGCTTGTTGGTCAGGATCGAAATAAAGATCAGGTTATCGATGCCGAGCACGATTTCCATTACCACCAGTGTGGCCAAAGCAACCCAGGCGGTGGGGCTGGCGGCGAGTTCTAACAGATATTCCATGGGTCAGTCCTGACTCTGTGTAAGACGGGGTTAGATAGTCTTGGAAGAAGATTCGGATTCTTCCGTTTGTTTTTCCGGTGCTTCTTTCTTCTGGATCAAGCCACCGGTGGCATCGCTGAGCGCTTGCTCGGCGGCCTTGTGGGTGTCGTCGATCGCTTGCTTGGCGGTTTCAGCCGCCGCGCCCATCAATTGCTGAGCGCTTTTTTCGGCTTGGTCGCAACCGGCCAGAAACAGTAAAGACGCAAACATCAGCGCAGGAAATGTGTATTTCATAGTGATTCCTCGAATAAACCAGCGCGGCACGCAAAGCAGCCGTCGATGGCTGGGCATTCTAGGGAGGCGAACACTTCAGGAAAATTCGTATTTTTAGCGGCTATACTTCGGTTTTCACGAACTGAAGACCGCCATGCTCAATTACCGTCAACTGCATTACTTCTGGGTTGTCGCCAAGACTGGCAGCATTGTGCGCGCCTGCGAGCAACTGAACCTGACCCCGCAAACCATCAGCGGGCAGATTTCCCTGCTCGAACAGACTTACGGCATCGAATTGTTCCGTCGTGTCGGCCGGCAACTGGAACTCACCGAAGCCGGGCGCCAGGCCCTACCCTACGCCGAACAGATGTTCCAGCTCGGCGGCGAACTCGAGTTGATGCTGCGCGCGCAGCCCAACGAACAGCAGATCCTGTTTCGCGTCGGGGTTGCCGACGTGGTGCCGAAATCCATCGTTTATCGTTTGATCGCGCCGACCATGGAATTGAGCGAACCGCTGCGCATCACTTGCCGCGAAGACAAACTCGAACGCTTGCTCGCGGATCTGGCGATCCAGCGTCTCGATCTGGTGATTTCCGACAGCCCGATGCCTTCGCACCTCGACATCAAGGGCTACAGCCAGAAACTCGGCGAATGCGGCATCAGTTTTTTCGCCACCGCTGAACTGGCGGCGACTTACGGTCGGGATTTTCCGCGCAGCCTGCACGGCGCCCCGCTGCTGATTCCCGGCGCGGAAACCGTGGTGCGCAGCCGTTTGCAGCGCTGGTTTGCCGAACAGCAGATCCAGCCGCAGATCGTCGGCGAGTTCGATGACAGTGCGTTGATGCAGGCGTTCGGCCAATCCGGCAGCGGGATTTTCATTGGCCCGAGCGTGATTGCCGATGAAGTGAAGCGCCAGTACGGCGTCGTGGTGATCGGCCAGACCGACGCGGTAACCGAGTCGTTCTATGCCATTTCAGTGGAGCGCAAGGTCAAGCACCCGGGCATCGTGGCGATTACCGAGGGTGCCCGACGCGAGCTGTTTACCACTTTATGAAGCGCAGGCTTCGCGCGGCTTCAAGGTCATCAGCACCATGGCGAGGAACACCGACAGCAGGATAAACCCGGCAGCGGCAAAGCCGAGGAAACCGAGGCCGGCGCTGTCGATGACCCGACCGCCGATCATCGCGCCCAGACCGATGCCTAGATTGGCCCCGGCGATGTTCAGCGACGCGGCGAAGGCCGGCGCTTCCGGTGCAGCTTTCATCAGGCGCACATGGCTGACCAGGAACAGCGCCGCCTGGGTCACGCCCCAGATCGCCATCGCCACCGCCAGGCCCAACGGTGAATGAATGTTCGGCACCAGCGAGACCATGCCAGCGATCATGAACGCGCAGAACAGCACCGAGGCGCCGAGCGGATGCCGGTCCACCGCACGGCCGCCCAACGAGTTGCCGATCAGCCCGACCGCACCGAAGCCCATCAGGCACCAGCCGACCACGGTGCCGTTGAACCCGGCCAGCCGTTCAAGGATGTCAGCCAGATAGGTGTAAGCGGTGAACATGCCGCTGAACACCAGGATCGACAACAGCACATGGCCGAGCATCAGCGGGCTGCGCAGGATCTTGAACTGCGAACGGAAGCTGACCTGATGCTGATGCAGGCTGGTTTTCGGCAGGTAGACGAACAGCAGCAGCGCCTTGGCAAACGCGACCACCGCAAGAATCGCGAAAGCCGTGCGCCAGCCGAAGGCGTCAGAAATCAGCGTGCCGACCGGGATGCCGAACACCGTAGCGCAAACGATGCCGAAACCGATCTTGGCGATAGCGCGCCCGGCGAAATCCGGGCCGACGATATCCACCGCGGTCTCGCTGGCCAACGCCCAGAACACCGGCAACCCCAACGCCGGGATCAACCGGGCAATGGCCATGATCCAGATATTCGGCGCCAACGCCGCGACGGTATTGGCCAGACCGAACATGATCAGGATGCTGATGAACAATTTGCGCCGTTCGAAACGGGCGAAATACGCAGTCAGGAAGGGGCCGAACATCGCCACGGTAAACGCGAACAGCGTCACCAGTAATCCGGCTTGGGGAATGGTGACTTCAAGATCGCGGGCAATCGCCGGCAACAGGCCGACGATAACGAATTCCGTGGTCAGCACCGTGAAACCGGCAGCGGACAACAGAAGAATAGGCAACAGCATGCGCAACTCCAGCAAAACGACGACACCAGCGATGGCCTTGAGGCCCGCTGGCGAAATTTGAAAATGAGGATGGCGCAGCTTAACAGAGAGTGCCCCGGCGTGACTTGCACAAACCTGTCTGATTGGCCGATCAAACGGGCGGCAGATCGTCACATGCCTGAAGGACAAGGGCTACGCTGTGATAAAGTCCGCGCCCTGCAAAACGTACAGCTCGTTCAGCGGCCGGTTTTTGGCGCTGATGTCGATTCGACACTCGGTTCGTGCCTGCCCACGCAACCTCGCACCCTATAAAAAACAGAGATGCCGTTCATGACCGCCTCATCCCCTTCTTTCCTGCAACGCTTGAAAAAACTCAGCCTGGTGACCCAGATCGTGATCGGCCTGATCGCCGGTATCGCCCTGGCGCTGCTTGCCCCGGAAGTTGCCAAGTCCACCGCGTTCATCGGCAAGGTGTTTGTCTCGGCGTTGAAAGCCGTGGCGCCGATTCTGGTGTTCGTCCTGGTGATGGCCTCGATCGCCAACCACAAGCATGGTCAGGAAACCCACATCCGGCCGATCCTGTTCCTGTACCTGCTGGGCACGTTCAGCGCAGCGGTGGTGGCCGTGGTTGCCAGCATGGCGTTCCCGTCCCATCTGGTGCTGTCGACCGACAACGTTGCGGTCAGCGCACCGGGCGGGATCGGTGAAGTCCTGCAGAGTCTGCTGCTGAGCGTGGTCGATAACCCGGTCAACGCGCTGATGAATGCCAACTTCATCGGTATTCTGGCGTGGGCGATCGGCATGGGCATCGCGATCCGCCACGCCGGCGATACCACTCGCGAAGTGCTGGGCGACTTGTCCAACGGTGTCACCGTCATCGTGCGCGTAGTGATTCGCTTCGCACCGCTGGGTATTTTCGGTCTGGTCGCGTCGACGCTGGCCACGTCCGGTTTCGGCGCGCTGCTCGGTTACGCGCACCTGCTCGCGGTGTTGCTCGGCTGCATGCTGTTCGTGGCGCTGGTGATGAACCCGCTGATCGTGTTCTGGAAGCTGCGCCGCAACCCTTATCCGCTGACACTCAAGTGCCTGCGTGAAAGCGGCATCACCGCGTTTTTCACCCGCAGTTCGGCGGCGAACATTCCGGTCAACCTCGAACTGAGCAAGCGTCTGGGCCTGCATGAAGACACCTACTCGGTGTCGATCCCACTGGGCGCGACCATCAACATGGCCGGCGCGGCGATCACCATCACCGTACTGGCCCTGGCCGCGGTGCACACACTGGGGATTGCCGTGGACATTCCGACGGCGATCCTGCTCAGCGTCGTGGCGGCCATTTGTGCCTGCGGCGCTTCGGGTGTGGCCGGTGGCTCGCTGCTGTTGATTCCGCTGGCGTGCAGCCTGTTCGGCATCCCGAGCGAGATTGCCATGCAGGTGGTGGCGGTCGGTTTCATCATTGGCGTGCTGCAGGATTCGGCGGAGACTGCGCTGAATTCGTCGACTGACGTGCTGTTTACCGCAGCGGCTTGCCTGGGTGAAGAAGCGAAGGCGCAACGTACCGCCTGATATTCACGGTACCCCGATCGTTCCCACGCTCCGCGTGGGAATGCCCCCACGGACGCTCCGCGTTCGGCTCGAAAAAGGGACGCGGAGCGTCCCGGGCTGCATTCCCACGCGGAGCGGTGGGAACGATCAAATGAAAAGCCCGCCTCGGTGTGAACCTTGGCGGGCTTTTTTGTAGCTGGCTGTTTTAGAACGCGCCCATGTAATCGCGCTTGCCCACTTCCACACCGTTATGACGCAGCAGCGCATAGGTGGTGGTGACGTGGAAGAAGAACTGCGGCAGACCGTACGTCAGCAGATACGACTGACCACTGAAGCGCTTCTCTTTTGGCGTGCCGGGACGGGTGACGATCTCGATACCTTCCTTGCCATCGATCTGCTCTGGCTTGATCTCGCCGATAAAGGCCAGAACCTTGGCGATCAGGGCTTGCAGCTCGGCGAAGGTGGTTTCGCTGTCGTCGTACTTCGGCAGTTCGACTTCAGCCAGACGCGCCGACACGCCTTTGGCGAAGTCGACAGCGATCTGCACCTGACGGGTCAGCGGGAACATGTCCGGGTACAGACGCGCTTGCAGAAAGGCGTTCGGGTCGATGTTTTTCTCGCTGGCGTGGGCTTCAGCCTTTTTCAGCACATCGCTCAGGGCGTTGAGCATTTGTTGAAAAACCGGGACGGATGCGGCGTACAGGGAAATGGTCATGGCAGTCTCGTGTGATGGCTGGGTGGAACAAGGTGGCGATTATAGCCATGCTTGATGACCACACGGCTTGCCTTTTGTTGGGCAAGGATTAGGCTAGGCGCCTTCGACTGCAGAGGGAACGCGCGATGACCACCGAACCAGAATCCAGCTCCGAACAGCCACGGCTCAACGCCACGGAAATCCGCATCCTCGGCTCGCTGATCGAGAAACAGGCGACCAGCCCGGAAAGCTATCCGCTGACCCTCAATGCGCTGGTGCTGGCCTGCAACCAGAAAACCAGCCGCGAACCGGTGATGAACCTGACTCCGGGCCAGGTCGGCCAGAGCCTGCGCGCCCTTGAAGGTCGCGGCTTTGCCAGGCTGGTGATGGGCAGTCGCGCCGATCGCTGGGAGCACAAGGTCGACAAGGCGCTGGAGCTGGTGCCGGCGCAGGTGATCTTGAGCGGGCTGATGTTTCTGCGTGGCCCGCAGACCGTCAACGAGCTGCTGACCCGCAGCGGCCGCATGCATGAATTCGAAGACGCCGAACAGGTGGTACATCAGCTCGAGCGCTTGATTGCGCGCGGCCTGGCGGTGCTGATCCCGCGTCAGGCCGGGCAACGCGAAGACCGTTACACCCATGCGCTGGGCGATCCGGCGGATATCGAGGCGATCATCGCCGCGCGGCAGAATCCGGCGGAGCGCGCGGTGAGTGGCGTTTCGGTGGAGCGCATCGAAGAACTCGAAGCGCGGATCGCCGCACTGGAAGAGCGCCTGGCGCGCCTCGAGTAAGCCATACAAATCGAATGTGGGAGCGAGCCAGCTCGCGAAGGCGATATGTCATCCGACATATCGGTGTCTGACACTACGCCTTCGCGAGCAGGCTCGCGCCCACAGGTGGTGCGGGGGATCGAGATGTCGGGGCGATTCCCCGGCCCAGTAATCCACCCCATCGGCCTGCCGCGCCACGGCGACAAAACCGGACGGGGTGCCCTCGCTATCAACGCTGAAGTTATCCATCACCGCGTATTTGTTCGAATCCGGGTATTCGCAGATCTCGGGTTGCTGCTGCGTGCTGATCGCCAGGTAACGCAACTCGGCCGAGCTGGTATTGATGATCTGATGCGCCTGCTCCGGGCCGCCTGGCGGGCAAGCGATCACGTCGCCTGAGCGGATCGGAAAACGCTCGGCGCCCAGACGCACCTCGCCCTCCCCGGCCACCACGAAGAACATTTCCTCATTGACCCGATGGCTGTGAAACGGACTGCCGCGCATGCCCGGCGGCAAGGCGTACAGGCGGTAGCCGAGTTTTTGCGCGCCCAACTGCTGGCCGATGCGGGCGAAGCGCTGCTGATAGCGCCCGGCAGTTTCGCCTTGCGGGGCAAGGGCTTCGGGCAGGGGTTCGAGTTCGACCTCGTCGAGGTTGAGGATGGGCGGATGCATGGGCGGCCTCGGTTACTTTTATTGTTGGTCAGGCGGGTCGGGGCTTGCTGAAGGGATTATAGAGAGTGATTGATGACCGCAGCGTGGCCTTCGCCAGCAGGCTCACTCCCACATTCAATCGCATTCCCTGCTGATGACTACGATCAACCTGTGGGAGCGAGCCTGCTCGCGAATAGGCCCGCCCAGTTGCTACAAAAATCAGCTACGCGCAAACGCCACCGCCGCCGCAAACTGCGCTTCATTCGGGCGCACGCCGGTGTACAGCACAAACTGCTCCAGCGCCTGAATCGCGATCACTTCCAGTCCGGTGATGACCCGTTTGCCCTCGGCCCGAGCGCGCACGATCAACGGCGTTTCCGAGGGAATCGCTACCACATCGAAAACCGTCTGCGCCGCCTTGATGACTTCCGGCTCAAACGCCAGTTGCCCCGCTTCCGGCCCGCCGTCCATCCCGACCGGCGTCACGTTGATCAACATCTGCGGGCGCTCCTCGCCCAACTCTGCCTGCCAGCGATAGCCCAGCGAGTCCGCCAGCGCACGCCCGGCGCGCTCGTTGCGGGCGACGATCAAGCCGTTCCTGTAGCCGCCGTCGCGCAAGGCACTGGCCACCGCTTTGGCCATGCCACCGCTGCCACGCAGGGCGAAAGTCGAGTCCTTGGGCACCGCGTGGCTCTGCAGCAACTGGGCGACGGCGATGTAATCGGTGTTGTAGGCCTTGAGATGGCCGTTGGTGTTGACGATGGTGTTGATCGACTGGATCGCTGCTGCCGAGGCGTCCAGTTCGTCGACCAGCGCAATGCAGGCTTCCTTGAAGGGCATCGATACGCCGCAACCACGAATGCCCAGTGCACGAATCCCGCTCACGGCGCCGGTCAGGTCTCGGCTGCTGAACGCCTTGTAGTAGAAGTTCAGGCCCAGCTGTTCATACAAATGGTTATGGAAACGCAGACCGAAATTGCCTGGCCGCCCCGACAGGGACATGCACAGCTGGGTGTCTTTGTTCGGGTTCATCTGCATGAAACTTCTCCTTCAAACGCACTTTCGGATAGACGGGATTAGCCAGCCCCGCGGGCTCTGAACGATCATGGGGCGTGTTTTAGAGGGCTTTCGCGGCGATCGTTCAGCCGGGTAAAGAAACCGCTACAGACCTTACACAAAATTTACCCAGCGGCTGTGCTGATTTTGCGAATTCCAGTGTCTCAGATGTATCCCCGCGACAATTGTGGGCCTGGTGCAGGCCCTGCCGCCGGGTCGAAGAACCGAGGATTTATCATGATTCGTAAACTTCCCATTATGGCTTTGCTGATCGGCGCGCTCGCGGTCACGGGTCAGGCAGAAGCGGGTGGTGGCCACGGCTGGCAAGGCCCTGCAGTGTTTGGCGCGATCGTCGGCTCGGCCATCATCGGCTCGGCACTGATCAATCAGGATCGGCCGGTGTATGTGCAGCAACCGGTGTACGTTCAGCCGCAGCCGGTTTATGTGCAGCAGCCGCCGCCACCGGTTTATTACCAGCCGGCGCCGGTTTACGTGCAGCAACCGGTATATGTGCAGCCCGCTCCCGTTTATTACGGCCCGCCTCGCGGGTATTACGGCCGGCCGCATGAGTATTACGGCGGTCCGCGCTGGTAACCGATACACGGAGCCCCGCTTTTTCAAGCGGGGCTTTTTTTGGGGCGTCGTCAAGAGCGCGAGGCCGGCTTTGGATTGGCGGTGGATTCGCCCCTCACCCCAGCCCTCTCCCGAGGGAGAGGGGGGCCGATCTGCGCGGGCTTTGAAGTTTGTGTATGACTCGCGATTTCACGTCGGCCATCTTGCATACGACCCGGTATTTCGCCTCGGCGCCTCTCTCACATCCCACTCGGTCAGTCCCCTCTCCCTCTGGGAGAGGGCTAGGGTGAGGGGCTTTTGATCTTGAGCGGCGCACTGAGCATATTCGACCATTCGTCGCCCAACGTCTGAAAAAATCTCGCCAAGGTCGCTGCGAGAACAGTTTATGCAGCTAAAGTCGGCATGATTGACTCGACCGTCATGGGCATTTCCATGAAACGGTCATGGTTTTGTCATGACGGAGCCGCAATCTGAATCCGTCCGTAAACAACAGGTTGATAACAACAAGGACGACGGTATGCCAACACAAAACCCGCACCGCATTGTCGGCTTGTGCACCTCAAGCAAGGTGTACAGCGCGCTGACCGAGCTCAAGCACCTGGAAGGTCACCGCTGCGCCAAGTTTCTTTCGCTGCTGGCGGAGAACCTGGTGCACAAAGGCTTGCTCAACGAGCGCGAAGTCATGCACATGCTCGATCAAGTGGTCGATTGAGCCAGCCCTCAACGGCATCAATGACCACTATCGAAAGCGTTGATTGTCCGTAGCAGCGGTGAATCTCTAAGGTAGCTCCATTGTTGAATGGAGATACAGGTCATGGCTCAGGTTCAAATCATGTCGGTGATCGGCAGCGCGGTTCCCGCTTCGCTCAGGGCGTCGGGGTTGCTCGCCTGCTGGTATCTGATGCGCGACGGCGAGGCGATCAGTGGCCCGCTCACCTCGTTACCCGCCGCACAGGCCTTGTCGCAAAAGATCGTCAGCGCGTCGTTTAACGCCTAAGGCAGTTGCACCTTGGGTTTGGTTTCGACGAACAGCGCCCAGCTCGACAGGAACAACGCGGCGATCAACGGGCCGATGACGAAGCCATTCAGGCCGAACACCGCGAGGCCGCCCAGGGTCGAGATCAGAATCATGTAATCCGGCATTTTCGTGTCCTTGCCCACCAGAATCGGGCGCAGGACGTTGTCGACCAGGCCGATCACGAAAACCCCGAACAAGCCTAGCACCACGCCTTGCCAGATCATGCCGCTGAGCAGGAAATACACCGCCACTGGCGCCCAGACGATTCCCGCGCCGACCGCTGGCAGCAACGACAGAAACGCCATCAGCACCGCCCAGAGCAACGCGCTGGGAATGTCGAGAAACCAGAAAATCGCCCCGCCCAGCGCACCTTGCGTCACCGCCACCAGCACGTTGCCTTTGACGGTCGCACGCACCACCCGGTTGAATTTCAGTTGCAGGCGACGCTTGTGGTTTTCTTCCAGCGGCACGGCGGTGCGCATCTTGCGCGCCAGTTCGGGGCCGTCACGCAGGAAGAAAAACAGCAGGTACAGCATGATGAAAAAACTCACCACGAATTCAAAGGTGCCTTGGCCGAAACTGAACGCCTGAGTCGCCAGCACCTGGCTGCCCTGCATGGCCGCCTTGACGATTTTCTCGCGCAGGCTGTCGAGTTCGCCCATGCCGAAACGGTCGAGCAGATGCTGAAAATACGGCGGCAGGCTGTGTTTGAACTGGGCCAGATAGGCGGCAATGTCCAGCTCACCGCTTTCAATATTCTTGTAAACCGTCGCCCCCTCCTGCACCAGCAAAACGCTGACGATGATCACCGGCAGAATCGCGATGACCAGGCACAGGCTCAACGTACACAGTGACGTCAGGTTACGCGGCCAGCCGAATTTGATTTGCAGCCTGCGCTGCACCGGCGCAAACAGAATGCCGAGAATAACTGCCCAGAACACCGCGCCGTAGAACGGCAGCAGGATCCAGATGAAGGCCACCGTGACCAGCACCAGCAGCACTGTCAGGGATTTGAATTGAAGACTCTTTTCGTTCATGTCCGGTCCATGTCTGTCAGGCGTCATGCACGCCCCGAACCTTAGTCACCCGCGGCGTGCGCGAGTGCCCTGTTTATTCGTTGAGCATAGATCCAGATCAATAAACTCTCGCTGCGCCTCGCTTACCCTGCCGCGCTTTTGCGACCGCCATCATGCACTCGACCCTCAGCGCCCCCGAACTGCTCGCCCCCGCCGGCACCTTGAAAAACATGCGTTACGCCTTCGCCTACGGCGCCGATGCGGTGTATGCCGGCCAGCCGCGTTACAGCCTGCGGGTGCGCAACAACGAATTCGATCATGCCAATCTGGCGCTGGGCATCCGCGAGGCGCAGGCGCAAGGCAAGCGCTTCTATGTGGTGGTCAACATCGCCCCGCACAACGCCAAGCTGAAGACCTTTCTCAAGGATCTGGCGCCGGTGATCGAGATGGCGCCGGATGCGCTGATCATGTCCGATCCGGGGCTGATCATGCTGGTGCGCCGGCATTTTGCGCAGATGCCGATTCATTTGTCGGTGCAGGCCAACACGGTGAACTGGGCGAGCGTCGAGTTCTGGCAGCAGCAAGGCGTCAGCCGGATCATTCTGTCGCGGGAATTGTCGCTGGAAGAAATCGGCGAAATCCGCGAACAGGTGCCCGGCATGGAGCTGGAAGTTTTCGTCCACGGCGCGCTGTGCATGGCCTACTCCGGGCGCTGCCTGCTCTCCGGCTACCTGAACAAACGCGACGCCAATCAGGGCAGCTGCACCAATGCCTGTCGCTGGAAATACTCGGCCCAGCGGGCCACGGAAAATCAGCTCGGCGAGATCGTGCAGACCTTCCAGCCCGAGCCGACCCTGGGTCTCGGCGCGCCCACCGATCAGGTGTTCCTGTTGCAGGAAGTCAATCGCCCGGACGAATTGATGCCGGCCTTCGAAGACGAGCACGGCACCTACATCATGAACGCCAAGGACCTGCGCGCCGTGCAGCACGTCGAGCGCCTGACACGTATGGGCGTGCATTCATTGAAGATCGAAGGCCGGACCAAATCGCATTTCTATTGCGCGCGCACCACTCAGGTGTATCGCCGCGCCATCGACGATGCAGTCGCCGGCCGCCCCTTTGATCGCAGCCTGATGAGCGACCTCGAATCACTGGCCCAGCGCGGCTACACCGAAGGCTTTCTGCGCCGGCATGTGCATGATGAATATCAGAACTATCAGCACGGCAGCTCCGTGTCAGAGCGTCAGCAGTTCGTCGGTGAATTGACCGGTGAACGGCGTGAACGGCTGGCCGAGGTCAAGGTGAAGAACCGCTTTGTCTTGGGCGATCATCTGGAATTGATGACGCCCAAGGGCAACTTTCATTTTGACCTGCATGAACTGCTGAACCTCAAGGGCGAGGCCATTGACGTGGCGCCGGGAGATGGCCACACGGTCTATCTGCCGATACCGGATGCGGTGGATCTGCGTTTCGGCTTGTTGATGCGCGATATCCACACGACCTGATATCCCCAAGCAAACCCGATCCCCTGTGGGAGCGAGCCTGCTCGCGAAGAGGCCAGCCAATCCACCATCAAATCTCAAGGCTCAAGACTCAGCGCCGATCATCCGACAACGGCGTCGGCTCATCCGCCGGCGGCACATCTTCCTCAGCGGCAGGGTCTTTCCAGTCTTCCGGCCGGTCGCCGTCGCTCAGCGGATCGCGCCCCGGGTCCATGCCCGGCGGCGCATCGTGATCGCTCAGGGTCGGCTCGTCGGTGCCGGGAACGCGGTGGGTCTGGTCGGTGGGCGCAATGCCGCCCGGAAACAGCGAATCATCAGCCATGGTGCACCTCACAAAAACAGCGCCGGAACATCCGGGCGTATTGTTTGGAGGCGTTCAACATGGGCGGCGTGCTACGCAGCAGACCAGCGGCATTCAACCTTGCGCAGAGAAACGATCACGGCTGTTGGTCAGGTGCAGCCACATCGCCGCCCGCGCCGCTTCCGGGTCGTGGCGCTTGATCGCATTCAGAATCGCCTCATGTTCCAGATTGGCCAGTTGCCCGAGCTTGCTCAGATCCGCCGCGCCCCGTTCGGCAGCATTGAGGCGAGTACGCGGAATCATCGCGCTGCCCAGGTGCTGCATGATCTCGCTGAAGCAGACATTGCCGGTGGCCTCGGCGATCAACAGGTGAAATCGCCGATCCGCCTCGACGCAACTGTCGTTGTTGTCCAGCAGCCGCTGATAGTCATCCAGCGCCTGGCGCATCTGCAGCAGTTGCTGCTCGCTGCGCCGTTGTGCCGCCAGTGCGGCCGCCTGGGTTTCCAGCCCGAGGCGCAGTTCGAGCATGCTGCGCACGCCCAGCGCCGTGTCGACATTCAGGCGCAAACCCTGCTCCGGCGCGCGTTCGATGACGAATGTGCCGATGCCATGGCGGGTTTCCACCAGACCCGACGCCTGCAATTTGGAAATCGCCTCACGCACCACCGTGCGGCTGACGCCGTGCTCCTGAACGATGGAATTCTCCGACGGCAGCTTGTCACCCGGCGTCATCTGGCCGAGCAGAATGCTCTGGGTGAGCTTTTCCACCAGGTCATGGGCCAGGTTGTGCGCACGTTTGCGGGCGGGGGCGTCGAAGTCTTCTTGCATGGTCGAATCCGGTGATCGGGGCTTGCCGATCGTAGCACCGCGCGTGGCGTTGGCGAGACTGATTTTGGCCCTCTAATGCAACCAGCTTGTATGACAACATTAGAATCCATCCGATATTCTCATTAAACCTTTAGTCACCCAGCCGCACTGTGAAAAGGCAAGCAGCGATGCACACACCACAAAAAAGCCAATGAATACGCTGCTTTCCAAGTAAAAAAGCATAAAAACCACCTTCTCAAGACGAAATTAATCACCTCGCCCCACTTGTAGGACAAAAATTTCCAGTTGTATGATGTCTATCAACAACGCAGCACCCAGACCTACCCGCATAAAAATAATCAGTGGGAGAAAACCAAGTGAAAACCTCCGTCTCGGGGATGCACGAGGATGTCGAGCCGACGCTCGCCTCGGCCATCTCGAAAGTCAAACACCACGTCCTGCCGCTCTTCGTGATCATGTTCATCGTCAATTACATTGACCGGGTGAACATCGGTTTCGTCCGCACCCATATGGAACACGACCTCGGTATTGGCGCAGCCGCCTACGGCTTCGGCGCCGGGCTGTTCTTCATCGGTTACGCATTATTCGAAGTCCCTTCCAACATGCTCTTGCAGAAAGTCGGCGCGCGTATCTGGCTGACCCGCATCATGTTCACCTGGGGTCTGGTCGCCGCCGGCATGGCGTTCATCCAGAACGAAACCCACTTCTACATTCTGCGATTCCTGCTCGGTGTGGCTGAAGCCGGTTTCTTCCCGGGCGTGATCTATTACTTCACCCGCTGGCTGCCCGGTGCCGAGCGCGGCAAGGCGATTGCGATTTTCCTCAGTGGTTCGGCCGTGGCGTCGTTGATCTCCGGGCCGCTGTCCGGCCTGCTTCTGCAAATCAACGGTCTGGGCATGCATGGCTGGCAGTGGATGTATTTCATCGAAGGGATGTTCTCGGTGTGCCTGTGCGTGTTCGTCTGGTTCTGGCTCGACGCCAAACCCCACGATGCGAAATGGCTGACCCGCGCCGAACAGGACGCTCTGGTCACGGCCATCGACGACGAGCAAAAGGCCCGCGAAGCGGCGACACCGATTCGGCCGTCGCTGGGCAAATTGCTCAAGGACCGGCAGATCATTCTGTTCTGCCTGATCTACTTCTTCATTCAGTTGACCATCTACGCCGCAACGTTCTGGCTGCCGAGCATCATCAAGAAAATGGGTGAGCTGAGCGACGTGCAGGTTGGCCTGTTCAACTCGATTCCATGGCTGCTGTCGATTGTCGGCATGTATGCGTTCGCCTCGCTCTCGGCGAAGTGGAAACACCAGCAGGCGTGGGTTGCCACGGCGCTGTTGATCGCTGCGGCGGGGATGTTCATGTCCACCACCGGCGGGCCGATTTTCGCTTTCGTGGCGATCTGCTTCGCGGCGCTGGGGTTCAAGTCAGCGTCGTCGCTGTTCTGGCCGATTCCGCAGGCTTATCTGGATGCCCGCATCGCCGCAGCGGTGATCGCGCTGATCAACTCGGTAGGCAACCTCGGCGGCTTCGTTGCGCCAACAACCTTCGGCTTGCTCGAAGAACACACCGGTTCGATTCAGGGCGGCCTCTATGGTCTGGCCGCGACCTCGATCATCGCCGCGATCATCGTCTTCGCCGCGCGCACCACACCAAAACCTGCCGCTGAAAACGCCGTGGCCGATGCCGCGCCGAAACACGCCTGAATTCGTCTGCAAAGGAAAACAACAATGAGCGTACACGACACCGCCAAAGCCCCGATCATCACCGACATGCAGGTCATTCCGGTAGCTGGTCACGACGGCATGCTGCTGAACCTGAGCGGCGCCCACGGGCCGTTTTTCACCCGCAACATCGTCATCCTCAAGGACAACGCCGGCCACACCGGCGTCGGTGAAGTGCCTGGTGGCGAGCGCATTCGCCAGACCCTGGAAGACGCGCGCAATCTGGTGGTCGGCAGCCCGATCGGCACCTATCAGAAAATCCTCAACCAGGTGCGCCAGACCTTCGCCGACCGCGACGCCGGCGGCCGTGGCCTGCAGACTTTCGATCTGCGCATCACCATCCACGCCGTCACCGGCCTCGAAGCCGCCCTGCTCGATCTGCTCGGTCAGCACCTCGACGTGCCGGTGGCGGCGCTGCTCGGCGAAGGTCAGCAGCGTGACGAAGTGAAGATGCTCGGTTATCTGTTCTACGTCGGCGATCAACGCGAAACCGACCTCGCCTACCGCAGCGAACCGGAGGCCGACAACGACTGGTTCCGCGTCCGCCACGAGAAAGCCATGACCGCTGAAGCCGTGGTGCGTCTCGCCGAAGCGGCGCATGCCAGGTACGGTTTCAAGGACTTCAAACTCAAGGGCGGCGTGCTCAGCGGCGACGCCGAAATCGAAGCGGTCACCGCCCTCGCCGAGCGTTTCCCGGAGGCGCGCATCACCCTTGATCCGAACGGCGCCTGGTCACTGAAAGAGGCGATCCGCCTGTGCCGCGATCAGCATCATGTTCTGGCCTATGCCGAAGACCCGTGCGGTGCGGAAAACGGTTATTCCGGCCGTGAAGTGATGGCTGAATTCCGCCGCGCCACCGGGCTGAAAACCGCGACCAACATGATCGCCACCGACTGGCGCGAAATGGGCCACGCGATTCAGTTGCAGTCCGTGGACATTCCGCTGGCCGACCCGCATTTCTGGACCATGCAGGGTTCGGTGCGCGTTGCACAGATGTGCCACGAATGGGGCCTGACCTGGGGCTCGCATTCCAACAACCACTTCGACATCTCGTTGGCGATGTTCACCCACGTCGCCGCTGCCGCGCCGGGCGACATCACCGCCATCGACACCCACTGGATCTGGCAGGACGGTCAGCGCCTGACCAAAGCACCGCTGCAAATCGTCGACGGCTGCGTGCAAGTGCCGCAAAAACCGGGGCTGGGTATCGAGCTGGACATGGATCAGGTGGGCAAGGCCCACGAACTCTACAAAGGCATGGGTCTCGGTGCGCGGGATGACAGCGTGGCGATGCAGTTCCTGATTCCGGGCTGGAAGTTCGATAACAAGCGGCCGTGCCTGGTGCGTTGAGCCCTGTTAGCACGGTAATTCCCTGTGGGAGCGAGCCTGCTCGCGAATGCGGTATACCAGCCAACATTATTGTCGACTGGCACGCCGCTTTCGCGAGCAGGCTCGCTCCCACAAGGGTTTTGCATTATCCAGTCATTTGCAGCAGCCAGTGCCTAAACACACTCATCGCCGCCGACTCGGGGCGCGACTGCAACCGCGTAAGCCAGTAACTGCCGGTGGTGATCTCGATCGCAAACGGCTGACAAATCACCTCCGCCGCCAATTGCCGAGCGAACATCAGTGGCGGCGCCAACGCCACGCCACCTCCCTGAATGGCAGCCTCCATCATCGCCAACGACGAATCGAACATGATGCTTTGCGGCGGCGCGGCGTGAGTTGTCAAACCGGCAGCCTGAAACCATTGCGGCCACTCATCGGTACGATAGGAACGCAGCAAGGTCTGCTGCAACAGGTCCGCTGGTGCATGCAGTTGTCGAGCGATCTCCGGCACGCACAGTACCGACAGCGGCGCATCGAGCAAACGCGTCGCTTCGATGCCATGCCACGCCCCCGCTCCGAAGCGAATCGCGTAATCCAGCCCTTCCGCCGCGACATCCACGCGGTTGTTATTGGTCGACAGCCGTAAATCTATGAGCGGATGTTTCACCCGGAAGTCCGCCAGCCTCGGCAACAGCCAGCCCACCGCGAATGTCCCCACTGCGCCGACGGTCAATGTTTCGCGATACTGCCCGCCGGCGAGGCGTTCGAGGATCTGTGCGATGTGATCGAAGGACGTGTTCAGCACTGGCAACAGGGTTTCACCTTCGCTGGTCAGCATCAGCCCGCGGGGCAGGCGTTTGAACAGGCTGACGCCAAGCTGCGCCTCAAGGCTTTTGACCTGATGGCTGACCGCCGCTTGCGTCACGCACAATTCCACGGCGGCGCGAGTGAAGCTCAAATGACGCGCCGACGCTTCAAAGGCGCGCAGTGCGTTCAGCGGCAATTGCGGTCGAATCATGCCCTACCCCAAATTTTTCTAATGGCTCATGCGAGTTTTCATCGTTTGTCGTCGGCTGCCGAGCTGACTAGATTGGCGGCGCTGATCAGCGACCTCACGAGAAAATCGCCCGCAGTGTAGCGGGATAACAACATCAACACTCATGGAGAGTGGTTCATTCATGCCATCCATCCCTTCAAGCAAAGCCCTTTCCTGCGCAGCGTTCAGCCTGTTTTTCGGCTCCACGGCCTGCCTCGCCGCCGTACCTGACGATGCGCAGCTGCAAGCACTGGTCAGCGCAACGGTGACGCCGATCATGCAGCAGCAGAACATCGCCGGCCTGACCGTAGCGCTGACCGTCAATGGAAAGCCGCATTACTTTAACTACGGCGTCGCCGCCAAGGACACCGGGCAAAAAGTCAGCGAGAACACCCTGTTCGAAATCGGCTCGATCAGCAAAACCTTCACCGCCACCCTCGCAGGTTTCGCGCAAACCACCGGCAAACTGGACCTGTCGACCAAGGCCAGCACACTCTGGCCTGAACTGAACGGCAGCGCCTTCGACAACATCAGCGTGCTGCAACTGGGCACCTACAGCGCTGGCGGCTTGCCGCTGCAATTCCCCGCTGACGCGGATTCGCCTGAGACCATGCTCGGCTACTTCCAGCAGTGGAAACCCACTTGGCCGGCCGGCAGCCATCGCCAGTATTCCAATCCAAGCCTCGGCCTGTTCGGCTACCTGACGGCAAAAAGCCTCGGCCAGCCGTTCGACCAAGCGATGACGCAAACCTTGCTGCCGAAACTGGGTTTGCAACACACATACCTCAGCGTCCCCGCTGAACAGATGAGCCTGTACGCGCAAGGCTACGACAAGGACGACAAACCCGTGCGCGTCCGCCCCGGCGCCCTCGACCTGCAAGCCTACGCGGTGAAAACCAGTGCCGTGGACCTGCTGCGTTACGTGCAGGCCAATCTCAAACCTGAGACCCTGGCGTCCCCCCTGCCCCAAACCATCGCCAACACCCACACCGGTTACTACCGCGTCGGCGACATGACCCAGGGCCTGGGCTGGGAAATGTACCCCTACCCGATCAGCCTCGAACGCCTGCTCGCCGGCAACTCCACGGAAATGGCCATGCAGGCGCACAAGGTGCAATGGCTGAACCCACCGCAGCCACAACCCGAGAACGTACTGATCAACAAGACAGGTTCTACCGCAGGTTTTGGCGCGTATGTAGCGTTTGTACCGAGCGAAGACGTCGGCATTGCGATCATGGCGAACAAGAACTTTCCGATTGCGGAGCGGGTGAAGATTGCGCACAGGATTATCAGCGCTGTGACTGACTGATTGGTTGGTTGCGAGGCAATGAAAATGGGCGACCTGTTGAGAGTCGCCCATTTTTGATTCAGCTGTTAAAGCTGCGCCTGCAGTTTCCACCCGATGACATCCATCAGGTCGCAGCTGTCACGCAAGGGAATCGCCAGCACCCGTGCCAAGTCCTGCAACAGTAAAGCGTCGTGTCCTTTGTTATCGCCCAGCGCGACGGTCTCCAACAGTTGCGTCACACATCGCAACCGGTAGGCCGCCGTGCCATGCAGCACATCCACCGGCGCTTCGCTGTCGATCAGCAAACAGGGAATCTTGCAGTCGATCCCGGTAATCGGTACGTATCTCGCCATGCCTGAACCTCCATGTTCAATGTTGGATGACCGTGGGTGGATCGAGATTGTCCAGCGCGCGGTTGAGCAGCAACTCGCCAAGCAGGGCCAATTGCTGGATCGACAAGGCATGGCTGCGCGATGAGCCTTGCAGTTTCGCTGCCAGATCGGTGCTCAGGACATTAAGTGAAGCGAGGGTTTCGCAGGCGTGGCAGAGCAGCGTCGGGGTATCGATGTCGGGCCGGAGGGTGAAGAGATGGCTGATGGGATCGGGATGATGGGGCTGGCGTAATCGGGGGTTGTTGGCGTCGAAGGAACCCGAACATATGGGAGATTCGGTAAGGTTGGGTGTGATGTTGTCCATGGTTGCATTCCGTAGTGGATTGTTGAAAACGCTACCTTTCTCACTTCCACATGAGGGTGGCAGCTGCACGCAGGTGTGGAAGACCAGGCCAATCCACCAATACCCGGCGCACTCGAAAGTGCTCCTGCGCACAGCCGCCAAAACGCGGCGATGTTGACATAAATCATGTCGACATGCGCTTTTGAGACATTGATGGATGTAACCGAACAACCGGACTTCCACATCCGGCCACTGTGTTCTACAGCGGCCAAACAAGACTATCCCCACCCCGCCCAACCCACCAGTTCACCACCGCCGCCGCGACTTGCAGGAAAAATCCGCGGGGCTTGCAGGGCATTTGTGTCAGACGTTTCGGCTGGCACATGCTGCAATGACTTCTAATTAACGAATGGATTTGTTGTGCCTACACTTCGCTCGATTACGCGTTATGCAATCCGGAACTCATCCGGACACCTGCAATGCGATCATCTAACGAGGCGCAATCAATGGAAATCAAAAGCGTGAGGCTCTCGGATGTCGGGCGCTTTGAAGAACTGGATATTCAGTTTGCCCCGACCTCGACACACCGTTCGAAGATCACTGTGCTGATGGGGAGAAACGGCAGCGGGAAAACCACCGTTCTGAAATCGCTGAATATCTGCCTAAGCTGGCTGATCGCTAGAATCCGCTCCGGCACTGCCAGTGGTATGCAACTCCCGACTGAAGACATCCGCAACGATGCGCCCGGAGCCGTCGTTTCGATCGGCATCACAGACCTTTCGCACCCACGAGCATCTATCGGTGATGATCATCGCGAAAACGAGCTTTTCGTATGGGGTTGTGCTCGCAGTCGAGAAGGACGTGTAGCGACTGCCGGCGGAGCAATGAGCGAGATCAGACTGCTCGCAGATCATTACCGCACTCAACTCACCGCCGACGAAGGCGCATCGCTCCCACTGATCGCTTATTACCCATCTGAACGTCGCATACTCGATATTTCACTGAAAACTAGCGGTAAACAAGCCGTCGATCAATTTGACGGGTACGACAACCGCTTCAATGGCGGCGTTGATTTACATGATTTCTTCGGATGGTTCCGCGAACGTGAAGACAGCGAAAATGAGGACGGGATTCCAGATGCAATACTGGCGCAAATCGCCGAAAAATTCGGCAGCGCAAGCGAAGTATGGCAAACACTTTCCAATCTGGAAGGATGCTCCCGCGACCCTCAACTGACAGCCGTCCGTTCAGCTATCGCAGCGCTCATGCCAGGCTTCACCAACCTGCGCGTACACCGCAGCCCGCATCTGCACATGACTGTTGAAAAGCATGGCGCAACGCTCAACGTCACGCAGCTCTCTCAAGGCGAGAAGTCGCTTTTCGCTCTGGTCGGTGATATCGCCCGCCGTCTGACGATCACAAATCCTTCGATGGACAACCCGCTGCATGGTAACGGGATCATTCTGATAGACGAAGTCGATCTTCACTTGCACCCGCAATGGCATTTAAACCTGATAGCGCGATTGCGGGAAACCTTCCCTAATTGTCAGTTTGTATTGACCACCCATTCGCCTACGGTTATCGATCAGGGCACGGATGCGCTGGTTCACCTTCTTGATGACGGTGAGTTTTGCGAACCAAAAAAAGGTCTTGAAGCCATTGCCGCAAAATAAAGAAACATCAAGCACAGTGGGAGCGAGCCTGCTCGCGAATCCCGGTATGTCAGCCACCGATGGTGGTGACTGATATATAGAAATCGCGAGCAGGCTCGCTCCCACAGGGGTTAGCGTTTATTCAGTTAAGTGCGTAATTAGTCATCCGGCATTTCCGGCGGCTTGCTCGGTTTTGCAGGCTTGCTCGGCTTGGCGCCTTTCGCGCCTTTGGCTGGCTCCGGTTCGGCAGCGGCCGGGGCGGCCTGAGCGGCGGCGGCGGCTTCTTTTTCGGCCATGGGCATGGCGTCGATGGTTTCGAAGATTTTCGTCAGGCTCAAAGCTTTGGCTTCGTCACCGGAGGCGGAGAGTTTGGTCTCGCCATCCTTGCCCACCAGAAACACTTTCGGATACGCCCCGGCGCCCAGCTTGAGCGAGCGTAGCAGCGCCATGGTGTCCTGTTGGCCCATGTCCTTGCCGTCGAGTTGGCCAGACATGTTGAGAATGGTGTAGACCTTGATGTTGCGGTCGGTGACGCCCTTTTTGTTGGCCGGGTCCTCCAGCGACTTTTTCAGGCTGACCCACACCGGGTCGACGGTGCTTTGTGCGATGACGATCAGCGGTCGGGCTCGGCCGACATCGCCGGCCAGCGGCGAATCGCTGTCGGCGGCGAACAAGGGACCGGCCATCGCCAGCAAGAATGTCAGGGTCAGTGACCTGATGAGCATGCGCATCTCCTTTTGATATCCACGCTCTACTGATTGCGCATCGCGGCGATTGTTCCGGTGCAGTCGGGCAAATATGTTTCGCCTTTCCCGAAGCTTAGGACAGACACGACATTGCGCAACAAGAGCGGCATGATCACCGCACGGATTTGCGTACCTGCTGTGGGCGCATTAGGGTGGCTGTTTTCGCTGATGAAATGGAGTTCACACGCATGCACATCGATTACTTATGCGATCACCCCGAATTGATTGAAGAACTGGCGACACTCAACTTCAACGAATGGGGCGAGTTTCGTCCGGGGCAAACCGTCGAGGACCGCATCGAACACATGCGCGAGTCTTGCGGCAAGGGTGCCGTCCCCAGCGTTGTGGTGGCGCTTGAAGGCTCGCGACTGCTCGGCGGCGCACTGCTGATCGAAAGCGATCTGAAGCTACGCCCGGAACTGACGCCTTGGTTGGCAGGGGTTTACGTAAAGACTGAAGAGCGTGGACGCGGTATCGCCTCACAACTGGTCAACCGGGTGGTTGAAGAAGCGACCGCGCTAGGCGTGCCACAATTGTATCTGTACACCGATACGTCGCAGTCGCTGTACGCGCGACTGGGATGGGAGGTGGTCGAGGACCTGGTGTACGAAAACCTGCCGGTGACGGTGATGAAATTCGTCATACAGCACTGACTGTGCCGAGGCGATTGAGCCTCACTCCAGCGCTGAAAGCAACTGCGCAGGATCCACCGCCCGGCTGCCGAGCTTGAGTGCACCGCTGACCAGTTCAACACTCAGCGTCACGGAAGCCCGGTCGCCGGGGTACTTGCGCAACAGCAGATCGATGCCATTGGCCGTCTCGTTAGCGGTTCCGATCAAATCCCACAGGCTGCCCGTCAGATCCAGCAACACTTGCTCGCGCTGCCGATCGACCATGCGCGGCGCATACAACCAATGGCTCATGCGCATCTCGCGCGGCTCCAAGGTGATGACGAGGCGACCCTCGCAGTGGACGGTGGTTTCAGTCATACCGGGATCAAAACGCCAACTTGTACCCGATCAGCACCAGCATCGTCGCCAGGCATGGGCGCAGGACTTCGTCGGAGATGCGTCCGGTCAGGTGGCTGCCGAGCCAGATGCCGGGCAGCGAGCCGACCAGCAGAAAGCCGAGGACGCCCCAGTCCATGTTGCCCATGCTCGCGTGGCCGAGGCCGGCGACGAGGGTCAGGGGGACGGCGTGGGCGATTTCGGTGCCGACCAGGCGGCGGGTTGGCAGCAACGGGTAGAGGATGAACAAGGCGACCGTGCCGAGGGCGCCGGCGCCGATCGAGGTCAGGGCGACCATGGTGCCGAGGATCAGGCCGGTGATCACCGTCATCACGTTAAGGCGTGAACCGCTGGGGTTGTAGTTGCCGCCAGCGCGTTTGTGGGCAAATGCTAGCAGGCGCTTTTTGAAGAAGATCGCCAGCGCGGTGGCGAACAGCACGAAGCCCAGCGCCTGTTTGATGATCGCGTTCATCGCCTCGGGCGCGGTGTGCAGGGTGCTGAGAAACCACAGGGTCATGGCCACCGCTGGCACGCTGCCGAGGGTCAGCCAGCCGGTGATGGCCCAGTCGATGTTCTTGTTTTTCCTGTGGACGAGGACGCCGCTGGATTTGGTAATGGCGGCGTACAGCAGGTCGGTGCCCACTGCGGTTGCCGGGTTGATGCCGAACCACAGCAGGATCGGCGTCATCAACGAACCACCGCCGACACCGGTCATGCCGACGATAAAACCCACCACCAGCCCGGCAATCACCAGGCCGAAATTTGCCAATTCCATTAAACCGTCCAGAAAAACGACAGGAAAAATCTGGCCCGCAGCATAGCGATTTTTCTTATAACCACATATATCGATGCGGTCTATCGTTATGCCATATCGAATACACCGCCAATTTCCCTCTGTGGGAGCGAGCCTGCTCGCGAAGGCGTCGTATCAGCCGACAACTGAGTCGCCTGACCCACCGTTTTCGCGAGCAGGCTCGCTCCCACAGGTTTAGGGCTGCTCCAGAGATTCAGTGCAGCCGCCGCCCCGCTTTAAAGCTGTGGGTTCGGTTGCACCACACCGTGACCAACGCAATCAGCGAAAGGATCAGCAGCGCCCACGGAAACGACATCGCCCCGGCCCGGTCCAGCAACACACCGCCAAACAGACCACCGCCAGCAATCGCGACGTTCCATGAAGTGGTGAGCATCGCCTGCACCACGTCGACATGGTCGCCTGCCGAGTCCGCTGCCGAGGTCAACAACAATGTCGCCGAACCGCCGAACGACAGGCCCCACACCGCCATGCAGCCATAAACAACCAGCGGTGATGGAGCGGCCAGCGCCAGCACCAGCGCCGTCACAGCGAACAGCGCGAGACTGATCAGGGTCAGCTTGCGCAACCAGCGATCGACCAGCAGGCCGATAATCCAGATGCCCACCAGCGAGCACAGGCCAAACACCAGCAGCACCAGATCGACCCGATCGGCCAGACCGGCCCGGGTCAGAAACGGCGCGATGTAGGTGTAAAGAATGTTGTGCCCGAGCATCCACGTCAGCACTACGAACAGCACCGGCCGCACACCCGGCAAGCGCAGCGATTCAAGCAAGGGCAGGCGTTCATCGCTGGCCTGGCCCGGACGATCCGGCACGGCGATGACGATCCACGCGGCCAACACCAGCGCCAGCGCCGACATGATCCCGAACGAGGCGCGCCAGCCGATCAGATTGCCCAGCCAGGTCCCGGCCGGCGTACCCAGCGACAGCGCCACCGGGGTGCCGAGCATGGCAATCGCCAGCGCCCGCCCCTGCTGATGCACCGGCACGATGCCACGCGCATAACCGGCCATGATTCCCCACGACAGCCCCGCCGCCATCCCGGCGAGGAACCGTGACGCCAGGGTCAGGCCGTAATGACTGGAAAACGTGGTCACCGTGTTGAACAGCAGAAAGCCGCCGACCGTCATCAACAACACCCGCCGCCGTGGCCAGCCGCGCGTGGCCACGGTAAGCGGAATCGCCGCAACGATCGAACCCAGCGCGTACAGCGTGACCAGTTGCCCGGCGAGCACTTCGCTGACGTTGAGGCCCGCGCCGATCTGCGGCAGCAACCCCGCCGGCAGAGTTTCGGTGAGGATGGCGATGAAACCGGTCATGGCGAACGCCAGTAACGCGGCGATGGGCAGTTTGTCGGTGCGAACGCTGGGGTCGACGCGGCTGAAATCGGCGCTGGCGGGGTCGGTCATGACGGGTGCAGCTCCATTTGGATCAATCGAGGCGAACGATTGTATACAAAATCCGTGTGGGAGCGAGCCTGCTCGCGAAAGCGGTGGGTCAGTCAATATCTCTCTATCTGAAAGACCGCCTTCGCGAGCAGGCTCGCTCCCACAGAGGGTTTCCGACCGATCAGAAAACCGTGGATGCTCACTGCACCGGCAAAAAATTCAAGAACAGCAAACTCTGCGCGTAATTCAAACCGATCCTGCGATAGCGCTCGTCGAGCATCTGCGTCAGCAGATCCAGACGCGCCACAATCTTGCTGAATTCGGTGGCGAAACTCAGGTTCGTGCCCTCCTCCGAGATCTCATTGGAAAACAGCAGCGGCTGACCTTCCTTGTTCTGGCGCTGGGACAAAATCCACGTGGCTTTTTCGATATTGCGTGCAGCGTTGTGAACGAAGGTCGGGTTGATCGCGTCAGTCATGTAGAACTCGGTGCGATTGCCGTGCGCGGTGACGAGCATGCTGCCGATCGCATAGATGAACGCGCCGACGCGGTCGCCGAGAAATTCCGGGCTCATCGCGTAGCTCAACGCCGCGAGGTCCTTGCGCCCGCCGAGCACCGGCAGCGGCTGTTGCTGCTCGACGGCCAGGCGCACCTGTTTAACCGCGGTGTTGATGTTGAGGAAACCCGATTTGCGCAGCTCTTCCGGGTTGCGCAAGTACAGCTTGCCCATCAGGCGATAGAGGCTGTTGAGGTTGTCGCGCATCGCTAACGTGGCCATGCGGTCGACGCTGGTTTGCAGGAACTCCTGCGGTTGGCCCTCACGCATCTGGTTAATGAAGCCGTTGCCGTTCTGGTGGCTGCAACCGCTGAACAGCAGCGACGACAGGCAAGCCAACAGCAGGCTCGGGCGACGAAACAGAGAGACGATCAGGTTAAAAGCGCTCGGCATGAATTCTCGAACTGGCACATTCCGGTGCGACGGGAGTCACCGCATCCTGGCCATGGATAGAGCCGCCGATTGCGAAAAAGTGCAGTGCCCGCCGCGTGAACCGACCTTCGGCCAATCACATACACTCAATTAGTCGGACTTTATATTTGCATTTGCGTTTATGTCGGCTATAAATCCTCTGTTAATTTTCCAATAGCATGACTAATTGCAGATTTCAAAAACAACAACAAAAAGGAAGGTCAACCATGCTTCAATCCCGTCACCTGCTTTCCGGCCTCGGACTGTCCCTGATGATCACTACCCTCTCTGCGAACGCGGCGGGCCTGACCGCCGAACACAAAGGCTTCGGCAAGACCAATGACGGCACGCCCGTCGAGCAATATATCCTGCGCAACAGCCACGGCATGCAGGCCACCGTCATCACGTACGGCGCGACCCTGCAATCGCTGAAAGTCGCCGACAAGCACGGCAAATTCGACGACGTGGTGCTCGGTTTTGACGATGTGCAGGGCTACCAGAAAGGCACCGCGTATTTCGGCGCGACCATCGGCCGCTTCGGCAATCGCCTGGCCGACGGCGCCTTCGAACTGGACGGCAAGCGCTATCAAGTGCCGCAGAACGACAAGACCAACGCGCTGCATGGCGGCACCCAGGGTTTCGACAAGAGAGTCTGGAAAGCCGAGGAAACCAAGGACAAGGA
The DNA here is from genome assembly GCF_043496865.1 of Pseudomonas retamae. Taxonomy (NCBI): domain Bacteria; kingdom Pseudomonadati; phylum Pseudomonadota; class Gammaproteobacteria; order Pseudomonadales; family Pseudomonadaceae; genus Pseudomonas; species Pseudomonas retamae. Next base: position 53,597 of record NZ_JBIEIL010000013.1, read on the forward strand.
TTCGGTCGGCGTGACCCTCACCTATCTGTCGGCGGATGGTGAAATGGGTTTCCCCGGCAACCTCACCACCGAAGTGACCTACCGTCTGACCGATGCCAACGAGCTGCGCATCGATTACAAGGCGACCACCGATAAACCGACGGTGCTGAACCTGACCAACCACAGTTACTTCAACCTCGCCGGCGCCGGCAATGGCGACATTCTCAAACAGGTCGCAACCCTGCACGCCAGCCATTACACCCCGGTCACCGCCAAGCTGATTCCGACCGGTGAACTGGCGCCCGTTGCGGGCACGCCGATGGACTTCACCCAGCCGACGCCCATCGGCACGCATATCAAGGCTGACCATCCGCAACTGAAATTCGCCGAGCCGAAACAGGGTGGCTTCGACTTCAACTGGGCGCTGGACACCAAGGGCGACATCAGCAAAGTCGCCACCGAAGTGAGCGACCCACAATCGGGCCGCACCTTGCAGCTGTTTACCAGCGAGCCGGGTGTGCAGTTCTACACCAGCAACTTCCTCGACGGCACGGTCAAGGGCAAGGGCGGCAAGGTGTATCCGCACTGGGGCGCGTTCACCCTCGAGACCCAGCACTACCCCGATTCGCCGAATCAACCGAACTTCCCGAGCACCCGTCTCGACCCGGGGCAGACTTATACCCAGAGCGTCGTGCTGAAGTTCTCCGCAAAATAACCCCACCCCAGATCGTTCCCGTGCTCCAGCGTGGGAATGCAACCCGGGACGCTCTGCGTCCCCTCACGAGCTGGAACGCGGAGCGTCCCTTGAGGCATTCCCACGCGGAGCGTGGGAACGATCAAACGATCAGAGCCCCCCCTCACCGATCGTTCCCACGCTCCCGCGTGGGAATGCAGCCCGGGACGCTCTGCGTCCCTTCTCGAGCCGGAACGCAGAGCGTGGGAACGATCTGGACTATCCTGCTGCCCCATTAGAGGAATCGACACACTCACATAAGGAGGTTTGCATGCGTACCCTCGAGTTGGCCGGCGTGCAGGTGCCGGTAATTGGCCAGGGCACCTGGCGCATGGGCGAGGACCGCTCGGCGCACAAGCGTGAAGTGACGGCGTTGCGCAGCGGCATCGAGCTGGGCATGACGCTGATCGACACCGCCGAAATGTACGCCGAGGGCGGTGCGGAAACGGTGGTTGGCGAGGCCATTACCGGCCTTCGCGACCAGGTATTTCTGGTCAGCAAGGTCTATCCGCACAACGCCAGCCGCAAAGGCATTCCACAAGCCTGCGAGCGCAGCCTGCGCCGGCTCGACACCGATTACATCGACCTCTATCTGCTGCATTGGCGCGGCCAGTATCCGCTGGAAGAAACCGTCGAAGCGTTCGAACGCCTGCGCGAGGACGGCAAGATCGGCCGCTGGGGCGTGTCGAATTTCGACGTCGACGACCTCGAAGAACTCTCCAGTTCGCAATGCGCGACCAATCAGGTGCTCTACAACCTCGAAGAGCGCGGTATCGAATTCGATCTGTTGCCGTGGTGCCAGCACCAGCGCATGCCGCTGATGGCCTACTGTCCGATCGGCCAGGGCGGCGCCATGCTGGCCGAGCCGGTGCTCAAGGACATTGCCGCTCGTCACGGCGTGACCCCGGCCCAGGTTTCGCTGGCGTGGATTCTGCGTCAGGATGGGTTGATTGCGATTCCCAAGGCTGTGCGCCCGGAGCATGTGCAACTCAATGCCCAAGCCGCGCAGCTGCAACTGGAGGCCGGGGATCTGGCGGCGCTGGACCAGGTATTTCAAGCGCCACAACGCAAGCAGCGGCTGGCCATGGTCTGAGCCGCTGCCGACTGGCGAGGGCTTCGCGATGAGAAGCACGGATCAGCACGACCCGTTCAACCTGCAACGTTTCGTCCAGGCGCAAGACCCGGTGTTCGAGCGCGTCCAGCGTGAGCTTGGCGAGGGCCGCAAGCGCAGCCACTGGATGTGGTTCGTCTTTCCGCAGTTCGCCGGGCTGGGCGGCAGCGAGATGGCGCGACGCTTTGCCATCGGCTCGGCCGAAGAAGCGCAGGCTTATCTGATGCACGACTTGCTCGGCGCACGCCTGCGCACCTGCACGCAATGGGTGCTGGCCGTGCCGCAGCGCTCGGTCAACGAGATTTTCGGCCACCCCGACGATCTGAAATTCCATTCATCAATGACCCTGTTCGCCCAGTTCGCTGGCGCGGACAGCGTGTTCGATCAGGCGCTGGAGCGGTATTTCCACGGCATTCTCGATGAATGGACGCTGCAGCTGCTCGACTCAAAACAGGCCCAGTTGCCCGCCGATCAGGGTTGAGAAATCGTCATCGACGAACGGCAGAATCGCATCCGCCACCGGTTGCAGCTGCCGGGTGATGTAGTGGTCGTAATCGATGGCGGCGCGACGCACTTCCAGCGGCTCGGGGCCGGCCAGGGTGATCACGTAACTGATCCAACCGCCGTTCTGGTATTGCCGCGGGCGCCCGTGCTCGGCGTTGTAGTCATCGGCAAGGCGCGCCGCGCGCACGTGGGGCGGCACGTTGCGTTCGTAGTCGTCGAGGGTGCGGCGCAGGCGTTTGCGATAGATCAGGCGATCATCGAACTCACCGGCCAGCGTCTTGCGCACATAGTCGCGCACGTAATCCTGATACGGCTTGCGCTGGAAAATCCGCTCATACAGTTCCTGCTGAAATTGCCGGGCCAGCAGCGACCAGTCGGTGCGTACGGTTTCCAGGCCCTTGTAGACCATTTCTTCGCTGCCATCGGTGCGGACGACGAGGCCGGCATAGCGTTTCTTGCTGCCCTCCTCCGCGCCGCGAATGGTCGGCATCAGAAAGCGTTTGTAGTGAATCTCGAACTGCAATTCCAGCGCGCTTTCCAGCCCGTATTCTTCGCGCACATGCTCACGCCACCAGTCGTTGACATGCCGGACCAGCGCATGGCCGATCTGCGCTGCCTCCTCCTGGCCATGCGGGCGCCGCAGCCAGACGAAGGTCGAATCGGTGTCGCCATAGATCACCGCGTGGCCCTGCGCTTCGATCAACTGGCGCGTGCGCAGCATGATCTCGTGACCGCGCAAGGTGATCGATGACGCCAGTCGCGTATCGAAAAAACGGCAACCGCTGGAGCCGAGCACGCCATAGAACGCGTTCATGATGATCTTCAGCGCTTGCGACAGTGGCGCGTTGTGCTCGCGCTTGGCGGTCTCGCGGCCCTCGGCCACCCGCGAGACAATCGACGGCAGGCAGTGCCGCGTGCGAGAGAAGCGTGCGCCGCGAAAGCCCGGCACCGAATCGGCGTCGTCCGGGTGCTGCAAGCCTTCGATCAGCCCGACCGGGTCGATCAGAAAGGTGCGAATGATCGACGGATACAGGCTCTTGTAATCGAGCACCAGCACCGACTCATAGAGCCCCGGCTGCGAGTCCATGACAAAGCCGCCGGGGCTGGCTTGCGGCGGATTGGTGCCCAGATTCGGCGCAACGAAGCCCTGGCGGTGCATCAGCGGCATATACAGATGAGTGAAGGCCGCCACCGAACCACCGCTGCGATCCGCCGGCAGCCCGGTGACGCTGGCGCGTTCGAGCAAAAAGGTCAGCAGTTGGGTCTTGGCGAAGATCCGCGTGACCAGTTCGCAGTCCTTGAGGTTGTACTTGGCCAGCGCCGGTTTGTCCTCGGCGAACATGCGGTTGATTTCGTCCATGCGCTGGTACGGATTGTCGATGGCCTTGCCTTCGCCGAGCAGGGTCTGCGCGACGTTTTCCAGACTGAACGACGGAAAGCTCCAGGTCGCCGACCGCAGTGCTTCGATGCCATCGATGATCAGCCGCCCGGCGGCCGAGGCGAAATAGTGATTGCGGCTGCCGTGCTCGCGCCATTGCATTTCTTCGCCGCCACGGCCAATTTTCAACGGCACACCGAGGCGTCGCGCATGTTGATGAAGGATACGCAAATCGAATTGCACGACGTTCCAGCCGATGATCGCGTCGGGGTCATGCTGCGCGAACCACTCGTTGAGCTTTTTCAGCAGCAGCGTGCGCGAATCGCAATATTCGAGATCGAAGTCGACGATGCTGGCATCACCGTTCGGCGCGCCGAGCATGTACACCTGGCGCTGACCGCAGCCTTCCAGCGCGATCGAGTACAGCTCGCCGGTTTCTGTGGTTTCGATGTCCAGCGACACTAGGCGCAGCGTCGGCCGGTAAGCCGGATCGGCTTTGAGCTGGGCATTGAGCAACACGCCGTCGGCATCGGCTGTACCGCTGAACACGACCGGCGCGGTGATGAAGCGCTCCATCAGATAGCGTTCCGGCGGGCGCACATCGGCTTCGAACACATCGATGCCGGCGCGGCTCAGGGCGGTTTCCAAGCGCATCAACTGGCCGTGTTGCTGGCAATACAGACCCAGCACCGGACGATGCTCGAAATCCTGCAGGGCCAGCGGGCGCAGTTCGACGTTCTTTTCGTCGTGCAACAAGCGTTCGGCCGCTTCGCGCTGCTCGGCAGGAATGAACGCCACCGACGGCTGATGCGGCAAGCGCACACGGCGCGGCCCGGCGTCGGTCGCCAGCCAGAACTCGACTTCGGTGCCGGCCGGCGTATCGCGCCAGTGCCGGGTCAGGACGAAGCCCTGCGGTAAATCCACCACTGCAACCTCGGAATCTGGATAGACCGGCATTCTACCCGGCATTGCCGGAAATGACCTTGGCGATAAATCAGCGCTTGAACCGCAGAAAATCCGGCAAATGGCGTTTTTTGCACGCTATCTGCCGCTTTGCCACCTTGCCCTGCGCGGCTGCGTCTACGATGCTTGGTGAACAACGACAACACCTGAGTAACCGCCATGAAGACCGTCGCCCAACTGCTCAAGCTCAAAGATCAGAAAAATCAGGAAGTGCACCAGATCAAACCCGATCACATGGTGCTTGAAGCACTGATGAAGATGGCCGAGAAAAACGTCGGCGCCCTGCTGGTGGTGGAAGACGACAAGGTGGTCGGCATCATCAGCGAGCGCGATTACGCGCGCAAACTGGTGCTGCACGGGCGCTCGTCGGTGGGCACACCGGTCAGCGCCATCATGGTCAAGGACGTGATCACCGTAGACACCAAACAGACCGTCGACACCTGCCTGGGCATCATGTCCGACAAACGCCTGCGTCACTTGCCGGTGGTCGAGGACGGCCAGTTGATCGGCCTGCTGTCCATCGGCGACCTGGTCAAGGAAGCAATTGCCGAACAGGCCGAATTGATCAAACAGCTGGAGCAATACATCCGCGGGGAATGATCCCCTCAACATTCACCCCAATCCCCTGTGGGAGCGAGCCGGCTCGCGAAAGCGGTCTGCCAGCCGACTTATTCGGCGCTGACCGGACGCTTTCGCGAGCAGGCTCGCGCCCACATGGGTTACCGATTGCGCTCAGGTCGGCCAGTGCCGCGCAAACACCGGCGCCAGCACCGGGTGGCGGTCGATGCGTTGCAGCCAGGCGTAGAACCCCGGTCGCGTCTGCCGCAAATGCTCGCGGCTACCCTCCCAGCGTGTCACCACCGCCGCCAGCACATCCAGCGCCCCCGGCGTCTCGTCGTCCAGGTACAGCTCGCCGGAGAACTGGTCGGCAAACAGCTCCCAACTGAAGTGCAAACGCCGGCGCGCGCCGTCGATCAGGTTCTGCCGTGCGCCTTCGTCGGGCGTGATCAACCAGCGCTCGGGGTAATCGATGATGCCGATGGCCGCGTAGCAATTGCTGACGATGTAGGCCAGGCCGCGAATCGCCTGATCACGATCCGCCGCCTCGGCGGGCAGCAGACCGGATTGGGGAAACGTCAGCCCCAGGTGAATCAGAATCGCCGCGCTCTCGGTCATCGCACTGCCGTCGGGCAGTTGCAAGGTCGGAATCTGTTTCAGCGGATTGAGTTTGGCCAACGCCTCGGCGGCCTCCGCACTGGCTTCGTTATCAATGAAGCGATAAGCAATCTGGCATAACTCCAGTGCCGCCTCGATCGCCGCGGCGCCAGAATTCTTGTGCCCATAGAGCTGATACATAGCCAATCCCCCGAAAAAACCTTTGCCACAGCGTAGATGCCTGTGGCCCGGGTGTAGAAATAATCTGCCGGCGTAACGTTTCTGGCACGCTTTTCCCATGCACTGCCGACTTGCGAATTCATACCTCGCACAACAGCGCTGGCGGTGCCCATCCCGCACCAAGAGCAATCATCGAACGCTATCCGCGTTCTTGTAAGGTGCGATACCGAACCAAAAGTTCGCGTATCCGGGCTGGCAACAAGGAGTTCACCGCGTGAATCTTCAAACGTTCTGCCGTATCACTCGCCACTCTTATCTATGCGCTCAAGGCCCGGTTCATCCGAACAGCCGCCCCGCTTACTTTATTACCTGATTTCAGCAGCACCTCACTATCGGCCATCCATTGTTCGCCGAGAGCGAGGTGCTATTTACTTTTTAAATATGACTGGGATTGTTCGCGGCGCTAATCGGCGCAACTACAGAATTGTCGGACAACAACTTCCAGATAATCAACATTGCACCAAAAGCGTTCCAGCCGAATAACCAGACCAGCACTAGTTCATCGGTTTCCGATAAACAAAAACAAGGAAAACAGCCTGTGACCCGTTAGAACATTGACCCGCACCAAATCAGTCCGCCGCGCACCAGCACGTGCACCGGCCGGCAGCCACGCAACCGCTCTGTTCCGCTATTTCGCGGGATAAAGCGTCAAGCCCGGCTCGCCTCTGAAAAAGCCCCGCCCGACGGGGTAACGGTTCACTGCGCGTCATAACAAACGCTTGACCGTGATAAAACTTATATAAATGCGACATGCGTAACAGCAGTGAAATAAGCGCGCTACGTTGCAGCAACATCTGGCACAACGGTTGCAATATGTAACAGGCATGAGACACCCAGCTGTGTTTTGAGCAAAAGAACAACAACCATGGAATGGCGAATGAACAATCGAAGTCGATGGCACTGAGCCAGTAAGTTTGCACAAGCCTTGTTAATTAGATAGTTCCACTATCGGCTTCTGCACACCTTGAAGAAAGTTGCATTCACCCACTCGAACATTCACCCAATGTTCGGACGGCGGCTTATTGCCCTTCATCTACCCGAGGGAGCTTTAATGAACGATGCGGTAAAGCATAAAACCCTGCCGGGGCCGTTGCGGGAAGCGCCGGTCCCGCCGCCAACGGGCAGGCCGGCCTTCACAGCCAACACTTCACAACCCGGCGGTCTGAATAAACAGCAGATGGTCTTGCTGGTGGCCGTGTCGGCGCTGATACACGGGGCTGCCTGGTGGTTTCTCCAGCAGTCCAGAACCGAGCCATTGCCAACGCCGCCGCAGATTCCGGAAATGACCGTCGAGCTCACCAGCCCGACGCCACCGGCACCGCCGACTCCGGAACCGCCACCCCCGCCGCCTCCGCCGGAGCCTGAACAACCGGTGGAAGACGAGGACGCGGTCAAGCCACCGCCCAAACCGGTGGAAAAGCCCAAGCCGATCGAAAAACCGAAACCGCTCGAGAAGCCCAAACCGGTGAAAAAAGTCGAGCCTGCAAAAGCGCCACCAGCCCCGCCACAACCGGCTGCTCCCACTGCCCCGGCGGCACCGAGCGCGCCGCCGGCACCCGCCGCTGCGCCCGCGCCAGTGAAAGAGTCGGCAGCGATTTCCGGCCTCGCCAGCCTGGGCAATCCACCACCGGAATACCCGTCGCTGGCATTGCGGCGCAACTGGGAAGGCAGCGTGGTGTTGCGCATTCAGGTGCTGGCCAACGGTCGCGCGGGTTCGGTGACGGTGACCAAATCCAGCGGCAAGCCGCAACTCGATGACGCCGCTGTCGCTGCGGTGAAGAACTGGAAGTTCATTCCGGCCAAGCGCGGTGACACGCCGATCGACGGCTTCGCCACCCAGACCATCGATTTCAAATTGCCGCAGTGACGGCACAACCGACTCATAACTGATTAACGCAAGCGAGGTGTAACCATGAACGATTTGTCTTCGATGATTGTCCCCGGTGTCCTCTGGGGCCTGGTGCTGTTTTCCGTGGTCAGTTGGGCGATCCTGCTGGTCAAGTCGGCGCAGTACCTGCGCCAGAAAGCGCAGAACAAACAGTTCACCAAAGCCTTCTGGAGCGCGCCGGACCTGCTCACCGCCGCCGAGCACGCCAGCCAGTACCCGGGTTCGCTGGCGCGCATCGCCAGCAGCGGTTTCGAGGCATTGCTGGTGGAAGATTCGCCGCGTACCACGCAACAGCTAGCGCACACCATCAACCGCTCGGATCGTCTGGAACGCAACCTGCGCCAACAGATTCAAAAGGAACGCCGCTCGCTGGAAAACGGTCAGGCGATTCTCGCCAGTATCGGCAGCACCGCGCCGTTCATCGGCCTGTTCGGTACGGTGTGGGGCATCATGGAAGCGCTGAAAAGCATCGGCGAAACCGGTTCGGCCAGCCTTGAAGCGGTCGCCGGGCCCATCGGCCATGCGCTGATCGCCACCGGTGTGGGTATCGCCGTCGCGGTCCCGGCGGTGCTGATCTACAACTTCTTTCTGCGGCGCCTGAAGCTCGCCTCGGCGGACATGGATGACTTCGCCCACGACTTCGACGCCCTCGCCTCGCGCAGCGCGTTTTCCATCAGCCGTCAGGCGATTGCCAGCAAAACCACCAGCGCCGTGCGGGAGGCCAGCTGATGTCTTTCTCGACTCAAGACAGCGACGAAGTGCTCAGCGAAATGAACGTCACGCCGCTGGTCGACGTGATGCTCGTGCTGCTGGTGGTGTTCATCGTTACCGCGCCGCTGATGACCAACGCGATCAAGGTCAACCTCCCGAAGACCGACGCCGTTGCCCCCGCCGAAAAGAAAGACCCGGTGGTGGTCAGCGTCGATCAGGACGGCAGGTTTTACCTGGCCAAGACTGAGTTGGCCCCCGAGTCGCTGGAGGCCAGCCTCAAGGAGGTCAAGGCCAAGGATGCCGATGTCCGCGTGCAGTTGCAGGCCGACGCCGCCGTCAATTACGGCCAGGTGGCGAAAGCCATGGCCTCCATCGAACGCTCGGGCATCAGCAAGATATCGGTGATGACCACCCACTGAGTGCGGTGCCGCGCGCGGCTTGAAGGCGCGCGCGGCACCGCTCAACGAATCCCGTCGTAATCAGCCGACCGAAAAAACGCCACGCGTGTTCGGAGGGGATCGGCTTGCTTGAAGAAAGTGGTTTTCCGCACGCGGTATCACCGGTAGCGGAGCAATGAGCGGCTCACAAGGCCATTTCGATAACGTCTGATAAAAGTCGGAAACAACCATGCTGATGAACACTCCACGCTTCACGCTCAAACCCTTGGTGGCCACGATCTCTCGCCATCGTTTCGTTCCGCTGTACCTGGTGGCCATGGGGGTGGGCGCCGGCACCGTGCAAGCGGCCGAGGACGACAACGCCAGCGCTCCAGCGGCAGCCGCGGTCGTCGCGCCCACCACGCAGCTGCAACGGGTGGAAGTGACCGGTTCGGCGATTCGCCGGGTCGATGCGGAAACCGCGGTGCCGATCACCATTCTCAAGGCCGATGAACTGCGCAAACAGGGCGTGACCACCACCGCCGAACTGGTCCAGCGCATCACCGGCAGCCAGTCGATCAACAACAGTGCAGGCTCAGTGGGCTCGGCGACTGGCGGCGCCTCGTTCGCCGACATGCGCGGCATCGGCGCGAACAAGACGCTGGTGCTGCTCAACGGCCGACGCCTGGCCAACAACGCGTTGTCGGGCACCAACTCGGCGGGCGGCGCGGTGGATCTGAACATGATCCCGTTTGCCGCCATCGAGCGTGTGGAAGTACTGCGCGACGGCGCCTCGGCGCTCTACGGCACCGATGCGATCGGCGGCGTGATCAACTTCATCACTAAGAAATCCCTCACCGACGGCGCGTTGACCCTCGGCGGCGAAACCCCGACCCACAGCGGTGGTGGCGCGACCAAAGACATGAGCGCCAGTTGGGGTTACGGCGATCTGGAAGAAGACCGCTTCAACGTCCTCGGTGTGTTCAACTACAACAAGCAGCAGAACCTCGACGCCAACGACCGCTCCTTCGCCACCGACTATGCCCCCGGCCGCGGCCTCGATCAGACCTCCGGCACCGCGTTCCCCGGCAACTACAGCCAGAACGGCAACGCCACCAACCCGTTGGCCGCCAGCAATTGCAACGGGCCCAACCTGATCGCCCGCGACGGTTTGTGCCGCTTCAGCACTCGTGAATTCATCGACCTGGTGCCGCAGACCGAGAAGACTTCGTTCTTCGGCAAGACCACCGGCAAGCTCGGCGACGATCACAACGTCAACCTCGAGTATTTCTGGTCGCGCAACAACAATGCCGTCGCCGTCGGCCCGGCGCCGTTGACCGGTCTGAGCCTCGACGGCTCGTCGCCCTACTACCCGGGCAACGGCATCACCCCGGCGCCGACCGAGTTCGCCCTCGATCCGACACAACCGGTCGACGTCAACTGGCGTGAAACCGCCGCCGGCCCGCGGGAATCGAAGGACCAGAACACCAGCCAGCGCTTTCTGCTGAGCTTCGATGGCCTGGTCGCCGGCTGGGATTACAACGTCGGCGCCTCGTACAACCAGAACAAAATCGTCTCCAGCGTCACCAGTGGTTATGTCAGTGATCAGGCGATGATCGACGGTCTGGCCAGCGGTTTGCTCAACCCGTTCGGCCCGCAATCGGCCGCTGGTCAGCAGTACATCGATAACGCGGCGTACCACGGCGCCTATTCCACGGCTGTGGGCCGCGTGGCCGGGTTCGACGGGCGCATCAGCCGCGAGATCGGCGACTGGTTCGGCGCCGGCCCGTCCGGTCTGGCCTTGGGTGGCGAGTACCGCAAAGAGAAATTCCATCAGGACTTCGAACAGTTTGCCGGCGACATCCAGAGCCTCGGCATCGACCCCAACGGCAGTGTCGAGGGCGACCGCAGCGTCAAAGCCGCTTACGCCGAAATCAACGTACCGGTGCTCGACAGTCTCGAACTGTCCGCCGCCGTGCGCCACGACAAATACAGCGACTTCGGCAGCACCACCAACCCGAAATACTCGTTCCGTTATCAGCCCTTGAAAGAGCTGGTGGTACGTGGCGCCTACAGTGAAGGCTTCCGTGCGCCGTCGCTGTACGAGCTGTATTCGCCGCGCAGCATCACCTTCACCCAGGGCTACTACAACGACCCGGTGCTGTGTACCGGCGGCGTGGTGCAACCGGGCGGCAACGGTGGCCGCGATTGCGGTCAGCAGTTCCTCAACCAGATCGGCGGCAACGAAGACCTGGCCCCGGAAAAGGCGCGCAACGTGACGCTGGGCTTCGTCTATCAGCCGATCAGCAACCTCTCGGTAGGTCTGGACTTCTGGTGGATTCACATTTCCAACCAGATCCAGCCGTTCCCGGAATCCACCGTGTTCGATCAGGCCGGTTCCTATCAGGATCGCTTCGTGCGTAACGCCGACGGCACGCTCAATTACATCGTCACCGGCAACGCCAACCTCGGCATCGTCGAAACCAACGGCGTCGATGTGTCGCTCGACTATCGCTTCCCCAATACGCCGTACGGTCAGTTTGGCCTGGGCCTGCAAGGCACTTATGTCGACGAGTACGACTTCCAGAGCACCATCAAAGGCCCGTTCACCGACAAGGTCGGCGACTTTCAGGGTGACGGCGTGATCGCGCGCTGGAAGCACAACCTCACCGGCAGCTGGAGCCTGGGCGCGGCGCGGGCAGCGCTGACCAACCGCTTCACCACCGGTTACAACGACTACGACCGCGACACCCATTCGCGCGTGGCCTCGTATTCGGTGTGGGACCTGTCGGCCGGCTACACCTTCAACAAGGTGCTCGACGTTGATGCCGGGATGAAGAACGTCTTCGACCGCAACCCGCCGTTTTCCAACCAGGCCTACAACTTCCAGAGCGGCTATGACCCGCGCTACACCGACCCGCTGGGGCGCACCTTGTTTGCGCGCATGACTTACCACTTCTAACTGAAAACAGAACACATCCCCCATGTGGGAGCGAGCCTGCTCGCGAAGGCGTCGTGTCAGTCAACACACCTTTCGCTGACACACCGCATTCGCGAGCAGGCTCGCTCCCACAGGGGGCGGTGTCTTTTCAAAGGGATTGAGGAGTGACTTCATGAGTTTTTTGCGCAACATCGCCGCCCTGCTGTTCGGCAGTGCGTTGCTGTGCTCCGGCGCCTCGGCGCTGGCCGCTGGCAGCCATGCGCTGACGGTGTACGGCGAGGCGCCGAAGTATCCGGCGAATTTCCAGCATTTCGATTTCGTCGATCCCAAGGCGCCCAAGGGCGGTTCGCTCAGCCGCGCGTCGATGGAAATCGGCCAGTACAACTACATCACTCCGTATGCCGATCAGGGCATTTCCGTGGTGCAGGTCAACGACTGGGTGTATGCGCCGCTGGCGTTCCGCTCGCTCGATGAGCCCTACACCGTTTACGGCCTGGTCGCCGAGCAGATCGAGCGCGATCGCGACGGGCTCTGGGTGCGTTTCACCCTCAACCCCAAGGCGCGTTTTGCCGACGGCACGCCGATCACCGCCGAAGATGTGCGCTACACCTTCAACCTGCTGATGACCAAGGGCAGCCTCAGTTATCGCCAGCAGTACGCCGATGTGCAGGACGTGCTGATCGAAGGCCCGCAGCAAGTGCGCTTCACCTTCAAGAACAACCTCAACCGCACGCTGGCGCTGGATCTGGCGACGATGCGCGTGGTGCCCGAACACTGGTGGAAAACCCGCGACTTCGCCAACGGCGGCGGTTTCGAGCCGCCGCTCGGCAGCGGCCCGTACCGGGTGAGCAAGGTCGACGCCGGGCGCAGCATCAGTTTCCAGCGCGACCCGGACTGGTGGGGCAAGGACCTGCCGGTCAGTCGCGGCATGTACAACTTCGACACGCTGACGGTGAATTTCTATGGAGACACCGACGTCGCCCGGCAGCTGTTGCAGGCCGGTGCGTTTGACTACAACCGCGAGTTTTCCTCGTCCGGTTACGTCGTCGGCTACGACAGCCCGGCCCTGCGCGACGGGCGTTTGCAGCAAGCGATCCTCGCCCCGGAAAAGCCTACCGCCGCCCAAGGCTTCGTGTTCAACCTGCAAAACCCGATCTTCAAGGATCGCCGCGTGCGTCAGGCGATCAGCCTGCTGTGGGATTTCGAATGGACCAACAAGCAGATGATGCGTGGCTTCTACGTGCGCCAGAACAGCTTCTGGCCGAAGAGTGAAATGGCCGCCACCGCCCTGCCCGACGCCGAGGAATTGCAGATCCTCGAACCGCTGCGCGGCAAGGTCCCCGATGAGGTTTTCACCACGGTGTATCAAGCGCCGAAAACCGACGGCAGCGGCTACATCCGCGACAAGCAATTGCAAGCGCTGAAGCTGCTCGCCGAAGCCGGCTGGACGCCGCAACACAATCGTCTGGTCAACGCTGCCGGTGAGCCGCTGGAATTCACCTTTCTTGACGGTCAGGGCGGCTTCGATCGGATGTTGCTGCCGTTCAAACGCACCCTCGCGCAGATCGGCATCACCCTCAATCTGCGGCGCATCGATTCGGCGCAATACATCAACCGTCTCAACGCCCGCGACTACGACATGATCGTCACCAGTTTTCCGCGCAGTGGCGATCCGATCGTTTCTCCAGGCCGCGAGTTGTACAGCCTGTACGCCTCGCAAAGTGCCACGCAGGTCGGCAGTTCGAACTCGATGGTGCTGGCCGATCCGGCGGTCGATCAACTGATCGACGGACTGGTCCAGGCCAACAGCCGCCAAGCCATGGTGCATTACGCCCGCGCCCTCGACCGGGTGCTGCAATGGGGTTACTACATGATTCCCAACTACTATTCCAAAGGCACGCCGACGGTATTTCAAAACCGCTTTGGCATGCCACCCGTGCAACCGGCGTACGACGAAGGCCTCAACACCTGGTGGGAAGTTTCGGTCAAGCCGCTGACCACCCAGCAGATGCGCGCTCAGCTCGCGGGAGGCCAGTGACATGTTGCGTTATCTGAGCCGCCGCTTGCTGCTGATCATCCCCACATTGCTGTGCATTCTGGTAGTGAATTTCCTGATCGTGCAGGCCGCGCCCGGCGGGCCGGTGGAGCAAGCCATCGCGCGGCTGCAAGGCTTCGGCGGGCACAGCATGGGCGGTGGCGGCGAAGTCGCGGCAGTCGGCGGTGCCGGGCGCAGCAGCCGTGGCCTGGACCCGGCGCTGATCGAAGAAATCAAACACCATTACGGCTTCGACAAACCACTGCACGAACGCTTGTGGCTGATGCTGAAAAACTACGCGCAGCTGGATCTGGGCAGCAGTTTCTTTCGCGGCGCCAAGGTCACTGACCTGATCGTGCAGAAGCTGCCGGTGTCACTGTCGCTGGGCTTGTGGGCGACACTGATCACCTACCTGATTTCGATCCCGCTGGGCATTCGCAAGGCAATCAGAAACGGCAGCGCCTTCGATGTCTGGAGCAGCACGGCAATCATCGTCGGCTATGCGATGCCGGCGTTTCTCTTCGCCATACTGCTGATCGTGGTGTTCGCCGGTGGCAGCTACGTTAACTGGTTCCCAGTGCAGGGGCTGGTTTCGGACGACTTCGACCAACTGAGCATGTTGGGCAAGCTCGGCGATTACCTCTGGCATCTGGTGTTGCCGGTCACCGCGCTGGTGATCGGCGGCTTCGCCACCCTGACGATCCTGACCAAGAACAGTTTTCTCAACGAAATCAGCCGCCAGTACGTGATCACCGCGCGGGCCAAAGGCCTGACCGAGCGCCGCGTGCTCTACGGCCACGTGTTTCGCAATGCCATGCTGCTGGTGGTGGCCGGGGTGCCGTCGGCGCTGATCGAGGTGTTCTTCGCCGGCTCGCTGCTGATCGAAACCATCTTCAACCTCGACGGCCTCGGGCGCATGAGCTACGAAGCGGCGGTGTCGCGCGACTACCCGGTGGTGTTCGGCGCGCTGTTTCTGTTCACCCTGTTCGGCCTGTTGATCAAGCTGATCGGCGACCTCTGCTACACCCTGCTCGATCCGCGCATCGACTTTTCGGCGAGGGCTGCCTGATGTTCACACTGTCTCCTCTGGGCCGGCGCCGCGTCGCGCAGTTCAAGGCCAATCGCCGTGGACGCTGGTCGCTGTGGCTGTTTATCGGCCTGTGCCTGATTTGCCTGGGTGGCGAGTTGATCGCCAATGACAAGCCGCTGGTGATCCGTTATCACGACGCTTTTTACTTTCCGATCTTCAGCGATTACCTGGAAACCGATTTCGGTGGCGAACTGCCGTTTCAACCGGATTACGCCAGCAATTACGTACACAAGCTGATCGAAGATCAGGGCGGCTGGATGCTGTTTCCGCCGATCCCGTTCAGCTACGACACGGTCAATTACGACCTTGCGGAACCGGCTCCCAGCCCGCCCTCGGCGAGCAATTGGCTGGGCACCGATGATCAAGCCCGCGATGTGTTGGCGCGGGTGATTTTCGGCACGCGGATTTCGATTCTGTTTGCGCTGATCCTCACCGCCATCAGCGCGTTGATCGGCATCGTTGCCGGGGCGCTGCAAGGCTATTACGGCGGTTGGGTCGACCTGCTCGGGCAACGCGTACTGGAGATCTGGTCGGGGCTGCCGGTGCTGTACCTGCTGATCATTCTGTCCGGTTTCGTCTCGCCGAGTTTCTGGTGGTTGCTGGGGATCATGGCGCTGTTTTCCTGGCTGGCGCTGGTCGATGTGGTGCGCGCCGAGTTCCTCCGTGGGCGTAATCTGGAGTACGTCAAAGCCGCGCGGGCACTGGGCCTGACCGACAACGAACTGATGCGTCGGCACATCCTGCCCAACGCCATGACCTCTACCCTCACCTACCTGCCGTTCATTCTGACCGGTGCCATCGCTACCCTGACCGCGCTGGATTTTCTCGGCTTCGGCATGCCGGCCGGCACCGCCTCGCTGGGCGAGCTGATCGGTCAGGCCAAGCGCAATCTGCAAGCGCCATGGCTGGGGCTGACGGCGTTTTTCGCCTTGGCGTTGATTTTGTCCTTGTTGGTTTTTATTGGTGAGGCTTGCCGTGACGCGTTCGATCCCCGGAGCTGACATGACTGACAACCTGATTGAAATTCGCGACCTGCGTGTCGCCTTCGCCGGGCAGCCCGTGGTGCACGGGGTCAACCTTGATATTCGCCGTGGCGAGTGCCTGGCATTGGTCGGTGAATCCGGCTCGGGCAAATCGGTGACGGCGCATTCGATCCTGCGCTTGCTGCCGGGAAAGAACCTCAGCAGCAGCGGTTCGATCCGCTACAACGGCGTGGACTTGCTGCACGCCAGCGAGCAGCAGATGCGTGGCTTGCGTGGCAATCGCATCGCGATGATCTTTCAGGAGCCAATGACCTCGCTCAACCCACTGCACACGGTGCAACGGCAGATCAGCGAAGTGCTGGAAACCCACAAAGGCCTCAAGGGCCGCGCCGCCCGCGCGCGCACGCTGGAGCTGTTGGAACTGGTCGGCATTCGCCAGCCGTTACAGCGTTTGAAGGCCTATCCGCATCAGCTCTCCGGCGGTCAGCGGCAACGGGTGATGATCGCAATGGCGCTGGCCAATGAGCCGGAGTTGTTGATCGCCGATGAGCCGACCACAGCGCTCGACGTCACCGTGCAGCAGAAGATCCTCGAACTGCTGATCGAGTTGCAGCAACGCCTCGGCATGTCGTTGCTGCTGATCAGTCATGACCTCAATCTGGTGCGACGCATCGCCCAGCGCGTGTGCGTGATGCGTCACGGCGAGATCGTCGAGCAGGCCGATTGCGCAACGCTGTTCAACGCGCCGCAGCATCCTTACAGCCGCCTGCTGATCGAGGCGGAGCCGAGCGGCGCGCCGGTGCCGAGTCAGTACGAGCACAACCTGCTCGAGGTCGATGATCTGAAGGTCTGGTTTCCTCTGCCCAAATCCTTGTTCAGCCGCCAGCAGGATTACATCAAAGCGGTGGACGGGGTCAGTTTCACCCTGCAACGCGGCAAGACCCTGGGGATTGTCGGCGAGTCCGGTTCGGGCAAGTCGACCCTGGGTCAGGCGATCCTGCGTCTGGTTGAATCCGAAGGCAACATCCGTTTCGGCAACAAGCAACTGAGCCTGCTCAACCAGCGCTTGATGCGGCCGTTGCGGCGGCAGATTCAGGTGGTGTTTCAGGACCCGTTCGGCAGCCTCAGCCCGCGCATGTCGGTGCAGCAGATCATTGCCGAGGGCTTGCTGACCCATGGCATCGGTACAGAAGCCGAGCGTGAAGCCGCGGTGATTCGCGTGCTCGAAGAGGTCGGCCTCGACCCGCACAGCCGCCATCGCTATCCCCATGAGTTTTCCGGCGGCCAGCGCCAACGCATTTCCATCGCTCGCGCACTGGTGCTGGAACCGGCGCTGATCCTGCTCGACGAACCGACCTCGGCGCTGGACCGCACCGTGCAAAAGCAGGTGGTGGAGTTGTTGCGGCAGCTGCAGATCAAACATGGGCTGACGTATCTGTTCATCAGCCATGACCTGGCGGTGGTGCATGCGCTGGCGCATGACTTGATGGTGATCAAGGATGGCAAGGTCGTGGAGCAAGGATCGTCGCAGGCGATTTTCGCCGCACCACAACATCCGTACACCCAAGAGTTACTGAAAGCCTCGGGCCTCAAGCCTTACAGAGAGCCTTGTGGGAGCGAGCCTGCTCGCGAATGCAGTGCGTCAGTCACATAAATGCTGACTGACCCGACGCTTTCGCGAGCAGGCTCGCTCCCACAGGTTTGATCGGTGGTGTTTGAATTTATTTTTCAGGCACTGCATCCAATCGCCGCCGCCACGGGTAGTCCCTGTAACAGCCCACTCTTGTGCTGTCAGCGCTCTACCCTTTTCGGAGAATCATCGGATGAACATCACCCAGCTGATTGGCTTCACCGGTTTGCTCGCCGTCACCTCGACGACCTTTGCCCAGAGCAGCTATCCCGACACCATCAAAGTGCCGGACGGCCACAAGATCGCCATGGAAACCACCGGCGTCGGCGAGATCACGTATGAATGCCGCGACAAGCCGAACATGGCCGGCCAGACCGAGTGGACCTTCGTCGGCCCGAAAGCCGTGCTCAATGACCGCAGCGGCAAGCAGGTCGGCACCTACTTCGGCCCGCCAGCGACCTGGCAGGCCAAGGACGGTTCGAAAGTCACCGGCACGCAATTGGCGGTGGCGCCTTCGAGCCCGGGTAACCTGCCTTATCAACTGGTCAAGGCCAACCCGGCTGAAGGCAAAGGCGCGATGAGCGGCGTGAGCTACATCCAGCGCGTCGCGCTCAAGGGCGGCGTGGCCCCGGCCAGCGCCTGCACGATGGCGAACAAGGGCAAGCAGGAAGTCGTGAAGTATCAGGCGGATTACATCTTCTGGGCGGCGAGCTGATTTTCAAAAGCACTGAAGATCCACCTGTGGGAGCGAGCCTGCTCGCGAATGCGCCAGGTCAGACAGAAATGCTTCGACTGACACTCCGCCTTCGCGAGCAGGCTCGCTTCCACAAGTAACAAGGCGTCTGGATGTTTGGGGAATGTCAGCTAGATTGCACACCATGCCTTTAGCCGAAGCCGATTTCGATTACCAAGCCCGTCTCGCCGCCTGTGCCCGCGGCGAGCGTGCGGCCCTGCACGATTTGTACGTGCAGGAAGGCCCGCGCCTGCTCGGCGTGGCCAAGCGGCTGGTGCGCGACACCGCACTGGCGGAGGACATCGTTCATGAAGCATTCATCAAAATCTGGAACGGCGCGGCGGGGTTTGACCCGGCGCGCGGTTCGGCGCGTGGCTGGATGTTCAGCGTGACCCGCCACCTGGCGCTGAACCTGTTGCGCGATCACGGTCGCGAAACGCCGTTCAGTGCCGAGCACGAAGTGGCGGCTGAAGACGACGGCTTCGATGCCGCCGCACATTCGGCACGCATCCACCGTTGCCTGGAACAGCTGGAGCCGCAGCGGCGCACCTGCATCGTGCATGCGTATGTCGATGGCTACAGCCACGCGCAGATTTCGGCGCGCCTTGGCACGCCGCTGGGCACCGTCAAAGCGTGGCTCAAGCGCAGCCTCAATGCGTTGCGGGAGTGCATGGGATGACCGGCGAATCGGCGCAGGAACGTGATGAACTGGCCAGCGAATACGTGCTCGGCACGCTATCGTTCGAGCAGCGGATCGAGGTGCAGCGACGCTTGCCCGACGAGCCCGAGCTGCGCGCGGCGGTGGACGCATGGGAGCGGCGCCTGCTGGAACTGACCGATCTGGCCGAACCGCAGCAACCGTCGGCCCTGCTGTGGCCGCGTATAGAACGCAGCCTCAATCGCCTCGCGGAAAAAACACCTGCAACGGCGTGGTGGAATCGGCTGCCGCTGTGGCGCGGCTTGAGTGCGGCCGGCCTCGCTGCGACCTTGATATTGGGCACCATCCTGTTGACCCAGACCCCGCCAAAACCAAGCTATCTGGTGGTGCTGGTGGCGCCGCAGGACAAGGCACCGGGCTGGGTCATCCAGGCCAGCAACTCGCGCGAGATTCAGTTGATTCCGCTCGGCGTGGTCGAAGTACCGGCAGACAAGGCCCTGGAATTCTGGACCAAAGCGGACGGCTGGCAAGGGCCGGTGTCGCTGGGGCTGGTCAAACCGGGCGAGGCCTTGTCGGTGCCGCTGGATAAACTGCCGCCGCTGCAACCGAACCAGCTGTTCGAGCTGACGCTGGAGGGCGCCAATGGCTCGCCGATCGGCAAACCGACCGGGCCGATTCAGGCGATCGGCCGTGCCGTGAAGGTGCTTTAAGGCTCTATCCTGCGGCTTGCGGCTACCATCATCGGCGTCGATGTTCACCATCACGGCAATGAAGTTCTCAGAAAAAATTCCGGGCGTAACATCAGCTCCATACCAACCAACAACACCCCGGAGCACACCATCATGAAACGCCAGACTCTTCTCAGCATCGCTTTCTCGGTTTTCGCAGTTAACGCTTTTGCCGCTTCCCCGGCCCACACGATGATCGCCGAAGGCGGCTCGGACAAATTGATCGAAAGCCGTCTGGCTGAAGGTGGCTCGGATCGTCTGATCGAACGCCGCGTTGCTGAAGGCGGCTCGGATCGTCTGATCGAACGTCGCGTTGCTGAAGGCGGTGCTGATCGTCTGCTCGAACGCCGCGTTGCTGAAGGTGGTGCTGATCGTCTGATCGAACGTCGCGTTGCTGAAGGCGGTTCGGATCGTCTGATCGAACGTCGCGTTGCTGAAGGTGGTGCTGATCGTCTGATCGAACGTCGCGTCGCTGAAGGTGGTGCTGATCGCTTGAACGAACTGCGCAACGCTTGAATGAATGGCGTCACGCGCAACACCGCAGAAAAACCCGGCTCCCTCAGCCGGGTTTTTTATGTCTGGCGGTTTTACCCGGCCCTGGCCATGCAGCGTTTGTAGCGTTCGTCCACGCGTTTGGCGAACCACGCGGTGGTGAGTTTGCGGGTGATCTTCGGACTTTGCAGGACGATGCCCGGCAACACCGCCCGCGGCAATGGCTTGCCTTCAGCCTGCTCGGCCAGTTCAAAAACCCGCTTGTATAGTTTCGTCTCTTCGAATTCCAGGGTTTTGCCCTTCTCCAGTTGATCGCGAATGCTCGGATTGCGCATGCCCAGTGATTTGCCGAGTGCGCGCACCGCCAGTTCCGTGCCGCCGGGCATGATCGAGTCATAGCGGATCAGGTCGCCATCGAGCGCCAGCGGGATGCCCGAGGCGCGGCTCACGGCATTCTGGAACGCGGCGTTGCGGCTGGCGTACCAACCGGCATTGAAATCGGCGAAGCGGTACAACGGCTCGCGGTAACTGACCGGGTAACCGAGCAGATGGGCGATACCGAAGTACATACCGCCGCGCCGGCTGAACACTTCGCGGCGGATCGTGCCGTCCACCGGGTACGGGTAATCCTTGGCATGCTGTTCGGCAAATTCGATGCTGACCTGCATCGGTCCGCCGGTGTGCACCGGGTTGAAGCCGCCGAACAAGGTGCGGCCCATCGGCACCATGCCAATGAAATCATCGAAAATCGCACTCAGCTCTTTCTCGCTGCGCGCCGCATTCAGGCGTTCGCTGTAGCTTTTGCCGTTGGGCGAACGCACTTGCAAAGCACCGCTGACCAACAGGCTGGGGATGTGCACTTTGGCGGCGCGGCGGTCGATTTCGTCGCGGGCGATCTTGCCCAGGCCCGGGACTTTCGGGTCGGCCTGAAAGGTCGACTCCTGCTCGGCCACGGCCAGCACCGAACACAGATTTTGTGTGGTCGGGCTGATGTCCTGCGCGGCGAAGGCGGCGTAAATGTCGGTGGCCCAGCCCTGCCGATCGGGGATTTTCGTCGGCAGCAGCCGGACGATTTCGGCTTTTACCTCGGCGGGCGGGCGTGGCGGCGGTTCGCCGCCGCGCTGGCTGGCGCAACCGGCCAATACCAGCAATGCCGCGAGGGTGATGAGTAAGCGAGGGGTGTGCATGTTGCGGTATCCAGTCCGTAAAGGCGCCACCACCATACACAATCGCTGCCCAAACGTGGGCCGCGACCGGCGCTGACATACTGATTGCAAAACGTTACTGCGAAACCCTATCATTCGCGCCTGGAGTCGTATTTGCGCAAGGAGTTCCCGCGCCGCCCTTATTTTTCCAACCGGCCGCGCGCCTCCAGGAATCGAACATGCCCACTCCAGCCCGACTCAGCGTGCCTTTTCGCCCGACGCTGCTCGCCCTGCTGTGCTCCCTAACCGTTACCGCTTACGCCGCTGAAGGCGACAACAAAGCGCTGGTGCTGGACGACGTCAACGTCAACGCTCAAGCCCCGGCGCCGAGTGCCCTGCCGCCGGTTTACGCCGGTGGGCAAGTCGCCCGCGGCGGCCAATTGGGCGTGCTGGGCAATCAGGACATGATGGACGTGCCGTTCAGCGCCGCGTCGTACACCGAGCAACTGATTCAGGATCAGCAGGCAGAAAACGTCGCCGACGTGCTGCTCAACGATGCCTCGGTACGCCAGGCCTCGGGGTTTTCCAACCAGGCCCAGGTGTTCATGATCCGCGGCCTGCCGCTCAACGGCGACGACATTTCCTATAACGGCCTGTACGGCGTGTTGCCGCGGCAGATCATTTCCACCGACGCCCTGGAGCGCGTGGAAGTGTTCAAAGGCCCGAATGCCTTCATCAACGGCGTGACCCCGACCGGCTCCGGCATCGGTGGCGGCGTCAACCTGCAACCCAAACGCGCCGGAGACGAACCGCTGCGCCGCTACACCACCGACATCAACAGTGAAGGCCGCATCGGTCACCACTTCGACATCGGCCAGCGCTTCGGCGAAGACAACCGCTTCGGCGCGCGAATCAACCTGTCCCAGCGCGAAGGCGACACCGGCATCGACCACGAAAACCAACGCTCGAAACTCTTCGCCATCGGCCTCGACTACCGCGGCGATGCGCTGCGCCTGTCCGGAGATTTCGCTTATCAGAAAGAACGCGTCAACGGTGGCCGCAGCTCGGTCAACCTCGGCACCGCCACGCACCTGCCGGACGCACCGTCGGCCGACACCAATTACGCGCCGAAGTGGGGCTTTACCGAGATCGAAGACACCTTCGGCATGCTCCGCGCCGAATACGACCTCAACGACAACTGGACCGCCTACGCCGCTGGCGGCGCCAAGCACACCCGCGAAGTCGGGCGCTACAACTCGACCACTCTGGTAGGCAACAGCGGCGCGTCGTTCACCACCGGCTCGTTCGTGCCCCATGACGAAGACAACACCAGTGTCATGGCCGGCCTCAACGGCAAATTCAACACCGGCCCGGTCAGCCACAAACTCAACTTCGGCCTCACCGGTATCTGGGCTGAGCAGCGCAGCGCCTATGATTTCGACCTGACCCGCTACGCCAACAACATCGATCACCCGATCACCACTCCGGCGCCGGTCGGCAACTTCGCCGGTGGCGACCTGAATGATCCGGGCATCGTCGGCAAGACCTTCAACCGCAGCGTGGCGCTGTCCGACACCCTCGGCTTCTTCGATGATCGCCTGCTGGTCACCGCCGGACTGCGTCGTCAGCAACTGGTGGTGCAAGGCTACAACTACGCCAGTTGGGGCAGCGGCGGTCGAAAGTCGAGCTACGACGAATCGATCACCACACCCGTGTATGGCGTGGTGTTCAAGCCGTGGGATCACGTGTCGTTCTACGCCAACCACATCGAAGGCCTCGCGCAGGGCCCGACCTCGCCGGCCAGCTCCGGCGGCTTCCGGGTGACCAACGGCAACGAAGTCTACGCACCGGCGCGCTCCAAGCAGACCGAAGTCGGGGTCAAGGTCGACATGGGCACCTACGGCGCGAGCCTGGGTGTCTATCGCATCGAGCAACCGAGCGATGGCTACTGCGAAATCAACAGCGCCAGCACCTGCACCTACGTGCGCGAAGGCGAGCAAGTCAACAAGGGCGTGGAAATGAACGTGTTCGGCGAGCCGATTCAGGGCCTGCGCCTGATCAGCGGCCTGACGCTGGTGGACACCGAACTGAAGAACACCCTCAACGGCGCTAATGATGGCAACCACGCGATCGGCGTGCCGACCTTCCAGTTCAACGCTGGCGCCGACTGGGATGTGCCCGGCCTGCAAGGCGTCGCGCTGAACGCGCGGATGCTGCGCACTGGCGGTCAATACGCCGACGCGGCGAACAACCTCAGCCTGCCGACCTGGAACCGTTTCGACGCGGGCGCGCGGTATGCGTTCAAGGTGTCGGAGAAGGACGTGACGTTGCGCTTTGGCGTGGAGAATCTGGCGAACAAACGCTACTGGGAATCGGCGCAGGGCGGGTACCTGACCCAGGGTGAACCGCGGGTGGCGAAGTTGTCCGGCACGATTGATTTCTGACCGCCACCGGAAGATCAACAGCCCCTCACCCTAGCCCTCTCCCAGGGGGAGAGGGGACTTGACCGAGGTGTGTTTGCGAGTCGCGCCTGCCAGAAATATCGTGCCGGACGCAGGAATTGAACGGCTCGCCAATCGGCTCCCTCTCCTTGGGGAGAGGGCTGGGGTGAGGGGCCCGGATCTCATTCGCGCCACACATTCCCAGCCATACGCCAGGACAGGGTCTTCTTCGACCCCGTCCAGCCGACCAGACTCGCCTCCCTCCTCCGCTGATCCATACTTGCTCCACAGCAACCACGAGGGAGGACAGCGCCATGAACCGCAGCGACGTTCTGATCATCGGCGCCGGCCCCACCGGGCTGGTGCTGGCCCTGTGGCTGAGCAAGCTTGGCGTGCGGGCGCGGATCATCGACAAGACCTCCGCCCCCGGCACCACTTCGCGGGCGCTGGCAGTGCAGGCGCGCACGCTGGAGCTGTACCGGCAACTGGACCTGAGCGAGACCATCGTGCGCAACGGCCATCGGGTCGCGGCGACGAATTTCTGGGTCAACGGCAAACCACTCGCGCAGCTGCCGCTCAAGCGCATCGGCGAAGGCCTGACGCCGTACGCCTTCGTCGAAATTTTCCCACAGGATGAACACGAACGGCTGTTGATCGAGCGCCTCGAAGACTATGGCATCACCGTCGAGCGCGACACCACGCTGGAAATTTTCGAAGAAAGCAGCGACGGCCTCACCGCACATTTGCGCCTGCCCAACGGCGAGCAGGAAATCTGTCAGGCCTGCTACCTCGCAGGCTGCGATGGTGCCCGCTCGGTGGTGCGTAAAAGCCTCGACACCGGTTTTCCCGGTGGCACCTATCAGCAGGTTTTCTATGTCGCGGACGTCAAGGCCAGCGGCCCGGCGATGAATGGCGAGCTGCACCTGGACCTCGACGAAGCGGACTTTCTCGCGGTATTTCCGTTGGCCGGCGCCGGCCACGCACGGTTGATCGGCACCGTGCGCGATGAGCGTGCGGATCGCGCCGAAACCCTGCAATTCAGCGACGTCAGTCGCCGCGCCATCGAACATCTGAAAGTGCACATCGAAGACGTCCATTGGTTCTCGACCTACCGTGTCCATCACCGTGTCGCCGAGCACTTTCGCAGTGGCCGCGCGTTTCTACTCGGCGATGCCGCGCATGTGCACAGCCCGGCCGGCGGTCAGGGCATGAACACCGGGATCGGCGACGCGATCAACCTGGCCTGGAAGCTTGCCGCGGTGCTCAGCGGCGGCGCCGAGGCAAGCCTGCTCGACAGTTACGAAACCGAACGCATCGCTTTCGCGCGGCGCCTGGTATCGACCACCGACAAGGTCTTCAGCTTTGTCACCGCCGAGGGGCGGCTGGCGGATCTGCTGCGCATGCGTGTGGCGCCGTTTCTGATCCCGAAAATGGCCTCGTTCGAAGCCAGTCGCGAATTCCTCTTTCGTACCGTCTCGCAGGTCACGCTCAACTATCGTGGTATGCCGCTAAGCGCGGGCGCAGCCGGGCACGTCCACGGCGGCGACCGCTTGCCGTGGGCCCATGAGGGTGAGGGAGATAACTATGAACCGCTGCGCCAGCCTTGCTGGCAGGTGCATGTGTACGGCGACACCAGCGACGAAATGATCGCCTGGTGCGCTGAACATCACTTGCCGCTGCACGTGTTCGACTGGCGCCCGGCGTTTGAAACGGCGGGGTTGGCGCGTAACGGGTTCTACCTGCTGCGCCCGGATACGTACGTGGCGATTGCCGAGAACAGCGCCGATCCGAAGGTGGTCGAACGGTACTTCCATGATCATGGGATCCGGCCGTACTTCAACTGCACCTGACTCACACCGAACCAAATGTGGAAACCACTCTTCAACTGCACCTGACACCACGCAGATCCAAATGTGGGAGCGAGCCTGCTCGCGAATGCGGTGGGTCATCAACAGGCGTATTGACTGACACGACGCTTTCGCGAGCAGGCTCGCTCCCACAGGGATACAGAGTGTTGATCAGATCCCGGCCAATGCCAGATCCATCGCGAAGTAGGTGAAGATCAGATCCGCACCCGCGCGCTTGATCGCGCCAAGGCTTTCGCGCACTACGCGATCTTCATCGATGGCTCCGGCCTGGGCGCCGAACTTGATCATCGCGTACTCGCCACTGACCTGATACGCCGCCAGCGGCAGATTCGACGCCTGACGGATGTCGCGGATGATGTCGAGGTACGCGCCGGCCGGTTTGACCATCAGCGCGTCGGCGCCTTCCTGCTCGTCGAGCAGCGATTCGCGCAGGGCTTCACGGCGGTTCATCGGGTTCATCTGATAGCTTTTGCGGTCGCCCTTCAGCGCGCTGCCACCGGCCTCGCGGAAC
The DNA here is from genome assembly GCF_043496865.1 of Pseudomonas retamae. Classification (NCBI taxonomy): domain Bacteria; kingdom Pseudomonadati; phylum Pseudomonadota; class Gammaproteobacteria; order Pseudomonadales; family Pseudomonadaceae; genus Pseudomonas; species Pseudomonas retamae. The sequence continues at coordinate 79,891 of NZ_JBIEIL010000013.1, forward strand.
GGACCGTACAGCGCCGAGGCGAACTTGGTCGAGTAGGCCATGATCGGAATCTGGGTGAACCCGGCCGCGTCCAGCGCCTGACGAATTGCCCGCACCTGGCCGTCCATCGCTGCCGACGGCGCGATCACGTCGGCACCGGCACGCGCTGCCGCCACCGCTTGTTTGCCGAGGTTGATCAGGGTCTGGTCGTTGTCGACTTCGTGGTTGTGCATCACGCCGCAGTGGCCATGATCGGTGTACTCGCAGAAGCACGTGTCGGACATCACGATCATTTCCGGCACGGCGTCCTTGGCGATGCGCGACATGCGCGAGACCAGGCCGTCTTCACGCCAGGTGTCGCTGCCGTTGCTGTCCAGATGATGCGAGACGCCGAAAGTCATCACCGACTTGATCCCGGCGCGCGCGTAACGCTCGATTTCGCTGGCCAGCTTGCGCTCGGGAATGCGCTGCACACCGGGCATGCTGGTGATCGGCACGAAGTCGTCGATGTCTTCTTCGACGAAGATCGGCAATACCAGATCGTTCAGGCTGAATTCGGTTTCCTGGAACAGACTGCGCAGGCTCGCATTGCGGCGCAGACGGCGGGGACGTGCTTCGGGGAACTGACTGGACATGGGGCCTTTCCTGAAAACGGCGGATGAGACGAAAGTCGTAGGGGGCGAAGCTTATGCCTTGCGGGGGTTGGGGTACAAACCTGGATCAATCAAGAGAGCGTTACCGGGTTCGCAATAATCTTTCTGCCAATCCAATTCCCTGTGGGAGCGAGCCTGCTCGCGAAAGCGCCGTGTCAGTCAACCTGCTTGCTTCTGACACATCGCATTCGCGAGCAGGCTCGCTCCCACAGGTTTAACCTGCGGAGTCAGGAGGGAATGGTGAGGCCACGAACGACAGCAGGACGAGCGAGAAACCGCTCCAGCACCCGCGTGACATTGGGGAAGTTCTCAATCCCCACCAGATCACCCGCCTCATAAAAGCCGATCAGGTTGCGCACCCACGGGAATGTGGCGATATCGGCGATCGTGTAACGCTCGCCCATGATCCAGTCGCGCCCTTCCAGGCGCGTGTTCAACACGTTGAGCAGGCGTTTGCTTTCATCGACATAACGGTCGCGCGGACGCTTGTCTTCGTAATCCTTGCCGGCAAATTTGTTGAAGAAACCGAGCTGGCCGAACATCGGGCCAATGCCGCCCATCTGGAACATCAGCCACTGAATGGTCTCGTAACGCAGCGCGCCTTCCTGGGCCAGCAACTGGCCGCTTTTGTCCGCCAGATAGATCAGGATCGCGCCAGATTCGAACAGCGGCAGCGGCTGGTCGCCGGGACCATGCGGATCGAGGATCGCCGGGATCTTGTTGTTCGGGTTCAGCGACAGAAACTCTGGCGAGGTCTGGTCATTGGTGTCGAAGCCGACGCGATGCGGCTCGTACGGCAAACCGATTTCTTCGAGCATGATCGAGACTTTCACGCCGTTGGGCGTCGGCAGGGAATAAAGCTGAATCCAGTCAGGGTACTGCGCCGGCCATTTCTGGGTGATCGGGAACGCGGACAGATCGGTCATGGGAAGCATCCAGTCACAAATTAGAAGCCGATCATAAAACAGGCCCGCCGCAGCGCCTACACGAACCGTAACATCCTGTCGCTAACCTGCGCTCAAGCCCGCCAACTTAGCCGTTAAAGTGCCGCGCGGCGGGCCGAATCGAACCAAACGGCCCGAGATGACTCTGAGCTATGCCTTTTTGCAGAGGAAGCTGTTCACGACATGGAAAACACCCGGCGCCGGCAGCCTGCGGTGTAAAGGTTTGTCAGCCCTAACTGAATTTGCTGAAGAACTTTCTATTACATGACGAACCTCATGCGTTTCGCCAACCGTTTCAAACACCGTGCATACGTGGCCCTGCCCTCGCTGCTGGCCGTGACTGCGCTGGCGCTGTCGCTGGAATCCAGCGAGAGTCGCGCGCAGCCGGCCGACGGCACGCAGACGCTGGTATTCCTGCGCCATGCCGAAAAACCCGAAGGCGGGTTGGGTCAGCTCAACTGCCAGGGCCTGAACCGCGCCATCGACCTGTCGACGCTGCTACCGGAAAAATTCGGCAAGGCCGACTACGTGTTCGCCGCCAATCCGACGCGCAATGTCGAGGAAGGCGAGCTGGATAACTCCTACAGCTACATTCGTCCGTTGATGACCATCAGCCCCGCCGCGATCAAGCTCGGCCTGCCGGTGAACATCGAGTTCTCGGCCAATGACACCAGTGATCTTGCGCGCGAACTGCTGGACGAGAAGTACCACAACTCGACGATCTACACCGCTTGGTCACACGGCTATCTGCCGGAGCTGATCAACAAGGTCGCGGGCAACGCGGTCGGCAAGAAACAGAACATCACCGAGGACTGGGCGGGCAATGATTTCGACTCGCTGTACGTGCTGACCCTGACCTGGCACAACGGCAAGGCGAGCCTGCAGAGCCACAGTTACAAGCAGGGGCTGGATCATGGTGAGCAGAGCTGCCCGACCTGAGTTTTGCAGCGCCTGACCCGGCCCTTTCGCGAGCAGGCTCGCTCCCACAGGGGATTTGTATTCCACGCAGATCCAATGTGGGAGCGAGCCTGCTCGCGAAGAGGCCAGCCACCACAACCTTAACCTTTCTGATTCAACCGCTCGCGCAAATACTCGATCACCGCCCCCCGCTCCCCGGCAAACTCGATTCGCCCGCCCTTCTTCTCGCGCTGGAACACATACATCGGGTCGTAATACTCACGCAGCAAACCTTCGATCCAGCCGCGATGCAGGTCCACCGCGCCGCTGCGGGCCTGCTCGGCCAGTGCGTCTTCCATCAACAACAACAAGCGTCGATGGCGCTCGCCGCCCAAACGTTTCTGCACGTTGTTCAGGCTTTCGAGCAAGCGTTCGGAGAACAGCGTGAAACCCTCCTCGCCGTGGACCGCTGAAAACTCCGCCGCCAGATCGGTGACGTAATCACGCAGGATCCGCTCGACGCGGTCCTCGAAACGGTCTTCCAGCCAGACCATCGGGTACTGCTGCATGCCCTGATACAGCGCCAGCGGCAAGGCGCAACTGCCAACCACCCGGCTCTCGTCCTCGAGCACGAACTGCTCGATAGCGGCATCGCGCTTCTTGAGGATGTCGATGGCCAGACGGTTTTCGAAATCGATGTTCGACGGCTGCCCGGTCGCGCGTTTGCCGAAGCTCGAACCGCGATGATTGGCGTGCCCTTCCAGGTCCAGACCATTGCGCAGTTGCACCAGCACTTCGGTCTTGCCGGTGCCGGTCATGCCACCGAGCAAAACGAAATCGCACTGGGCGATGGCCTGTTCAAGGGTGTCGATCAGAAAACTGCGCATCGCCTTGTAGCCGCCACCGACGCGCGGATAGTCGATGCCGGCCTCGTCGCGCAGCCATTGCTGGGTGATCTGCGAGCGCAGGCCGCCGCGAAAACAATAGAGATAACCGTCAGAATGCGCCCGGGCAAAATCGGCCCAGGCCTGGATGCGCTCGGCCTTCACCGCGCCGGAAACCAGTTGATGGCCCAATTCGATGGCCGCCTGCTGGCCGTGCTGCTTGTAGCAGGTGCCGATTTTTTGCCGCTCGGCGTCGTTCATCAGCGGCAGGTTGACCACGCCGGGGAACGCGCCCTTGTGAAACTCGACCGGCGCGCGGGCGTCCATCAGCGGCCGGTCGTTGAGGAAAATGTCGCGGTAGTCGGTGCAGTCGCGGAGCATCAAATCACCTCGACTGCGTTCGTCTGTCGCTCGACCAGTTCGCCGATTGGTTCAAGGCTCAGGCCCAGTTCGGCGGCGACTGCGAGGAATTCCTCGTTGCCCTCTGGCGTCACGGCGATCAGCAGACCGCCACTGGTTTGCGGGTCGCATAACACGCGCTTGTGCAGCTCTTGCACGCGGCCGACCTGTTTTGCGTAGCTGTCGAAATTGCGCAAGGTGCCGCCGGGCACGCAGCCCTGATCGAGGTAATACTCGACGCTGTCCAGACGCGGCACGCGGTCATAGGCGATGCGCGCGGTGAGCTGGCTGCCGTCCGCCATTTCCACCAGATGCCCGAGCAGGCCAAAACCGGTGACGTCGGTCATTGCGGTAACGCCGGCGAGTTTGCCGAAACGGCTGCCGGGCTTGTTCAGGGTGCACATCCAGTCACGGGCCACGCCGACGTCGGCGGCGCGCAGCTTGCCCTTTTTCTCGGCGGTGGTGAGGATGCCGATGCCCAACGGCTTGGTCAGGTACAACAGGCAACCGGCGGTGGCGGTGTCGTTGCGCTTCATGTGGCGCTTTTCCACCAGACCGGTCACCGCGAGGCCGAAAATCGGCTCCGGCGCATCGATCGAATGCCCGCCGGCCAGCGGAATGCCCGCCGCGTCGCACACCGAGCGGCCACCGCGAATCACTTCCCGCGCCACTTCCGGCGCCAGCACATTGACCGGCCAGCCGAGGATCGCGATCGCCATCAGCGGATCGCCACCCATCGCGTAGATATCACTGATCGCGTTGGTCGCGGCAATGCGGCCGAAGTCGAACGGGTCATCGACGATCGGCATGAAAAAGTCCGTGGTCGACACCACACCGCGTTCGGCATCTATCTCGTACACCGCCGCGTCATCACGCGAGGCATTGCCGACCCACAGTTTGGGGTCGAGGTTCTGTGCGCCACTGCCGGCCAGAATCACTTCCAGCACCTGCGGAGAAATCTTGCAGCCGCAACCGGCGCCGTGGCTGTATTGGGTCAGACGAATCGGCTCGCTCATGGGAGGGTCTCTGGCAATGAATGGGGCGGATTCTAGCAGAGCGCGACAAGGATCATGGGCGCTGGCGTCTGCCAAACGTTTCGGCGAACAGGCTCGCCGCTACAAGGTTTGGCGCTGGAAGTAGCTTTCTGATCGATCCGTCATGAAATGTCGCGAAAGCTCCAACATTTCAGCGTCTTGCCAAATCTGGTACGCCTTGTGCAAACGTTTGCTTGTCACCCATGCCTGCGTTTTCGTGACAAACCGTCATCGCCCACGCAACAGCGGGCCCGGATCCACAAAAAGGACTTTGCATGCACCTCGCCTCTTCTTATCGCGCACCGTTATTGCGCACTTGCGCTGTTTCCCTGCTACTGACCGGCGTTACCGGATTTCTCAGCCACAGCGCCTATGCGCAACCGGCGCCCGCCGAAGAATCCGCCCAGGGCGAGACCCTCAGCCCCGAAGCCAGCCCGCCGAAAAAAGGCGCGTACTTGTCGGACTGGTACAACCAGGACCTGACCCTGATCGGCAGCAAGGACATCAGCTTCGGCCCGCAACCGGCCGATGATATCTATCTGGAATACGAGTATTTCGGCCGCAAAGGCCCGTTCGAACTTTACGGTTACATCGACGTGCCGAAGATCTTCAACATCGGCAACAGCCACGACAAAGGCGTGTGGGATCACGGTTCGCCGGTGTTCATGGAGCACGAGCCGCGCATCTCCATCGACTACCTCGCCGGCCGCAGCCTGGCCATCGGCCCGTTCAAGGAATGGTACGTAGCGTTCGACTGGATCTACGACCACGGCAGCCGCAAGGAAAACCGCGCCAACACGCTTTACAGCGGTTTTGGCACCGACATCGATACGCACTCGCGGGTCAATCTGTCGGCCAACTTATACGGTCGTTATCAGTGGGAAAACTACGGCGCGAGCAATGAGTATTCGTGGGACGGCTACCGCGCGCAGCTCAAATACATCATCCCCATCGACAAATTCAGCAACGGCGCGTCGCTGACCTACATCGGCTTCACCAATTTCGATTTTGGCTCGGACCTGCACAAGGACGACCCGGCGCGCACCGCCAACGCGACGGTGGCGACCAACGTCTTGCTCTACTCGTTCACGCATTTGCGCTTCACTTTGGTCGGCCGCTATTTCCATAACGGCGGCAACTGGGATGACGGCAGCGAGCTGAATTTCGGCGACGGCAATTTCCGCGCGCGTTCCAACGGCTGGGGTTACTACGCCGGCATCGGTTATCAGTTCTGACTCAAGGAGTTTTCCATGCAAGCCATGAAATGTTTGACCCTGACCGGCGCGGCCCTGCTCGCTTCCCCTGCATGGGCGAGCGAGGCACCGATTCAACCAAAAGTCGTGCTGATCACCATGTTCGCCCCCGAGGCGCAGCACTGGATCGACCGGCTCGAGCTGAAACAGGAAATCCGCGTGCCGGGTCTTTCCGCCGAATATCCGAGCATCCGTTGCAACGCGCAGCAAGTGTGTCTGTTGACCACCGGCATGGGCCAGACCAACGCCGCTGCCTCGACCCTGGCACTGGCCCTGTCGCCGAAATTCGACCTGCGTAAAAGTTACTTTCTGATCGCTGGGATTGCCGGCATCAGCCCCAAACACGGCACCATCGGCACCGCCGCATGGGCGCATTATCTGGTCGAGTTCGGCACGCAGTGGGAGCTGGATTCGCGCGACGCCCCGGCGAGCTGGCCGACCGGTTATCTGGGCATCAACACCCAAGGCCCGAACGAAAAACCGCCGCTGGACTACAAGACCGAAGTCTTCGAACTCAACCCGACACTGCAAGCCAAAGCCTTCGCGCTGAGCCACAAGGTCGAGTTGAGCGAGAGCAAGGAATCGGCGGCGTGGCGGCAGAAATATCCTTCCGCCCCGGCCAACCAGCCACCGGTGGTGACGCGCTGCGATACGCTCGCCGGCAACACCTGGTTTTCCGGCACGCGCCTGAGCGAACGAGCCGAGGTCTGGACCAAGCTGCTGACCGACAACAAGGGCGAATACTGCACGACGCAACAGGAAGACAACTCCACGTACGAAGCGCTGCTGCGCGCCAGCCGCGAAGGCCTGGTCGACGTGCAGCGCCTCGCCGTGGTCCGCGCCGGCTCCGATTTCGACCGCCCACAACCCGGCGGCAGCGAAGTCGACAACCTGCTCAAATACGCCGATCAGGGTGGGTTTGTGCCAGCGCTGGAAAATCTGTATCGGGCCGGTAATCCGCTGGTGCAGGACATTCTGAAAAACTGGTCGGCGTGGGAAAAAGGCGTCCCCGCCTCTTAAGACACACTCAGCCCCCTGTGGGAGCGGGCTTGCCCGCGATCGCGTCAGGTCAGGCAACCTTTCTCTCGCCTGTTCCATTGCCATCGCTGGCAAGCCAGCTCCCACAGGTTTCAGGTTGTTAGAGAAATTCGAAGTGAGTCAGGGGATGAGGATGATCTTGTCCCCGCCACCCTGATTTACTTCGGCATACCGCGCGAGCCCTTCAGCCAACGGCACCTCAACCAGCCCCTGCGGCAACGGCAACCGATCCTCATCGAAAAACCGCCCGAACTGCTCAAGCATTGCTGCGCACGCTTCAACGCCATACAACAACGAATTGATCCCCACCACCGAACCGCCCTTGCGGTACAGCGCCAGTGCTGGCAGCTGTACGTGGCCGTCCACTGGCGCGGCGATGATTGCGATGCGCCCGAACGTCGCCAACGCTGCCACCGAGGCCGGCAACCAGAAACCGGTGGTGTCGAAAATCACATCGGCGCCGCCGCGATACACCGCGTTGACCTGCGCACCGAGGTTTTCGGGTTGCTCCAGCTGAATCGTCTGATACCCCTGCGCCTGCAAGTCAGCCACTTGCTCTGGTCGCCGCGCCGCAGCGAGCAACTGCGCGCCGCGCACTTTCGCCAGTGCCAACGCCGCTGTCGCCACCGCCCCGCCGCCGATCACCAGCAAACGCGTGTCGGCGTTCACCAGACTGCGCTCCAGCGCATCCCACGCGGTGGTGTACGGCACGCCGAGGCTGGCGGCCTGAGCGAAACTCAAGTGCGACGGTTTATGCGCGATACCGCCGGCCGGCAGTTTGACGAACTGCGCATGGGAGCCATCGGCGAAAAAGCCCAGCTCACGGCCCGTTCCCCAGACTTCCTGACCGATCAGCGCTTGCGGCCCTTCGACCACCACCCCGGCAAAGTCCCGCCCGGGAATCCGCGGCAGCGTGGTGTAAGGAAAACGCCCGAGGACGTTTTTCACATCGCTGGGGTTGAGGCCGGCCGCTTTGATCTGCACCAGTACTTCATCAGGGCCAGGCACGGGTGTCGGCACCTCGGTGTAACGCAGGGAAGACAGGTCGCCGGTTTTATCGAATTGCAGAGCTTTCATGAGCACATCCACCGATAAGGAAAAAGGAAAATTCAGGACAACCAGCCAGCGACCAGCTGCCGGCCCAGCGGCCACAACTGTTCACCGGCGAGCATGCCGAGCAGGCCCACCAGCGCGATCGCCGGCGGCGCGGGAGAACGAAAATCCAGCGCGCCGTACAACAGGCCGACGCCCAGACCGATGGCGAGCGAAATCAGATAATTCATGGAGGCACTCCGCCGTTGAAAGGAATGGGCAGAGTTTAGGGAGAGGCGCCGAAGGCTACCGGCCAAGGACTTCTGGATTTCAGCCAAACCCGTTGAAATCAGCGAGGAACCCTGTGGGAGCGAGCCTGCTCGCGAATGCGGTGTACCAGCACGCTCATTCGGCGCTGAGGAACCGCATTCGCGAGCAGGCTCGCTCCCACATTGGATTTACATCGGTCTGATTAATTGTGTTCCATCACGAACTGCGAAGGCGCCACCCCCAGCTCACGCCGGAACATGTCACTGAAACTGCTCGGCGAATAACCCAGCTCCCGCGCGATGACACTCACCGCTACGCCCTGAATCAACTCGGCCACCGCCGTCGCCAGTTGCACCTGGCGCCGCCATTCGGCGAAGCCCATGCCGAGGCTGTCCTTGAACAGCCGCGCGAGGGTGCGCACGCTGGCCCCGGCATTCTCCGCATGCTGCTCGAACGGCAGCGCCAGCGACGGCGCCGCCATCACCGCCTGACACACGTTCATCAGGCGCCGATCAGAATCGTCCGGCAGCGGGACCTTCAATGAAGAGCGCCGTGCACGCCTGAGCTCGAGCAGGGCCAGACCGACCAGCGCCTCGTAGTATTCGGGTTCGCCGCTGTCACCCTGCGCCACCAGGCCGACAATCAGCTCACGCAGCAAACCGCCGACTTCGATCACCTGCACCGTCGCATCCAGCGTCGCCGCCAGCGCCGGGCGCAGGTAGATATTGCGCATCTGCAAGTCCGACACCACGCGAATGGCATGCGGCACCCCCGGCGGCAACCACACCGCCCGCTGCGGCGGCACCACCAGCGCTTCGTGCGGCGTCTCGACCCACATCACCCCGCTCATCGCATACAGCAACTGCCCCCAGACATGCTCATGGGGTTCGATGAACAATCCGCGCGGATAGGTGCGCGCCAGCGGTTGCACCGGCACATCGGGGTCACTCAGATCGGGGGGCGCAGCAAGGGCCATGGCGAGCATTCATCGGGGTTGGCGAAGGCGCCATGTTAACCAGCGCGCCCCAAGCTCGCCAATCATCGCTACCGTCGGACAATCCGACTGAATTTTCGCGACGCCCTGCGATCCGTTAATTACCACAGGGAGGAATACCGGCTTTATGAACAACGCAAAACTTTTTGTTATCGACTACACCCTTCACGGTACGCCCAAGTCGTTCATTATCCGCTCGGACAAAATGGACAATGCCGAAGCCTGGCACTGGGCGAGCTGCGACGCCGGCGTCGGCCGAATCCCGCGCTTTGGCCGTGAAAAGGTACAAAAGACCAGCAAACCGATGGCGGAAAAATTCGGCCTGGAAAACGTCACCTGGCGCCAGACGCATTAACCACCCAGCCGCTTGCGGACGAAGGAGGAGCACTGATGGACATCCTTTACCACCCGGCGCGGCTGGACTACGGCCTGACCACGTTCTTCGGCCAGATCAGCAAAACCGTAAACTGCGAAGTCGGCCTCGAGACCGTTGCGGACGATCCTTACCGCTTCACTTTATGCGTAAAGGCGCCGGTGCCGGAAGATCTGGACCAGGCGAAAATCGTCGTGGTGAAAGTGGATGGGCGCACGCTTCAGGGCAGTGTTCGAGAGACGGAGCCGCTGCAGGATGGAGGGATGAAACTTCAGGTGGAGCCTGATTGATCAAAAGCCCCTCACCCTAGCCCTCTCCCGGAGGGAGAGGGGACTGACCGAGGTGAATGCGAGGGCTACGTCGACCTGCGATACCGAGTCGAATGCGAATTTCGAATCCAACCAAAATCGGCTCCCTCTCCTCGGGGAGAGGGCTGGGGTGAGGGGCAGCCACACCGAAAATCCCAAGCCAACCACCCGCTTCTAACCACTCAACAATGAGCGTTAGCTCGAGTGCCTTTGATCTTGATCTTGCCTAACCAGCGACATCGGAAGGCTGAGCGCAGGGATTGATCCGGGCGTGGGAGCGCAGCGACCGTCTGGCGCAGCCAGACACAGCGGACGTAGGTGCAGCGCAGCAAACCGTAGCCGCTGCGCCCGGATCGGTCCCGGAGCGAAGGGACCCGAGCCTGCGAGGGCCGAACGCAGGAGCAAAGCCTTTTGGTTCCTTTTTGCTGGGCCGGCACTCCGGCGTCTGAAAAAGGGACTCGCCGTAAGGGCGAAACCGCCAGCCGCAACACCCGCAGCAACGGATATACACCCCCATCTCAGCAACAATAAACAATCAATCCACGGAGCGCGAAGAACTCCGATACATAAACACCAGCGCCAACGCCAGACACCCCATCGCCAAAACCCGGCTCGACGAAAGCTCGATCGCCGGATTGCCCAACCAGCCGAAATTATCGATCAACATCCCCATCCCCAACTGCCCGACGATCACCGCCACCGTCGCCACCGCCGTGCCCACCACCGGCACCGCACCGACCATCACCATCATGTAAACCACGCCGAACAAGGCCCCGGTCAATTGCCACTTCGGCACGTCGAGCAAGCTCACCGCCTGCGCCGGCTCAAAGAAGAAAATCAACAACCCGGTCACCACCGCGCCCACCGCAAAGGTCAGCAGACTGCTGCGCAATACGCCAACCGACTCACCCAGGCGCCCGTTGATCGCCGCTTGCACGCTCAACACCGCGCCGGCCAACACCACCACTGCCAATAAAATCACCAGCCCCATCACTCACCCCCGCGCAATCAGAATCAATGCCACCACGATCAGCCCCAAGGCCAGCCAACGCTCGCCATTGACCTTTTTGCGCGTCGCGCCGAACCAGCCGAAATGGTCGATCAGCACGCTCTTGCCCACTTGCCCCGAGAGGATCGCGATCATGGTCATGGCAATACCGATATGCGGCGTTGCCAGGGTCAGCACCACCACATACATCGGCCCGAGAAACCCGCCGATCAACTGCCAGCGCGGCAGCTCGGTCAGCGCCGGGCCTTTCTGCGGGCCAGCGAACAGCAACAGCAAAAACAGGATCGCCGCACCGACGCCGAAGATACTCAATGTCGCCCACAGGTGCCCGACCTGCTCGCCCAGTGGCCCGAGCAGTCCGGCCTCAACCGACAAGCCCATGCCGGCCACAATCACCAGCGGCAACAGCAACAAGCGCAACCCCGACTTTTTCACAGGCGTGGCAACAGCCACGTCATCCAGCGTCTGCATAAAAACTTTCCACTCAAGAAACGATGGCGCGGATTATCGGTTGGCAGAGCTGTGCGATAAATGGGAGCATTCGGACAACACTTTTGCGCAACTCGCACAGCAGGACTTTTCATGCACGGGCTCAATGAACTGGGATTCAAGGCACTGCGGCTGTTTGTTGCTGTACTCGATCAGGGCAGCTTTTCCGAAGTCGCGCGCCGCGAAGGCGTGGCGCCCTCTTCGATCTCGCGTCAGATCCAGTTGATGGAGCAGGCGCTGAATCAGCAATTGCTCTATCGGCATACCCGCGCCGTTTCGCCGACAGAAGCCGGTCGCCTGCTCGGCCACCATGCGCGGCTGCTGCTGGCGCAACTGGAAGAAGCCGAGCAAGCGCTGCAGGAGCAACAAAGCGAACCTACCGGCCTGGTGCGGATCAATGCCCCGGTGGTGTTCGGTCAGCGTCATCTGAGCCCGTGGCTGGGCACGTTGTGCGCGCGTTATCCGCAGTTGCAACTGGATATCCAGCAGACCGATCACTACGTCGACCCGTTGCAGGAAGGCGCCGACCTGCTGGTGCGAATCGGCCCGTTGCCCGATTCGAGCATGCAGGCGCGGATTCTGGCGCCGCACCGCTTTCAGGTCGCCGCCAGCCCGGCCTATCTTGCGCGCCACGGCACGCCCCAGAAGCCCGAGGATCTGGCTCAGCACCAGTGCCTGGCCTACAAAGGCGCGACCGGCCAGCAGCGCTGGTTTTTCCGCCGCGATGGCGAGGACTGGACGCCGTACTCGGTCAAAGGCCCGATCACCAGCAACCACGCCGACACCCTCACCCAGGCCGCCGAACAAGGTCTGGGGCTGGTGATGTTTCCGTCATGGCTGATTGGCGAAGCGGTGCGCGCCGGCACGCTGGTGCCGGTGATGCGCGGGTATCAGGTGTCGAACAGCCTGGAGCCGCAGCAGATTGCGGTGCTGTGGCCGGGGAGTCGAAGGTTGTCAGTGAAGGTGCGGACGGTGATTGATTTTTTTGTTGAGTGTTTTGGTGAGGTGCCGTATTGGGACAGGCCTTGAAGATCAAGAGCCCCTCACCCTAGCCCTCTCCCGTCGGGAGAGGGGACTGATTGGGGGATATTGCAGGTATGCACCGACCTGAAAGCTCTGCTGTGAATCCATAATCGACTCGATTTCTCAGGTCGATGTATGGCGCAAGACAACTCGGTCAGTCCCCTCTCCCTCTGGGAGAGGGCTAGGGTGAGGGCTGCTTTTCAAGCGTCAGATCCGGAACTGCCCAACCAGTTTGCCCAACCGTTGCCCCAACTCCGCCAGACTGCGCGAGGTCTGCGCGCCGAGCTGCGTTTCATCGGCAACGCTATCCACCGCCACGGCGATCTGGTGCACGCTGCGGTTGATTTCTTCTGCCACCGCAGTCTGTTCTTCGGCGGCGCTGGCGATCTGTGCGTTCATCGAGTTGATCGTCGCGATCAGTTCAGCCATGGCATCCAGCGACGCCCCGGCCTGATTGGCCTGTTGCGAAGTGCCGTCGCCGGCCTCGCTGGAGCGGCGCATGGCTTCCACGGCCTGCTGCGTGCCGGCCTGCAGACGATCGATCATGCCTTGAATTTCCTGGGTGCTGATCTGCGTGCGGCTGGCCAGCGCGCGGACCTCGTCGGCGACCACGGCAAAACCACGCCCGGCCTCGCCCGCCCGCGCCGCTTCGATTGCCGCATTGAGAGCCAGCAGGTTGGTCTGCTCGGCAATCGAGCGAATCACCCCGAGCACACCGACAATCGACGTCACGTCCTGCTGCAGGCTGTCCAGTGATACGCCGCTGTTGCGAATGTCATCGACCAGCGCATGGATCTGTTTGATGCTGCCAGCCACTACGCGTTTGGCACTCTGACCTTCTGCATCGGTTTGCTGCGCGGCGACGGCGGCGTTCTGCGCGCTCTTGGCGACTTCCTGTGCGGCGGCGGACATTTCGTTGATGGCGGTGGCGACCTGATCGGTCTCGTGACGCTGACGCTCCATCGCCTGATCCGAGCGCTGCGCCTGATCGGACACCTGAGTCACCAGCCCGGTCAGTTGCGTGGTCATCTCGGTGATCTGGCGCACCAGGCCGTGGATCTTGTCGACGAAGCGGTTGAACGAGCCGGCCAGTTCGCCGAGTTCATCCTGGCTGGTGATGTTCAGGCGCCGGGTCAGATCGCCCTCGCCCGCCGCGATGTCATCGAGGTTGGCTTTCATCTGGGTCAGTGGACGCAGAATGGTGTTAGCCAGCAGCATCCCCGCCGCGGCAATTACCAGCAGCACCAGCACCGCCACGCCGACAATGCTCAGCACCACACCTTGCACGCGTTCCTGGACCTGGGCTTCGACCAGCGCCACTTGCGCTTCGATGCCGTCGAGGTTGACCGAGGTACCGACGGCCATGTCCCACTTGGCCAGGTATTCGGTGTAACCGAGTTTCGGCACCAGCACTTTCGCATTGCCCGGCAGCGGCGAGCTGTATTGCAGGTAGTGAGTGCCGTCCTTCGCCACTTTCACCAGGCCGAGGTTGACGTAGACGCCATTCGGGTCGCGGTTGTCCTTGAAGCTTTTGCCCACGCCGTCGGGGTCGTTGGCCTTGAACAGGCGCACGATCTCCGAGTCGTAAGCGAAGAAGTAGCCGTCCTTGCCGTAGCGGATGCCCGACAGCAGCTTGATCGCCTGCGCGCGCGCCTCGGTGTCACCGGGCGCGGCAGCGTCGTACAGCGGTTTGATCGTGGTCATCGCCACGGCGACGTAACTTTGCAGGGTGGCTTTGGCGTCGCCGAGCAGGCGCTCGCGGGTCTGCTCGACTTCCTTGCGCGCCTGTTCCTGGAGGATGAACAGCGTGGTCAGGCTGATGACCAGGGCAAAGAGCAATACCGGAAGAACGGCGAGGGACAGGACTTTAGCCTTGAGGCTCAGGCGCATTGTGGGGCTCACTCTTTTGATTTTGTTGGCGTGGTTAAAGGCTTTAACGGCACGCCAGCTCAAAAGTTGAGCACAGGGATTGCCCTTTCCCCTGTGGGAGCGAGCCTGCTCGCGAAAGCGTTGGGTCAGCACCTCATAAAGCGACTGACACGACGCCTTCGCGAGCAGGCTCGCTCCCACATTGAGGATTGGTGGGGAGTCAGAGCACCATCGCGGCCACCCAGCCGAAGGCCAGCAGCGGCAGGTTGTAGTGCAGGAAGGTCGGTACCACGGTGTCCCAGATGTGGTGATGCTGGCCGTCGATGTTGAGGCCGGAGGTCGGGCCGAGGGTCGAATCCGAGGCCGGTGAACCGGCGTCGCCCAGCGCACCGGCGGTGCCGACGATGCACACGATGGCCATCGGGCTGAAGCCCAGTTGCACGCACAGCGGCACGAAAATCGCCGCCAGAATCGGCACAGTAGAAAACGACGAGCCAATGCCCATGGTCACCAGCAAGCCCACCAGCAGCATCAGCAGTGCGCCGACGCCTTTGCTGTGATTGATCCACGCTGCCGACGATTCGACCAGGGTCTGCACCTGCCCGGTAGCCTTCATCACTTCGGCGAAACCGGAGGCGGCGATCATGATGAAACCGATCATCGCCATCATTTTCATGCCTTCGGTGAACAGATCATCGGTTTCGCGCCACTTGACGATGCCGGACACCGAGAAGATCAGGAAACCCACCAGCGCACCGATAATCATCGAATCCAGCAGCAGTTGGACGACGAACGCCGAGGCGATGGCCACACCGGCGATCAGCAGGCTCAACGGGTTGTACTGCACCGCGGTCTGCTCGACCTGCTCGATTTTTGCTAGGTCATAGACGCGCTTCTTGCGATAACTGACGAACGCCATCGCCAGGCCGAAAACCATGCCCAGCGCCGGAATGCCCATGGCGTGGGTAATGTTGATGCCGCTGATGTCGACGCCGCTGCGCGCAACGTTGGCCAGCAGGATTTCATTGAGGAAGATGTTGCCGAAACCCACTGGCAGGAACATATACGGGGTGATCAGGCCGAAGGTCATGACGCAGGCGATCAGGCGGCGGTCGAGTTGCAGCTTGGTCAGCACATAAAGCAGTGGCGGCACCAGCAGCGGAATGAATGCAATGTGGATCGGCAGGATGTTCTGCGAAGCAATCGCCACTACCCACAACAGGCCGATCAGCAGCCATTTGACGTTGCCACCGCCGGTGGAATGTTGCCGGTCAACCATCGCCAGCGCCCTGTCGGCCAGCGCATGGGCCAGGCCGGATTTGGCGATTGCCACAGCGAAAGCGCCGAGCAACGCGTAGGACAACGCCACCGTGGCACCGCCGCCCAGGCCACTGTTGAACGCTTTGAGTGTGGCGTCCATGCCCAGGCCACCGGTCAGGCCGCCAACCAGCGCCCCGACGATCAGCGCGATCACCACATGCACGCGGGACAGGCTGAGAATCAGCATGACGCCGACTGCTGCTATGACTGCATTCATTTCACTACCTCGAAAAACACTGCGGTGGACAATCGACCGCCAGACAGGATGAGTCCGCCAGAACTGCTCGGCGGAGCCAAAAGGGTCTTGTTAAAAGGGCGCGCACTGTGCCCCAAGCAGCCACAAGCTGCAAGTTTCGAGCGGCAAGCTGAGCTGCTTTTGATCGTTCCCACGCGCAGCAAAGGAATGCAGCCCGGGACGCTCCGCGTCCCAAAGCGGACGCAGAGCGTCCATTGAGGCATTCCCACGCGGAGCATGGGAACGATCAACGCAGAGGGTGGGAACGATCAAGCTTTTCGCTTGCAGCTTGCAGCTTGCAGCTTGCAGCTTGCCGCTTGCCGCTTGCCGCTCAAGAAAGCTGTTTTTCAGCCGTTAGAGTGCAAAGTCTCAGATATTTATCGAATAAGGATGTTTTCCATGTCGCTCAGACACCTTTCCATCCAGTGGAAAATCACCCTGCTCGCCGGCCTCTGTCTGGCCGGGATCGTGACCCTGTTGGTCGGTCTTTCGCTGTATCGCATGCAGCACAGTTCCGCGCTGGTCAAGGCGTCGAGCATGGAAATGCTCACCGAGTCGGCGCAGGCGCGCATCGAGTCGCAGGGTGAGGTGCAAGCGGCAGGCATTCGTCAGCAGTTCATGGATGCCTACCAGTACGGTCATGGCTTCTCGCGGCAGGTGCTGTTTTTGCGCGAACAGGCCGAGAAGCGTTTTCTCGATGCCTTCGATCTGCGCGAAGACATGACCCGTCAGGTCAAATCTGCATTGCAGGCCAACCCGGATCTGCTCGGCCTGTCGCTGGTATTCGAAGCCAACGCGCTGGACGGCAAGGACGAACTGTTCGCTGGGCAAGATGAGCTGGGCAGCAACGACAAGGGCCGTTTTGCGCTGTACTGGTCGCAGCCGACCCCGGGCAAAGTCCACTCGATGGCCCTGCCGGAAAGCGACATGAGCGACACCCGCACCGGCCCCAGCGGTCAGGCGGCCAACGCCTGGTTCACCTGCCCGCGCAGCACCCTCAAGCCCTGCGTGATCGAACCGTACTTTTACGTGATCGACGGGCAGAAAGTGCTGATGACCAGCATCGTCTTCCCGCTGCTGCTCAACGGCAAGGTCATCGCCTCACTGTCGGTCGACATCAACCTCAACAGCCTGCAAGCGATCAGCCAGACCGCAAGCAAAAAGCTCTACGACGGTCAGACCGCCGTGAGCATCATCAGCCCCGCCGGCCTGCTCGCCGGTTACAGCGCCGATGCCAGCAAACTCAGCCAGCGTCTGGACGCCGTCGACACCACCAGCGGCGCTGAGCTGCTGCGGCGCCTGGCGGCCAGCACGGGCGTGAGCAGCCTGCACAACGACGGCCAGTTGAAAGTGCTCTCGCCCTTCCAGCCGATTCCGGGCGGGCCGGCGTGGGGCGTGCTGCTCGATGTGCCGGAAAAAGTCCTGGTCAGCCGCGCCGAAGCGCTCAAGCAACAGCTGGACGCGAGCAATACCTCGGGCACGTTGATGGAGTTGGGCCTCGGCGGCCTCGCCGCCCTGCTCGGCCTGCTGCTGGTGTGGCTGATGGCGCGCAGCGTGACCCGACCGATTCTCGGCGTCGCGCACATGCTCGAAGACATCGCCAGCGGCGAAGGCGACCTGACCCGTCGCCTGGCCTATGACAAGCAGGATGAACTCGGGCAACTGGCGGGCTGGTTCAACCGCTTTCTCGACAAATTGCAGCCGATCATCGCCGAAGTGAAACGCTCGGTGCAGGACGCACGCAGTACCGCAGACCAGTCATCGGCCATCGCCACTCAAACCAGCGCCGGCATGGAGCAGCAGTACCGTCAGGTCGATCAGGTCGCGACTGCCTCCCACGAAATGAGCGCCACCGCGCAAGACGTCGCCCGCAGCGCGGCCCAGGCTGCCGAAGCCGCCAAGGATGCCGACCGCGCCACCCGCCAGGGCCTGACGGTGATCGACCGCACCACCGCGAGCATCGATACCCTCGCCGCCGACATGAGCGCGGCGATGGTGCAGGTTGAAGGTCTGGCGGCCAACAGCGAGAAAATCGGCGCGGTGCTGGAAACCATTCGCGCGATTGCCGAACAGACCAACCTGCTGGCGCTCAATGCTGCGATCGAAGCAGCGCGGGCGGGTGAAGCCGGACGCGGTTTTGCCGTAGTTGCCGATGAAGTGCGCAACCTCGCAAGGCGGACCCAGGAATCGGTGGAGGAAACCCGTCAGGTTATCGAGCAATTGCAGAACGGCACGCAGGAGGTGGTCGGCTCGATGGGCAACAGCCATCGCCAGGCCCAGGGCAGTGTCGAGCAGGTCGGCCAGGCAGTGACCGCGCTGCGCCAGATCGGCGACGCGGTGACGGTGATCAGCGACATGAACCTACAGATCGCCAGCGCAGCCGAAGAGCAGAGCGCGGTGGCCGAGGAGATCAACAACAACGTGGCGACGATTCGTGATGTGACCGAATCGCTGTCGGGGCAGGCGAATGAGTCGGCGCGGGTGAGTCAGTCGCTCAACAGCCTGGCGAATCAGCAGCAGCGGTTGATGGATCAGTTTCGCGTGTAAGGCCCAGCGCGAAACCCAATGTGGGAGCGAGCCTGCTCGCGAAAGCGACGTGTCAGACAGCAATCATTTGTCTGATCCGCCGCATTCGCGAGCAGGCTCGCTCCCACAGGGGATACAGGTGTTTGGGCAATCAGCGTTTAGGCAACTCGATCACCACCTTCAACCCGCCCCACTCGCTCTCGCCCAACACCAGCAACCCGCCCCACGTTTCCACGATATCGCGCACGATCCCCAACCCCAGCCCATGGCCGTCGGTCTGTTCATCCAGCCGCGTACCACGGCTGAAAACCTCGGCGCGCTGTTGTTCGGGAATCCCCGGGCCGTCATCCTCGACGCTCAGGGCAAAGCCATCAGTGCGTTCGATCACGCTCAAGCGCACTTCGGCGTCCGCCCACTTGCAGGCGTTGTCGAGCAGGTTGCCCAGCAGCTCAAGCAAATCCTCACGGTCCCACGGCAGTTGCAGACCGGCCGGGGCGACGTAACTGAGCGCCAGATGCTCGCCGTGGATCATGTTCAACGTCGCCAGCAAGCCCGGCAGTTCCGCGTCGCAATCGAACAGCGCGCCGGGCAGCGCATCGCCGGACAGACGTGCGCGATTCAACTCGCGATTGAGGCGCTGCTGCACTTGTTCCAGTTGCTCTATAAGGATCTTGCGCAGCTCCGGGTGCGCATCGAGTTTTTCGCTCGACGCCACGCTCAACAGCACCGCCAGCGGGGTTTTCAAGGCATGGCCGAGGTTGCCAAGGGCGTTGCGCGAGCGCTTGAGGCTGTCTTCGGTGTGGGCGAGCAAATGGTTGATCTGCGCCACCAGCGGCTCCAGCTCCACCGGCACCTGATCATCGAGCTGCGAACGCTGGCCCTGCTGCAATTGCGCGATCTGCTCGCGCGCGCGTTCCAGCGGTTTCAAGGCGCGGCGCACGGTCAGGCGCTGCAACAGCAGAATCACCAGCAACGCCGTCAGGCCCGCCGCCAGACCGATCTGGCGCATGCGCTGGAAGCTCTCGCGCACCGGCGTGTAATCCTGCGCGACGCTGATCGAGATCGACTGACCGAGACGTCGATAATCCGAACGCAGTATCAGCAACTGTTGTCCGTCCGGGCCCAGTTGCAGATTGCTGTGCAGGCCGGGATGGTCGAGCAGCGGCAGGTCCTGATCCCACAACGAGCGCGAACGCCAGTGGCTGTCGGCAAAGTCGATACGGAAATAATGCCCCGAAAACGGCCGCTGATAGGCTGGCGACAGATGCCGCTCGTCCAGCTGCAAGCCTTGCGGGCCGCGCACCAGCGCTACCAGCAGACTCTCGCTGTCGTTGCGCAGACCCGCTTCGAGATAACGCTGCAACCCTGCTTCGAACAACCACAGACTGGTCTGCGCCAGCACCACGCCGACGATCACCATCACACTGATCAGACCCAGGCTCAAACGGCGCTGGATCGATCTCATGAGGCTTGTCCGCCGAACAGGTAACCCTGGCCGCGACGGGTTTCGATCACGCTTTTGCCAAGCTTGCGCCGCAGATGATTGACGTGGACTTCGAGCACGTTGGAATCGCGCTCGGTTTCACCGTCGTAGAGGTGTTCGGCGAGGTGGCTTTTGGAGAGGATCTGCTCTGGATGCAACATGAAGTAGCGCAGCAGCCGAAACTCGGCGGCGGTCAGTTGAATGTCGGCGCCGTCACGCACCACGCATTGACGCCCCTCGTCCAGATGCAGACCGGCGGCCTTCAATGTCGGTTGATTGGCCTGGCCTTTCGAGCGGCGCAGCAGCGACTGGATGCGCAGTTGCAGCTCTTCGGGGTGGAACGGCTTGGTCAGGTAATCGTCGGCGCCGGCCTTCAGGCCCTCGATGCGTTCGGCCCAGGAATCGCGTGCCGTCAGTATCAGCACCGGAATCGACAGCCCACCGGCGCGCCACTGCGCCAGCACTTCAAGCCCAGGCACACCGGGCAGGCCAAGGTCGAGGATGATCAGATCGTACGGCTCGCTACTGCCCTGATACACCGCATCGCGACCGTCCGCCAGCCAATCGACCGCGTAACCTTGCCGCTGCAGGCTGGCGAGCAACTCGTCGGCCAGCGGTACGTGGTCTTCCACCAAAAGCAAACGCATCGATCAATCTTCCTTGTCTTTGACTAACTCGCCGGTGTCGGCCTTCAAGTGCAGCTCGCGCGCCACGCCTTCGACCGTCAGCAACTCGACTTCGTAAATGTAGACGTCGTGTTTTTCTTCCAGCTCGACTTCCAGCAGTTTGGCGCCGGGATAACGATCCATGGCCTGCTGCAACACTTGCTCCAGCGGCAGGATCACGCCCTTCTCGCGCAGGCTCAGGGCTTCGTCTTGATCGAGGTCGCGGGCCATGGCCGTGGAGCAAAACAACACCAGCACCAGGGCCGTACGCCGGGTGGTGCGAACATTAAGCTTCATTACGTATCCTGATGATGCTTGAGCACTTCGCCATTGACTGCATTGAACTCCAGATCCCACTTCAGCCCTGTCGGGTCGCGCAGCTCGATCTGGTAAATGTACTTGCCGTACTCTTCTTCAAGCTCGGTTTCAGTGATTTCCGAACCTGGGTGTTTTTCCAGCGCGATGGCGTTGAGCTTCTCGAAGGAGACGATAGTACCAGCGTCGCGCAAACGAAGCGCTTCGTCAGGCCCCAGATCACGCGCAGAAGCGGTGCCGGCAGTGAGGCAGATGAGCGAGGCGGTGATCAGGGCAGTCAGGGTGTTCACGGGTGTCTCCCAATTCTTATGGATTGCTTAAGGTGGGCACCTTAGCGGCAGCAACTTAACTGAAACTGAATGGCCATCATTGTGCCTCTTCAGACGGTGCACAACCCTGTGGGAGCGAGCCTGCTCGCGAAAGCGTTCTTTCAGCCAGCACATTTGGTACTGAAACACCGCTTCGCGAGCAGGCTCGCTCCCCCATGATTTTGCGTCTGACACAAAACCCATGAACACCTTGCCCCTGGAGTGAGCCTGCTCGCGATAGCGGTCTTTCAGTCAGCCCATTTGGCACTGACACACCGCTATCGCGAGCAGGCGAAGGCCTACAAGGGCTTTGCAACATGTGCTTATAATTCGCAGCTTGCTAACGATCGAGGCCGGTATGACCGCCATCCACATCAAATTCCCCGCCCTCACCCTCAAGGCCGGCCCGCGGGCCATGGCGCGCATTCGTGCCCAGGGCCTGAATGCTGCCGACGTCGGCACCCTGCCTGGCGCGGCCGGCGGGCCGAAGGCGCTGGGGATTCAGGGGCTGGATCTGGCGCTGTTCGGTGAATGGCTGCCGAGTGCGCCGCGCGAGCGGTCGCTGATCGGCGCTTCGGTCGGCTCTTGGCGCTTCGCCAGTGCCTGTCTGCCCGACGCCGCCGAAGGCATCCGCCGCCTCGGGCATCTGTACGCCGAGCAGAATTTCAACAAAGGCGTGACCATGGCCGAGATCAGTCAGAGCTCGCAACGCATGCTCAACGACCTGCTCGACGGCCGCGACGCCAGCATCCTCGACAATGCGCATTACCGCTTGAACATCATGGTGGTGAAAAGTCAAGGCCGTCTGGCCGAGGATCATCGCGGGCGACTCGGTCTCGCGCTGGGTTCGGTGATTGCCGACAACCTGCGCGGCCGGGCGCGGCTGTCGCGGCACTTCGAACGGCTGATCATTCACGATCCGCGCCTGGCGCCGCCGCTGCATGCGCTGGATGATTTTCCTTCGCGCTTCGTCGCGCTGAACACCGGCAACCTGCGCCAGGCCTTGCTCGCCTCGGGTTCGATTCCGATGGTCATGGAAGGCGTGCGCGACCTGCCGGGCGCCGGTGCCGGGACGTTCCGCGACGGTGGCCTGCTCGACTATCACCTCGATCTGCCCTACAGCGGCGAGGGCATCGTGCTCTATCCGCACTTCACCGACCGGGTGATTCCCGGCTGGTTCGACAAGACCCTGCCGTGGCGCCGCGCCTCGGTGCAGCGTTTGCAGGACGTGCTGTTGCTCGCGCCGTCGAAGGAATATCTGGCGCGCCTGCCCTTCGGCAAACTTCCCGACCGGAACGACTTCAAACGCTTCATGGGCGATGCGCCGGGCCGGCAGAAGTACTGGCACACGGCGATGGACGAGAGCCGCCGCCTCGGTGACGAATTTCTCGAACTGACGGCCAACGGTCGCCTCGCCGAGCACTTGCTGACCCTTTAGTCAGCACAGCCACAGACAAGCTGATAAACTCGCCGCCTGCCCGAATCGCTGCGGCGAACGCCATCTGAACAGAGCCAAATACCGTGGAAATCTTCAAAGAGTTTACTTTCGAATCCGCCCACCGCCTGCCGCACGTCCCGGACGGCCACAAGTGCGGGCGTCTGCACGGTCACTCGTTCAAAGTGGCGCTGCACCTGAGCGGCGACCTCGATCCGCACACCGGCTGGATCCGCGATTTCTCCGAGATCAAGGCGATCTTCAAGCCGCTGTACGAGCGTCTCGATCACAACTACCTGAACGACATTCCCGGTCTGGAAAACCCGACCAGCGAAGTGCTGGCCAAATTCATCTGGAATGAAATGAAGCCGCTGCTGCCGGAACTGAGCGCGATCCGCATTCATGAAACCTGCACCAGCGGGTGCATCTATCGCGGCGAGTAATATCAGGCGATTCGAATACCCCTTGTGGGAGCGAGCCGGCTCGCGAAAGCGGTGTGCCAGGCACGGTCCCTTGCAAAGGAAAACCGCAAGCGCGCGCAGGCGCGCGGCCACAGGTGAACAGTGTTGATCCAAAAGAACAGCCGCCATGGCTGTTTTTTTACACCTGCGCCGCCCTCCGGCGCTTCCTCTGACAGCCTCCAAATCCCCTGACACCGATCGTTCCCATGCTCTGCGTGGGAATGCCTCAACGGACGCTCCGCGTTCGGCTTTGGCATGGGACGCGGAGCGTCCCCGGCTGCATTCCCACGCAGAGCGTGGGAACGATCATGCAATCCCCTGACACCGATCGTTCCCATGCTCTGCGTGGGAATGCCTCAACGGGCGCTCCGCGTTCGGCTTCGGCATGGGACGCGGAGCGTCCCGGGCTGCATTCCCACGCAGAGCGTGGGAACGATCATGCAATCCGCTGACACCGATCGTTCCCATGCTCTGCGTGGGAATGCCTCAACGGACGCTCCGCGTTCGGCTTTGGCATGGGACGCGGAGCGTCCCGGGCTGCATTCCCACGCAGAGCGTGGGAACGATCATGGGCCGTGGCTCCCACATTGCACACGGGTGCGCTCAGGTGCACCGTTTTTGCGCCTGTCTGCGCCGTGTCGTCTATACATACCCCACCGAATCGGTATTTGGCACGACCGCTGCAACCCTCCCGCGTCTTCTCCCTTCCAGCAAGGACTGCCTCATGACGCAGAACGCTCCCGGCAACGATTACCCCCTCAGCGAAGTCCCGATGCACGCGCGCAAAGGCCTCGCCTCTACCGCGATGGTGTTACTGGGCTTCACGTTTTTCACCGCGACCATGTTCGCCGGCGGCAAGCTCGGCGTGGCGTTCACTTTCAGCGAGATGATCGCGGTGATCGTCGTCGGCAACCTGCTGCTCGGCCTGTATGCCGCGGGTCTGGGCTACATCGCCTTCAAGAGCGGGCTCAACTCGGTGCTGATGGGCCGTTTCTGTTTTGGTGAAGTGGGCAGCAAGCTCAGTGACCTGATTCTCGGATTCACCCAGATCGGCTGGTACGCCTGGGGCACGGCGACGGCGGCGGTGGTGATCGGCAAGTATTTCAATCTCAATGAAGCCACGGTGCTCGGCCTGATGGTGCTGTTCGGGCTGGGCTTCTGCGCCACGGCGTACATCGGTTATCGCGGGCTGGAAATTCTCTCGTACATCGCGGTGCCGGCGATGCTGTTGCTGTTGATGCTGTCGATGTGGGTCGCGACGATAAAGGTCGGTGGTTTCGAAGGCTTGCTCAGCGTTGTGCCGACGGGCTCGCTGGACTGGTCGACAGCCATCACGCTGGTGTTCGGCACCTTCGTCAGTGGCGCGACGCAGGCGACCAACTGGACGCGTTTCTCGCGCTCGGCGCGAGTCGCGGTGCTGGCCAGCCTGATCGGATTCTTTGTTGGCAACGGCCTGATGGTGCTGATCGGCGCGTACGGCGCGATCGTCTATCAGCAACCGGACGTGGTCGAGGTGTTGCTGTTGCAAGGTTTCGCCATGGCCGCGATGGCCATGCTGTTGCTGAACATCTGGAGCACCCAGGACAACACCATCTACAACTTCGCCGTCGCCGGTTGCAACCTGCTGCGCACCGGCCGGCGCAGAACCGTGACTTTGGGCGGCGCGGTGATCGGCACGGTGCTCGCCTTGCTGGGCATGTACGACATGCTGGTGCCGTATCTGATTCTGCTCGGCACGGTGATTCCGCCAATTGGCGGGGTGATCATGGCGGACTTTTTCTACCGCTGGCGCGGGCACTATCCTCGCCTGGCCGACGCGCGGTTGCCAGCGTTCAACTGGCCGGGGCTCGGGGCTTACGGGGTGGGCACCATTGCCGCGTTCAGTTCGCCGTGGGTCGCGCCGCTGGTAGGGATTGCCGCTGCCGCGCTAACGTATGTCATCGTCACCGGTCTGCTCGGCGCCCGTCGCGTCAGCGCACCACTACAAGATCTATAAAAGGATTCGCCTGATGCACATCATCAACGCCCGCCTGCGTAATCAGGAAGGCCTGCACGAACTGCACCTGGAAAACGGTCTGATCCACAGCATCGCCCGCCAGACCGAAGCGCCGACGCTCGGCCCGGACGACCTCGACGCCGGCGGCAATCTGGTGGTGCCGCCCTTCGTCGAACCGCACATTCACCTCGACGCCACCCTCACCGCCGGCGAGCCACGCTGGAACATGAGCGGCACACTGTTCGAAGGCATCGAGTGCTGGGGCGAGCGCAAGGTCACGATCACCGAAGAAGACACCAAGACCCGCGCCAAGAAGACCATTCAGGCGCTGGCCGCACACGGCATTCAGCACGTGCGCACCCACGTTGACGTCACCGACCCACAACTCACCGCACTCAAGGCCATGCTCGAAGTGCGCGAGGAAAGCCGTCATCTGATTGACCTGCAAATCGTCGCGTTCCCGCAGGAAGGCATCGAATCGTTCCGTAACGGCCGCGAGCTGATGGAAGAAGCGATCCGCATGGGCGCGGACGTGGTCGGCGGCATTCCGCATTTCGAGTACACCCGCGATCAGGGCGTCAGCTCGGTGAAGTTTCTGATGGACCTGGCCGAGCGCACCGGTTGCCTGGTCGATGTGCATTGCGACGAGACCGACGACCCGCACTCGCGCTTCCTCGAAGTGCTCGCCGAAGAAGCGCGCAGCCGCGACATGGGCGCCCGCGTCACCGCCAGCCACACCACGGCGATGGGCTCCTACGACAACGCCTACTGCGCGAAACTGTTTCGCCTGCTCGGGCATTCCGGGATCAGTTTTGTCTCCTGCCCGACCGAGAGCATTCACCTGCAAGGCCGTTTCGACAATTTCCCGAAACGCCGTGGCGTGACCCGTGTCAACGAACTGCTCGAAGCCGGGATGAACGTGTGTTTCGGCCAGGATTCGATCGTCGACCCGTGGTATCCGCTGGGCAACGGCAACATCCTGCGCGTGCTCGAGGCCGGGCTGCACATCTGCCACATGCTCGGCTACCGCAACCTGCAGAGTGCGCTGGATCTGGTCACCGACAACAGCGCCAAAGCCATGCACCTGGGCGAGCGTTACGGGCTGGAGCAAGGGCGCCCGGCCAATCTGCTGATCCTGTCGGCGGACAGCGACTATGAAGTGATTCGCAGCCAGGGCTTGCCGCTGTATTCGATTCGCGATGGCAAGGTGTTGATGAAGCGGCAGATGCCGGTGGTGGAGTTCAGTGGCCAGCGTTCATATTGAAAGTTGATGCACCGCAAATCGAATGTGGGAGCGAGCCTGCTCGCGAATGCGGTGGATCAGTTATGAATAGGTGATCGGGTAGGCCGCCTTCGCGAGCAGGCTCGCTCCCACAGGGTTTCGGTTTGGACATGAACGTTGTGTTCGGCACAAAACCTGTGGGAGCCTGGCTTGCCAGCGATGGCGGCCTCGAATTCAGCCCATCAACCGCGCCGTCCCGAACAGTCTGACCCTCACTAACTGCCCGTCTTCAACCTCCAGCAAAACCGGCGCCGTGCCGCCGGGCATCACCACCTGCACTTGCCCCGCCACAACCCAACCCACCCGCCACGCCGCCGATGCCACCGCACTGGCGCTGGTGCCGGATGAGGCGGTCGGCCCTTCGCCCCGCTCGAACACCCGGGCGCGGATTTTCTGTGTTGACTCCAGCGCCGCCCATTGCAGATTCACGCCCGCCGGGCAGGGATCGCCGGCACCGATCGGCATGGCATAGGCGATTCGGGTCAAGCCTTCGTTCAACCTGGATTCATTCATTTGTTCATTGCTCGGTAATGCGCCGAGATCGCTGAGCAACGTCACGCAATGCGGATTGCCGATGCGCACGAACTGGCTGTGCGTCCAGGCTGGATCGAGCTGTGTCAACGGCACTACGCGGCTGACCGCTCGCCCGTTGAATTGCACCTCTTCGACTTGCTGCGCGCCAACGGCATTTGGGCCGAAACCGGGCTGACCAAGGTCGAGCCAGAAGCCCCGAACAGCATCGACCGTGGCCGGTTTCACCGAGGTTTGCACAGCGTCGCCCTTATCGTGATGCACGCGTAACACCGCGCCCGCCTCCGGCATCAAGCCTTGCTCGGTCAATGCCTGAGAGAAAATCGTCAGGCCGTTGCCACTGCGCTCGGCGAGGGTACCGTCGGTGTTGACGATCAGCACATCGAACGGCGGCGCGGCCTGGAACGGGCCGATCAGCAAGCCGTCGCTGCGGTGAGCCTTGCTGTTCGCCGGGCGCTGGCCTGCGGGCCAGTCGCAACAATAAGAGATCGCCGCGTCGCTCCATGCCTGACGCGAGGCGGCGCATTCGGTGGCGCTGGCGGGCAAGGCGATGCCTGCATCGCGCAAGGCTTCGGGTGAAACCACACCATAGATATTGCCTCGTGCGTCATAAAACCGAGTCATCCCCACCTCTCTGTGCTTACGAAAATCCCACTGTAAACCGCAATCCCCTGTGGGAGCGAGCCTGCTCGCGAAGGCGGGGTGGCCCGGTTAAATATGTAGACGGGGACACCCCCGGAGCGGGCCCGCCTGCTCGCGAAGGCGGTGTGCCAGTTAAAAATATCTCGACTGGCACACCGCCTTCGCGAGCAGGCTCGCTCCCACAGGGTAGGATGTTGTCTGTACTTCCTCGAATGACTGGCGATCGAACCTCGCCGCTGAATCACTGTCCTTCGGGGACGCGATGTTTTTACCAAGGATCGATATGACCAGCCTCAACCCCCAAGACACCTTCGTCCCCGGACGCCTGCAACAGATGTCCACGCGCGTGGCTTTTTTCATCGCCGGGCTCGGCATCGCCGCGTGGGCGCCGCTGGTGCCTTATGCCAAGGCCCGCGCCGGTCTGGATGAAGGCACACTGGGCCTGCTGCTGTTGTGCCTGGGCGTTGGCTCGATTCTGGCGATGCCGCTGGCGGGGATTCTGGCGACGCGCTTCGGCTGTCGGCGCGTGGCCACGGGTGGCACGTTGTTGATCTGCGCGGCGTTGCCATTGCTGGCGACCGTGTCGTCGATACCGGCGCTGATCGCCACGCTGTTCATGTTCGGCGCGGGTCTGGGTACGGTGGATTCGACGGTGAACCTGCAAGCGGTGATCGTCGAACGCGCCAGCGGCAAGAACATGATGTCGGGCTTTCATGGCTTGTTCAGCCTGGGCGGGATCGTCGGCGCGGCGGGCGTCAGCGCCCTGCTCGGCCTCGGCCTGTCGCCGCTGGCGGCCATGCTGGTGGTGGTCGCGCTGTTGATCGCCGCGCTGTGCAAATGCGTGCCGCACATGCTGCCCTACGGCAGCGAAAGCTCCGGCCCGGCCTTCGCCATTCCCCACGGCATCGTGCTGTTTATCGGCGGCATGTGCTTCATTGTCTTTCTCACCGAAGGCGCAGCGCTGGACTGGAGCGCGGTGTTCCTGGCACAGGAACGCGGGATCGACACCGCGTACGCCGGATTGGGTTACGCAGCCTTTGCCTTGACCATGACCGCCGGCCGTTTGTTGGGTGATCGCATCGTCCGCCGTTTGGGCGCGACGCGGATCATTCTGTTCGGCGGGCTAACGGCAGCGGCCGGCCTGTTTCTGGCAACCTTCGCACCGAGCTGGCAAGCCGCGCTGGTGGGGTATGCGCTGGTCGGTGCCGGCTGTTCGAACATCGTGCCGGTGCTGTACACGGCGGTGGGCAAGCAGACGGTGATGCCGGAAAGCATCGCGGTGCCGGCGATTACCACGCTGGGCTATGCCGGGATTCTTGCCGGGCCGGCGGTGATCGGTTTCGTCGCCCACGCCAGCAGTTTGAGCTTTGCCTTTGGCCTGATGGCGGTGCTGCTGGTGGCGGTGGCGATTGGCGGGAAAGTGCTGAAGGTCTAAAGGTCTGAAAAGCTTCGCGAGCAGGCTCGCTCCCACAGAATCTCGGTGAACCTGTGGGAGCGAGCCTGCTCGCGAAGAAGCCGACGCGGTCTGTCAGAACCCCACGCTGGCCTGTACAAAGAACGTCCTCGGCGCACCGACATACATGCCCGCATTGTTGTCGCTGGAGCGGGTGAAGTATTGCTTGTCGAAAACGTTCTTCACCCCGGCGCCGAGCTTGAGGTTCGACAGTTGCGCGCCAAAGTCGTAGCCGCCGCGCACGTTCCAGGTGACGTAGCCGGGAATGTTGCCGTACTGGCCGTCCGCCGAGCCTTCGGTGATGTAGTTGCCGTTGAAGCTGCCGTCAGCGTTGACCCCGGTACCCGGCGAGCGTTGTTGCGATTGAGCGAAGCCGTCGAGGTTGTACGTCCAGCGATCAACGTCGTAACGCAAACCGACCGTCGCCACCTGACGCGAGTAGAACGGCAGGTCGCGGCCCTTGAAGCCGGGAATCTCGCCCTCGTACACCGCGCGGGTGTAAGTCACGCCGGCGTTGGCGGTCAGGCCGTCGAGGCGCGGATCGAGGGCGGCCATGTCGTAATGCACCGAGGCTTCGATGCCCTGGTGCGTGGTCGCGCCGAGGTTGGTCCAGCCGACGTCGTTGCTGATGTATTGCAGCTCGTCGTCGAAGTCGATGTAGAACAGCGTCACCTCGCCGCCCCAGACGTCGTCGTTGTAGCGCGTGCCGATCTCGTAGGTCTTGGCCTTTTCCGGATTCAGGCCACTGGCGGTCTGATCACCCGAGCCGCCCTGGCCGAGCTGAAAGTACTGCAAGGCACCGAACGAGGTTTCGTAGTTGGCGAACAGTTTCCACGCATCGGACAGGTGATACATCACGCTCAACGCCGGCAGCGGTTCGTTGCTGTCGATGCTGCGGCGTTTTTCCTGCACCGGCCGGTTCGACGTGTCGAGCACCGGGCGGTCGTGCCATTCGGTGCTGATGTGTTCGAAACGGATGCCCGGGGTGATCGTCCAGTTGCCCACATCGATCTTGTTGTCGACGTAGAACGCGTTGGCCTCGGTGCCGCCGGTACGGTCCTGATAAACGTGACCGTCAGAGGTGCGGGTGACCACCGGTTGGTTGTTCACCAGCGCCAGACGACTGGCTTCTTCGTGCATGCCTTCTTTGAGGTAGCGATAACCGACGCTGACTTCCTGGGTCGTCGGGCCAACATCGAACACATGCGAAACCCGCGGCTCGATGCCGAAGGTGTAATAGGTGCGCGGGTAAGAGCTGAGGGTTTTCTGATCGCGCGCGGCAATCGTGCTGCCACGGTAACTGTCGGAATAGTAGGTCAGCACTTCGGCCTGGGTGCGCTCGTCGATCTGGCGGATCCACTTGAACGACACGTCCTTGCGCCGGCCGCTGAAGCTGTCGTAATCGCGGTCGGACTGGAACGGCTTATCGTCGTATTGCTGCTGGGTCAGGCCGCCGGGCATGTCGGCGCTGGCGTCGTAGTAGTGGAAGTTGAGGCTGAAATCGTCCTGCTCGGTCGGCGCCCAGTGGGTCTTGAGGATCACGTCGTCAATGTCGTTGCCGTTGTTGCGCTCGCGGTAGCCGTGGCCGTTGACTCCGGAATACAGCAAGGCCATGCCGATGCCATTGTCGGCGGTGCCGCCGAGGAATGCCGTGTCGATGTGTTTCCAGCCGCCGTGCTGCGAGGTTTCCAGAGTGGTGCCGATCTCACCGGTGGTTTTCTCCGGAATCGCGCGGGTGACGAAGTTGATCACCCCGCCGACGTTCTGCGGTCCGTAACGCACCGAACCGGCGCCGCGCACCACGTCGATGCTGTCGAGATTGCCCGAAGAAATCGGCGCCATCGACAGTTGCGGCTGACCGTACGGCGCAAACGCCGCCGGCACGCCATCAATCAGCACGGTGGAGCGCGGCGACAGACGCGAGGTCAGGCCACGCACGCCAACGTTGAGGGAAATATCGCTGCCGCCGGTGCCGTTGGCGTCCTGCACCTGTACGCCCGGTACGCGCTTGAGCACATCGCCGACGGTCATTGCGCCCTGCTCGACCATGGCTTCGCGGCGGATCACCGTGCGCGCGCCGGGGTGGTTCTGCACCACGGCGGCGTTGGCGTCGCCGAGCCAGTCGCCGACCACTTTGATATCGGTCACGCCGAGTTCCAGCGGGCCATTGCTCGCCGCGGAAGTAGCGGCCGGGGACAGCGTCACCGAGCCTTCGTTGATCTGGTAATCCAGACCGCTGCCCTGCAGCAACTGACGCAGCGCCTGCTCCGGAGAGAGATCACCGTCGACCGCCGGCGCCTGTTTGCCGGCCACCAGATCCGGGCTGAAAAACACTTGCAGCGAGGTTTGCTGGCCCAGCTCGCTCAGGGCCTGGCCCAGCGGCTGCGCGCGAATATGAATGGCTTCGGCGGCGAATGCCTGCGGCACGGCGGCGCTGACCGCCAGCGCGAGGGCCAGCGGTAACCAAGGGGATTTTTTGTTATTGGCGATGGTGTTTTTCACGTCGTACAGAGTCCTGTGGATCGCAAGAGTGTGCGGCTGTTAATGCAAACCAGTTGCAGTTGAACAGGAAGACGCTGAACTCGAAAAAAACCTGAATTTTATTTTGCGATTATTTCCTGACGGCCATCGGCCAGGCTGCGCACGGCCACCGGCAGGATGTTCGGCAGAGCCTTGAGCAAGGCGTCGGTGTTGTCGGCGTTGAACACACTGGTCAGGCGCAGGCTGGCCACGGCC
Source organism: Pseudomonas retamae (assembly GCF_043496865.1). Classification (NCBI taxonomy): domain Bacteria; kingdom Pseudomonadati; phylum Pseudomonadota; class Gammaproteobacteria; order Pseudomonadales; family Pseudomonadaceae; genus Pseudomonas; species Pseudomonas retamae. Next base: position 111,727 of record NZ_JBIEIL010000013.1, read on the forward strand.
GGGTCGGTAACCGTCAACGCATGCTGTCGATAACGCGAAACTTCGGCCGCGACGTCGCTGAGGCTGGCGTTGTCGAACACCAGTTTGCCGTTGCGCCACGCGGTCAGCTGCGCCGGATTGACCGCGTAGGCTGGCGCGACTTTGCCGTGGGCATCGACGTGCGTACCGAGGCCAGCCGTCAGACTGATGAATTGCTCGCTCGGCGCATCCCGCCCCTGCACTTTGACCGTGCCCTGCTCCACCGCTACCCGGGTTTGCGCAGGGTCGCGGCGCACATCGAAACGCGTGCCAGTCACCGTGACCTTGCCGCTGTCGGTTTGCACCACAAATGGCCGCGATGCATCGTGCTCGACGCTGAACATTGCTTCGCCTTCGCGCAGTTCAATCAAGCGACGATCCTGTTCATAGCGCACCTGCAAACGGCTGCGGCTGTTCAGATCGATCAGCGAACCGTCCGGCAAGGCCACGTGTTTGCGCTCGCCCAATGCAGTGGCGAATTCGGCGCTGTAGCCGCCCGAACGGTGCAAGCCGCTGAACAGACCGAGGCCGAGCGCCACCGCCAGCACACTGGCGGCCACCGCGTAACGCAGCAACGGACGGCGCGCGCGTTGGTCCGGCGGCGTCTCAACGAGCGCTTTGAGGCGTGGCGCCGGGAGCAAATCAGCCGCCGACCACAAGCCCTTCAGCAACTGAAATTCGTCGCGATGCTGCGCATGCTCGCTCAGCCAGGCGTCGAAGCGCTGCTGCTCTTCAGCGCTGACGTCCGGCTCCTGCAAACGCACGAACCAGCGCGCGGCATCATCGCGCACCGTGCTCGGCCCGCACGCGCAATCACGAGTATCCGTCATGGAAGATCCTGTTGAGCTGGGGGGGAAATCGCCACCGGTCATGACTGCAAACCGTCGAGGCGATCGCGCAGATGCCGCAGGGTGCGGATCATATACTTTTCGACCATGTTCTTGGACAACCCCAGGCGTTCGGCGATTTCCGCCTGGGTCAGGCCTTCGATCTTCTGCCAGACAAAAATCTTCCGACAATTGACCGGCAACTCGGTCAGTGCACGCTCGATGGAGTCGGCCAACTGGATCGCATGCATGTAATGCTCCGGGTCGCCGGTCGACGACGCACTGTGCTCGATGGCCTGCGATTCCAGGGCGCCACGCCGGTCCTCACGTCGATAACCGTCAACGGCGATATTGCGCGCGGTCTGATGCAGATACGCCCGGGGCTGCTGCACCGCCGCTGAATCGGCCTCGAGCACGCGCACAAAGGTATCGTGCGCCAGATCCTCGGCCTGCGCGCGATTGCGCAGACGCCGGGTCCAGGTGCCGATCAACTCTTCGTAATGCTCGAAAAAGCCGGGTCTACGGGGACGCATGAGGTAGGAAACGGCGCGATGAGGAAAGGGCGTGAATAGTAATGCTTCGTATTAAGGCGAAGCAATGAATTCCTCGAATGGCTGTTTTGCGCCCCGGTTGATCAGTGTTGCCTTACTCGACTGGAATTCGCTTCGGCCCGGATCGCCAGCAGCCATGCAACGGCCGCGCACATCATCAGGGTTGCGCCAAGCGCCTGGAACCAGCCTGCCAGGATCAGGCCCAAGCCAATCAGCACGTAGTACATCAAGCCCAGTAGTGCTCCAGCCGTGCCCAACCGATCTGCATATTCAGCCAACGCAGAACCGAGAATGTTCGGGATCGCCATGCCGAACGCCAAGACCACCAGGAGCATCGGCAATACAAACGCGACATGGTTGTGCAGCAACCACACGCCCATGCCACCGAGTAACGCAGTGCCACTGGCGAGGCGGATCAGTTGCGACGGCTTGAACCCGTTGCTTAACAGAAATTTGTTTAACCACGCCCCCGACCCCGAACCCAACGCGAGCAGCACACCGCTGTAGCCAAACCAGGCCGGGTCTGCTCCCAGTCGCTCAAACATGAACGGCGCCAGGCTGTAATAACTGAACAGCGCGATGTTGAAAGACGCGATCAACAATGCAGAACGCCAGATACGCAGGTCGCGCAGCATGCGTGTGAGGGTTTCGAGCAGACCGACAGGAACGGGTGGTGCTGGACGGGTTTCCGCCAGTGCGCACCAACACCACAGCCACAGCAGCATTGCCAGCAACAGCAACGCGCCCAGTGCACCGCGATAACCCAACGCCTGAACCAGGCTGGCGCCGCTGAACAAGCCAATCGCCGGGCTGGCCGCGAGCGCGATGCCCATCAAGGAAAATACCTTGGCCAATTCGGCGCCGTTGAAGCGGTCGCGCAATACCGTTTGCGTGACCACCGAGCCCACCGCCGCGCCGAACGCCGCCAACATCTGTGCGAGCAGCAAAGCGCTAAAGCTGCTGACCCAAAGACCTGAGAACGTCGCCACGACATACATCGCCAGCCCAGCGAGCATCGTCGGCCGTCGACCGATACGGTCACACAGGCGCCCCCACACCACGACTCCGGCAGCAAAGGCTAGGAAATACACGGACATGAATTGCGACGCGGCTTGCGCACCGACGTTGAACTGACGCCCGATATCGCCCAACGCAGGGCTATACAAGCTTTGGGCTATTTGCGGGAACGCCAGCGCGATGATCAAGAGCAGCAGACTTCGATGAACCATTCTTGGAAACTCCTCAGTTAACGGCGAAGAGTTTAAGAATTGACGACTGGCGTATTATCGGAACTTCGCCAATCTATCGTTGAAATCGGACATACCATGGCTTGGCTTCATGCCCACGCGCGTTTTGACCCAGATCGTTTCACCGCACCAGTGATCGGTATCGCTTCGACGCTGGGCGATCATGATTCAGGCTCCCATCGCCACCAACGCGGCCAATTGCTTTACACCCGAGAGGGCTGCACGCGAATCACCCTGGCGCAGCATTTATGCTTGTTGCCACCGTCGCGGGCAGCGTGGATTCCACCCGGTATCAGCCACCGGGCGGTGATGCAGCGAAGCGTTGATTACCGCTCCATCTACCTGATCCCGCAGCTGTGTCAGGCCCTGCCGCAGCAGGTCTGCATCATCGAAGTCAGCCCTTTGCTGCGCGCGGTACTGGAACCCATGGCAGTCGCGGCGTTCGATACCGACTGGCAGCAAGGTCGATTCGTCCATTTGCTGGGCCTGTGCCTGAGCGAAATCGCTGAAGCAGCACAGCAACCGATGTTGTTGCCGTTGCCCCAGGACAAACGCCTTGCTCCGCTATTGAAAACGCTCACGCAACTGCCGCCGGAGCTCCAGGTTCTGGAACAACAGACAGGCGCGAGCAGTCGCACCATCGGACGGATTTTTCAACGCGAAACAGGTATGAGCTACCAGCAGTGGCGTCAACAATGGCGCCTGATGCGCGCCATGGAATGGCTCGTGACCGGACGCAGCCTCGGCTACTGCGCAAGCGCACTGGGCTTTGCCAGCGACAGTGCATTCATTGCGTTCTTCAAGGGCATGACGGGGAATACACCGGGGCATTGGCTCAAATGAAAAAGCGGCCGATCAGTCAGCAATGTCGCAACTGATCAGCCACTTTTGGCAAAGCCTCAAGCCTGCGGCATTTTTCGAAAGCCCACCGCCAAACGGTTCCAGCTATTGATAGTGCTGATCGCCACGGTCAGGTCGACCATTTCCTTCGGTGTGAACTGTGCGGCGACCACTTCGTAATCTTCATCAGGGGCATGAGTCAGGCTCAGTTGCGTCAGTGACTCGGTCCAGAGCAGCGCGGCGCGTTCGCGGTCGCTGAAGAACGGCGCTTCACGCCAGGCGGTGACCGCGAACAGCCGACGCGGGGTTTCGCCGTCCTTGATCGCGTCGGCGGTGTGCATGTCGATGCAGAATGCGCAGCCGTTGATTTGCGAGGCGCGCAGTTTGACCAGTTCGATCAGGGTCTTTTCCAGCGGCAGTTTGGACACTGCGGTTTCCAGCGCCATCATCGCTTTCAGGGCATCAGGGGACGCGGTGTAAAAATCGGTACGAGGTTGCATGGTGACTCCGGGTCGCAAGTGAATGTGCGACTACGTTAGTCCCAGCGGCGGTTTACAAAAATAGCCAATATCCACGAAGTTCAGGAGGCCACTTGCCTGGCCGCCGACCACTCGTCAGCCGACTGGCACCAAGGCTTTCGCGCGTCGGACCAATATCAGGTACATGCCATTTTTCAGGAGAAGGACCATGATGACGCGCAAATTCACTTCGCTGTTGCTGGCCGGCCTGCTGACCACCGCCTCGGCCGCCAGCTTCGCGGCGAACGACAGTACCGACGCTACCGGGACCAAATCAGGCGGCGCCAGCAGCTCGACCATGCCACCGGACAACACCCCCGGCGCGCCTTCTGGCGGCAGCGGTTCATCGGGTGGTTCCACTGGCGGTACGGGGACCAATTCAGGCACCGGTTCCATGGGCACCGGTGTTGGCACTGGCACCGGCACCAACGGTGGTGCCAGCGGTTCAGGCTCCGGCGCGGGCGGTGGCACCGGTTCGGCCGGCGGCGGCACTGGCGGTGCGGGCGGTGGCTCGGGCAGCTGAACGAACAAGAGCCATCCCAGGTAGGTAGGCAGGTAACCTTTCACTGTGGGAGCGAGCCTGCTCGCGAAAGCGGTCTATCAGTCGACATTTGCATGACTGACATTCTGCTTTCGCGAGCAGGCTCGCTCCCACAAGTTTTGCTTCAAGTCGAGGTCGACAGTCAGCGATCCGAGCGCATCAATTCGGCAAAGCCGCTGTCCAGTGACAACACCGCCGCGCGATTGCGGCCGGCATTTTTCGCCTGATACAACGCCGCGTCCGCGCGCTGGATGAAGGCTTCCGGGCTGTCATTGCCGCTCGGGATGAACGCGTAACACCCCAGACTTACCGTCAGATACCCGGTCGGCGAGCCGCTGTGGATGATGTGCTTGTCGATCACGCTGCGACGAATCTGCCCGGCGATCGCCAGCGCACCGTTGATGTCGGTGTCCGGCAGCAACACCGCAAACTCTTCCCCGCCGTAACGCACCGCCAGATCGGACTTGCGCTGGCAACACGTCCTCAGCACCTGGGCGACCTGCGTCAGGCACTGATCACCGGCAACATGCCCGTAGGCATCGTTGTAGCGTTTAAAAAAATCGATATCGAGCATGATCAGGCTGACCGGACTGACCTGCCGCGCGCCACGGGCGAATTCGATTTCCAGCGAACGCTCGAACAAACGCCGATTGGCCAGCCCGGTCAGGCTGTCGTGCGTGGCGATCTGCTCCAGCGCCCGTTGCGCCTTGCGCAGGTTTTTCTCGATGCGCTCGCCATCGCGTACTTGATGGATGAACACCCAGCCGAACAGGCCAATGCCGAGGATGACCAAGGCAACGATCACGCTCGACTGAAACGCGCGCTCATACCAACCCTGAAGAATCGTATCCCGCGAGGTCGCCGCCGATACCACTAGCGGATAAGACGCCAACTGCCGATAGCCATAAAGCCGTTCCGTGCCGTCGACATACGAATCGAGCATCGCCGTTCCCGCCGTGGCATTGGGCAGTAGCGTTTGAAAAATCTGCCCACGCGCCACCGAGGTGCCAATCAGCGATTCATCGAACGGCCGCCGCGCTAGTAGCGTTCCGTCAGTCAGGGCGAGGAACATGATGCCGTTGTCGTCGAGGCTGAAGCTTTTGAAGAACTGATCGAAGTACGACATCTTGATGCCGGCCATCAACACACCTTCGAAATGGCCGGCATGGTCATTGATGCGCTTGGAGATAGGGATGATCCATTCGCCATTTTCGCGGCTGCGAATCGCCGGCCCGATGTGCGCCAGCGTCGACGCGTTCTGCTGGTGAAACCTGAAATATTCGCGGTCGGCAACACCGTCGCCACGCGGCAGATTGGCAAACGAGGTGATCACCCACTGCCCGTCGCGATCGAACAGAAAGATGCCGTGCAACTGCGTCAGTTGCTGCGCACGCCGGGCGAAAATGCGCTGCAACCGCGGCTTTTGCGCAGCGCCGTAACCGTCATCCTCGATCCAGTCGACCAGACTGGTCATCACCAGATCGGCCGCCAGAAACGTATCCTCGGCCTGCTGTGCCATCGCCCGGGTCAGATTGCTCGAAGCCGCCTGCGCCACCGCCAGATCCTGACGCTGCGACTGCTGCAGTTGCAGATACAACAAACCGGACAGGCACAGGCTCACCGCGACGATAAACAGCACCGCTGCTTTACGTAACGGCAAGCGTTTAAGCGCGCCGGGGGCGTGTTGCTGATCGGGAATGGGGAAAGGCAAAAGCAAGTCCTGGGCAGATACGACGAGGGCGCCAGTGGAAAACCCTTATGTTTTTGAGCGTAGCCCAGCGGAATGTCCCCGGCAAACGCAGCGCCCATGCCTGTTATATCGGCGTGTGTCAGGAATGAATGATCGCGTTTCGTCGATTTATTTTGCGGCTTGGTCGGGTGGATTTTGCGGCTGCATGACGGGAGAGATCGTGGGGAATTCGCGCCTGGAACTCCCCGGGTTTTTCAGCGGGATTTGTTGATTTCCCGCAGCAGATCGGCGACGGGGATGTGCAGGGTGTTGGAGTAATAGGGTTTGTAACCGTAGGCGGTGACCACGACTTTGCAGGGGATTTGTTGTTTGTTGGACAGGAGGTGGTTGAGTTCTGTGGCTGATAAGTCTCTACGCGAACCACCACCGTTAGAAACTTCACTCAAGAACGCACTGCTGAGATAGGAATATTTGGCATGGTTTCCATCATTTTCTTCGGGCTCAATCGAACCAGTTGCAGAAAACCGGATGAATTTATCGACCGAAAAATCTTCGTCCCCTGCCAAGGCACACTCCAGCGTAGCGGAAGCCATCCCTTTTCCTTCCCCTCGATCAAAAAGATCAAGCACATCAACATCCGAATCAAATCTAACGTCGTATATAAGTGTGGTTTCGCGCTTAACAGAAACAAAATCAAGATTCGCAGGTGGTTTCGTGTGGTCTTTTGCACAGCCAGAGCAGAAAACCATCAGTACGCAAAGGAGTAACTTTTGCATCAGGAAAACTCCTTCATGATCGACTCATACAAAAAATCGCTCGCTGATTTATTACCCGCGATTACTGCTGTGAATAGTCCCGGTGCATCTGCATGATTGGTGTCGACGTTGGCGTTCAATGACGGGCCGCAAGAGATGATCCACTTTTCGCCAAAGTCAGCAACCCCATCTGAAGGATCTCTTTTAGTCGGAGTCGCTTTAATATTTATCCAATCCGCAGCGACCGGTTCTGGACGCTCGCGATAAATGTCCGAGCCTAGCCAAACGAGAGAACCTTCTCCGACGGGATCCAGCGTAATCAGCATTTGGATACGGTAACCCCAGTCCGTCATGATCTTTGTCAGGTGCGCGCCGTTCCATCCGCCAAGGCTATGTCCGACGATGTATACCGGACAGCTTTTATACGGTATCAATCCTAGAACATGCCGTTGAATATCTCGCGTTCCTCTGACCTCGTTGTAGCCCAACCACTCTGACGTATATCGGCCCTGTGTCATTAGCGCTTCAGTTCGTTTATTAAAATTCAACCACGCCAGCCGTATGTTCCTGTACGGACCCGAAAAATAATAACTCTCCTTATCCCCTGCCCCACCAATGAACAGAACAATCGCCTTGGTGCTCTCCACCGGCACAGCCTTCACTCTGACATCTTTCTTGTCCGTCAGCGCATGTTCCTTGTGCAGCTTGTAATTGTTGCCTTTCGGGCACGTTACCGTTTCAGTCGCCATGCCTCATTCCTCCAGAAACAACTTGATGGTTTCAGGCAGATGCGAGCTGACTTCGTGGGTAAACCCGGTGGCGTCAGACACGCCATGTTCCATGCGCCCGTCCGCGCGCTGGATCATGTAGGGGTGATCGGGCATAGGCTCACCGGTCACGTCGTTGACCAGTTGCAACTTGTCGGTGAAGTGCACCGGCATGGGCAGCAAACCACTGAAGGGCGCGGTGATCACCGTGTCACCGATGATGACCGTGCCGGAACCGCCAATGACCACGTTGCCATGGCCACCGGTGCTGTCCAGCGTTGCGGCGTTCAAGCCATTGATGAACACCGTCGAAGACACCGCGCCGGTGATAGCGCTGCCGCAGGCAGATTCGTCGGTCATGCGTGCAGCCGCCAGGCCATCGAAATTGACGTTTGGCGAACCGCTAACGATAGGATTGGTACCATGTCCCGGCAGCGGGCAGGCGGTTGGATCGGTGACGCGGGCAGCGGGTTTTCCGCTCATGAACAGCTCCTTGCAATCTAGCGTGTCGTCCTTTTGGGTGCGCAAGCATGCGGGAAATGCGCAGGTGCTTCAAACCTTCAGGCAAAAAAACAGGCGCCTTGCCGGGCGCCTGTTCTTGATCGCTGATACCGCTCGGATCACCGCGACGGCGGTACTCGGATATCGCCCGCCCGGCACTGGGTTTTCACGCCTTTGCCGCACGCCGCGAACTGTAGATCCTTGCCCATGCACACGCGTACTTCGGACAGTTCCGGGCCGCTGCAGATCACCGCGACACCATCGGCCGGAATCCCCGGGTTGGCCTTGCGGAACAACTGGGCAATCTCCTGCGCCTCGAAGTAATACGAGGTGCTGAACGGCTGCAGCTCGTCCGGGATTTTCACCGCCGCTACGGCCTTGTCCGCTTCATCCAGATACCCCATCGCGCCGAGGCCGCTGCAGGTGCCGTGCTTGGACCATTCGTGATCGAGCAGTTTTTTCGTTGGAAACAGGGTCAGGCCTTTGCTGGTTTCCGCCGCCGACAATTTCGTCAGCGGCGGGCAGGATTGCGGCCAGCCACCCGCGGCATATTGCGGCCACAGCCCGTGCAACACGAAGCCGTAACCCTTGCCGGAACACTGCACATCATCTTTATGGGTCAGGCAAAACGTTGGCGACCACGACAGCGCCAGCAGGTAGTAGTCGAACACCCCCGCCACCGATTCCGTCTGAGCCTTGCTTGATTGCGATTGCCGCGCCGAACTCAGGCCGATGCTACCGGCCGTCAGCGCAATCACTGCGAAAATTGTAAACAGCTTTTTCATCTACCCACTCCTTGGGACGCCTGCGTCCATGGTTTCGCTCCGGACCCGCCCGGGCCAGCGCTGATTTCGCCACGCTTGTGTTGCAAGCGCATGACGCAAGGCAAAGCCTGACGTCTTCGCAGGGTCTACGATTAACAGGCAGACATCCAACCAAGGGATCCGACATGAGTAAAGCAGACGAACTCGCCGCCAAACTCAAGCACGTCCATGCTGACGACATTACTTGCGCTGAACTGGAAATCGATTGCTGGCCCGCTCAGGTGTATGACTTGTACCACCGCATCGAAGCCTGGTTACAGCCCGTCACCGAGGTCGGACTGAAGATCCGGCGCAATCCTACGCATGTTTGCGAAACTTCACCGGACGGTGAAGCCCACGACTACGCCATCGACCAACTGATCATCGAGGCCAATCACCACAGCCTGACGTTCGACCCGATTGCGCGTTTTACCGAGGATGGCTGCGGACGGGTGCAAATCAATGTGCCGGGGCGCGATCATTCGTTACTGCGCACGGTTGATGAACATCACGAAAGTCATTGGTGGTTGCAGTCGGTCGAGACCGGGCAGGAGCTGGATGCGATTGCATTGACGGAGAACAATCTGTTGCAGGTGGTGCAGGAAGGGTTGGGGCTGTAGCGCGTTCCGTCATTTGCGCCGAGTTCAACATCGGACTGGATCAACGCTGAGAACGTGTTTAACTTCGAACACGTCCTCTCCGCCCATCCAGAGAAAAATCCGACAGATGCAAACGACAAAAACCACAATACTGCTCGGCGCTCTGCTCGCGTTGCCCTTCACCGCTCAGGCAGCCGACCCGATCACCCACCTCGACAGCATCCAGCAACAAGGCGAGCTGCGTGTTTGCACCACCGGGGACTACAAGCCCTACACCTTCAAACGCGCCGACGGCGAATTCGAAGGCATCGACATCAGCATGGCCCGCTCGCTGGCCGACAGCCTAGGCGTCAAAGTGCAGTGGGTGCAAACCACCTGGAAAACCCTGATGCCCGACATGCAGGCCGGCAAATGTGACATCGGCATGGGCGGCATCTCGGTCACCCTTGAGCGGCAGAAAAAAGCCTACTTCAGCAACACCCTCGACACCGACGGCAAAATCCCGCTGGTGCGCTGCGACGACGTCAGCAAATACCAGACCGTCGAGCAGATCAACCAGCCCAACGTGCGCCTGGTCGAACCCGCCGGCGGCACCAACGAAGCCTTCGTCCACGCCTTCCTGCCCAAAGCGCAACTGGCCCTGCACGACAACGTGACGATCTTCCAACAACTGCTCGACAACAAGGCCGACGTGATGATCACCGACGCCTCGGAAGCGCTGTATCAGCAGAAACTAAAACCGGGACTGTGCGCAGTGAACCCGCATCAGTACATGCAATATGGCGAGAAGGCTTATCTGCTGCCGCGCGATGACATTAGCTGGAAACTGTATGTCGACCAGTGGCTGCACCTGAGCAAAGTCACTGGCAAGTATCAGAAGACCTTGAGCGAGTGGATTGCCGTGCCTGATGCGCAATAAGGCTTAGTCGTCGTGCAGCATGCCGGAACTGTATTGGTTAAGGCTGCTGCCGATGCTGTTGCCGCCGAACTTCAGGGTGTTGGCGTTAGGGCTCTGCGGTGATTGGCAGTCGCTGAAGAAACAACTGGTGGTGGTCAGGCCGCCCGCTCCCGAACAGGCACTCAACATCGATACCGCTGCGGCAATAAGCAGCACATTGAAGATAAGGCGCATGGCACGACTCCCATCGGGATAAAGTGAAAAACCTGTGCAACATCCTAAGCCTGCGCTGAACGCGGCAAGATGAAACTGTGCTGATGGACAGCGCGTGTTCAGCATCGATCGCGGGCGATACGTAACCAGATCAGCGTTTTTGAGCAGAGCGAAATTGGTGAGCAGTTCGCTGGCGATGCATAAGCAGCACATCATGAGTCTTAGCGCGAAACCTACAGTCGCCGACGAAATCCCCTACGCGACCAGATGAAATGACTGAGCTCAGTAAATCATTTTTGACAGTTTAAGCATCAAAAAAAACCCGCTGCAGCCGAAGCTGAAGCGGGTTCCTCCCCTCAAAGATCGACCGTTACTTCAGGTCGTCAAAGTGGTCTCGCAGGAACTCGTAAAAGCGAAACGCTTTTAGCAATCTCCATACGAGGCTCAGCGTACGCAGCAAAAGCTTCATACTTTTGGCCTCCAGTTTGGGGGCCAAACCTCGAGAACGCTTACCGGATCACGCGCTCCTTCGGCTTACACGTCAATGTAGCCAGTGAGGCGGCCGGTTGAAGTCCCTCCGAGAAATCAATCCGGCACGGGTGCAAAACCGTGTCAGGGGGCGTGAAACTGTTAAGTCACCAGCCAAACCTCACCGCGGCACTAACATGTGAGCCCCGGCATGTTAACTTAGAAATTGCAGCCCGAAGACCACTCATTTGATTTGTCATAGACGCTGATCGGTCATATTTGTAAACCGTTATTTCTGCCAGTATCGCCAAAAAAACAACAATGCTCCAAACGGCTAACCGCAGGCAAAAATGACGTTGCATGTGCGCGCAAAGATTCATACCATGACCGCACGTCAATGTAGCCAGTGATGCACCAGTCTCGGTCGCAACTCGAGACTTGAAAAAACCGCCCAGCAAAGGCGGTTTTTTTTCGACTGGAATCTTGGGGCTACGTGCCAACCATTCCCAACGTCGCATTTTTTTTCAGTGCGCGATCAAGCTTGGCGCAATTCGAGTATTCTCGGAACAGCTCGCAGCTTCGCGAATGGAATTAGGGGCCAAATGGAATTAGGAGCCAGACCATGATACTCAGAGGATCTGCTCCAGATTCATAGCGAACGGGAACACGTGGTCACGACGCTTGGGACTCTGCCCCACGCTATTCCTGATAAACTCCCTCACCTTCGCCCCTCTGATCCAGATTCCCCAATGCCTTTACAACCCGCCCCACTCTCCCGCCGTTTTTCCGTCGCGCCCATGATGGATTGGACGGACCGCCATTGCCGTTTCTTCCTGCGCCTCCTGTCGAAGAACGCCCTGCTCTACACCGAAATGGTCACCACCGGCGCTCTCCTCAACGGCGATCACGAACGTTTCCTGCGTCACAACGAAGCCGAGCACCCTCTCGCGTTGCAATTAGGCGGTAGCGTTCCGTTGGATCTGGCCGCCTGCGCACGCATGGCCCAGGAGCATGGCTACGACGAAGTGAACTTGAACGTTGGCTGCCCAAGCGATCGGGTGCAGAACAACATGATTGGCGCCTGCCTGATGGGTCATCCGCAACTGGTGGCGGATTGTGTGAAGGCGATGCGTGATGCGGTGTCGATTCCGGTGACGGTGAAGCATCGCATCGGCATCAACGGTCGGGACAGTTATGCGGAGCTGTGTGATTTCGTCGGCACGGTGCGCGATGCCGGATGCACCAGTTTTACCGTGCATGCGCGGATTGCGATTCTCGAGGGGTTGTCGCCGAAGGAGAATCGCGACATTCCGCCGTTGCGCTATGACGTGGCGGCGCAGCTGAAGGCGGACTTTCCGGAACTTGAGATTGTGCTGAATGGCGGGATCAAGACGCTGGAGTCCTGCCATGAGCATTTGCAGACGTTCGACGGGGTGATGCTAGGGCGTGAGGCGTATCACAATCCGTATTTGTTGGCGGAGGTGGATCAGCAGTTGTTTGGCAGTGCGGCACCGGTGATCAGTCGGGCCGAGGCGTTGGCGCAGTTGCGTCCTTATATAGCTGAGCATTTGCTGGCCGGTGGTTCGATGCATCACATCACGCGGCATGTGCTGGGCCTGGGCACGGGGTTCCCGGGGGCGCGCAAGTTTCGTCAGTTGTTGTCGGTGGATATTCACAAGGCCAAGGATCCGCTGGCGTTGCTGGATCAGGCGGCTGAGTTGCTTGAAGGGCGTTGATGCCCTTCCCATCACTTTAGCCAGGCGGTAGATCCGCCTGGCTTGTCCTTCATGCCGCCGCAGCAGCGGTCCAGTTCACCCACCCAAACCCCCACGTCGCCAGAATCAACAAACCAAAACCAATCCGGTACCAAGCGAACGCGGCATAGCTGTGATTGGCAATAAACTTCAGCAAACCGCGCACGGCGATCATCGCGAAGATGAATGCGGTGACGAAGCCGAGGGCGAAGACTGGCAGGTCGTTGGGCTGGAACAGGTCGCGGTATTTGTAGCCGGAGTACACGGCGGCGCCGACCATGGTGGGCATGGCGAGGAAGAACGAGAATTCGGTGGCGGCTTTGCGCGACAGGCCGAACAGCAGGCCGCCGATGATTGTTGAGCCGGAGCGTGAGGTGCCGGGAATCATCGCCAGGCATTGTACGAAACCTATCTTCAGCGCGTCGGACCAGCGCATGTCGTCGACGTGTTCGACGCTGATCACATGGCTGCGTTGTTCGGCCCACAGCATCACGATGCCGCCGACGACCAGTGCCACGGCGACGGTGACCGGGTTGAACAGGTATTCATGGATGGCGTCGGCGAACAGCACGCCCAGGACAACGGCCGGCAAAAACGCGATCAACAAGTTGAGGGTGAAGCGTTGTGCATTGCGTTCGGTGGGGAGGCCTTTAACGATGTCGAAAATCTTCGGTCGAAACTCCCAGACCACGGCGAGGATGGCGCCCAGTTGAATAATGATGTTGAACGCCATTGCGCGCTCACCGCCGAACTCCAGCAAGTCGGCGACGATGATCTGGTGGCCGGTACTCGAGATGGGCAGAAACTCGGTCAGACCTTCTACCGCACCTAATATCAACACCTGGAAAAAGGTCCAGAAATCCATTAATCCTCCATCAGAGCGCTCTTTGAGAGCGACCGGTCAACTGCACTCAGGAATTGAGTATCGGAAATAAAACAATCGGCACGCCATTCCCATGAGCTGACGCGGCGCCGGCAGAATATGTCTTATCAAAAGCTACACTCAAGTCATGTTAGTAATCGTCGGCCGACGAACTAATCGACAAATATTTAGTGCAGGAGTGGAAAAAAGTTAACGCGCGCAATAAAGTGTGATCCAGTGCACAATATGAACAGATGGCGATACAGTGGCATATCGACATATTAAAAGCTGTCGCAATAGACTCAAAATAGTGGCACCATCGCATATCGCCATCATCTAAGCCGTAGTTCACTCTCTCGAGAAAATCAACTAAAAGCCTGAAAAGCTTACTTATTGTTAGAAATCTCGCGAGGCACGTCTAAAATCCGCGCAAATGTTACCAATTGTCAGTCACAGATGAGAACCGGTGCTTTAACATCCCGATGTCAGCACCTAATTCGAGTCAATGCACGATGCTCTCAGCGAACTTGGCGACTAGAAGCCCGCGCCCGACAAATGACGAACCCGGTGTTCTTACTCTGGGTCGTACCCGTGGCGTGGCCGAACATTTTAGAACGCTGATCGCCCAGCATGTCCGCAGCGACATGGCGCTTGAAGCCAGTGCCTACGCTAGTTCATATAACTTTAATGAACACGTGGGATCTTACCGGGCAATCTTCCTGGTTATCGATAGCCCACAAGCGCTCGAGGACAATCTCGCGCTAGTGGAGAATCTGCGCAACGATAACTTGAAGCCGATTATTTGCGCGGTTATCACCGGCCGCGGCGCCTTCAACAAGATCAAGTACTATCTGGCGGGTGCTGATATTTGTATCAAACTCAACACGCTTTCCGACGACGGCGCAGAGTTGCTGGGCGAGTTCTTCACCAGTGAGGAATGGCAGCGGGATATCAATCTGACGCTTGACCCGACGCGCATTTGCCTGATGGACAAGAGCAAGAAACTCGACATCTCGTTTGCCGAGATGAAGATTCTCGAAGCCTTTGCGCAAACCGGCAATCACATCCTGAGCCATGATGAAATCGCCGGCATCATGGGCCTCAATACCAATTTCTACGACCCTCGAGCGCTGGAAAAATCAATCAGTCGCTTGCGTGGAAAAATCAAGGACATGTATGGTACAAACGCGATTCAGAGCATTCGCGGTTATGGCTATCGCCTGCTGCGGGGTCTGATATCGACTGCCTGAGTCTCGGGCAGCCAATCCCTTTTGCAACGTACGAAGGATCGTCCAATGCAGCCATACAGCTCCTTTTCTGCTCCGCTTCTGTTTGAAATCAAGCAATTGAATGAGCGCGTCAACACGACCCATAACAATAAAACTCCATAACATAGCAGCAGTTCGAGTGGAATTTATCGAGGGCCAATATTGGGCCCAGACCCTGCCTATCGATTACTTCCGAGGAAGCTATTGCTCGCCTGCCGATTTTCTTTTAGCCAATTTTGGTATGTATTCAGGAGAGAGACATGGAAACCAGTACAACCCTCCCAAGGAAATATTTTGTTGTCGTGACTCACAGTACAACGTCGCAACGTGAACTGGAGAGCATCCTGTCCAGCGAACGTTTCAACTCGTTTGGCACGTCGCAGGCACAAATGTTTGTTGAAGGTGTTGCTTCGCCCTCCTCCGCGCCAATGGTGATGGAGTTCACATATCCGCACATCAGTCGAAAAAATGTCGCGCGCAGTATCGAGCACGATACTCAGCGAATTCTGGCCACACTTGAATCGGAATGGCTGGCCGCGCAATCGGCAAATACGTTCCAGCACAACTCTGTCATTACCGGCGATATCAGCAACATGCCCCCTGCCGTTCAAAATGATATGCCGGATAGCGCAACCTGGCATCTTGACCCGGAGCAAGGCGCGCTGATCAAAGAAGACATAGAGATCAGTCTGACCGGGCTGGAAACAGCACTGGTGCGCAAAATGCTCAGCCATGAAGAGCGTGTTGTCAGTCGTGACGACTTGATCATCAGCATCGGTCGCGAACCGGAACAATACCGTGGCCTGGAAATGTGCCTGAGTCGTCTGCAAGACAAATTCAAAAGCGCCAGCAACGGTGAGCGTCTGTTTCGCGCGGTAAGAAATCGCGGTTATTGCCTTATCCAGGACATCGTCGCGTAAATAACGCGAACCTCCGCCAATAAAACAAACAGAACAAGTGCGATTACAAAAACAACAAGAGCACTCTGTTTGGCTTTATCCCTCCTTGAGTTGTACTTTCCTGCCTCCAACAGTAACAAAACCCACACCGCATAATCACCCCCTGCTCTGCGACCTTTTCTAACAGCCTGCTATTTAATTATTAAAACAGTTGGCACTGTGCCATCTTGTTAGAACTCGTCAGACACCATTCCCGGCAATAACTTAGTCTATTGACTGACGACAGTTCGGCATATCGATGTTGTTACCTCAGGACACTCGCTACAACAAAAACAATAAGTCTGCATAACAACTCGGATTTCAACTGTTGAAACCTGAATGGACGTCTTTTGGGGATATTCGTATGGATCTTTCTCTCAGTATCAATCGAAACACGGGCCTCAAGGGACTGACCTTTTGGGGCCAATGGGCACTCGCTCAGGCGTTCGTGGTCACGCTGCTGTTTATCCTGGCCGAGCAACACACCGGTACGGTCGCGTTCTATTACCGAATGTGCGCAACGCTGGCGGTACTGGCCTCGGTTCCGGCCTACACGTTCACCGGTGTCTATCGCAAACGCGACAACTACCTGACCGGCCTGGGCCGGCTGTTCATGGGTTGGTCGATGACCATGGCGGCGCTGGCGTGCATTGCGTTCGTCTGCCAGGCCGATGAGCTGTTTTCGCGTCAGGTGATTCTGAGCTGGGCGGTGTATGGCTTCCTCGGTCAGGCTTTTCTCTACGCACCGCTGCACGCGTTTTCCAAGTACTACCAGCGTTCGCGCAAGAGTGAACACAAGACGCTGATCGTTGGTACCGGTGAACTGGCGCTGGGGCTGGCGAAGAAGCTCAGCCAGCTGGAAAACCTGCCGCTGGTGGGGCTGGTCAGCAACGGCGACGTGACCACGCTGGGTTCCGATGCGCCGCGCGTCGTCGGCGCACAGGAACAGCTGCTGGACCTGATCGCCGCCCATGACATTCGCCGTCTGTACATCACCCTGCCGCTGTGCGAAGCAGCGAAGATCGAGGCGATGTACGTCGATCTGCTGGGCGCCAACGTCGATGTGGTGTGGGTGCCGGATCTGAACAGCCTGACGCTGCTCAACCACTCGGTGAAAGTCGTGGACGGTCTGCCGGCGATCTACCTGAACGAAAGCCCGCTGACCAGCCGCCCGACCGCCGCACTGAGCAAGAGCCTGGTGGAGAAGGCAGTGGCGTTTCTGGCGATCATCGCGCTGAGCCCGATCCTGCTGATCATTGCTCTGGCGGTGAAGCTCAACTCCCCGGGCCCGGTGTTTTTCAAGCAGGATCGCCATGGCTGGAACGGCAAGGTGATCAAGGTCTGGAAATTCCGCTCGATGCGTGTTCACGATGACCGTGATGTGAAGCAGGCCAGCCGCAATGACTCGCGCATTACCGCCGTCGGCCGCTTTATTCGTCGCACCTCGCTGGATGAGTTGCCGCAACTGTTCAACGTCCTGCAAGGGCACATGGCCCTGGTTGGCCCACGTCCACATGCGGTCGCGCACAACAACTACTACTCGGGGAAAATCCTTGCGTACATGGCGCGCCACCGGATTAAACCGGGCATCACCGGCCTCGCCCAGATCAGCGGTTGCCGTGGAGAGACCGATACCATCGACAAGATGCAGAAGCGTGTGGAGATCGACCTGCAGTACATCAACAGTTGGTCGTTGTGGCTGGATCTGAAGATTCTGGTGAAGACACCGTTTACGTTGCTGTCGAAGGATATTTACTGAGGTTCAGGGTTGCACATGCAAGGGGACGAAAGTCCCCTTTTTTGTGGGCGGGATTTGGGGGTGGGTCGGGATTTGTGGCCTGACGAATAACCCATGTAGGAGTGAGCCTGCGCGCGATGGCGGCGTGTCAGGCAACATAAATATTGACTGGGCTTACGCCATCGCGAGCGGGCTCGCTCCCACAGGGGTTCGGCGGATGAGTTGGGATTTGTGTTCTGGCACATAACCCGTGTGGGAGCGAGCCTGCTCGCGATGGCGGTGTGTCAAGCAACATGAATATTGACTGGTCTGACGCCTTCGCGAGCAGGCTCGCTCCCACAGGGATTCGGCGGGTGAGTCGGGATTTTTGGTCTGGCAAATAACCAGTGTGGGAGCGAGCCTGCTCGCGAAAGCGGTGTGTCAGGCAACGGAGATGTTGCCTGATACGACGCCATCGCGAGCAGGCTCACTCCTACAGGGAATCTTTGTTGTAGCGGGGATCAGCGTCTACTCGGTTATCTTCTCGAAATTACGATAGAACATGTCCCCTTCCCGGCTATCGGTCATCGAATGCAATTGATAGCTGCGATTGAGTCGCGCGCCGCCGTCTCGGGTCAGCGGGGCCCAGACCAGGTTGGCGCGGCGCATGGTCGACATGCTCATCATTTCATCGAACGGGATCGACAGATACAGGCCTTTGTCGAAGCTACCTTCGCCATATTCGGCGCTGCTGGCGGTGGTGATCGTTGCCCAGGCGCCGACGCGTACGCCGTTGAAAAACTCCCGGGAGATATCCACCGTCGTGCCCCAGTCGCCGGCCAGATAGCGACCGACACTGACCGCCGCCAGCGTGTCGAACGGCAGGTCGGTGTAGCCGGTGATGTGCCCGGTCACCACCGAGTAATCGCGCAAGGCAAAACCCTGATCGAAATCGCGCTGACGCACCCAGTTCAGGTCCGCCCCCAGCGACCAGCGCTCGCCGGTCGGGCGGAACAGCACCTCGGCGCCGACACCGGCAAACATCGATTCCAGATAACCGCCATAGACCATGCCATACAGGTCTTTGTCGAGTTGCTCGGCATGGCTGACCTGGAACAGCGGCATGGTCGTATTGGAGGTGGTCAGGTACTGCCGCAGATCGGTTCGCACACGCGGTAATCCGCTGGGCGCGTCGTAGCTGAATTTGTCGAAGTTGTTCGCCAGGTTGGCGCTGAGCAAGCCGCTCCACCAGGTGTTGCGGTTGAAACGATATTCGGCGTCGGCATCGGCGCTGAATTGATAGAGCAAGCCATCCGGGCCGCCGACGTTCTGCTTGAAGCCCAGGCCCACGCCATAGCTGAAATGCTGCGGCGCCTCGGTGTAGAGGGTCGTCTCGTTGTGCGGCATGGCCGGGTTGATTTCGGTGGTGCGGTGCAGCGATTCCAGCGGCTCCTCGTTGTTGATCACTTCGCGGAAGGTCTGGCGCGGCAGGCTGGTTTCTTCCAGCGGCAAGTCGTAGCGCTTGTTGACCACGGTGAACCAGTCGATGTCGTCGTTGACGCTGTTATCGAGAATCCGGCTCGCCCGCCCTACGGCTTTGGACGAATGGAAATAGCGCTGCTGCTCGCCGTAGACGATCAGCTCGGAATCACGCTGGGCGATGCGCTCGACCTTGTAGCCGGCGTTCTGCTGCAAGCGCCTCGATACGTCGGCCCAGTTGACCTGCTCCATCGTCGCGGTCGGGGCTTTCGCCGGTAGCGGTTCCGGGGTCGGGTCGTAGGTTTTCGCCGGGGCCTTGCGGCTGACGAAATTGGTGTGAAAGGTCACCCCGAACATCGCCGTGTTGCCGCGCTCCCACGCGGCGCTGACGTCGATCGAATCGGTGACCTTGAACACCGCGCCGAGGTTGATCGGCGAGTCCTGCTTGATCTCGTTGTCCTTCGGTTCGTTTTTGTAATCGTTGCCTTCGAACTCTAGTTTCAGACTGAGACGATCCCACGGCGTCTGGTAGCTCACGCCACCGAACAACGAAGGCCGGCCACGGAAATACGAACCCGAGTTGACGTCACCGGTGCCCTCGAGCGCCGGCCGGGTATCAAAGCGACTGCTGGCATAGCCCAGCGGGTTATCGAAGTCGCCGCGATTGCCGATGTAGCCCCAGGCGATGCCGGCGCTGAAATCGAAATTGTCGTAGCGTTTGTTGGCGACAAAATATTCACTGGAGAACAAACCGGTACCACCGATATCTCGGAAGCCCAACGCCACTTCCGGCGCCCAGTGGCTTTCCTGCCAGAGCCGGACTTTAGCGTCGACCGCCTTGTCCTTATAGCTTTGGCTGCCGCTCAGGGCCTCCGAGCCGTACGGCCGGTTAGTGATCGCGGTGTAGCGAAACGAGCCCTCGAGCCAGTCCAGCGGTTGCAACGACACGCTGTAGCGGCTGTACGGATCGGTGCGGTTGGCGTTGACGCTCAATTCCCCCGCCGGGGCCATGCGCGCGGTCGGCGTCTGCCACAGGCCGGTGCCACCGAAGTCATTCTGAGTGATGCGCGGCTCGGCGTGAGCCAGACCGCAGGGCAATAACAACACAGCTGCAAAACGTAACTTCAACGAACCACCTCGGCCAGCTGCGTGGCAATGAATTCGGCCAACTGCTGATTCAGTTCAGGAAGAGGCGGATCAAGATCATCATTTTTCAGCGGCACCAGAATTTTGCTGCCGGCTACCGGGAATTGCCCGGACTCGCGATTCCAGTGAGCAATGCCCACGCGCCGTGACACGCCGTTGGGCTGGATCAGCCACAGATAATCGGCTTCGGCATCGTCGAGAATCGAACAGCCTTGCAAATACTCACGCGCCTCCTGCAACGGCTGATACGGCAAGTAGCATGGCGCGGCGACGGCGCCCAGCACTTGCACTTCATCGACCCTTTTCGGATAGACCAGACGATCGCCATCCTCGAGACGAATGTTGCGCGCGAATCCGGTTTCCACTGCCACCGGGTCGAGATCGGCGATCTGCCGACCGGTCACCGGCATCTGCCGCACGTCTTCAGCAACACGCTGCGCGAGTGCCACACGGCTCGGTTTGTCGAACAGCACGGCCATGCGCTGCAGCACCTCGAGATCGAACAGCACACCGACCTTGAGCCGCGTTTGCTGTTCGATCAGCGACTGACGCAGCAAGCCGCCGGCGAGCCAGTAACCTTCGGCGTTCGGCACCGCTTCACCGATGACATCGAGCAAGCGCCCGCCGGGCGGCAACGGAATCGGCCCCGGATTGGCGACATCGCCTGAAACGGTGACGGCAGCCTGGCTGGCGCCGGTCATCAGGATCAGGCCCGCGGACCACAATCTCAGGCGCTTCACGGCAGGTGCCTGCGAGCAGGCGTCAGTTGCACGACCTTGACGCGCAACTGCGTCGTCAGTTGCTGCTCGCTCTGCAGAATGAACCCGTCGCGCGGGTCGACCCAGTAATGATTGGTCGCGTGCAAGCCGATGGCTGGCGCGTCAATCTGCTCATCGACCCGCAGCACGGCGTATTCCTTGTCGAGAATATTCAGGGTGGTGTCCGCGCGACGGCTGAAGCGGCTGTTGACGATCACCCCGACTTCCTGGCCCTTGTACAGGTCGATCCAGCGGCGCGTGATGAAACCATCGGCGACGTGATGCAGGCCTCGCTTGAACGGCGAGTCATCGGCCAGGCGTGTGCCGTCCAAGTCCCCTTCCAGGCCCAGGCCGATGCTGCGCACGGCGAGGCCATCGCGCAGCAGCAGGACTTGCTTGCCGGAGGCGACCCAGAACTGCAGGTCCTCACGCTCGCGCATCAGCGCCAGCACGCCGGAGCCGGACGGCGTGGTCAGCTTCAGTTGCGGGTAATTGACCGCGGCCACTTCAGCGGCCGTCACGTCCACTTCGTCCGGGCCGACCACTGCGGCTTTGAGGTTGTTCAGCGACGCGCTCATCAGCGGATTACAACCACTGAGCAACACCGCCGCACACAGGCAGACGCCAACTTTCAACGTATTCACAGTCGGCGACCTTATTTGCTGTTGTTACTGTATTCGCTCCAGTTCTTCGCCGCGGAAGCCCCGGTGCCGACAATCGATGCCGACGGCACCAACTGGCTGATGAAGCGGTTCCAGCGCGTGACGTTTGCCGGACCGACGTAGACCACATCCTGCGGGCGCACCTGAAAGTGCGAGGCCAGCGCCATGGCGGTCGGTGATTCGGCTTCCAGCTGATAGATCTTCGCCGGCTCGACATCGAGGTTTTCCACGCCACGAATGACGTACACCGCGTTGCCGTTGGAACTGGTCTGGCTGAGGCCACCGACCGAACCGAGCACGTCAGAGAGGTTCATCGTCGCCGTCTTGAAGCTCAACGCGCGCGGCTGGTTGACCTCGCCCATCACGTAGATGCGCTTGTTGTCGTTGTACGGCAGATACAACTGGTCGCCGCCCTTGAGAAAGACGTTCTGCAACTCCGAATCCTGCTGATTGAGCGCGTCGAGATTGAGCGGATACGTGCGCCCGTTGCGCGTCAGCAAGAGCCCGGACAGATCGGCGTTGTTGGTGTCGATACCGGCCGAGCCGAGCGCTTCGACCACGCTCAACGGGTTGGTGGAAATCGCTTGCGGGCCGGCCTTGGTGACCGCACCGGTGACCACGACTTTCTGGCTGGCAAAACGCAGTACCGCGACGTCAACCTGCGGCTCGGCAATGAACGCCGACAAGCGCTGCTCGATGTCCGCGCGCAGTTGCTGGATGGTGCGGCCGGCGGCCTGCACTTCCTTGATGAACGGGTAATACAGCGTGCCATCGGAGCGCACCAGACGGCCGTTGGCATCAATCTGTTGCTGCGCGCCGGACGGGGCCGTCAGCTCCGGGTGATCCCACACGGTGATGTACAGCACGTCGTTGTTGCCGATGCGGTACTCGGCGGGGGTCGCCAACAGCTCCGCTGGCAGCGACTCGTGCTTTTGCGTCGCGCGGTTCATGGCGATCAGCTTCGGCGTGATCGGAATCAGCTCGACCCGGCTGCTTTCACTCGCGCCCTGGCGGGTGATGTCGCTGGTGCTGAGGTATTGACCGGGGGAAAACATGCAACCTTGCAGAGCGAGACTTGCCAACATTAAAAGATAAACACTACGAGTCATAATGGCACTACGCTATTCAAGGGCGAATCCAAAAACAAAGTCACCCGACTTGCGTCGGGCGACCCTGTACTGCACTAACAGAACTTCCTGTTAGTTATGCGTGCCGGTTGTACCGGTGGTACCCGTCGTACCGGTGGTACCGCCGTTGGCACTGCCACCGCTGTTGGACGCCGCTACAGCACTGGCAACCATTGCAGTACTGGCTGCGGGCGCTTGAGAAGCCGCCACACTGCCACCTACATTGGTTACCGCTGTCAACGGCGCTTCAGCGGCGGCAGCCCAGTTGCTCAACATCGTCAACAGGGCAACTGCCATCACTTTTTTCATATCAACTCCTTTCTAACATTCGGCCTGTTAAAAAACCGGCCTGTGTTAGCGGTGGTAGAGTTCAAGTCCGCAAAAAGCGCGAACAAGATCCGTTGTTCTTTCACAGTCAAACGCAACTGATAAAAGTCGAACGGCAGGCTTATATCTACGGACTTGCAAAAGGCATTGCCAGTGTAATTTCCCGACGTTATCTAACAACCTGACTGAAAATAACATTGGACTAATTGGCCATCATCCCGAGTAGCCATTGGGATGATTGGATTGCCAGCGCCAGGTGTCGGCGACCATGTCCTGCAAGTTGCGTGTGGCCTTCCAGCCAAGTTCTTTCGCTGCTTTCGAAGCGTCGGCAAAACTCTCGGCAATATCACCAGCGCGACGCGGCATCATCCGGTACGGCACCGGCCGTCCACAGGCTTGTTCGAATGCCTGCAACACTTGCAGCACGCTGTAGCCATCGCCGGTGCCGAGGTTCCAGGTGTGGATGCCAGTGCGCTCGCTGATCGACTGCAACGCCTTCAAATGCCCGTCCGCCAGATCAACCACGTGGATGTAATCGCGCACCCCGGTGCCGTCGACCGTGGGGTAGTCGTTGCCGAAGATCGACAACTCTTGCAGGCTGCCGACCGCCACCTGGCTGATGTACGGCACCAGATTGTTGGGAATGCCGTTGGGGTCTTCGCCCATGTGGCCGCTCTGGTGCGCGCCGATCGGGTTGAAGTAGCGCAGCAAGGCGATGCTCCAGCGCGGCTCGGCACGGCTCAGATCGCGCAACACGTTTTCCACGATCAGCTTCGACTGGCCGTAGGGATTGGTCGGCGTGCCGGTCGGGAAATCTTCGCTGATCGGCATCTGCTCAGGCTCGCCATATACCGTGGCCGAGGAGCTGAACACCAGGCGGAACACCCCCGCCGCCGCCATCGCCTGACACAGCGTGACGCTGCCGCCGACGTTGGTTTCGTAGTATTCGAGCGGCTTGCGCACGCTTTCGCCCACCGCTTTGAGCCCGGCGAAATGCAGCACCGCTTCGATCTGATGCTCACGGAAGATCCGGTCGAGCAACGCGCGGTCGCAGACATCGCCGCGAATCATCCAGGCACTCTTGCCGCAAATCGCTTCGACGGCGTGAAGTGCCGCGTCGCTGCTGTTGCAAAGATTATCCAGAACCACAACTTCATAACCTGCTTCAAGCAATGCAAGTGTGGTATGCGAGCCGATATAGCCGGCGCCACCCGTTACCAGAATCTTCATAGCGCGGTCCGTCTTTTGGATAAGTGACAAGTAACGTGTCAAGCCTTGTGTATCGAACCTGTGTCACAGTCGACACAAACAAGGCGACAACAACCGAAAACAAATTCAGTTCAATGACTGGCAATAAATATTTTTGCAGGTCACACTGTATTGCCGTTACTTATTAGCACTCCCGGCGCACTCATCACTATCAACAGATACCGACTAAAAATAACTAACAAGGCACTTACCGACATCCTCTAACATTGTCGGCTTTTAGCTGCCTGATCAATTGCAATGAATAACCTGACTCGGGTATTAAAGTAAGCCTTCAATCCTTATTGAAACTTGCCGCCTGCTCAGGTGCGCAACCGTCGCCTGTGTTCCATGACTGTCCAGGATACTTTTATGATTCGTAAATGTTTGTTCCCCGCTGCCGGTTATGGCACGCGTTTTCTGCCGGCCACCAAAGCCATGCCGAAAGAAATGCTGCCGATCGTCAACAAGCCGTTGATCGAATACGCCGTCGAGGAAGCGCGGGACGCCGGGCTGCAACACATGGCCATCGTTACCGGCCGCGGCAAGCGTGCGCTGGAAGACCATTTCGATATCAGCTACGAACTCGAGCACCAGATTCGCGGTACCGAAAAAGAGAAATTCCTCGCCGGCACCCGCGAACTGATCGACACCTGCACCTTCTCCTACACCCGTCAGGTAGAAATGAAAGGCCTCGGCCACGCAATTCTCAGCGGCCGCCCGTTGATTGGTGACGAACCGTTTGCCGTGGTGCTGGCCGATGACTTGTGCCTGAACCTGGAAGGCGACGGCGTGCTGTCGCAGATGATCCAGCTGTACAAGAAATTCCGTTGCTCGATTGTCGCCATCCAGGAAGTCCCGGCTGACCAGACTCACAAGTACGGGGTGATTGCCGGCGAGCTGATTTCCGAGGGTATCTACCGGGTGAATAACATGGTGGAAAAACCGGCACCGCAAGACGCGCCGTCGAACCTTGCGATCATCGGTCGCTACATCCTCACGCCGGACATTTTCGACCTGATCGCCGACACCCAACCGGGCAAGGGCGGCGAAATCCAGATCACCGACGCGCTGATGAAACAGGCGCAGAACGGTTGCGTGCTGGCCTACAAGTTCAAAGGCCTGCGCTTCGACTGTGGTGATGCCGAGGGTTACTTGCAGGCGACCAACTTCTGCTACGAAAACGTTTACCTCAAGGGCCGCTAAGACGGCTCCAGCATTGCGGATTCACTCATTATTTCAGGCAGGCAACCATGAACATTGCACACTATTCAGCAGAGATTGAACGTGAGGTGGACAACCTTGGAATGATGAGCTGGCTGTCGCGCCATCAGCCGTTGCCCAGCGCCAACGAAACCTGGCTGGGCACGATTTTGCTGGTGGAGCGGATCGGCGTGTTTCCGGCGTCCGGTGATATTCGCCGGCCAATGCGTGATCCGTATCCCCTGCTCGCGCATTTGAAAACGCTGTATGGCGAACAGGCGCTGGAAATGGATGACCGCGACGGCCTGAAAGTGATCTTCAGCGACTGGCGCTTCCGGGTGCGGATCTGCTGCAACGACCCGGCGATCATCATCAACGTCGAAACCCGTTGTGATGCGCGGTTGATGCCGCAGAAGCTCACCGAATTGCTCGATCAGGTCGACGCCTACACACAGAACTGATCGTTCCCACGCTCTGCGTGGGAATGCCGCCTGGGACGCTCCGCGTCCCTTCGCCGGGTGACGCAGAGCGTCACAGGATGCATTCCCACGCAGAGCGTGGGAACGATCATCGTGAGGCAGCGTTGCAATCAGTCTTGCCCCCCATGATCCAGCCGTAGAAATAATCGGCAATCACCTTGCCGCCCGTGGCCGGCAGCGGATGAATCTTGTCCGGACCGATCATCGCCGCGGCGTAGCGTTTGACGTCGGGGCCGAATGCGCATTGCAGGTTGGCGAACCCCAGGTGCTGCTCACGCGCCCAAGGCTCGAGCACCTGCGCATACGCCGCCATCGGGTAAGCGCTGGAACGCGTGGTGTCCTGGCGCATGATCAGGTTGATGCTAGCGGCCGGTTGAATCTCGCGCAGCATGCCGACCAGACCTTGCACGTTGTGCAGATACTGCTCGGGCTTCACGCCGAAACCCTGGTCGTTGCCGCCCAGCATGATCAGATAAACGTCGGCGGGAATCTTCGCTACCGCTGCTTTCCACTGCGCCTGCCATTGTCGGTCGGCGTGATAAAAATCCGCCGAAGCCGCACCCGACGCCGCCAGTTTCGACACGCGAATGCCGGGCTGATCGTTGCGCATCCACAGCCCGAACAAGGTCGGCGCGCCTTTGCGCACTTCGAGCCTGAACGACCAGTCTTTCGCGGTGGACAGGCCGGCAAGCGGCACTTCCTGCACGCCCGAACCGACAAGTTTCAACGGTTGCCAGTCTTGCGCCGGCGACCAGCGATAACGCAGCTCACTGGTTTCGCCGTTGCCCAGATACAACAGCTTCGCCTGAGTTACTGCCGTATCGATGCGCGGCGTAGGGTTGGCATCCACCTGCAGCCAGGCCCCGGCGCGGCCGGTGACGGTGCGGCTGTCGGGGCTGGCCTGGCCCAGCTCGGAGACTTTCCAGCCGCCGCCAAAGTATTGATCGCTGCTGCGGGTGTATTTGAAATGCGTGCCGCCGAGTGCCGCGCCGTGGTTGAAACCGACATAACCCGGCCCGGCAAAACCGGTTTCACCGGCCACCCGTTGCACCAGTTTGTTCAGGTAGAAATCCTGTCCGGCGGTGTAGCTGTCACCGATCACCGAGACCGACAACACCTTGCCGGCCTTGCCCTCGCGCCATTGCGCGAAGCGCTCGCGAGCGTCGCCCACCTGAATCACCGATGCAGAAACGGGTTGGGCATTATCAACTGCCACCATGCAAAAATTTCCTCCAGTCTGGAATGGCCCCTTCGCGAGCAGGCTCGCTCCCACAGGGGGTTCTGAGTCATCCACAAAATGTGTTCATTTCATGAACCCTGTGGGAGCTGGCTCTGTGTCGTGCACAAATCCATTGTGGGAGCGAGCCTGCTCGCGAAGCTTTTAGCTGCTCTGGGTTTGCACCACGGGGGTGATGACCGCTGCTGGTTTCTTCCTGCTCGCCTTCTCACCAAGGAACAACACCGAAGTAAAGTTGAACCGGCTGAAAATCATCGCCAACACTACCGGCCCGAGCAGGCCGACACTCAAGCCACCCAGCACCAACAGACTCTCATCCTTCACGCCGAGACGCCCCAGGACAAACCGTGACGTCGCCGCGAACAGCACATGAAACAGAAAAATCGCATAGGAATAGCCACCGAGCCAGGTCAGCGCTTTCGAGCGCATGTCGCTGGACAACAATGCGATGCACGACACACACCCCACCGCCAGGCCGATCAGGCTGCGACGATCGACGATCAACTCGCGATCGATCGCCGCGACGTACAGCAGCGTCAGCGAGATCAGCACAAACAACAGCGGCCCGAGCACCTTGAAGCGCTGCTTGAGAACATCGACATTCTCCTGCCCGATCATCCCCGCAACAAAAAACGGCAGCAGGTAAATCGCGCCGTTGATGCCAAACGCATCGAGCGGCAACGGTGGCAGCAGAAACAACAGCGCGGCGAAGGCAAACAGGCCATACAGGCGCGTCGCCGAACGCAGCAGACCGCGCCACTCCAGCAGGCCGACGAAGATGAAGATGATGAACACCGCCTGGAGAAACCAGAAGTGGTTGATCGGCACCCAGAACGACAGCAACGCGTCGATCACGCCGACATCCTTGTTCACCCCCGGCCCCACCGCTTGCAGCACCGAGAACGGCACGCCGACGCAAAACAGCGGCACGATCAAACGGCGCACCTTGCCGCTGACGAACGCACCGAAGTCATTGCCACGGATTTTGTAGATCGAATAGATGTAGCCCGAGATGAAGGTGAACAGCGGCATGCGCACGTACACCATCGAGTCGGCGATGACCCGGAACGGCGAGCCGATATCGATCTTCAACCCGCCGCCCAGCGGCCCGATGACGTGGTACAGCACCAGCAGCAGGCACGCCAGGCCACGCAGGGTTTCGATCTCCAGGGACTTTTTCTTGCTCGACATAAAGCACCTGCCTCAATTCAGAATTCTGGATTCAACCTGCACCGGCTTGTTCGCCCGCAGCATCAAGCCGAGGCCAACGAACAACACCGGCACCACCATCGAAAAATGCCGGGCAAAGGAACCGAAGTCCGGCTCGAACAGGCCTTGCACCAGCAGGAAGGCCAACGGAATCGCGATCAGTTCCTTGGGTTTGGTCTGGATCGGCGCGCCCTTGTAATCGGTCGAGGTGATGACTTTGAACAGCAGCAGCGCGGTCATGATCATCAGCGCAACAAAGATCACCTGACCCGGCCCGGACAGCAGAATCAGCTCCACCGGGAACGACAGCCGGAAGAAAATGATCATCGAGTCCAGCGCCTGCGAGACGAAGTCGCTGCCGCTGAGCCACGACACGATCAACGACTTCGAGCCCTCCTCCCCTGCCGTGCGCAGTTCGTTGTTGCTGGCGCGAATCGACGACACCGGAAAGCCCAGCGCAACCTGAATGGCCATGGCCACGGCCAGATAAAACAGAAACAGCATCAGGAAAAAGGTGAAGCGCGACACGTACTTCTTCATCACGCAGACGCCGACCCATGACAGCGAAAACAGAATCCAGTACGGCCGGATCAGCACGCCGTAGATCACCGCCGACAAGAAAAAACCGCCGCGATATTTGCGCGTCAACGAGCTGAGCAGAATGCTCAACACCGCCACCGATACGATGATTTCCTTGGTCAGGTTCTCAAGGAAAAACGAACGCACGATGCCCCACAGACACAAGGTGCCGAAGATCGTCAGCGGCATGCGTCGAAACACCACCACCGGAATCGCCGTGAGGAAAAAATTGCAGAACATGCCGTAGGCCCAGGCATTGGTCAGGTTGATACCGGTGGGCCGCAGCAGGAACGCCGAGCACTCGTAGGACGAGCGATCGGGCGAGAACGGGTTCCAGAAATTGCAGTTGTCGGCGCGCGCGTAGGACGACCACAAGGTCATCGCATCCGGCCCCGGATCGCGCGGGATCAACAGCGGCATCGCCACCGACAGAAACAGCCCGGTAAACAGGATCAGAAACGAAAGCGAAGAATCGAGTCGCTTGCCGCGAAACTCGATGCACGGCAACTTCAGGCCCATGACAACGCAGCCTTCTTCGCCGCGGTGACACGGGTCAGCAGCGCAATCACTGCGAGCTGCACGACGATGGCGAAGACATTGCCCCACGCCGCGCCGTAGATCGAGTAATGCTTGATCAGCACATAGCTGACCGGTACCGAAATCAGCAGGCAGATCGCCGCGCTGGCCAGCGACACCCGGCTGTTTTTCGAAGCAATCAAACCGCCCCAGACGATGTCGCCGATGGCCCGTAGCGCGAAGGAAAAAATCAGCACACCGAGGATCGCGTTATCCGGACGCGGCACGCTGGTAGCGACGTAATCGAGCACCAGGTTGAAAAACACGTAGATCGCCACGGCGACAACGGCGGACACCACCAGCGAGCGCATCACCCACTTGTTCACGAACAGTTGCTTGACCGTGAACGCCTGTTGATCGGCCTGAAAGCGCTTGGCCAATACCGGAATCCCGACCACCGCCACCACTGCGTACGACAACGCCTGCAAGGTGTTCGCCGCCGACCACGCGTACACGTATTTACCGAGGCTGGCGTAGGGTTCCAGATCGATGATCAGAAAGCGCTCGGCGTACTGACTCAGGGCGATCAAACCGGTGCCGAGGTAGAACGGCAACCCGGCCTTCCATACGGTGGCGGTGTCCAGCACCGCCGCCTCCCGGCCCTTGTGTACCCGCGCCACGATCAGGTAACCGGCGATAATCACCAGCACGTTGGCAGCCACCCACAGCCACAACACGCTGGCGATGCCCGCGACCCAGCCGAGCATCATCCCGGCCACCGCCAACACCGCCCACAGGCCGGTCTTGATGAAAAACAGCAAGGCCCCGGCGGTGGCTTTCTGGGCGGAAAACACGAAGGAGTTGATCTCGAACGACAGGTGCTCGGTGAGCAATACCAACGTCACGCAAAGCACCAGCGCAGCGCTCGCTTCGACCTGCTGGAACAACGAATAGATCAACACCGTGACCACCGACAACAGCAGCCCTACTGCCAGATACAGAAGCAGGACTTTGTCGACCACACGACGCGAACTGCCGCCGACACTGATCAAGCGATTGATCTCGGAACTGAAACCGACGCTGTAGAACTTCGACGCAATCAGCGACGCCGCCACCACCACGCCGTAAAACCCCAGCGCCTCGTAGCCCAGATAATGGGTGATCGCGAGCACCAGCAGAAACTTCGCGCCCAATGCCCCGCCGCGAAGCAACAGGCGAAATATCATCGAACGACACCCTTGATGATCTCGTCCATGGCCACGGTTTTTGCCTCGATCTCGCGGCAGGTGTCGGTCAGACGTTTGCCGAAATCCGCCAATGCATTCGGCGCGTAAACCGTGTTGATGATGGTGTCGACGTCAATATCGCCGCCGTTGATCACCCAGTCCTCGACGCCCATGTCCTGATAGGCGCCAAAGCCTTTGCGCTCGTAGCTGATATGGAACGCCGGCACGCCGGACAGCAGCGATTCGATGGCGCCGTGCAGACGTACGGAAATCACCAGGTCCGGTTGGTATTTGGCGATCGTGGCTTTCAGCGACAGCAGGTCTTCAGTGATGCCCAGTTCGCGATAGAACGCGCCGTCATCGTTGCCACGCACCGCGCTTTGCACGGCGCAGACCACTTCGCTTTTGTTCTTCAGCCGCTGCAGCAGCAACTTCAGATTGGCGACGTAAGCGACTTTCTTCTCTTTGCTCCACTCCGGCGGCTTGCGCAGCACCACGCACACCGTGGCCGGCGACGCGGCGCAACGGGTGAACTTGGGCTGCTGGAGAATCTTGCTGGCCAGCGACTGCACCGCCAGATCCGGCGCGCGGTAGACGTTTTCGCAGGCATCGAAAATCGCCGAGGAGCGATTGTCACGGACGAACACTGCGTCGGCGCTGGCGTAGTGCTCGACGATCTTGCTGCTTTCGCCATGGAACGGGCCGATGCTCTGCGGCAGGTACACCGACGGCACCTTGCTGAGAATTGCGGTCTCCAGTTGCTTGGCGTGGCCGAGCTTCAATTTGATGTGTTCGAACGCGCTTTTCGAGCGCATGTAACCGCCACCGACGCCGACGATCAGGTCGGTCTTTTTCAACAGATCGGCGAGCCCGGCGTACGACTGATTGAGAAACACTGCCTGCTTGACCCGGCCCAGGCCTTTGGCGGCCATCACCGGCGCGTCGAAGCGCGGGTGCGGCAGGTAGTTGAAGGAGTCCGGGTCGGAGGCGACGACGCTGATCGCGGTGTCTTCACCAAAGTTGCGCTGCACCAGCGCGATTGCCAGGTCGACGAGCAAACCGTCACCGGAGTTGGAGGCACTGTAGCCGTGCAAAATCGTTACGTTCATAGCGTGAGTTCTACTTAATAAGTGGGAGCGCGATACAGGTCGTAGGTCTGGCGAATCATCAACGCGGCGCTGAAACGCTCGCGGACGATGCTCCGGCCTTCGTTGCCGAGGTCGAGCAGGCGCGGTTTCTGGATGATCGTCAGCACATCGGCGAGTGCCTGGTGGTCGCCGCTGGGGAAGACGTAGCCGGACACTTCGTTGGTGACCAGCTCCGGCAGCGACGTGCAATTGCTGGCAATCACCGGCAAGCCCATGGCCATGCCTTCCAGCGGCACCATGGCAAACCCTTCCCAGCGACTGGGCACGATCAGCGCATCGGCTTTCTGATACAGCGCCTGCACTTCACTCGGTGTTACCCACGGCAGGTACTCGACCGAGTCCATCGGCGGGCAATCCACCGAATCCTCGTTCACCGCACTGCCGACCACCGTCAGTTTGAGGTCCTTGCGCTGGACTTTGGCGAAGGCCTTGAGCAGCACGTCGAAACCTTTTTGATAGTCGAGACGGCCGACGAACAGTAGATGGATCGGCTCGGTACCCGCGGCTTTCGGCGCGTCGTCCTTGTGATGGATGCCGTTGTAGATCAGCTTCATGCGCTTGCGCTCGATGCCGAACCGCGCGGCTTTGTCGAGTTCGTACTGGCTGACGCAGATGATCACGTCGGTGACTTTTTGCAGCACCCGCTCGATCCACGCATAGACCTTCTGCTTGGTCGGCGAGCTTTCCATCAGGAACGAAAACGCGTGCGGGCAATAGACGATCTGCGGCTTGCGCCACGGTCGCAACAGCACGCAGACACAGCGGCCGATCACCCCGGAAAACGTGCTGTGCAGATGCACCACATCGGGTTTTTCCTTGATCAGCACCTGGCTCAGGCGCCAGGCGAAACGCAACAGCGACGGCACGTTGCGGCCGCTGCGGGCGAAGGTGCGAATCTGCGGTGGCGCGATGCCGTGCAGTTCTTTTTCCTGATCCTCGGGGACCAGATACACCAGCTCGTAGTTCGCCGCGTCGCCTTCGGGAGAAGCCGAAATCGTGCGGATCACCGTCGCGACGCCACCTTTGATCGTCTCTGCCACGTGCAGTATTTTCTTCACAACTCACCCACTTCA
Organism: Pseudomonas retamae; assembly: GCF_043496865.1. Lineage (NCBI taxonomy): Bacteria > Pseudomonadati > Pseudomonadota > Gammaproteobacteria > Pseudomonadales > Pseudomonadaceae > Pseudomonas > Pseudomonas retamae. The sequence continues at coordinate 144,916 of NZ_JBIEIL010000013.1, forward strand.
AACAGGAAAGGACAATCGCCAGATTTCAGGATTTGTCGGACGCGTATTCGTAGTTGTAATAGCCGTAGCCACCGTTGCCGTAGTAGCTGGCGGCACGCTTCTCGACGCCGTTGAACACCGCACCTTTGAGCTCGATGCCGTTCTGCGCGAAACGGCGGATGGTCAGTTCGATTTCCTTCGCCGGGTTCACCCCGAAGCGCGTGACGATCAGGCTGATCCCGGCTTCACGGCCGACAATCGCCGCGTCGGTAACCGCCAGCAGCGGCGGCGTGTCGATGATCACCAGGTCGTAGCGCTCGCTCAGTTCCGCCAGCAGGTCGCGGAAATTCGCATGCATCAACAGCTCGGAAGGATTCGGCGGCACTTGGCCGCGACTGATGAAATGCAGGTTGTCGACTTCGACGGTGTGGATCGCCTCATCAATGCTGCAACGCTTGACCAGCAGGTCGGACAAGCCGTTGGTGATTGGCGTGTTGAGGGTCTTGTGCAGGTGACCTTTGCGCATATCGGCATCGATCAGCACCACGCGCTGGCCGCTCAAGGCCATGACCGCCGCGAGGTTGGACGAGACGAAGGTCTTGCCGACCTGCGGGCTCGGCCCGGAAATCATGATGCGGTTGTTGGTTGAATCGAGCCCGGCGAAGTGCAGGCAGGTGCGCAGGCTGCGAATCGACTCGATCGACAGGTCAGTCGGGTTGCGCAGGGCCAGCAAGTACGCCGGTTTGTCGACGCCGTCGCGGGCGCGCCCTTTTCGGCCGTCTTCTTCCTCTTGCAGTGCACTGTAGGGAATCGACGCATACACCGGCAGACCCAGTTGCTCGATCGCCTCCGGACCTTCCAGCCCGCGGCTCAGGGATTTGCGCAGCAGCACCAGCGCGACGCCGACGAAGGCGCCCAGGAACGTCGCGATCAGCACGATCAGCGGCTTCTTCGGCTTGACCGGGCTGGTCAGGTCGACATCGGCGGTATCGACCAGGCGCACGTTGCCCACCGCACCCGCGCGGACGATGTCCAGCTCCTGGGACTTATTGAGCAACTGCGTGTAGATCTGCGAGGCGACTTCGACGTCGCGGGTCAGGTTGAGCAGTTCCTGCTGGGTCGCCGGCAAGTCCTGGACTTTGCCTTCCAGCGATTTCTGTTGCTGGGTCAACTCACCGATCTGGCTCATCAAGGCGCGATAGGCCGGATGCTGTTTGGTGAACTTGCGATCCAGCTCCGCCTGCTGCATTTTCAGCTCGGAGATGCGCGTTTCCAGCGCCACCGACTGGCCCAGCACCGACTGGGTTTCCAGCGAAATGTTTACGGTCTTGCCATGGGTCTGATAGGCGTTCAGCGCGTCGCTGGCCTTGGCCAGATCACGCTTGACCTGCGGCAACTGGCTCTGCAGAAACGCCAGGCTCTGCGCCGCTTCCGCCGAAGTCCGCCGCACGTTCTGCTCGACGTACAGCGCGGCGATCTTGTTGAGGATCTTCACCGCTTCAGCCGCGTCGGAACTGGCCAGCGCCAGACGGATGATCCCCGACTCCTTGCCTTGCTCGGAAATATCCAGCGCGTCCTGATAGCCCTGAATGGTCACGATCCGCGGATTGCGCACCACTTCGAAGTGGGTACCGGGGTTGGCCGACAGCTGCGTGATCAGGCCTTCGACGTCGTCCTGGGCGAACGCCTCGCCGGCGCGACCTTCAACCAGCAGGTTGTCGTTGTCATCGAATAGCTGGAAGCGTTGTTGCTCGCCAGCAATCAGCGTGAGTTTCTTGCCGAGCAACTCCTTGGGCAGATTGAGCCGGGCAAATTCCAGGCGCTCACCGCCCCAGGCGTAGCTGTTCAGGCCGAAGCGCGGCGCGGCGACACTGGACTCGGTTTCGCCGCGATAACGGCGGGCAAGAAAACCGCCAATCATCGGGAAGGTTTTCGGCGTGACGTCGATGTCCAGACGCAGGTCGTCGACGGTTTTGCCGATCACCGCGCGGGATTTGATGATGCCGATTTCGGTCACCGACGGCGATTGCCCGCCGAGCATGCTGTTGAGGTCGGAGAACCCGAGCATGTCGTTCTTTTTCGGCTCGACCTGCACCAGCGCGTTCGCCAGGTACACGGGCGTGGCCAACACCGCATAAGCCACGCCGGCGACCATGAAGGCGCCGGTCAATGCGCCGATCAACCATTTCTGATCGATCAGGCTGCCGAATATGCCGAGCAGATCAATACTGTCTTGATCATTGTCACGGGTGCCGATTACTGACGGTAACTGCATAAGTCTGTTCTTACCATTGACTGTTCTGAAGAATATGGGTCATTGCCCGAGGCGCTTTGCCCATGAACTAACTGCGTCTTCAATCAATGCGTGAGCATGAATAAAAGCGGCCTTGCCTTGACGATACGGATCCTGTATTTCGCGCTCGCTCTGCCACTTGCCGAGGAGAAACACTTTGCCTCGGGCATGCGAGGCAATCTTCAGTACTTGATTGACGTGTTGTTTTTCCATGACCAGGATCAGGTCCGAGTCATTGACGATATCTGCGGTGAGTTGCCGCGCCTTGAAACTCTCGGCACTGTGCCCGTGCTCTTCCAGAACCTGCCGCGCAGACGCCTCGACGCCTTCGCCAACCCGTGCCGAGAGGCCTGCGGAAGCCACGGAGATGGCCGAGGAACCCAGCGCATTGCGCAACAACAGTTCTGCCGTCGGACTACGGCAAATATTGCCCACGCAGACAACGAGGATCTTTTTGAACAAGGTTTTACTTTCCTGTGTAATGTCAAACGGCCAATATCCCGAGAGCATTCGATTGAACCCTCAAGATCTTTCTGCGCTCGGAAATAGATTCGCCCTGTTAGTCCCGAAGTATTAAGTACCACAGCGTTTAAAAGCGCCCCAACCACAATTAGCGGACTAAAAATAACTGTGATTTTCGAGCGTTTGTTTTCTGACAAAAAATAACATTCGTGCACTAAGTGCCAGCACTCCGTTCGAAAATCCAGTAATACGATGATCAATTCGCAGTTGTCATTTCTCTTCGGGAGAGCAGACATGAAACCGACCCATTTCCAACGCGCCGGCGCCTTGACCCTGATGCTGCTGGGCGCGACTACTCAGGCCCAGGCCAGCGAACTGTTTCCCAACCTGCCAACGAGGACCATTGGCGTTCAGGTGAAAATCCAGAGTTTCACCGCGGCAGACGCTGAGCAGATCAAAGCCGCCGGTTTCAGCTTCGTGCGCTTCGGTGTGTGGAGCGACAGCCTCAGCGCCAGGACTTATCAGCAACAGGTCAGCAACGCCTTCGCTGCGGCCAAGTCAGCCGGGCTGCCGGTGCTGCTGACCGTGCGCGCGATCAAGGCGCTGCCGGCCACCACGCCCGCCGAGCTGACAAGCGCCGGTGAGACCTTCGCCAAAGCCGTCAACGGCCTGCAGCAGTCGTACAGCAGCCAACTGGTGGCGATCGAGCTGTGGAATGAGCCGGACCTGGAAACCTATTGGCCGACGCGCAATTTCTCCACGACGTTTGTGCCGTTCATGAGCGGCGTGTGCAAAACCCTGCAGGCACAGCCACAACTGACCCCGGTGGTCGGGTTCGGCTTCGCCCGGCCGCCCAGCGCCGGTTCGGCATCAACCACGGCGTTGAGCCGCATCGTCAGTGACTACCCGCAGTGCCTCGACGCGGTGTCCTATCACCCTTACGGCATGACGGCGACGCAGATCAGCAATGCGCAGACGTTCATTCAACAGAATTTCAATCTGCCGGGCGTGATCAGTGAGTGGGGAGTGTCGGCGCTCGCCTCGAACGGGGGCGCGGAAGGCCAAGCGAGCAAGATCAGCGCGTTTATCACTGACGTGAAACGCCTCAATATTCCGCTGAGCTCCATTTATGAATGGCGAAACAGTGACACCGGCAGCAACGATCGCGAGAAGAACTTCGGTCTCCTGACATCGGACGGTCAGGCCAAACCGGCGCGGCTGTCGGTGGAAACTCAGCTCAACGCCGAGTAGACCATGGGCGACCGATCTGTTCGCAGGTCGGTTGCTTTGAACCTGTGCGCGGTTTTGGCATCGTATTCATCGGTACCACGCCCCGCCATTCAAACAATCGTTTTCAGGTTGTTGCCGCAGGGGCCATCGAGACACGCAACCGCCCTTGAGTGGCTGTCAGCGCTCGGGTAATGTCACCAGACCCACAGGACAGAGCACGCCCATGACTTCCAAGCTGGAACAACTCAAACAATTCACCACCGTGGTTGCCGACACCGGCGACTTCGAAGCGATCGCCCGGGTCAAACCGGTCGACGCCACCACCAACCCTTCCCTGCTGCTCAAGGCGGCGGCCATCCCGGCCTACGCCGAGCTGCTCAATGCCTGCGTCGGCGACTGCAAGGGCGATGTCGGCCTGGCCAGCGACCGCTTCGGCGTTGCGGTCGGCCAGGAAATCCTCAAGGTTATTCCGGGCCGTATCTCCACCGAAGTGGATGCACGCCTGTCGTTCGACAAGGACGCCGTGCTCAAACGCGCCCATCGCCTGATCGAGCTGTACGACAAGGCCGGCATCGGCCGCGACCGCGTGCTGATCAAGATCGCCTCGACCTGGGAAGGCATCCGCGCCGCTGAAGTGCTGGAAAAAGAAGGCATCCAGACCAACCTGACCCTGCTGTTCTCCTTCGCCCAGGCCGCCGCTTGCGCTGACGCCGGCGTGTTCCTGATTTCGCCGTTCGTGGGCCGTATCTACGACTGGTACAAGAAAGCCAACGGCAACGACTACACCGGCGCCGATGATCCGGGCGTGCAGTCGGTCACCCGCATTTACAACTACTACAAGGCCAATGACTACAAGACCGTGGTCATGGGCGCGAGCTTCCGCAACCTCAGCCAGATTGAACAACTGGCTGGTTGCGACCGCCTGACCATCAGCCCGGACCTGATCGACAAGCTGGCCGCCGACACCGGCAAGCTGGAGCGCAAACTGGCCCCAGGCAATGCCGGCGAAGCGCGTCTGAGCCTCAACGAAGCGCAGTTCCGCTGGTTGTCCAACGAAGACGCGATGGCTACCGAGAAACTGGCTGAGGGCATTCGTCAGTTTGCCCGCGACCAGGAAAAGCTCGAGGCGCTGTTGCAGGCCAAGCTGTGATCTGAGTTGGTGTAATGCAAAAAGGGCGAACCCTCACGGGTTCGCCCTTTTTTGTGTCTGTCGGAAAATTTTCGTTGCTCTTGCGACCGCTTTCGCGAGCAGGCTCGCTCCCACATGGAGATTTGTGGTCGACGCTGATCCAGTGTGGGAGCGAGCCTGCTCGCGAAGAGGCCAGCCCAGACACCATCACTTCATCAGATCAATGTCTTTCCAGAGCATTCACCAGGTCATGAAACGCTTCGCGATTGGAATCGTTCAGGCCCATGAGGATCTTGTGCGCTTCGAGCACCTTGATCCGCACCACTTCTTCGGACTGATCCTGATCCGGCAGATCGTCCAGGCACTCCGGGCATGGCACCGGGTGATTGACGATATTGAACACCTGCTCGAAACCCATCGACTGCAGCAGCCGGGTGATGTCTTCGTGGGTGGTGACGACGGTCGGCAACAGGCCGACCTTTTGCCGCGACAGGATCGACAGTTTGGCCAGCAAGCCAAGGGTCGTGCTGTCGATGCTGCGGGTTTCGGTCAAATCGATCACGATCGCGTTGAAATTCAGCGCGGTGAAGATTTTCTCAATAGTCGCATCCAACGCCGAACACAGGGTCAGGCGAACTTCACCGACGAACTTCAGGACGAAGGTGCCGTCCTGCTCGGCGAACTGGATTCTACCGGTACTCATTAAAGATTCCTGCTCAACACCAACAGGGCGATATCATCCGGCATCTCCCCTAGCGTGGCCAATCCAAACACTTGCCGCAGACCATCCAGGCTGCCGCCCGCCGACTTCACCCGTTGAGGCAAAGCGGCTTCTTTTTCTTTGAGCGTCGGTTCTGGCAAAAGGTCCAGAATGCCATCCGACATCAGCGTCAGGCTGAACGTTGGCGGCAGCTCAAGCACGTGGTCTTCGTAGGTGGCTTCATTGAACAGCCCCACCGGTAGGCCACGGCCTTCGAGATAACGAACACTGTCAGGCGTGTACAACACAGGCAACGGCAGATGGCCGCCGATGCTATAGGTCAACAAACCGGTCTCCTCGTCGATGACTCCACCGACCATTGTGACGTGTTTACCCAGCTTACAACTGATCAGCCCCCGGTTGATATGACCGAGCACTTCCGAAGGCTTGAATTCCGGCAAAGTGCCGTTGCGCTTGGATTCGAACAGCAAACGCGTGGTCATGAACTTCAACAGCACAGTGACGAACGCTGAAGACGCGCCATGCCCGGACACGTCCGCCAGATAAAACGCCACGCGGCGCTCGTCGACACGGAAATAATCGACAAAATCACCCGACAGGTACAACGACGGAATGATCTGGTGGGCAAACTGAAACTCGTCAATGCTCCACGGGCTTTCCGGCAGCATGTTCATCTGCACCTGGCGACCGGCGTTCTGGTCTTCCTGAAGCAGATTGAGGCTGGCCTCAAGTTCGCGGTTAGCCTTTTCCAGCTTCTCGCGGTAACGCTGGTTTTCCTGCAGCAGACGCGCGCGATCCAGGGCTCGACGCACGGAATGCTCGAGCACCGCCAGATCTTCGAGAGGCTTGATCAGGTAATCCGCCGCGCCCAGGCGCAGGGCTTCGACCGCGTCGTTCATCACGCCGGCACCCGAGACGACAATCACCGGCGTCTGCGGTGAGCGCTCGGTAACCTGACGAATCAGTTCGAGACCGCCCATCTGCGGCATGCGCAGATCGCAGATGACCAGGTCGGGCGTTTCTTGCTCGAATACCTGAAGACCCTGTTGACCGTTGCCGGCCTGCAGGACGCTGAAACCACTGTCTTCCAGATAGGCCGCGAGACTCGCGCGCACTACCTCGTCATCATCGATTATCAGCAGCGTGGCACTGGTTTTTGGCATGTGGGCAAACGGCGCCAGAATTAGGTTGGCGTAGGTGGCGAGGCCTCGGGCCTTGCGCAGACTACTGGATTCGCTTTCTAGCCTCTCTGCTGCAGCGCTTTCAAGCATTCGCTTTGCACGCGGTTTTAAACAGAGGTGCCCTTCTAAGGCGCAGACGGTACTCCCATCCGCAGAGCGTTTCAAGCGTGCGCCGATGGTCGCTTGACGACTTTGTTTGTCAAAGCACCGAGAGTTATAAGAATGGCCGGAAGCGTAACCGGATGGAAGGTCGCCCTGCCGGGCCGAGCCTCCGTCACAGACAAAAAAGGCGACCCTGAGGTCGCCTTCCTGTTTAGCGGTCGAAATCAGAAATCGTCTTCGACCTGACCATCCTTGACCTTGAACTCGCGGTTCTGCAGGTAGGCATTGCGGATGAACGTGTACTTGTCGCCGCTGATCAGCTTCTCGCTCGACAGCAAGCTGGCGCGGGTGTCGACGATGTTCAGGCCGAAGATCGAGTTACGCGTCGGCACGTGGTCGATGTAACGGTACATGCCAGTGTAGCTGTCGACGTACTTGGAAGGCGCATCACGCAGAGTGCTCGGGCCCATCAGCGGCAGCATCACGTACGGACCGCTGCCCACGCCCCAGTAGCCGAGAGTCTGGCCGAAGTCCTCGTCGCTGCGGTTCAGGCCCATCTTGGTGCCGACGTCGAAAAAGCCGAGCAGACCGAACGTGGTGTTGAAGATCAGACGTGCCGTATCGACGCCAGCGGCCGCCGGTTTCGCCTGCAGAATGTTGTTGGCCAGGTTGGTGACGTCGCCGACGTTGCGGAACATGTTGTGAATACCGTCTTCAACGAACTGCGGCGTAACGAATTCATAACCCTGCGCCAATGGCTTGAGCGCGTAGGTATCAACGAAATCGTTGAACTGGAAGATCGGACGGTTGACGCTTTCCCAAGGATCCTCTTCCGTGGCCGCCTGGCTGGCCAATGGCGTCAGCAACAGGCCGGCATAGACACAAAGCTGAGTGAGCGGGTGGCTCAAGCGCATAGAAAAACTCCTTGGATTTGTACCGTCGCGGACGTCGGGGTCCGGGCATTAAGGCCGCTAGTATAAGCGTAAACGCCGGTTTGGACAGTCTGGCCGATGCAACGGCCTGTAGGATTTTTCCGCGCGAGTCCTTCACCTCATTGTCATCCAACTGTCACCGACACCCCCTAGCCTGAGCGTTATTTCAGGGACGTTGCCATGACTCACGCCGAAACCTTGCCCCTCGCCGCCTCGAGCCTGACTGCCGTGCTGTTTGGCCTGAGCGGTTGCCTGGTGGATTTTGGCGCTCGCGCACGGCAACAGGCCAGCGCCCTGCCCGAGCATGCCGAGACCACGCCGGGTGCGCTCGACAGCTTGCGCAGCTTGCAGCGCCAGCAGATTCCCTGTGCCTGGCTGGATGAGCTGCCAGCCGCTGTAACGCAGTCGTTGTCAGCCATGCTGCCGTCCTGGATCAAACCGGCGCAATATTCGGCAACAACAATTCCATGGCCGGCGCCCAATGCTTGCTGGCAAACGCTGATGGCGTTGAACGTCGGCAGCCTTGATGGATGCGTACTGGTCAGCGGCGAACCGCGATTGCTGCAATCTGGCCTCAACGCCGGACTGTGGACCATCGGCCTCGCCTCCTGTGGCTCGCTCTGCGGGCTGACGCCCACGGAATGGCAGGCACTGGGCCAGAAGGAGCGCGAGTTGTTGCGTGGCAAGGCGACAATGCAACTGTTCGCCCTCGGTGTGCACTCGGTGATCGATCATCTGGGCGAGCTCGACACCTGCCTGGCGGACATCAACCTGCGCCGCCTCAAAGGCGAAAAGCCCTGATCCGGATCATGCAGGTTTGGCGTGAGTGGATTAATCTAAAGGTCAGCCACCGACCTTTGGCGCGCGGCTGCGGTCAATGCCAGTGCCTATTGATAAAAGGAAACCACCATGCCCGCCCAAGAACTGCAAAAACAGCTCGATACCCTGCGCGAGCAGCTGGAACAGAATCCACCGCTGTCGGAAGCCGAGCGTGAAGATCTGCATGCGCTGATGGCGCAGATTGAATCGGAAATCCAGCTGGAAACTGCCACACAGGACGCAAGCATCGCCGATGGCGTGAATCTGGCGGTCGAGCGCTTCGAAGTCGAGCACCCGGCCATCGCCGGCACCCTGCGCAACATCATGAACACCCTGGGCAGCATGGGCATCTGAATGCCCCGCCGCACAAAAAAGCCCTGCCAGCGATGGCAGGGCTTTTTCATGTCTACGATTTGCAACGCAGTCCCTTGTGGGAGCGAGCCTGCTCGCGAATGCGTCGTGTCAGTCGACATCATCGTTAAATGACACAGCGCATTCGCGAGCAGGCTCGCTCCCACATTGGATATCGCACATTCCGGATCTTTATTGCCGCACGAGGCGATGGTTCGGCAGCTGTACGCTTTCAGTGCTGCGATACGGGTTGATATCCAGCCCGCCACGACGCACGTAACGTGCAAACACCGTCAGCTTTTCTGGTTTCAGAAGACGCTGCAGGTCGAGGAAAATCCGCTCGACACACTGCTCATGAAAATCCGAATGCTGGCGAAAGCTGACGATGTACTCAAGCAGGCTGGCGTGATCCAGCGCCGAGCCGCGATATTCCACCACCACCGTGCCCCAGTCTGGCTGGCTGGTCACCGGGCAATTGGATTTGAGCAGGTGGCTATAGACCGTCTCTTCGACAACCCGCGATTCATCGCAACGCAGCAGTTCCGGGCGCGGGTGTTCGTAGTTGCTGACGCTGATATCCAGATCGTCGATGCACACGCCCGGCAACGCCACGACGCCTTCCGCTTCAACCTCTTTGAGGCTGCGCACGCGCACGCCTACGGGTTTACCGGCCGCTGCGGACAAGTCCTTGACCAGGGTTGCCTCCAGCGAAGCGATGTCAGCGAACGGCGTCTGGTTCAGCGAATTCAAGTACAGCTTGAACGACTTCGATTCGATGATGTTCGGCGAATCGGCCGGGATGCTGAATTCGCCAATCGCTACCACCGGTTTGCCCGAGGGCAACAGCCACGACAGTTCAAAGCAGTTCCAGAAATCCACGCCTTTGTACGGCAGGGTTTCGGCGGTCACACCCAGCTCGGCCCATTTCGCGGTGCGCGGGATCGGGAACAGCAGGGACGGCGTGTACGTGGCGATGTATTCGCTGGATTTGCCCAGCGGCGAATGTTCGGCTGCGGGATGCATGGCGGAAACCTGACTGAAGAATCAGCGGATTCTACCAGCCTTTGCCCGCGCCTTTGAGTGCTTACTGACTGACAGTCAATTTGCCAACCATGCCGGCCTGATAATGCCCGGGAATGTTGCAGGCAAATTCCAGACTCGTCGCTTTGTTGAAGGTCCAGGTCAATTCAGCGGTCTTGCCCGGCTCGACCAGCACACTGTTGGGATCGTCGTGCTTCATGCCGTGGCCCATCGCGGCGTGGTCCATGCCCGCCATGACGTGGGACATTTCCTTCACGCTGGTAGGCGTGAGCATGCCGCTTTGCTGCATCTGCAACATTTCCTGCTGGTGTCTGGCATGCATCGCGGCGTCCCCGAGGTTGAATTCATGCAGCAACTGGCCCTTGTTCACCAGCACAAAACGAACCGTCTCACCGGCCTTGATCTGAATGGCTTTCGGATCGAACGACATATCACCCATGACCACCTCAACGCTGCGAGAAGCCTGGGCGGCGGACGCGGGTTGACCGAAATCGTAGGTGTGCGCCGGCGCCGCCCACACCGGTGCGCTCAGCGCCAGCAGAGCGGCGGCCAACATCAGGGATTTACGCAAAAACATGCTCACGCTCCAACAAGATAAGGTTCAGCCTGTGGGACACTCTAGCCGCCGTGCGCTGGCACTCACCTGACAGGCAGATTACAACTTTGTCAGGTTGGCGCCTGGCGCGAGCGCCCAAGGTATAACGCAATCGTTCGAACACCGGAAAACACCCGAGCCGCCCATGAAACTGTTGATTGTCGAAGACCAAGCGAAAACCGGCCAATACCTGCGCCAGGGCCTGACCGAGGCCGGGTTCAACACGGAGCTGGTGGCTGACGGCAACAGCGGCCAACAATTGGCGCTGAGCGGTGATTACGCCTTGCTGATACTCGACGTGATGCTGCCGGGGCGCAGTGGCTGGCAGATTGTCCAGGCGGTGCGCAGTGCCGGGCTGGACACACCGGTACTTTTTCTCACCGCCAAAGACGCGGTGGAGGACCGGGTTCGCGGCCTTGAGCTCGGCGCCGATGATTATCTGGTCAAGCCCTTCGCCTTTTCCGAACTGCTCGCGCGGGTGCGAAGCCTGTTGCGCCGCGGCAGCGCTGCACCACAGGAAACCAGCCTGCAACTGGCCGATCTGCGCCTGGACCTGATCCGCCGCCGTGTCGAGCGCGGCGGCCAGCGCATCGACCTGACTGCCAAGGAATTCGCCCTGCTGGAAATGCTCCTGCGCCGCCAGGGCGAGGTGTTGCCGAAGTCGCTGATCGCTTCGCAGGTCTGGGACATGAATTTCGACAGCGACACCAATGTCATCGAAGTGGCGATCCGCCGTTTGCGCCTGAAGGTCGATGACGACTTCCCCGACAAGCTGATCCACACCGTGCGCGGCATGGGCTATGTGCTCGAAGAGCGTGGCGCCTGATGCACAGGCTGTCGTTGAGTTCGCGTCTGGCCCTGCTGTTCGCCGCCTGCACTGCCGTGGTATCGCTGTTCGCCGGCGTGCTGTTCGATCGCGCCAGCGAGGCGCACTTTATCGAACTCGACCAGCAGCAACTGGAGACCAGACTCATCGGCCTGCGCCGCGCCTTGCAGGACATTCAGCCCGCTCAACGTGATGCGCGCCTTGCGGATGAACTGAGCCGCCAGGCCGATCTTTCGCTGCGTATCACCAGCGGCGACGGTCAGCATTGGTACGACAGCTCGGCAAAAATCCCGAAAAACCTGCCGTTGCAACCGGGCGTGTCGACGATCAGCACTGACGGTACCGATTACCGCGTCCTGCGCGCCTCGCTTTACCCGGACACAGCGGATTCACCGCAGCTAACGCTGCTGCTGGATATCACCCACCACCAGCATTTTCTGCAACGCATGCAGCGCCTGATCTGGCTGACCATGGGTTTATCCGCGCTGGCCACTGCGCTGCTCGGCGCTTGGGCGGCACGCAGTGGCTTGAGGCCGTTACGGCGCATGAGCGCGGTGGCTCGGGGGATTTCCGCACAGTCGCTCAATGCCCGCCTACCAGAGACGCAAATGCCGCCCGAGCTTGCCGAATTGGCCCACAGCTTCAACGCCATGCTCGTACGCCTCGATGACTCGTTTCAGCGGCTCTCGGCATTCTCGGCCGACATCGCCCATGAGCTGCGCACGCCGCTGTCGAACCTGCTGACCCACACCCAGGTGACCCTCACCCGCCCTCGCCCGCTTGAAGACTATCGCGAAGCGCTGCACAGCAACCTCGAAGAACTGCAATGGATGGCGCAACTGGTCAACGACATGTTGTACCTGGCCAAGGCCGATCACGGCTTGCTGGTGCCCAAGCGCGAAGCGCTGGAACTGGCGGATGAAAGCGATGCGCTGCTGGAGTTTTTTGCGCCGTTGGCGGAGGACGCGGGGATTGAATTGAGTCGAGACGGCCAAGCGCGAATCGACGGTGATCGCGGCATGTTGCGCCGCGCCTTGTCGAATCTGCTGGATAACGCGCTGCGGTTTACCCCGGCGGAAGGGTACGTGCGGCTGAGCATTGCCGATCAGGCGAGCGTTGTTCGCGTCTGCGTCGAGAACAGTGGCGAGGGAATTTCAGCGCAGTGGCTGCCACGTTTGTTTGACCGTTTCTATCGGGCCGATCCGGCACGGCAAGAAGGCAGCAGTGAACATGCGGGGTTGGGATTAGCGATTACGCAATCGATCGTGCGTGCCCATGGCGGGCAGATCCATTGCGAATCGGAAGCCGGGGTGACACGGTTCGTGATTGAGTTGCCCCGAACCTGAGGCCAGCAAGTCAGGCCCCTTCGCGAGCAGGCTCGCTCCCACAGTTGGAATGCGTTTTCCTGTGGGAGCGAGCCTGCTCGCGAAAGCGGTCTAAAAGGTTACGAATATCTCAGGGCGTGAGCCGGCTCGATCTTCGCCGCCCGCCACGCCGGGTATACCGTTGCCAGGAAGCTCAGGATAAAACCCGCCGAGCAGATCAACAGCACATCACCGCCCTGCAACTCTGAAGGCAGGTTGCTGACGAAATACACGTCAGAACTGAAGATGTGCTGCCCGCTGACGCGCTCGACCCAGCCGACCATTTCGCTGACGTTCAGCGCGGCGATCACGCCCAGCACGCCGCCGATGATGGTGCCGACGATACCGATCACCGTGCCCTGGACCATGAAGATCGCCATGATCTGCCGTGGCGTGGCGCCAATGGTGCGCAGGATGGCGATGTCCGCGCCCTTGTCGTTCACCACCATGATCAGCGTGGCGATGATGTTGAATGCCGCTACCGCGACGATCATCAGCAACAGCAGGCCGATCATGGTTTTTTCCATCTTCATCGCGCTGAACAGACTGCCCTGAGTGTGGGTCCAGTCGTCAGCCTTGAATTCGGCGCCCAGGCCCGCGGCGATGTCCGAGGAGACCTTCGGCGCGGCGTAGAGATCCTTGACCGCCAGGCGCACGCTTTGCACCTGATTCGGCTGCCAATGCTGCATGGTCGCGGCATCGGCGACGTGAATCAGGCCCATCGAGCCATCCAGCTCGGCGCCGACCTTGAACACGCCGACCACGTTCAAGCGCTGCATGCGCGGGGTGATGCCGCCCGGTGCGGTGCTGACTTCCGGGACGATCAGGGTGATTTTATCGCCGACATTCAAACGGAAACGCCGCGCCGTGATCTCACCGATCACCACACCGAACTCGCCCGGTTTCAACGCATCGAGACGGCCCTGCACGATGTGCTGGGCGACGATCGAGACCTTGCCTTCCTGCGCCGGATCGACGCCGCTGATCTGGATCGGCTGCATCGAGCCCTTGTAGGACAGCATGCCTTCCATTTCAGTGAACGGCACGGCGGCGGTCACTTCGGGGTTTTTCATTGCAGCAGCGGCCACCGGCTGCCAAGCGTCGATCGGCTTGACGCCGACGATGGTCGCGTGCGGCACCATGCCGAGGATGCGCGAACTCATTTCGCGCTGGAAGCCGTTCATTACCGACAACACCACGATCATCGCCAGCACGCCGAGGGCGAGGCCGATCATCGAGGTCATCGAGATGAACGAAACAAAGCGATTGCGGCGCTTGGCGCGGGTATAGCGCGTGCCGATAAAGATCGATAACGGTCTGAACATTCGCTGGGGCACCGTAAATAAATAAAAGACCCGGCGCCGTTACGGGCGCCGGGTTTCAGCCAGTCAGATGGGGGTCAGGCAGCCTTCCTGCAATTGCAGGACGCGGTCCATCTGGCGGGCCAGATTCATGTCGTGAGTCACCACCAGAAACGCCGTGCGCATCGAAGTGCTCAACTCCAGCATCAAATCCTGGATGCCTTCGGCGGTATGCAAATCGAGGTTGCCGGTGGGCTCGTCGAGCATCACCAGGCCAGGATTGTTCACCAGCGCCCGGGCGATGGCCACACGCTGGCGCTCGCCGCCGGACAGCTCCGAAGGCTTGTGTTCGAGGCGATGGCCGAGGCCGACCCGTTCCAGCAAGGCCGTGGCACGCTGACGCGCTTCGGGGATCGCCGTCTTGCCGATCAACAGCGGCATGCAGACGTTTTCCAGCGCGGTGAATTCCGGCAGCAAATGGTGGAACTGGTAAACGAAACCGAGGGCGCGGTTACGCAGCAGGCCACGCTTCTTCTCGCTCAGCGCCGAGAGTTCTTCGCCGTCGAGCCAGACGCTGCCCTGGGTCGGTGTATCGAGGCCGCCAAGCAGGTTGAGCAAGGTACTTTTGCCCGAACCCGACTTGCCGACGATCGCCACCCGCTCGCCCGGATGCAACTCCAGTTGCAGGCCGGCCAGCACTTGTACCGACTCCGGGCCTTCTTCATAGGATTTGCCCAGGTTGCGGCAGCTCAGGATTGCTTGTTCACTCATGCCCGACTCACTCATAACGTAACGCCTCCGCCGGCTGGGTGCGCGCGGCACGCCAGGCGGGATACAGGGTGGCGAGGAAACTCAGGACCAACGCAGCAGCGCAGACCATGACCACGTCCTGGCTCTGTACCTGCGAAGGAAGATAATCGATGAAATACACGTCAGCATTAAGGAATTTGTGGCCGATCAGGCCTTCCAGTGCGGCGATGGCTGCGCTGACGTTCAGTGCGGCGAAAATCCCGACCACCGCGCCGATTGCGGTGCCGACCACGCCGATCACCGTGCCTTGCACCATGAACGTGCGCATGATCGTGCCCGGCGTCGCACCCAAGGTGCGCAGGATGGCGATGTCGCCCTTCTTGTCGTTGACCACCATCACCAGCGTGGAAATGATGTTGAACGCGGCGACGGCAACGATCAGCAGCAACAGCAGGCCGATCATGGCTTTTTCCATGCGGATCGCCTGGTACAGATTGCCGTGGGTGCGGGTCCAGTCGCGGGCGTAGAAACGGTCTTCGCCGAGCTGCTGGGCAATATTCCACGCCTCACGCGGCGCCTGGAACAGGTCGTCGAACTTCAGGCGCAGGCCCTGTACCTGATCGGCTTTCCAGCGATGCATCTTCGCCAGATCCTGCAGGTTGGTCACACCCAGATAGCCGTCGAGTTCACCGGCGCCGACGTGGAAAATGCCGACGACGGTGAAGCGCTTCATGCGCGGGAACATCCCGGCCGGGGTCACGCTGACTTCCGGCGCGACGAAGGTGACCTTGTCACCGATGCCCACCCCCAGCTTGGTCGCGGCCTTGTCGCCGATGACGATGCCGAAGCTGCCGGGCGTCAGGTCGTCGAGTTTGCCCTGCTTCATGAAGTTGTCGATGATCGACACATTGCGCTCGAGCGCAGGATCAATGGCATTGAGCAGCACCTTGGAGACCTGACCGTTATTGGTCAGCAAGCCCTGCATCTGGGTGAACGGCGCTACTGCCGCCACCTGCCGATTCTGTTTCACCTTGGCGGCGAGGCTCTGCCAATCATTGATCGGCTCGCCGGTTTCCAGGGTGGCGTGGGGCACCATGCCCAGCACGCGGGTGCGCATCTCATGATCGAAGCCGTTCATCACCGACAGCACGACAATCATCACGACCACGCCAAGGGCGAGTCCGATCATTGAAGTCAGGGAAATAAAGGACACAAAATGATTGCGACGCTTTGCACGGGTATAACGCGTGCCGATAAATACGAAGAGAGGTCTGAACATGTCGGGGCTTGTTCGGAGGGAAAAGGAACGTCCTTGTGGCGGGGGTCGATAACCAGCTTTACACTCAGACCACCGCCGCTACCATGGGTTCGCCATGTCGACATTAGATGAAGAAGATCGCCGCGAATACTACCGTATCGAGGACATGATCGCACTGGAAATTCGGCCCCTGTCCGCTCCCGAAGCGGCAGGCGAGGAAGTGTTGCAGGATGCTTCCCCACTCTTCAACCTGCTCAGCGAACTGCACCTGAGCGAATTCGAGTCGCAGCACCTGTTGCGCCAGATCAGCGAGCGCGACCGCGCCATCGCTGCGTTCCTCAAATCACAGAACAAACGCATCGACCTGCTCAGCCAGGTGGTCGCCCTGACCGTGCTCGGCCACATCGGCGAGCCGCAACCGGTGATCATTTCCGAAGGCGGGATCGACTTTCAATACCCCACGCCGATCGCCACCGGCGCGCACCTGTCGGTGAAACTGGTGCTGATGCCACAGGCCCTGGGCCTGCTGCTGCGCGCCCGGGTCACGCATTGCGATCCCAAGGGCAATGGCTACGACGTCGGCACCGAGTTCGAACACTTGACCGACGCCCAGCGCCAATTGCTCGCCCGCTATATCTTGCAAAAGCAGGCCCAGGAACGACGCCTGGCCCGCGAACAGAACGAATCAGGCATTTAACTTAAGGAAGAACCGTGACCCTTATCTACGGCCACCGCGGCGCCAAGGGCGAAGCACCGGAAAACACCCTGAGCAGTTTTCAGGCCTGCCTTGCGCATGGCGTGCGCCGCTGCGAACTGGACCTGCACCTGTCCAAGGACGGCGAGCTGATGGTCATCCATGACCCGACACTCAAGCGCACCACTGACCGGCGCGGCAAGGTGGTCGAGCACACCGCTGCCGAGCTGGTCACCTATGACGCGCGCAAGGGCGGGCCGGGCTGGGTCAAACCGTGTCCGATTCCGACGCTGGAAGAGCTGTTCGAGAAGTGTGATTTCGAGCATTGGCAGCTGGAAGTCAAAAGCGCTTCGCGCACCCGCGCAGCAACCACCGTGCTGGCGATTCGCGAAATGGCTCAGCGCCACGGCCTGCTGGACAAGGTGACGATCACCTCGAGTTCGCGGGAAGTGCTGAAAGCGGCACTGGATCTGGTGCCGGATGTGTCGCGTGGACTGGTCGCCGAATACGCCTGGCTCGACCCGTTGAAGGTCGCGGCAAGCTATGGCTGCGAAATTCTCGCGTTGAACTGGACGCTGTGTACGCCGGAACGCCTGCAGAAGGCGCAGCGTCAGGGCCTGCATGTGTCGGTGTGGACCGTCAACGAGCCTGCGCTGATGCGCAGACTCGCCGACTTCGGCGTTGACAGCCTGATTACAGACTTTCCCGGTTTGGCCACTGCCACCCTTGAGAATTGCTGAAATCGGTCTCCCCGGCCGGCTCAGGCCACCGGCCGGAGCCCGTCAAAAAAGCCGGTTGAGGCCGTCGTACGCGGCTACCCGATAGGCTTCGGCCATGGTCGGGTAGTTGAACGTGGTGTTGACGAAATACTTCAGCGTGTTCAGCTCGCCCGGCTGGTTCATGATCGCCTGACCAATGTGGACGATCTCCGAGGCCTGATAACCGAAGCAGTGCACGCCGAGCACTTCCAGGGTTTCGCGGTGGAAGAGGATCTTCAGCATGCCTTGTGGCTCGCCGGCGATCTGCGCCCGCGCCATGCTCTTGAAGAACGCCTTGCCGACTTCGTACGGCACTTTCGCCTGGGTCAGCTCCTGCTCGTTCTTGCCGATCGAGCTGATTTCCGGAATGGTGTAGATGCCGGTCGGCACGTCGTTGACGAAGCGCCAGCTGCCATTGTCGACAATGCTGCCAGCGGCCGAGCGACCCTGGTCGTGGGCGGCACTGGCCAGGCTCGGCCAGCCGATCACGTCACCGGCACCGTAGATGTTCTCTACACAGGTGCGGTAGTTCTGGTCGACTTCGATCTGGCCACGGCTGTTGACCTTGACGCCGATGTTTTCCAGACCCAGCTGATCGGTGTTACCGGTACGGCCGTTGCACCAGAGCAAGGCGTCGGCCTTGATCTTCTTGCCGGACTTGAGATGCAGGATCACGCCGTTGTCGACGCCTTCAACGCGGTCGTAGTCCTCGTTGTGGCGCACGGTGATGTTGTTGTTGCTGAAGTGGTAGCTCAACGCCTGGGAGATTTCCGAGTCGAGGAAGCTTAGCAACTGCCCGCGGTTGTCGACCAGCTCGACCAGCACGCCCAGACCACTGAAGATCGAAGCGTATTCACAGCCGATCACACCAGCGCCGTAAACGATCAGTTTGCGCGGGGTGTGGCCGAGGCTGAGGATGGTGTCGCTATCGTAGATACGCGGGTGATGGAAATCGATATCCGCCGGGCGATACGGACGCGAGCCGGTGGCAATGATGATGTGCTTGGCCACTAGTTTTTCTACCACGCCATTGCCGCAGACCACTTCGATGGTCTGCTCATCGGCGAAGCTGCCGGTACCGAAGAACACGTCGACGCGGTTACGGGCGTAGTAGCCGGTGCGCGAGGCGACTTGCTTGGAAATGACTTTTTCGGCGCTTTTCAACACGTCCGGGAAGGAGAACCAGCGTGGCTCGCCAATCGCACGGAACATCGGGTTGGTGTTGAACTGCATGATCTGCCGCACCGAGTGACGCAGTGCCTTGGACGGGATGGTGCCGAGGTGGGTGCAGTTGCCGCCGACCTGGCGACGGCTGTCGACCATCGCGACCTTGCGCCCCGCTTTGGCGGCGTTCATTGCCGCGCCTTCTCCCGCCGGGCCGGAACCCAGTACCACCACGTCGTAGTTGTAGACAGCCATGCGTACTCCTCAGAACAGGCCGCGGTGCCAGCAGCACCGGCGGCTAAATCACGCCGAACGGCGGCGCGAAGGAACAATTGGGGGCCAGTACAGAACCCGGACACAGTCTATAGAAGCGTCAACGCCGCGCACATTAACCCTTGGTCGCGTCGTAGGCTACTTTTGCCTGCACTACAACGCCAGCTTTCGTCTTGTCTTCAGTCAGTTTTTTGCGCCAACCAGCCGCTCGAACGCCTGACTGCTGCGGATGACAAAACCTGTATCGGCACGCTCGACGAAGAATGCAGCAATGTCATGCGTTTGGGCATAGTCCCGCGCCCTTTCCGGCCCGAGAATCAGCAACAGCGTCGATAATCCATCGGCCATCAACGCTGAAGGATGAATCACCGTGACGGACGCCAGGTCGTGTAGGACAGGCACACCGCTGCGGGCATCGAAGGTGTGGGAATAGCGCCGGCCGTCTTGCAGAAAATAATTACGGTAGTCGCCAGAGGTCGAGACTGCGTAACCGTCGATATCAATGACGCGCTCAGCAACCTGCTGATCATCGCGCGGTGCTTCCAGCGCAATACGCCAGGGCGAGCCGTCGGGTTTACTGCCTTGCGCCTTCAGCTCGCCCGTGGCTTCGGCCAGGTAATTGTCGATGCCCATGGCTTGCAGCCTGGCGGCGATGGTATCGACCGCGTAACCGGCGGCGAGGCTGTTGAAATCGACTTCGACGGCCGCGTCTTTGCACAGCCGCTGGCCATCGATGCGTAGATGCTGATGACCGACACGCTGCATCACCTCGGCGACGGCAGCGCTGGAAGGGATTTTTTCCTCCCGGCCTTGCGGACCGAAGCCCCACAGATTCAACAGGGGCTCGACCGTAAGGTCGTAGGATCCTTCGCTTTCAACCGAAAGCTTTTCGCCGACGCGGATCAATTCGAGCAGCGGTGCCGGCATGGACTGACAACTGTTGGTCGGCAAAGCGTTGAAACGCTCGATGTCCGAATCATTGCGATAAGTGGACAACTGACGGTCGACTTCGCCAAGGATGGCTTCCACTTCGCGGCGAACCTGCGCGGGATCGGCAAGCCCAGCGTGACGCACGTATTTGACCGACCACGTGCTGCCCATGGTTGAGCCGCCGACCACCTCCAGGGTGTCGCCATTGCCGCAGCCGGCCAACACCGCCGCCAACATCACAAGCCCCGCCCAGCGTCCAGTTAACAAATCTTCATCTCTGCGCAAAACCATGGCGGCCATTATGAACTACAGCGCCCGCGCGCTCGCGCCGGGCGGCAAGCCTTTTTATAAAATTGAAACAGTGAGTAACCGACCATGTCCACCACCCCGGGCACCGGCAAGGCGATCTTTCGCGTTGTCAGCGGCAACTTCCTCGAAATGTTCGACTTCATGGTCTACGGCTTTTACGCCACGGCCATCGCCAAGACGTTCTTTCCCACCGACAGCGCGTTCGCGTCGCTGATGCTATCGCTGGCGACCTTTGGCGCCGGTTTCCTGATGCGTCCGCTCGGGGCGATTTTCCTCGGCGCCTATATCGACCGTCACGGTCGGCGCAAAGGCCTGATCATCACCCTCGCGATGATGGCCGCCGGTACGGTACTGATTGCCTGCGTGCCGGGCTATGCGACGCTCGGCGTCGCCGCACCGCTGCTAGTGCTGTTCGGCCGTTTGCTGCAAGGCTTCTCGGCGGGCGTCGAACTGGGCGGTGTTTCGGTGTATCTGGCGGAAATTTCCACGCCGGGGCGCAAAGGTTTCTTCGTCAGTTGGCAGTCCGCCAGCCAGCAAGCGGCGGTGGTCTTCGCCGGACTGCTCGGCGTCGGCCTCAACCATTGGCTGAGCCCCGAGCAGATGGGCGACTGGGGCTGGCGCGTGCCGTTCCTGATCGGCTGCATGATCGTGCCGGTGATTTTCGTCATTCGCCGTTCGCTGGAGGAAACACCGGAGTTCCAGGCCAGAAAACACCGCCCTACCCTGCGCGAAATTGTCCGCTCGATCGGTCAGAACTTTGGCATCGTCATCGCCGGCATGGCACTGGTGGTGATGACCACGGTGTCTTTTTACCTGATCACCGCCTACACCCCGACCTTCGGCAAGGCCGAACTGCACCTGTCCGATCTCGATGCGCTGCTGGTGACGGTGTGCATCGGCTTGTCGAACTTCTTCTGGCTGCCGGTAATGGGCTCGGTGTCCGACCGGATCGGGCGCAAGCCGCTGCTGCTCGCGGCGACGATTCTGGCAATTCTGACCGCCTATCCGGCGCTGTCGTGGCTGGTGGCGAATCCGAGTTTCAGCCATTTGCTGATCGTCGAATTGTGGCTGTCGTTTCTGTACGGCTCGTACAACGGCGCGATGGTCGTGGCACTGACCGAAATCATGCCGGTGGAAGTGCGCACCACCGGGTTCTCGCTGGCCTACAGCCTGGCGACCGCGACGTTCGGCGGCTTCACCCCGGCGGCGTGTACTTATCTGATTCATGTGCTGGACAACAAGGCTGCGCCGGGGATCTGGCTCAGCGGTGCGGCGGTGTTGGGGTTGATTGCGACGCTGGTGTTGTTCCGTGGCAACAAGCATGAACTGCGCACGGCGCAAGCAGCCATAGCAGGCGGCGTTCGATAGCATGCCTTCGCGAGCAGGCTCGCTCCCACACTGGATCTGTGGTCGCGATCGTTCCCACGCTCTGCGTGGGAATGCAGCCCGGGACGCTCTGCGTCCCATTGGAACGCGGAGCGTCCCTTGAGGCATTCCCACGCAGAGCGTGGGAACGATCATTTTTCAGGCATAAAAAAACGCCCCGACACACATCGGGGCGTTTTCATTGACCGCTAAGGCTTAGCGCGGGAATGCTGGCGGATTTACATCAGCCATGTCTTCCATCACGCGAACCACCTGGCAGCTGTAGCCGAACTCGTTGTCGTACCAGACGTACAGTACAACGCGGTTGTCCTGAACGATGGTCGCTTCGGCGTCGACCACACCGGCGTGGCGCGAGCCAACGAAGTCGGTGGACACCACTTCCTGCGAATTGACGAAGTCGATCTGCTTGTGGAGCTCGGAGTGCAGCGCCATGTAGCGCAGGTACTCGTTCATCTCTTCACGGGTGGCGGCTTTCTCAAGGTTGAGGTTGAGAATGGCCATCGACACGTTTGGCGTCGGAACGCGGATCGCGTTACCGGTCAGCTTGCCGGCCAGCTCAGGCAGGGCCTTGGCAGCAGCGGTGGCAGCACCGGTCTCGGTGATGACCATGTTCAGCGCGGCGCTGCGGCCACGACGGTCGCCCTTGTGGAAGTTGTCGATCAGGTTCTGGTCGTTGGTGTACGAGTGAACGGTTTCGACGTGACCGTTGATGATGCCGAACTTGTCATTTACCGCTTTGAGCACCGGCACGATGGCGTTGGTGGTGCAGGAAGCAGCGGACACGATCTTGTCGTCAGCGGTGATTTCACCGTGGTTGATGCCGTGAACGATGTTCTTCAGCTTGCCCTTGCCAGGCGCAGTCAGAACAACGCGGTCGATACCCGGGCACGCCAGGTGCTGACCGAGGCCATCGGCGTCACGCCATACGCCGGTGTTGTCTACCAGCAACGCGTCTTTGATGCCGTACTGGGTGTAATCCACCTCGGTCGGGTTCTTCGCGTAGATCACCTGGATCAGGTTACCGTTGGCGGTGATGGTGTTGTTTTCTTCGTCGATGGTAATGGTGCCGTTGAACGAACCATGTACCGAATCGCGACGCAGCAGGCTGGCGCGTTTGGTCAGGTCGTTTTCGGCGCCTTTACGCACGACGATGGCGCGCAGGCGCAGGCCGTCGCCACCACCGGTTTTCTCGATCAGGATGCGCGCCAGCAGGCGGCCGATACGACCGAAACCGTACAGCACGACGTCGGTGCCTTTACGTGCGGAAGCGTTCTGCTGACCAACCACGTCAGCCATTTCTTCACGAACGAACTGCTCGGCGCTGCGGCCATTGCCTTCGTTACGGAATTTGAACGCCAGCTTGCCCAGATCCACCGAAGCCGCGCCGAGCTTGAGCTCGCTCATGGCTTTGAGCAGCGGGAATGTTTCGTGGACGGAGAGTTCGCTGTCGTCGGAAGAACGGTGGCGAGCAAAGCGGTGGGCTTTGAGAATCGCGATGACAGACTGGTTGATCAGACTGCGGCCATAGATCGAGCTCACCACGTTGTTATTGCGGTAGAGCTGACCGATAAGCGGAATCATCGCTTCTGCGAGTGCTTCACGGTCGATCCATTCACCAAGACACTGGTCGGGCTTCTGAGTCACGGTAACCTTCCACATGTAGGGGCAGAAAAAAGGGGCTACATTATGCCGCCGACAACCTGCCGTAGCAATGCGCGCTTGTCGCGCAATCGGTAACAAATTTCCGTTCAAAAAAATTACGCCCCGCGCCAGCCCAGTAAAACCGCGGCCTGCAGCGTAGTCAATTTTTCGACGAGTGTTAGACGATGTCTGTAACCCTCCGTAACACCACCCGGTTTCGGCACTACATAACCCCATAAAAACTGCTCGTTTTTATGGTTACCACTACATTTCGTCAAAACAGCGAAGATAGACGTAGTCTGCAACTGACAGCCGACACCCGACGCCGCTACAATTACCGACTTTGTCGCAAAGCCTGGAGCTCAACCTTCCGTGCCTGTTCTGCGTCTACCGCTACTCCCTGCCGAGGCAGGCAAACAGCACTGGGGCAATCTGCCCGGTGCTGCCCTCAGTCTGGCGATTGCCGAGGCTGCCAGCGCTGCCAAGCGCTTCACCCTGCTACTGACCGCCGACAGCCAGAGCGCTGAACGACTGGAACAGGAGCTGAGTTTCTTCGCCCCGGATTTGCCCGTTCTGCATTTCCCCGACTGGGAAACCCTGCCCTACGACCTGTTCTCGCCGCACCAGGACATCATTTCCCAGCGCATCGCCAGCTTGTACAGGCTGCCGGAACTGGCCCATGGCGTGCTGGTGGTGCCGATCACCACGGCCTTGCATCGTCTGGCGCCGACCCGATTCCTGCTCGGCAGCAGTCTGGTGCTGGATATCGGCCAGAAGCTCGACGTCGAGCAGATGCGCTCGCGGCTCGAAGCCAGCGGCTATCGCTACGTCGACACGGTGTATGAGCACGGCGAATTCACCGTGCGCGGCGCACTGATCGATCTGTTCCCGATGGGCAGCAAACTGCCCTATCGCATCGATCTGTTCGACGACGAAATCGAAACCCTGCGCACCTTCGATCCGGAAACCCAGCGTTCGATCGACAAGGTCGAGTCGGTCAAGCTGCTGCCGGCGCGGGAATTTCCGCTGCAGAAAGACGCGGTCACGCGCTTCAAGGCGCGTTTTCGTGAGCGCTTCGACGTCGATTTCCGCCGCTGCCCGATCTTTCAGGACCTGAGCAGCGGCATCACCCCGACCGGTATCGAGTACTACCTGCCGCTGTTCTTTGATGAAACCTCGACGCTGTTCGATTACCTGCCGCAGGACACCCAGGTGTTTTCGCTGCCGGGTATCGAGCAAGCGGCGGAGAATTTCTGGAACGACGTGCGCAATCGTTATGAAGAACGCCGCGTCGATCCCTCTCGTCCTCTGTTGCCACCGGCCGAATTGTTCCTGCCGGTCGAAGACTGCTTCGCCCGTCTGAAGAACTGGCCACGCGTGGTGGCCAGCCAGCAGGACGTCGAAACCGGTGTCGGCCGCGAACGTTTCCCGGCGCACGCGCTACCCGATCTGGCGATCGAAGCCAAAGCCACGCAACCGCTGGCCGCGCTCGCCGCGTTCCTTGATGAGTTCCCCGGTCGGGTGCTGTTCACCGCCGAATCCGCGGGCCGTCGCGAAGTGTTGCTGGAGTTGCTCGAACGCCTGAAGCTGCGGCCGAAAACCGTCGACAGCTGGCCGGATTTCGTTGCAAGCAAGGATCGTCTGGCGATCACCATTGCGCCACTTGATGAAGGCATGGCGCTCGACGACCCGGCGCTGGCGCTGATCGCGGAAAGTCCGCTGTTCGGTCAGCGCGTCATGCAGCGCCGCCGTCGTGAGAAACGCAGCGACGTCAGCAATGACGCGGTGATCAAGAACCTCACCGAACTGCGCGAAGGCGCGCCGGTGGTGCACATCGACCACGGTGTCGGCCGCTATCTGGGCCTGACAATTCTGGAAATCGACAATCAGGCCGCCGAATTCCTCACCCTGGAATACGCCGAGAACGCCAAGCTCTATGTGCCGGTGGCCAACCTGCACCTGATCGCGCGCTATACCGGTAGCGACGACTCGCTGGCGCCGCTGCATCGCCTCGGCTCGGAAACCTGGCAGAAAGCCAAGCGCAAAGCCGCCGAACAGGTGCGTGACGTCGCCGCCGAACTGCTCGACATCTATGCCCGCCGCGCCGCCCGCGAAGGCTACGCGTTTGCCGACCCGAAAGCCGATTACGCAACGTTCAGCGCCGGCTTCCCGTTCGAAGAAACCCCCGATCAGCAATCGACCATCGAAGCGGTGCGCGAAGACATGCTCGCGCCAAAACCGATGGACCGCCTGGTCTGCGGCGACGTCGGCTTCGGCAAGACCGAAGTGGCGATGCGTGCGGCGTTCATTGCCGTGCACGGCGGTCGGCAAGTAGCGATTCTGGTGCCGACCACCCTCCTCGCCCAGCAGCACTACAACAGCTTCCGCGACCGCTTCGCCGACTGGCCGGTGACCGTGGAAGTGATGAGCCGCTTCAAGTCGGCCAAAGAAGTGAATGCGGCCATCGCCGATCTGGCCGAAGGCAAGATCGACATCGTCATCGGCACGCACAAGCTGCTGTCCGACGATGTGAAGATCAAAAACCTCGGGCTGGTGATCATCGACGAAGAACACCGTTTCGGTGTGCGCCAGAAAGAACAGCTCAAGGCCCTGCGCAGCGAAGTCGACATTCTGACCCTGACCGCAACGCCGATTCCGCGCACGCTGAACATGGCGGTGTCGGGCATGCGCGACCTGTCGATCATCGCCACGCCGCCAGCGCGACGCCTGTCGGTGCGCACCTTCGTCATGGAGCAGAACAAGAGCACGGTCAAGGAAGCCCTGCTGCGTGAATTACTGCGTGGCGGTCAGGTTTATTACCTGCACAACGATGTGAAGACCATCGAGAAATGCGCCGCAGACCTCGCCGAACTGGTGCCGGAAGCCCGCATCGGTATCGGTCACGGGCAGATGCGCGAGCGCGAACTCGAACAGGTGATGAGCGATTTCTATCACAAGCGTTTCAACGTGCTGATCGCCTCGACCATCATCGAGACCGGTATCGACGTGCCAAGCGCCAACACCATCATCATCGAGCGCGCCGACAAGTTCGGCCTGGCGCAACTGCATCAATTGCGTGGTCGCGTCGGCCGCAGTCACCACCAGGCTTACGCCTATCTGCTGACACCGCCGCGCCAGCAAATCACCTCGGACGCGGAAAAGCGTCTGGAAGCGATCGCCAACACTCAGGACCTCGGCGCCGGCTTCGTGCTGGCCACCAACGACCTGGAAATCCGTGGCGCCGGCGAATTGCTCGGCGATGGCCAGAGCGGGCAGATTCAGGCCGTGGGCTTCACGCTGTACATGGAAATGCTCGAACGCGCGGTGAAGTCGATCCGCAAGGGCGAGCAACCGAACCTCGATCAACCGCTCGGTGGCGGCCCGGAGGTCAATCTGCGGGTGCCGGCGCTGATTCCGGAAGACTATCTGCCGGATGTCCATGCACGTCTGATTCTGTATAAACGCATCGCCTCGGCCACCGACGAGGAAGGCCTGAAAGATCTGCAGGTGGAAATGATCGATCGTTTCGGCCTGTTGCCGGAGCCGACCAAGAATCTGGTGCGCATCACCGCACTCAAATTGCAGGCGGAAAAGCTCGGCATCAAGAAAGTCGACGGCGGCCCGCAAGGTGGCCGAATCGAGTTCGAGGCGCAGACGCCCGTGGACCCGATGACGTTGATCAAGCTGATCCAGACGCAACCAAAACGCTACAAATTCGAAGGCGCGACGATGTTCAAGTTCCAGGTGCCGATGGAACGCCCGGAAGAGCGCTTTAATACTGTAGAGGCGTTGTTCGAGCGCCTCCTCCCGAAAACTGTTTAAGGACGCCCAATGCGCCTGTTTCGCTCGCTGACTTTGCTACTGGCTTTGGTAGCACCTGCGGCATTTGCCGATGACACCTATCAGGTCGAAATGATTCTGGTGCGCCAGAATTCCGTACCCGCCATCGTCAGCCGCGCCGCACCGGAAGACTGGGCCGCCGGCGCACAGCGTTTGAGCGATGACAGCCAACGCACGCCAGCGTTGAACGACGTGGTCAGCAAACTTGGCGCCAGCGGCGACTACACCGTACTGATGCACAAGGCCTGGCAGCAGACGCTGGGCGAAACGCCGGCGAAAGTGGCGGTCAGCGACGGTCAGGAGCAATTCGGTCAGTTCCCGATCGAGGGCACGCTGGAAATGAAACTCGGCCGCTTCACCGATGTGAGCGCCGATTTCTGGGTCAATCAGATCGACGCCAATGGCCTGGTCACCGCCAGTGAGCGCCTGAAACAGGACAGCCACACCAAGAATGGCCAGCTCAATTACCTCGACAACGGCCACCTGGCCCTGCTGATCAAGATCACTTCCCTGACCGCACCTGCGCCACGGGAAGCGCCTGAAGTCGTACCGGACTGATCGAAGTCCCTATGTCACCGCCCCTGAGCAAACCGTTGGCACCCTCGTGGGTCAGCCGGTTCAAGGAACAGAGCCTGGAGCGCGGCCGCCGCTATGCCCTGGAAAACCGCGTGCGCATCGCTCAGGTCGGCGATGCGACCATCACCGCCAGTTGCGAAGGCTCTGGCGGCAGCGTCTACCGTCAGACCATTCACTTGCGCGAGTCGGCCAAAGGCACCTTGTTGCTGGTCGACGCCGGTTGCACCTGTCCCGTTCGCAACAACTGCAAACACTGCGCGGCGGTGCTGCTGAAAGTCCAGGAAACCCTCGATTACCCCGCCGCCGCCAAAGACGCCGAGTTGCTGGAAAAACTTCAGGCAGTGCTGGAGAACCGCGGCCCGAAGGCGCCGCCACAAGTGCTGGTCGACAACGTGCAACCGTTGCCCCGCCTGTGGCTGGCCAGCGTCGAGTTCAGCGCCTTCGAACCACGCAACGGGCGGATGCAGCGCTATATCCAGCACCGTGCGGCGCTGTCGTTCAGTTATCTGGACGAGTACGTCAGCGGGCAAAAAAACAGCGACATCCTGATTCGTCAGGACACCCAGACCCTGCGCGTCAAACGCCACCCCGACGTCGAGCAGTCCTACCGCGAACAATTGCGCATCCTCGGTTTCCGCATCGCCACCCGCCAGAGCAAAGCCCTGCCGGAAAGCGCTGGCGAGCTGTATGAAATGGTCAACGACAGCGCCTGGCTGACCTTCACCCTCAACGACCTGCCGAAGTTGCGCAGTCAGGGCTGGGAATTGCAGATCGACGAGGAATTCGGCTTCGACCTGACCGCCGTGGACGACTGGTACGCCACCGTCGAACAGGCGCCGGAACGCGACTGGTTCGATCTGGAGCTGGGCATCATCGTCAATGGTGAGCGCCTGAGCCTGCTGCCGATCCTGCTCAACCTGATGCGCTCGCACGCGGAAATCCTCAACCCTGAACGTCTGGCCCGCCGTCGCGATGACGAGCTGATTCTGGTCAACATTCCGCAGCGCAACAGCGAACACGGGCCACTGCAAGTGGCGCTGCCGCTGGGCCGTTTGAAGCCGGTATTGATGACGCTGGGCGAGTTCTATTTACAGGAGCCGGGCGAAACCACCCTACGCCTGAGCAAGGCGGATGCCACGCGCCTCAATTCACTGGAAGGCATTCCGTTATTGTGGGAAGGCGGCGAGCAGATCCGCACTTTCGCCCAGCGCTTGCGCGACATCCGTGACTTCAGTGCTGAAGCGCCTGAAGGCCTGAACGCAACCTTGCGCCCCTATCAGCTCGAAGGCTTGAGCTGGATGCAATCGCTGCGGCAACTGGAAGTCGGCGGGATTCTTGCGGATGACATGGGCCTGGGCAAAACCTTACAGACCCTGGCGCATATCCTCAGCGAGAAAAACGCCGGGCGCCTTGATCGGCCGTGCATGGTGGTGATGCCGACCAGCCTGATTCCGAACTGGCTCGACGAAGCCGCGCACTTCACCCCGCAATTGAAAGTCGTCGCGCTGTACGGCGCCACTCGCAAAAAGCACTTTGATCACCTCGCGGATTTCGACCTGATCCTGACTACCTACGCGCTGCTGCCCAAGGACGTCGAGCGTCTGGCGAAACAGCCGCTACACGTATTGGTGCTCGATGAGGCGCAGTACATCAAGAACCCCAACAGCAAAGCCGCACAGGCTGCCCGCGAGTTGAACGCACGCCAACGCCTGTGCCTGAGCGGCACGCCGCTGGAAAATCACCTCGGCGAACTGTGGTCGCTGTTCCACTTTTTGCTGCCGGGCTGGCTCGGCGATGTGAAAAGCTTCAATGCCGATTACCGTGTGCCGATTGAAAAGCGCGGCAGCGAAGTCAGGCTTCAGCACCTCAACGGTCGGATCAAACCGTTTCTGCTGCGCCGCACCAAAGAGCAGGTAGCGACCGAGTTGCCGCCGAAAACCGAGATTATCCATTGGGTCGATCTCAACGAAGCGCAACGCGACGTCTACGAAACCATGCGCCTGGCCATGGACAAGAAAGTCCGCGACGAGATCACCCGCAAAGGCGTGGCGCGCAGCCAGATCATCATTCTGGAAGCGCTGCTCAAGCTGCGTCAGGTCTGCTGCGATCTGCGCCTGGTCAACGACGCCACCCTGCCCGCCCGTGGCAGCACCTCGGGCAAGCTCGACAGCCTGATGGAAATGCTCGAAGAGCTGTTTGAGGAAGGTCGGCGCATTCTGTTGTTCTCGCAGTTCACCTCGATGCTCGCGTTGATCGAAGACGAACTGAAAAAACGCAAGATCGCCTACGCACTGCTGACCGGTCAAACCCGTGACCGACGCACCCCAGTGAAGGAATTTCAGAGCGGCAAGCGTCAGATCTTTCTGATCAGTCTGAAGGCCGGCGGTGTGGGCTTGAACCTGACCGAGGCGGACACGGTGATCCACTACGACCCGTGGTGGAACCCCGCGACCGAGAACCAGGCGACAGACCGGGCATACCGGATTGGCCAGGAAAAACCGGTCTTCGTGTACAAGATGATTGCTCGCGGCACTGTGGAAGAGAAGATTCAGCACCTGCAAAAGGAAAAGTCCGACCTCGCCGCCGGCGTGCTCGACGGGCGCAAGGCCGGGGACTGGAAGTTGCAGAGTGATGATATTGAAGCGTTGTTTGCGCCGTTGCCGGACAAGATCGACAAGCGGTGAGATTTGCGTCGCTGGCTAGATTCCTTTCGCGAGCAGGCTCGCTCCCACATTGGATCTCCAGTGAATCTGGATTAAGTGTGGGAGCGAGCCTGCTCGCGAAGGGTCCCGACTCGGTTCAAACCCTGAACCTCAATCCCTGGAAACAGGCAACGGCGCAAACAGCGCCTCGATATCGCTCTGCTCCAATTTGAAACCACCCGTCGTACCGCCTTCCAGCACCGCCCCGGCCAGCGCCGCCTTCTCCTGCTGCAGCGCCTGGATTTTTTCTTCCACCGTGCCACGGGCAATCAGCTTGTAGACGAACACCGGATTGTTCTGGCCGATGCGATACGCCCGATCGGTGGCCTGATTTTCCACTGCCGGGTTCCACCACGGATCAAAGTGAATCACCGTGTCGGCGGCGGTCAGGTTCAAACCGGTGCCGCCGGCCTTGAGGCTGATCAGAAACAGCGGCACCTTGCCACCCTGAAAATCCTTCACCGGCGTGCGTCGATCGGTAGTGTCGCCGGTCAGCAATGAATAGCCGATCCCGCGCTGCTGCAATTCCTGCTCGATCAATGCGAGCATCGAGGTGAACTGCGAGAACAGCAGAATCCGCCGCCCTTCGCCGAGCAACTCCTCAAGCATCTCCATCAAACTGATCAACTTGCCGCTGCCGGAACGCAGCGCCTTGGCCGTCAGCGGCGTGTTGATCAGCCGCAGGTCGCAACAGACCTGACGCAGCTTGAGCAACGCATCGAGAATGATGATCTGGCTGCGCGCGACGCCACTGCGAGCGATTTCGTCGCGGACCTTTTTGTCCATGGCCACGCGCACGGTTTCATAGACGTCGCGCTGGCCATCGCTGAGTTCGACCCAGTGGACGATTTCGGTTTTCGGCGGCAACTCGGTGGCGACCTGATCTTTCTTGCGGCGCAGCAGGAACGGCTTGATCCGCGCGGTCAGGTGCTGCATGCGCCCGGCATTGCCGTGTTTTTCGATCGGCGTGCGGTAGTCGCGATTGAAGGTTTTGCTGTCACCCAACCAACCCGGCATCAGGAAGTGGAACTGCGACCATAGCTCGCCCAAATGGTTTTCCAGCGGCGTGCCGCTCAGGCACAGGCGCTGGTCGGCCTGTAAATCGCAGGCAGCCTGGGCGGCCTTGCTTACCGGGTTCTTGATGTTCTGCGCTTCATCGAGAATCAGCACGCTCCACGGCTGCGGCTGCAGCACTTCCAGATCCCGTGGCAACAACGCATAGGTGGTCAGCACCAGATCGTATTCGGTCAGGCCGGCGAAGTCTTTTTGCCGTGCTGATCCGTGTAGCGCCAGCACCTTCAATTGCGGGGTGAAACGCTGCGCCTCGTCCAGCCAGTTCGGAATCAGGCTGGTGGGCATCACCGCCAACGCCGGACGATCAAGGCGCCCGGCCTGTTTTTCCGTCAGCAGATGCGCCAGGGTCTGCAGGGTTTTGCCCAGCCCCATGTCATCGCCGAGAATGCCGCCCACCCCCAGTTCGCGCAGGGTCTGCATCCAGTTCAGGCCTTCGAGCTGATAGGGGCGCAACTGCGCGTTGAGGCCGGCAGGTGCAGCGACCGGTGTGTAAGTCGATTCGCGCAGGCGTTGGGCGAAACTGCGCAGGCGTTCGCCGCCCTGCCAGGTCAGCGGCACCCCGTCGAGCAGCGTCAGACGCGCCGCATCCGGAGCGCTCAAGCGCAAGCTTTCAACGCGATGGCCGCCCAGATACAACTCACTGAGCGTGGCCATCAGCGGTTTGACCCGGCCGTAAGGCAGTGCGACTTTGCCACCGTCGGCAGCATCAATGCGCCCGCCTCTCAACTCAACCAACAGCAGCTCGTCGTCACCGCGCTCTGCCAGGGAAACAGGATCGAGCAACTGCGGCTGGCTACGCAGCAGATGCAGAAGAATCGGCAACAGGCTGTGGCGCTCGCCATTGACGACAATGCCTAATTGCAGATCGAACCATTGCCGACCGGCATCCTCTTCGATCTCGGCGTACCAGTCTTCGACCGGTTCCACGTTGAAATGAAAATTGCTGCTGACGTCGACCTTCCAGCCGGCACCGCGCAAGACCGGGACACCCTGCTGGGCAAAGGTCAACCACGCAGAATCATCGGGTAGCGTGAACATCTCACCCGGAAGATCGATGCTGCTCTTGCGCGAGGCTTTCTTGAAACCGTGTTTTTGCAGTTGTTGACGCAAGGTTTTTTCGGCGGCGGGTTGACGCTGGATACGCTGGGTTTCGGCGCCGGACAGAATCATCACTTCCGGGTTGCGATCCTGCGCCGGATGGCCGTCGTAGGTGAACAGCAAAGCGGCGCAGTGCTCCGGCTCGTATTGCCAGCGCGTGTAGCGTTTGCCGCTCGCCAGGATCAGATAAGCCTGGGGAGCCACATCCTCGACGATGCGCTCCGTCAGTTTGTGCGGAGGCGCCACCTTGGTCGCCGCGCTCATGCGATGGCTGAACTGCAACGCCTGATGCGCCGGAATCTCCGGTGCCAGGGCCAGGTGGCAGGCCAGCTTCTCATCGAGATCATTGAGTAACAGACCGATCTGGCGCTGCTCGCGATCCAGATAATAAAGCGGCTCCAGCGCCAGCACGTTTTCCACCGGCGCCTCGGCACTTGTCCATTGCGGGCGATAACTGCCGTCAGCCTGTTCGGCCCAGGCAAACTGCGCACTGCGGCTGGAGCCCGCCGTCAGCGGCTGCAAGGTTTGAAAATCGAGGAACAGCCGCGACGTGCGCAGGAGCATTTCCAGCAGCTCGGCACCGCTGCTGCCCTCCAGCGGATAACCGCTGTAATAGGCGTGATGGGAGTGCATCGCCATCAGCAACCGGGCAATGCGCAGATCCTGCTCGGTCAGGTAACCGGGCTGGCGCATCAACAGGTCCGACAGCGAGTACAACGGTTTGACGTCGCGTAGCTCACCGCTCTTGAGCTGATAAACCTTGAAAATATCCAGCTGCCACTTGCCGGCAACCGGTGAAGCCTTCAGTTGATAAAACAGCCGCGTGCTCGCCGCTTGCGAAGTTTCCTCGGCAGCCTGGGCGGTCGCGGGAATGGTGGACAGCCAATGCTCGAGTGAGCGACCGAGCTCAACCGTAGCCTCCTGCCCGGAGGCTTCGCTGACATTCATATCCAGACAATAAAGCACCGCTGCACAATGCTTGCAGTCGAAGCCGACCGGACATGAGCAATAGCAACGCAGGCCGCCCCCGCCTCGGTGCCGGGCTATGGAAAGGGTTTGCTCATAGGCCGTCTGATTGGACCCGACGCAGAATGCGGTGATTTGCCTGTCATTGACTTCGAGGATCTCGACGCGATCCTCAAGCGCATAAGCGCGAGCCTTGGCCAGCGCGTTGCTAGTGAACGCGTCGGTCCACGGCAGCGATAGGATTTCCTCGATAAGCGCGCTCATGAACAGTCCTTAGCCGGCCAATACCCGCGCCAACGTCGATTTGACCTTGCCCATGCCAGCGTGCAGCGCCTGCTCGATCTCGGCCATGGTGATGACTTCGGTCGTCTTGCCCGCCGCCGGGTTTACCACCAATGCCAGACAGGCGTAATCCAGGTCCAGCTCACGGGCAAGCGCGGCTTCTGGCATGCCGGTCATACCGACGATATCGCAGCCGTCACGCTCCAGGCGCACGATCTCGGCGACCGTTTCCAGGCGCGGCCCTTGGGTGCAAGCATAAACGCCCTGGTCGCTGTACTCGCAGCCTTCGGCGGCCACGGCGGCGATAAGGCGCTGACGCAACGCTTCGCTATAGGGAAAGCTGAAATCGATGTGCGTAACGTGTTCCAGGTCATCGGCGAAGAAGGTGTGCTCACGACCGCTGGTGTAGTCGACGATCTGGTGCGGTACACAGAAATGCCCGGTGCCCATCGCCGGATGAATCCCGCCCACCGCATTGACCGCGATGATCGCTTCAGCGCCGGCCTGCTTCAACGCCCAGAGGTTGGCGCGGTAGTTGACCTTGTGTGGCGGAAAGCGATGCGGGTGACCATGACGGGCGAGGAACAGCACTTCCTTGCCAGCGTACTCGCCAATCTGCACCTCGGCCGACGGCGCGCCATACGGGGTGTCCACCGCCAGCGACTGGCGAATGCTCAAGCCTTCGAGCTGGGTCAGTCCGGTGCCACCGATGATTGCGTAAACGGTCATAGCGAAAATCCTTAATCGATCAGTTGAGCGTCTTTGAGCGCGCCGATGGCGGTGAGCCAACGCGGATCCTGACGATAATCGGTGCTGGCAAAGGCCTGACCACGCATGCGTGCAATACGCGCAGACGGCTTGACCTTCATGCGCTGCGCAGCGCTGAGCGCGAGTTCAGCGGCGGCGCGGTCGTTGCACACAAGGCCCATGTCGCAACCGGCGGTGAGTGCGGCTTCGATGCGGCTGGCGGCATCGCCGACCACGTGAGCGCCGGCCATCGACAGGTCATCGCTGAAGATCACTCCGTCAAACTGCAGTTCGCCGCGCAGGATGTCCTGCAGCCAGCGGCGAGAGAAACCGGCCGGTTGCGCATCGACTTGCGGGTAGATGACGTGCGCCGGCATCACGGCGGCCAGCTGCTTGCTGAGCCTGGCAAAGGGTACCAGGTCGTTGGCGCGGATCTCTTCCAGGCTACGCTCGTCGTTCGGGATCGCCACATGTGAATCCGCCTCGGCCCAACCGTGGCCGGGGAAATGCTTGCCGGTGGCGGCCATGCCGGCGCCGTTCATGCCGCGAATGAATGCTCCAGCGAGGACGGCGGCGCGTTCCGGATCGCCTTCGAACGAACGGGTACCGACCACGGCACTGCGCTGATAGTCCAGATCGAGCACCGGGGCGAAGCTCAGGTCGAGACCGACCGCCAGCACTTCGGTGGCCATCATCCAGCCGCATTGCTCGGCCAGGTATTCGGCGTTCGGGTTGTCAGCGATGGCGCGCATCGCTGGCAAACGCACAAAGCCCTGACGCAGACGCTGCACCCGGCCGCCCTCCTGATCCACCGCCAGCAGCAGATCAGGGCGCACCGCGCGAATCGCTGCGCTGAGTTCGCGCACTTGTCGCGGATGTTCAATGTTGCGGGCAAAAATGATCAGGCCGCCCACTTCGGGCTGGCGCAACAATTGGCGATCTTCGGCCGTCAGCCAGGTACCGGCGACGTCCACCATCAACGAGCCTTGCAGGCCAGCAGTCATAGAAATTCCTTGGAAACAGAAAACCCGGTCGACAGCCAGTGACTGCCGTGAGCAGCACTCGGCAGGTCAGTGACTTTTCTGTTGATCGGGTTCAGAACGAGAATCGGCATGGGCGGCTAGCTTAGCGGATCCCCGCTGCCGCGCCCACCCGTGTGCGGTCAAACCTTGGCGGCAACCGGTGTCGATTTGCTGCGCGGACGCAACTGCGCAGTGGCCATGGCTGCATCAGTGACGCCGGTTTCAGCGCGCATGCCGGCGGCGAGGAATGGCACCATCAGGCGCATCACTTGCTCGATCGAGGTATTGACGCCGAAATCAGTCTCGGCAATCGCCCGCAAGGCCTTGATGCCGGACATGCTGAACGCGGCGGCGCCGAGCATGAAGTGCACGCGCCAGAACAGCTCGATCGGTGGAATACGCGGCGCCGCTTCGTTGACCAGCAACATGTAGCGACGAAATACCTTGCCGTACATGTCTTCCAGATAACGGCGCAAGTGGCCCTGGCTCTGACTGAAAGCGAGGCCGAGCAAACGCATGAAGATCGACAGGTCATTGCCGCTGCGCGGTTGAACCACCAGCGCCTGCTCAACGAGAATTTCCAGCAGCTCTTCGAGGCTCGGCTTGTTGTCAGGTTTGGCCTGGCGCCGCTCCAGCTCTTTGTCGAGGCTGATGCAAAACGGCCCGAGGAAGCGCGAAAACACCGCTTGAATCAGCGCTTTCTTCGAGCCGAAGTGATAGTTCACCGCTGCCAGGTTGACGCCGGCCTTGCTGGTAATCAAACGCAATGAGGTTTCCGCGAAACCTTTCTCCGCGAACAACTGTTCGGCAGCATCAAGAATGCGTTCAACGGTTTCCGACTGGGCCATGGCTACTCCGCCTGACAAACACTTGTTTGAAACATACGTTTCAGCCTATGCAATGTCAAGCCTGCCGGTTCGTTTTGGGAATGGTCGGTCAGCTATTTAACCACACAAGCCCGGCGGATTAAAAAGCGTGCCTGCTGACCGTCTGGCGGCGTCCCGAAAAACGGTCATTGCCAAGCTCGCTTCACTGTATATAATCCCAGTCACTGTATAAAAAGACAGAGCGATCAATATGCTAAAGCTGACGCCACGCCAAGCCGAGATTCTGGCCTTTATCAAACGTTGCCTCGAAGACAACGGCTATCCGCCAACCCGTGCGGAAATCGCTCAGGAGCTGGGCTTCAAATCGCCCAATGCCGCTGAAGAACACCTTAAGGCGCTGGCCCGCAAAGGCGCCATCGAGATGACCCCCGGCGCCTCTCGCGGGATTCGCATTCCCGGTTTCGAGGCCAAACCCGACGACTCCACCCTGCCGATCATTGGCCGGGTCGCCGCCGGCGCGCCGATCCTCGCACAGCAGCACATCGAAGAGTCCTGCAACATCAATCCGACCTTCTTCCATCCCCGCGCCGATTATTTGCTGCGGGTACATGGCATGAGCATGAAGGACATCGGCATTTTCGATGGTGACTTGCTGGCGGTCCACACCACGCGTGAAGCTCGCAACGGTCAGGTCGTAGTGGCCCGTATCGGCGATGAAGTGACGGTCAAACGCTTCAAGCGTGAAGGCAGCAAGGTCTGGCTGATTGCCGAGAACCCGGAGTTCGCACCCATCGAAGTCGACCTGAAGGATCAGGAACTGGTGATCGAAGGCTTGAGTGTCGGCGTCATCCGCCGCTAATAGGAGGCTTTATGCAGTTCCCACATACCCCTCAGCAAACACAACTGCCTTTGTTTGAAGCGTTTCTGGCGCAACCGTTGGCGCCGATCCTCAAAGACGTGGTCGAGCGCCCATGGACTGCCGAACCTGAAGTATTCAGCGAGCTGTCACTGCGTGGCGCTGCCGGGAACTGCCTGAACCTGCTCGCGCCGATCCTGCGCGAACTCAGCGAAGATCAGGATGCGCGCTGGCTGACGCTGATCGCGCCACCAGCCAGCCTGACACAGACCTGGCTGCGGGACGCCGGCCTGAACCGCGAACGCATTCTGCTGCTGCAACCGCGGGGGGCACAAAGTGCTCAGCAACTGGCTTGCGAAGCGTTGCGGCTGGGTCGCAGTCACACGGTGGTTACCTGGCTCAATCCGCTGAACGCCAGTTTGCGCCAGCAACTGATCGGCGCCGCCCGTACAGGCGATGCGCAGAGTCTGAATATTCGATTGGGTTGATGCGGAGTACGCGCTGTGTGAAGAGCAGGGCTTCTCCAGGGAAAGAGAAGCCGATCTGAAGCGGTAATGCCGATGACGAAAACAGGGCAGAATCAATGAAGAACCCGCGGCCCCTCTTCCTTATCAAACTCGCCCTCGACCATGCGGCCGGCCATTTGCACGCCGACGCTCAACATCGCCTTGGCGATTTCAACATGCTGACCTTGCAGGAATACTTTGGCATCCTCGGAGAAATCCAGTGTCACCAAAGAACCTTCGTCCTCGGCCCTGCGCAGTTCGATTCGGCCGTCTGGTAACTCGACAATTTCTAGAAAGGACGTTGGCATAAAAGTCTGTTCTCCACGAAAGGCAGGCATTATATAGACATCATTCGGGCTTCGCTCGGGATCTTGACCAGTAGCATGTTTCAGATTGCCACCGCCTCAATCGCCCTCAGCATTCATTCAGGCCTTCGCGAAAACGAATGGCCAGGCCTTTCAGATTCTGCCGCCAGCTCTCAAGCTCCTCACGACTCAATTCCTCCGGCGCCTGCTCTTCATCCAGATTGATCGCCTGGATCAACGGCTGCGTTACGTCGCCCTTGGGTTTATGTGGCGCTCGCGGTGGCTGAAACAACGCTGAGTGTGCGGCCAGCAATTTTGCCAGCCAGGTTTCCGAATTAGCCGCCAGCTCGACCATCTCAGCCAGTTCGGGAATCGCAATCGACTCCAGCACTTCACGTGTCAGCAACATCTCTGCACGTGGCGCACTCGCCTGCGGCAGGCGATAGAAACCGGCGATCTCATGGCAAAGCCCCAATAAGGCACCGTAGAGGTGAAACAGCGCCGATTCACGTCCGGCCTGAATCAGCGCCAGCGAATTCATTGCCCGCCCTTCCTCGGCGCGAGCCAGGGCTTCCAGCGACAGGCCGGCGAAATAGATCTTCTGGTTGGTGCGGGTATAGAGTTCGTGAGCCATGACGGCAGCCTCCACGACGAAATAATTGCTTCACACAGGCCGGACAGTGTCATGGATCAGCCGATCCGACCGCAAGCACAAAACAAAAAGGCCGCATGTAAACGAAGGTTCACATGCGGCCTTTTCAGTGTCTGACTAACGCTTACTCAGCCTTGGCTTTCGCGCTGCGCTTGTCTTCCACCGTCCACTTGCCACCGTCGTAATACGCTTTCCAACCGGTTGGTTTGCCGTCGACTTCGGTCTGCACGTATTGCTCCTTGGTCTTGCGGCTGTAGCGGATCACTGCTGGCAAACCATCAGGATCCTTCTGTGGCGCTTCGCAGAGGAAGTGATACTTTGGATCGATCTCGTCCTTGTGCGGCAGAATCTCGATCACCAGCGGAGCACGGGTCTCGCGGTTTTTCGGGAACTGACTGGCCGCCAGGAACAGCCCGGATGCCCCGTCACGCAGGATGTAGGTGTCGTTGACTTTTTCGCATTTCAGCTCAGGCATCTTCACCGGGTCCATCTTCGGTGGCGCCGCATCACCGCTTTTCAGCAGTTTGCGGGTGTTCTTGCAAGTCGGGTTGGTGCAACCGAAGAACTTGCCGAAACGGCCGGTCTTGAGTTGCATCTCGCTGCCGCACTTGTCGCACTCCAGACTCGGACCTTCGTAGCCCTTGATCCGGTAGCTGCCCTCTT
The DNA here is from genome assembly GCF_043496865.1 of Pseudomonas retamae. Taxonomy (NCBI): domain Bacteria; kingdom Pseudomonadati; phylum Pseudomonadota; class Gammaproteobacteria; order Pseudomonadales; family Pseudomonadaceae; genus Pseudomonas; species Pseudomonas retamae. The sequence continues at coordinate 184,521 of NZ_JBIEIL010000013.1, forward strand.
CGATTTCGTAGCCGGCGCAATCCGGGTTGTTACCGCAGATGTGCAGCTTGCGCTTCTCGTCGAGCAGGTAGGCATCCATCGCCGTGCTGCAGATCGGGCAGCGATGCTTGCCGCGCAAAACCAGCGACTCCGATTCACCCTCGTCGTCCGCAGCGATCTCGTCGCCTGGCACCAGATTGACGGTGGCCTTGCAACGCTCTTTCGGCGGCAGGCTGTAACCCGAGCAACCGAGGAACACGCCGGTCGACGCGGTACGGATCTGCATCGGACGGCCGCAGGTGGTGCACGGAATGTCGGTCATGACCGGCTGGTTGGCACGCATGCCGTTGTCCGGGTTTTCGGCTACTTCGAGTTTCTTTTTGAAGTCACCGTAGAACTCGTCCAGCACGCTTTTCCAGTCGCGCTCGCCCTGTGCGACGTCATCGAGGTTCTCTTCCATGCCGGCGGTGAAGCCGTAGTCCATCAGGTTCGAGAAGCTCTCGGACAGACGCTCGGTGACGATGTCGCCCATCTTTTCCGAATAGAAGCGACGGTTGTGCAGGGTCACGTAACCGCGATCCTGAATGGTCGAAATGATCGCCGCATAAGTCGAAGGACGACCGATGCCACGTTTTTCCATTTCCTTTACCAGGCTGGCTTCCGAGTAACGCGCCGGCGGCTTGGTGAAGTGTTGCGACGGATCGAGCTTGATCAGCTTCATCACGTCGCCCTGCGCCATGTCGGGCAGCACGTCGTCATCGCCAGGCTTGGCAATTTGCGGCATGACGCGGGTGTAGCCGTCGAACTTGAGGATGCGGCCCTTGGCACGCAGCTCGAAGTCGCCAGCGCCGACGCTGACGGTGGTCGACAGGTATTGCGCCGGCAGCATCTGGCAAGCGAGGAACTGGCGCCAGATCAACTCGTAGAGGCGCTCTGCGTCACGCTCCATGCCCGCCAGCTTGCTCGGGATGGTGTTGGCGTCAGACGGACGAATGGCTTCGTGCGCCTCTTGTGCGCCTTCCTTGCTGCTGTAGACATTCGGTGATTCCGGCAGGTACTTCTTGCCGAACTCTTCTTCGATATAGGTCCGTGCCATCGCCACGGCATCAGCCGAGAGGTTGGTCGAGTCGGTACGCATGTAAGTGATGTAGCCGGCTTCGTACAGACGCTGGGCCATCATCATGGTTTTCTTCACGCCGAAGCCCAGGCGGTTGCTCGCCGCCTGTTGCAATGTAGACGTAATGAACGGTGCCGACGGCTTGCTGCTGGTCGGCTTGTCTTCGCGCTTGACGATGCTGTAGCTGGATGCCTTGAGCTTTTCCAGCGCAGCCATGGCCTGGGCTTCGTTCAGCGGCTTGAAGGCTTCGCCTTTCTCGCGAGCCACTTCGAAACGCACGGTCGAGCCCTTGGTGGTGCCGAGATCGGCATGCACTTCCCAGTACTCTTCCGGGTTGAACGCACGGATTTCCCGTTCGCGCTCGACTACCAGTTTCACCGCAACCGATTGCACCCGGCCAGCGGACAGGCCGCGGGCGATTTTCGCCCAGAGCAGTGGCGAGACCATGTAGCCGACGACACGGTCAAGGAAACGCCGCGCCTGCTGTGCGTTGACCCGATCAATGTCCAGCTCGCCCGGCTGGGAGAAAGCTTCCTGAATCGCCTTTTTGGTGATTTCGTTAAACACCACGCGCTTGTAGCGGCTGTCGTCACCACCGATGGCTTCGCGCAGGTGCCAGGCAATGGCTTCCCCTTCGCGATCCAAGTCGGTTGCGAGATAGATGGTGTCAGCATCCTTGGCGAGCCGGCGCAGCTCTTCGATGACCTTCTCTTTACCCGGAAGGATCTCGTACTGGGCCTTCCAGCCATGATCGGGATCGACACCCATACGCGAGACCAGCTGCTTGCGCGCTTTCTCTTTCGGCGTGAGTACCGGAGCTTCACCCGCGGCAGCCTTGCCACGCTTGGCGGCTGGCTCTTTGCTGGCGCTAGCCGAACCGCTGGTGGGCAGGTCTCGGATATGGCCGATACTCGACTTCACCACGTATTGGTTACCCAGATACTTGTTGATGGTCTTGGCCTTAGCCGGGGATTCCACAATGACCAGCGATTTGCCCATGGATCAGAAAATTCCTGAATTCTAGAAGTGAAAGGCGGTTGGCGCCTGACGCGGCACCGCTATATATAGTTGATACAAGGTGAGGTCAAGCACAGGGTTGTCTGCGCCCTCGCCTCATGCCTTGTCAAAAACGCTCGGTTCGACCTGCACCAAAGCAAAGCGTGGCACCTGTTCGCCGTCAACCTCGACCGACTCGAGAAACATGCTCAGCGGGCGTACCCAAAAGCCGTAATCGCCATACAGGGCTTGGTAGAAGACCACTTCTTCTTCGGTCTCGGAGTGCCGCGCAACACTGAACACACGGTACTGCGGACCTTTGTAATGTTGGTAGAGCCCAGGTTGTATCGGCATGCTTCGGCCCTCACTGAAATTTTTTCAAAATAAAATAAAAAACCCAAAAACAAAAACCGGGGCACTGGGCCCCGGCTTCCATCGACGAGACGCTTAAACGCGTTCGAAGACGGTGGAGATGCCTTGGCCGAGACCAATGCACATAGTGGCCACCCCGAAGGTGCCGCTATTCTGCTTCATCACGTTCAGCAAGGTGCCGGAAATACGTGCACCGGAGCAACCGAACGGGTGACCCAGGGCGATCGCGCCGCCGTGCAGGTTAACCTTCTCGTTCATCTTGTCGAGTACTTTCAAATCTTTCAGCACTGGCAGAGCCTGTGCAGCGAAAGCTTCGTTGAGCTCGAAGAAGTCGATATCGTTGATGCCAAGGCCCGCACGCTTCAGGGCTTTTTGTGTTGCCGGCACAGGACCATAGCCCATGATTGCCGGGTCCACACCCGCCACTGCCATCGAACGGATCACCGCCATTGGCTGGATACCGAGGTCCTGGGCACGCTGCGCCGACATCACGATCATGCACGAAGCACCATCAGTGATCTGCGACGAAGTACCGGCAGTCACGGTGCCGCCCTTCGGATTGAATGCCGGCTTGAGCGCCGCCAGACTTTCCAGGGTGGTTTCCGGACGAATGGTTTCGTCGTAGTCGAACAGTTTCAGGAAACCGTTCTCGTCGTAGCCCTGCATCGGGATGATTTCGTCTTTGAACTTGCCTTCCACGGTGGCCTTGTGGGCCAGCTGGTGGGAGCGCACGCCGAAGGCGTCCTGCTGCTCGCGAGTGATGCCGTGCATTTTGCCAAGCATTTCAGCGGTCAGACCCATCATGCCCGAGGCTTTCGCCGCGTACAGCGACATGTGCGGGTTCGGATCGACACCATGCATCATGCTTACGTGGCCCATGTGCTCGACGCCACCGACGACGAACACGTCACCGTTGCCGGTCATGATCGCTTGCGCGGCGGTGTGCAGCGCACTCATCGACGAGCCACACAGACGGCTGACGGTCTGGCCGGCCGAGGTGTGCGGGATCTGGGTCATCAGCGACGCCATGCGCGCAATGTTCCAGCCCTGCTCCAGGGTCTGGTTGACGCAGCCCCAGATCACGTCCTCGACTTCAGCAGGATCGACCTTGGCGTTGCGTTCCAGCAATTTGCTGATCAGGTGCGCCGACATGTCTTCGGCGCGGGTGTTGCGGTGCATGCCGCCCTTGGAGCGGCCCATCGGAGTACGACCGAAGTCGACAATCACGACGTCTCTAGGATTCAAGCTCATAAGTTCACTCTCACTCTAGTTGGGGGCGCTTAACCGAAGAAGCTCTGGCCGTTCTTGGCCATTTCGCGCAGCTTCGCGGTCGGGTGGTACAGCGCGCCCAAATCAGCGTACTGGTCAGCCAGGGCAACGAACTCGGCAACACCGATCGAATCGATGTAGCGCAGCGCACCGCCACGGAATGGAGGGAAACCGATACCGTAGACCAGACCCATGTCGGCTTCGGCGGCGGTTTCAACGATGCCGTCTTCCAGGCAACGCACGGTTTCCAGGCACAGCGGGATCATCATCCAGTTGATGATGTCTTCGTCGGTGACTTCGCGCTGCTCGTAAACGATCGGCTTGAGCACTTCGAGCACCGACGGATCGGCAACTTTCTTCTGCTTGCCTTTCTTGTCAGCCTCGTAGGCGTAGAAGCCCTTGCCATTCTTCTGGCCCAGGCGCTTGGCTTCGTACAGCACGTCGATGGCCGAGCGACGGTCATCCTTCATGCGGTCCGGGAAACCTTCCGCCATCACGTCACGACCATGGTGGCCGGTGTCGATGCCGACCACGTCCATCAGATAGGCCGGGCCCATTGGCCAGCCGAATTTTTCCATGACCTTGTCGATACGGACGAAGTCGACGCCGGCGCTGACCAGCTTGGCGAAACCGCCGAAGTACGGGAACAGCACGCGGTTGACCAGGAAGCCCGGGCAGTCGTTGACGACGATCGGGTTCTTGCCCATTTTCTTGGCGTAGGCAACGGTGGTGGCAACGGCCAGCTCACTCGACTTCTCGCCACGGATCACTTCCACCAGCGGCATCATGTGCACCGGGTTGAAGAAGTGCATGCCGACGAAGTTCTCCGGACGCTTGAGGGCTTTCGCCAGCAGGCTGATGGAAATGGTCGAGGTGTTGGACGCAAGGATGGTGTCCTCTTTGACCTGACCTTCGACTTCTGCCAGTACCGCTTGCTTGACCTTCGGGTTCTCGACGACTGCTTCGACAACCAGATCGACGTGACCGAAGTCTCCGTAGGACAGGGTCGGACGGATGCCGTTGAGCACTTCAGCCATTTTCGCAGCGGTCATGCGACCTTTGTCAACGCGGCCAACCAGCAGCTTGGCGGCTTCGGCCAGGCCTTGCTCGATACCGTGCTCGTTGATGTCCTTCATCAGGATCGGCGTGCCTTTGGACGCCGACTGATAGGCGATACCGCCACCCATGATGCCAGCGCCGAGTACCGCAGCCTGCTTCACGTCTTTGGCGATTTCGTCGTAGGCCTTGGCCTTTTTCTTCAATTCCTGATCGTTCAGGAACAGACCGATCAAGCTCTGCGCGGCAGACGTCTTGGCCAGTTTGACAAAACCGGCGGCTTCGACTTCCAGGGCCTTGTCACGACCGAAGTTCGCGGCTTTCTGGATGGTCTTGATCGCTTCGACCGGCGCCGGGTAGTTCGGGCCAGCCTGACCGGCCACGAAACCTTTGGCCGTTTCGAAAGCCATCATTTGTTCAATGGCGTTCAACTTGAGTTTTTCAAGTTTCGGCTGACGCTTGGCCTTGTAATCGAACTCGCCGGAGATGGCGCGCTTGATCAGTTCAAGGGCCGCTTCCTGCAGTTTCTCAGGGGCAACCACAGCGTCGACAGCGCTGACTTTCAGGGCGTCTTCAGGGCGGTTTTCCTTGCCGGCGGCAATCCACTCGATGGCGTTATCGACACCGATCAGGCGCGGCAGACGCACGGTACCGCCGAAGCCTGGGTAGATGCCCAGTTTGACTTCCGGCAGGCCGATCTTGGCTTTGGTCGACATGACGCGATAATCAGCCGCCAGGCACATTTCCAGACCGCCGCCGAGGGCAATGCCGTTGATGGCCGCTACGGTTGGCACGTTGAGGTCTTCGAAATCGCTGAAGATCTTGTTGGCTTCGAGATTGCCAGCAACCAAGTCGGCATCCGGCAGCTTGAAGTTGTCGACAAATTCGGTGATGTCGGCGCCGACGATGAATACGTCCTTGCCGCTGCTGACGATCACGCCCTTGATCGAAGCATCTGCCTTGATGGTGTCTACGGCCTGACGCAGTTCGTTCAGGGTTAGACGGTTGAACTTGTTGACGGACTCACCCTTGAGGTCGAATTTCAATTCGACGATGCCACTTTCAAGAGCTTTAACCGTGATGGCTTTACCTTCGTAAATCATCAACTGATCTCCACGATATGGAAGCTGAACAGTACACGTCGGACGCAGGCGAATGGCTCGGCAGGACGCTTTTTCGTCAATGCTAACGCCAATCCACCCGGCACACCCGCCAACGCGATAGTCGGGATTCTGTAGGAGCAGTCTGCAAGACAAACGCTCAATTCATACGCCCGTTTGATTTGGGTACGTCACCTTCTCGGAATTCCCGGCAATTGTCAATCGCCCAAAATACCGGTTGAAATGCGACTTTGCGGTCATTTCCGTAGGACAAAGACCTGCAACACGCACTTGCATGTCCAGCCATTCATAGAATCAATAATTAGAAAAATCGCCCTGATCCATCGCAGCCTTTGTTTAAAGGGCTACGCTGGTGGGACTACAGGGAAATGCACAGCGCTTGAAACCGCGCCAGCAGAAAACTATTTCCGGCCTGCCTGGCCAACCCCGCCCGATGAATCATGTCGGGCTTTTTAATGCGCGTCTGCCGGACCTTTCACACCGTTGCAGTGCGAAAAGTCCGCAGTTCATGCCAGCGCTTTCAGTGTTGCGTCAATATCCTGCAAAACCGCAGCGTCACCCTTCTCGCCCCAATACAGCGCAATCATCTGCTTGTCGGCCTCTACCTTGAAGACGTTGCCTGGCAATTTTTCGAAATGATTGAGCAATGCACGATCCTCGCAGACTTCCTGCCATTGATTGACCCACACCCCCGGCGATTTCTGCCAGTACGTCCAGCAGGCCGACTGATTGCTGCGACGCGGGCGATAGTATTGCGCGCACGGGTTTGGCGGCTGCTGCGTCAGCCAGTGCGGCCATTCCTGAGGTGCCAGTTGCATGGCCAGACCGATGCGTCGCGCCTCCGTGCGCAGTGCAATGCGTCCGCTTTGCGCGCGGGAGGGCCGCAGCCAGGCCAGCGGACTTAAAACCACCAGCAGGATTGACACCACCAACCAGACCGTCATATCTCTATTCCCCATTCTCGGTGAGCGCCATGTGTCACTTTGGAACCATTGCGCTCGAAACCAGCCATACTTACCACTATTGAAACCTCAGGAGAGCACCTCATGCCCTACCACCACATCCTGGTCGCCGTAGACCTGACTGAAGAGTGCGACCCTGTCATCCACCGCGCCCGTGAGCTTTCGGTCAGCAATGGCGCCAAACTGTCGCTGGTGCATATCGTCGAACCGATGGCCATGGCGTTCGGCGGCGACGTGCCGATGGATCTGTCACAACTGCAACAACAGCAGTTCGATCAGGCCAAAGAACGCCTCGAGAAGCTGAAATCGAAATATCCCGAGCTCGAAGGCGCCAATTGTCATTTGACCTACGGCCAGCCACGCCAGGAAATCCATCACTTCGCCAAGGAACAAACCTGCGATTTGATCGTGGTGGGCAGCCATGGCCGCCACGGTCTGGCGCTGTTGCTTGGCTCGACCGCCAACGACGTATTGCACGGTGCGCCGTGCGATGTGCTGGCGGTGCACCTGACGAAGCGCTGAAAGGCATTGACCATTGTGGGAGCGAGCCTGCTCGCGAAGGCGGCTACACATACAGCATGAATGTCGCCTGATACACCGCTTTCGCGAGCAGGCTCGCTCCCACATTCTGACCTGCACCCGCCTTCGAATCGCATCACATATGAAAAGCCCGGCGCTCATCACTGAGCGCCGGGCTTTTTACATCCGGATCAATCAGGCATCCAGCTCGGCCCAACGCTCCACCAATGCATCCAGCTCGGCCTGCAACTGCTCCAGCGAAGCGATCACCTTGGCAGTCTCTGCCGGCGGGCGCTGATAGAAACCAGCCTCGGCCATTTCCGCTTCGACCGCCGCGATCTGCTGTTCCTTGGCGTCGATGTCGCCCGGCAAGGCTTCCAGCTCGCGTTGCAGCTTGTAGCTCAGCTTTTTCTTCGCCGCCGGAGCCGCAGCGGCAGGTGCCGCCACCTGTGCCGGCTCAGCGGTGACCACAGCCGAATTCAGGTCAGCCTTGCCCGACTTGCTTTCGGTCACGCCCAGCAGGCGTGGCGAGCCCCCCTGACGGATCCAGTCCTGATAGCCACCGACGTATTCACGCACCTTGCCTTCACCTTCGAAGACCAGCGTGCTGGTGACCACGTTGTCGAGGAATGCCCGGTCGTGGCTGACCATCAGCACTGTACCGTTGAAGGTCAGCAGCACTTCTTCGAGCAGCTCGAGGGTTTCGACGTCGAGGTCGTTGGTCGGTTCGTCGAGCACCAGCAGGTTCGCCGGTTTGCTGAACAGCTTGGCCAGCAACAGACGCGCACGCTCACCACCCGACAGCGCCTTGACCGGCGTGCGCGCACGCTGCGGGCTGAACAGGAAGTCACCGAGGTAACTCAGGACATGCCGGCTCTGGCCGTCGATATCGATGAAGTCGCGGCCTTCGGCAACGTTGTCGATCACGGTCTTTTCCAGATCCAGCTGATGGCGCAACTGGTCGAAATAGGCCACATCGATGCGCGTGCCCTCTTCCACTTTGCCGCTGGTCGGTTGCAGACCGCTGAGCATCAACTTCAGCAGGGTGGTCTTGCCGGTACCGTTGGCGCCAAGCAGACCAATACGGTCGCCACGCTGCAACACCATCGAGAAATCCTTGATCAGGAACGGCCCGCCCGGGTGAGCAAAACTCACATTCTCGAGGACCATCACCTGCTTGCCGGACTTGTCGGCGGTTTCCAGCTGAATGTTGGCCTTGCCGGTACGCTCGCGACGTTCGCTGCGCTCCACACGCAAGGCTTTCAGCGCACGTACGCGGCCTTCGTTACGGGTGCGACGGGCTTTGATGCCCTGACGGATCCACACTTCTTCCTGAGCCAGACGCTTGTCGAACAGCGCGTTGGCGGTCTCTTCAGCCGCCAGTGCAGCTTCTTTGTGCACGAGGAAACTGGCGTAGTCGCCATTCCAGTCGATCAGGCCACCACGGTCCAGTTCGAGAATGCGCGTGGCGAGGTTTTGCAGGAAGGAACGGTCGTGCGTGATGAACAGCACGGCGCCCTGGAAATCCTTCAGTGCTTCTTCGAGCCAGGCAATCGCCCCGATATCGAGGTGGTTGGTCGGTTCGTCGAGCAGCAGCAGATCCGGCTCGGAGACCAGCGCCTGTGCCAGCAGCACGCGACGACGCCAACCGCCGGACAACTCGGCGAGCGTCTTGTCGGCCGGCAGTTGCAGGCGGCTGAGGGTGCTGTCAACCAGCGTCTGCAAGCGCCAGCCATCGCGGGCTTCGAGGTCGTGCTGAACGTGCATCAGTTTGTCCAGATCGGCATCGGTGACGATGTTCTGGCTCAGGTGATGGTATTCGGCGAGCAACGCACCGACACCATCAAGGCCTTCGGCAACCACGTCGAACACGGTCCGCTCGTCGGCCACCGGCAACTCTTGTGGCAATTCGCCGATTTTCAGACCGGGGGCACGCCACACCGAGCCGTCATCGGGCTTCTGGTCGCCCTTGACCAGTTTCATCATGCTGGACTTGCCAGTGCCGTTGCGGCCGATGATGCACACCCGCTCACCACGGGCGATCTGCCAGGACACCTTGTCCAACAACGGCATAGCGCCGAACGCAAGGGACACATCGCTGAATTTGAGCAGGGTCATGAGCTTCTCCAAAAACCGGGGGCGCATTCTACCTGAAACAGCGCTCGCGCAGGCCGGCAATTTGTCTGTGGAAGCACTCTGCACAACATTTGTTGCGAACTTGTGCTGTAAGCCCTGCAAAGCTTTCGCCGCTTGCTGGCAAAAGGCTAAGCTACAGACAATTCAGTGCTGACCGAGGTCGGCACTTGTCATGATTTCTCTGCCCGGATGTCTCATGCGCAGTCGCCTTTTCAGTGTTTTGTCCTGTTTGTTGTTCACCGCCGCTGCCGCTCAATCCGCCCAGGCGGTGGACCTCTCCACCCAACGCCAGTATTACGATGAAGCCAAGCGCGCGCTGGCCAAGGGCGATACCGGCCCGTATTTCCGTTACAGCCAGGCGCTGGCCGATTATCCGCTGGAACCGTATCTGGCCTACGACGAGCTGACCGCGCGCCTGAAGTCTGCAAGCAACGCCGAGATCGAGAAGTTTCTCGCCGAGCACGGTGATCTGCCTCAGGCCAACTGGATGAAATTGCGCTGGCTGCGCTGGCTCGCCGACCGCGGCGACTGGGCCACCTTCGTCAAGTATTACGACCCGAAGCTCAACTTCACCGAACTCGACTGCTTGAATGCGCAATACCAGATCAGCCACGACAAGAAGGCCGAGGGTTACGCCAACGCGGAAAAACTCTGGCTGACCGGCAAATCGCAACCGGCGGCGTGTGATGCACTGTTCGGCATCTGGGCGGCTGACGGCCAGCTCACCGAACAGAAACGCTGGGAACGCACCAAACTCGCCGCGCAAGCGCGTAATTATCCGCTGGCGAACAGCCTGATCAACGGCTTGACCACCCTCGCCCCGCGCGGTCGTTTGCTGGTCGACGTTGCACAAAAACCTGAGCTTCTCAACCAGCCGTCGCGCTTCACCCCGGCCGATGAGCCGATGTCCGACGTGGTCAGCCTCGGCCTGCGCCGCCTCGCCCGTCAGGACCCGGACAAGGCCATGGCTCTGCTCGATGGTTACGCCAGCAGCATGCACTTCTCCCGTGATGAAAAAGTCGCGATCGCCCGCGAAATCGGCTTGACCCTGGCCCGCCGTTTCGACAGCCGCGCCCTCGACGTGATGACCAAGTACGATCCGGAACTGCGCGACAACACTGTTTCCGAATGGCGCTTGCGCCTGCTGCTGCGTCTGGCCCGCTGGGACGACGCTTATGAGCTGACCAAACGCCTGCCGCAGGATCTGGCCACCACCAACCGCTGGCGCTACTGGCAGGCGCGCAGCCTCGAACTGGCCCAGCCGCAGAATCCACAAGCCCAGACGCTGTACAAGAACCTTGCGCGGGAGCGTGACTTCTATGGCTTCCTCGCCGCCGATCGCTCGCAATCGCCGTACTCGCTGAACAACAAGCCGCTGGTGCTTAGCCAAGCCTTGATCAACAAGGTGCGCAACACACCGGGCGTGCGTCGTGCGCTGGAATTCCACGCGCGCGGGCAGATCGTCGACGGTCGCCGCGAGTGGTATCACGTCAGTCGCCATTTCAACCGTGACGAAATGGTCGCCCAAGCCAAACTCGCCTATGACCTGAAATGGTATTTCCCGGCGATCCGTACCATCAGCCAGGCGCAGTATTGGGACGATCTCGATATTCGCTTCCCGATGGCCCACCGCGACACGCTGGTGCGTGAAGCCAAGGTACGTGGCTTGCACTCGAGCTGGGTGTTCGCCATCACCCGTCAGGAAAGCGCTTTCATGGACGACGCCCGCTCCGGCGTCGGCGCCAGCGGCCTGATGCAATTGATGCCCGGCACCGCCAAGGAAACTGCACGCAAGTTCAGCATCCCGCTGGCCTCGCCGCAGCAGGTGCTCGACCCGGACAAGAACATCCAGCTCGGCGCCGCCTACCTGAGCCAGGTACACAGCCAGTTCAACGGCAACCGCGTCCTCGCCTCCGCCGCCTACAACGCCGGCCCGGGCCGCGTACGCCAATGGCTGCGCGGCGCCGACCACCTGAGTTTCGACGTCTGGGTGGAAAGCATCCCGTTCGACGAAACCCGCCAGTACGTGCAGAACGTGCTGTCGTACTCGGTGATCTACGGCCAGAAGCTCAACTCGCCACAGCCGCTGGTGGATTGGCATGAGCGGTATTTCGACGATCAGTGAGAACAACGCGGACTCCGAGTAATAAAAAATGCCCGTATCGTGAGATACGGGCATTTTGTTGAAAAGCTCGAAGCCTTATTTTCGTTTCAAGCTGGAGGCTGTGGCTGTTCCGAGGTCAGTCAGGCGATATTTCTGGGTCGGGCTTTTCGGATTTTCTGGATCAGACATTTCGATTAATCCGACCGCCAATGCTGGTTTGAGATAGTTGTTTCTGAAAGTCGCCCTATGTGTCAGCCCGATCTCAACCATCAGCTCGCTGGTTCTCATGGATCGATTTTCGAGTGTCAGCAACAGCTTTTCTACTGGGTCGGTTACTGGGTCGGTTACTGGGTCGGTCACCGACTCGGAACCAATCGCCTCACGCAGCGAAATGTTCAATGCCTGTAGCATGTATTCAACGAACGGCGTGGCCTCGGCCATCCGGTCAGCCGCCGACAGCGCTGCGTAATAGGCATCCTGCTCCTCGCGTATGACCGCCTCAACAGGCAGATAAGCCAGTACCGGTCGCCATTGACTGAGTATCAACGTTTGCCACAACCGCCCCATTCGCCCGTTTCCATCAGCAAACGGATGGATGAATTCGAATTCATAATGAAAAACACAGCTGGTGATCAACGGATGCCAGTCCGACTTGTCGAGCCATGCCAGCAGATCGTCGATCAGCGCGGATATCCGACTCGGCGGCGGGGCCATATGAACCAATTGATCACCGCGATAAATTCCTACGCCTGCCCGACGCAGTCGTCCGCATTCATCAATCAACCCCTGCATCAATAATTCATGGGCTCGAAGCAAGTCGGACCTGTTGGCTGGCTGCCATTGCGGCATGGCCTCATAAGCCGTGAAAGCATTGCGCACTTCCTGGATTTCTTTCGGTAATCCAAGCACTCGACGTCCTGCGAGAACGGCGGTGACCTGCTCGATGCTCAGCGTGTTGTTTTCAATCGCCAAAGAAGCCTGAATCGTCCGAATACGATTGCTGCGGCGCAACTGCGGTGTTTGCCTGTTGTCGTCCACGGCCGAGAGTTGACCGATTTGTTCGCTGATTTCCGCAATCAGGGCGATCATTCGGGCGGTGAGAGTCAACGGCGGTCGATAACGACTCATGTGTCCATCCAGGCATTCAAACAAGCCGCCATAATGCCCGATCCACGCACCTTTGATCACAGTTGATCAGTGATTTCGTTTCCATCATTAAACTGCAACGCCGCCAACCGCGCATACAGCACATTGCTGGCAATCAGTTCCTGATGCGTACCTATCGCCACAAGCCTGCCCTGATCCATTACGGCAATCCGGTCGGCATTCTTGACCGTGGCCAGACGATGGGCGATCACCAGGGTGGTGCGGTTGTGCATCAGGCTGGGCAGGGCTTGCTGGATCAGGTGCTCGCTCTGCGCGTCGAGGGCGCTGGTGGCTTCGTCCAGCAGCAGGATCGGTGCATCCACCAGCAAGGCGCGGGCGATTGCCAAGCGCTGGCGCTGGCCGCCGGAAAGTCCGAGGCCGCCGTCGCCCAGGTGCGTCTGGTAGCCGTCAGGCATCTGTTCGATAAAGTCATGAGCATGGGCGATGCGGGCGGCTTCTTTGACCTGCTCCAGCGTCGCCGTCGGGCAGCCGTAGCGGATATTCTCCTCGACGCTGCCGAAAAACAGCGCCGGTGTTTGCGAGACGAGGGCAAAGCAACGGCGCAGATCCAGCGGGTCAAGGCTTGTCAGCGGCACGCCATCGACCAGGATTTGTCCCGCCAGCGGATCGTAGAAACGCAGTAACAAGTCATACACCGTAGACTTGCCCGCACCGGACGGGCCAACCAGGGCGAGGGTTTCGCCCGCTTTCACGGTCAGATTCAAGCCGTCGACCGCATAGCTTTCTGGACGCGACGGGTAGGAAAAACGCACATCCTTGAGTTCGAGTTCACCTTTGACCCTGGCCGGCAAGGTCACCAGCCCAGTCTTGGGTGGCTGGATGATGTTCTCCGAGCGCAGCAGTTCTGCGATGCGTTCAGCGGCACCTGCCGCGCGCTGCAGTTCGCCGATGACTTCGCTCAGGGTGCCGAAGGCACTGCCGACGATCAGGCTGTAGAAAACGAATGCCGCCAGTTCACCTGCGGTAATTCGCCCGGCCATGACGTCCATGCCGCCGACCCACAACATCACCGCCACCGCGCCAAGCACCAGCACGATAACCAGCGTAATCAGCCACGCACGTTGGAAAATCCGTTTGCGCGCAGTCTCGAACGCCTGCTCGACCGTCGAGGAAAAACGCTGTTCGTCCTGTATTTGATGGTTATAGGCCTGCACGGTTTTGATCTGCCCAAGTGTTTCGGAAACGTAGCTGCCAATGTCAGCGATCCGGTCCTGGCTCAGGCGCGACAGATTGCGCACGCGTCGGCCGAACAGCAGGATCGGCGCGATCACCAGCGGCAGTGCGATTACCACGATGCTGGTGAGCTTGGGGTTGGTAATGAACAGCAGCACAACGCCGCCGATCACCATCAGCAGGTTGCGCAAAAACAGCGACAGCGAAGAGCCGATCACCGATTGCAACAGCGTGGTGTCGGCGGTCAGGCGCGACTGAATTTCCGAGCTGCGGTTGTTCTCGTAAAAGCCCGGATGCAAATACACAAGATGGTTGAATACCTGGCGGCGAATGTCGGCGACCACGCGCTCGCCAATCCACGACACCAGATAGAAACGCGCGAACGTACCCACGGCCAGCCCCAGCACCAGCAGCATGAAAATCCCGATGGACTGGTTCAGCAGATGCGGCGAGCGGGTCATGAAACCTTGATCCACCAGTAATTTGATGCCCTGCCCCATCGATAAAGTGATGCCGGCGGTAACGATGAGTGCTAGCAGCGCGCCAAAGGCGTGCCAGCGATACGGCAGGAGAAAATGACTGGTCAGGCGCAAAGCGCGCCGGTGCCGGGAAGAGAGCATCGAAATCATGGAATTCACGTCTGTGCTGGGTGAATAGGGCCTGCCTGTTGATTCAGATGGGGTGGAACTCTGTAAATCACAATGAGTCAGGTTAAATATGCCCGTGATCTCAGGATGCTAGAAACGATTGGTCTAAGGTTGCGGTTGAGACGAGCGGCCATTTCTGTTTGAGTAAAGATGCCGTTCGCCAACCGACCACCGGGAGTTGTCACAGCCTGGTCACGCGGCGGTTTTAATCTAGGCACACAACCTGATGAGGAGACAGGCCATGTCCTTGCAACACAGCAGCGAAGACAAGATTGAAGTGATTCGCACCAAACCCGGCCAAGCTCTGGGTTGCTCGATTATCGATAAGGACGGGCGTGAGGTACCGATCACTGAAGACATGATCCAGGACGCGTGCCGCGAACTGGACAAGCGATTGGTCAAGCCTGCCGAACAAAAATGATATAGCCACCGTCTTCCTGACCCGGCCCTGATGGCCGGGTTTTTTATGGCTGCAGATCCGGGATTTGTGGCGACCTTCGCGAGCAGGCTCGCGCCCACATGGAGATCTCATTCACTGAAGATCCCTGTGGGAGCGAGCCTGCTCGCGAAAGCGTCGCCGCGGGTTTCTAGACTGCCACAGCCCCAAGCGCCGCGACGATCTGCGCCAATGCCGGCGCGTCCCCTTCAATCCGCACCTGCAAGCCTTCGATCTCGCGCCGCACCGGATATTGCTTGCGCAGCACATCAAACGCCGCACGCTGCTCAGCGACATTGCCTACCAGGCTGCGGCGAAAATCCGCATCGTCGCGACGCGGGTCGTACACGCCCCGACACAACATCGCCAGCGCCCAGGCCGGATCGCTGTCGGCGTGCAGCGTCACTTGCGACAACCACGGCGCCGGCAGCAGCTCCGCGAGCTGAATGCTCGCCGGTTGGCCGATAAAGGCGCAAAACGCCTGATAGATCTGCGCCGTGCCGCGCTGTTTGCCATCGAGGCTGTAACCGGCGATGTGCGGGGTCGCCAGCACGCAGAGCTCAGCCAAGGCGACGTCGACTTCGGGTTCAGCCTCCCAGACATCGAGCACGGCCTGCAGATCTTCTCGCTCCAGCAGCACCTTACGCAGCGCGGCGTTATTCACCACCGGGCCGCGGGCGGCGTTGATCAACCATGCGCCCGGCTTGAGCTGGCGCAAACGCTGCTGATCAAACAGATGCCAGGTTGCGCTTTCACCGCTACGGGTCAGCGGTGTGTGCAGGCTGATCACATCGCACTGCTCAATGATTTGCTCGAGGCTGAGGTAATCGCCGCCTTCGGCTGCCTGACGCGGCGGGTCGCAGACTTTTACATCCCAGCCCAGGCCTTTGAGCACCTTGACCAAACGCCCACCGACCTCACCCGCACCGACAACGCCGTAGGTGCGTCGAGTCAGATCGACACCTTCGATTTCAGCGAGGGTCATCAGGCTGCCCAACACATAATCGACCACGCCACGGGCATTGCAGCCCGGCGCACTAGACCAGGTAATGCCGGCCTGATCGAAGTACTCCAGATCCAGATGATCGGTGCCGATCGTGCAGGTGCCGACAAAGCGTACCTTGCTGCCCTCCAGCAACGCACGGTTGACCGGAGTCACCGAGCGTACAAGCAGCACGTCGGCCTGCTCGACCGTTGCACGGTTCATAGCGCGGCCGGGCACTCGGCGGATCTCGCCGAACCCGGCAAAAAAGGCATCGAGCAGCGGGATATTTTCGTCGGCAACAATCAGCATGGCGGGCTCCTTGGGCGGATCGGCAGTTTAGGTGCAGATCGCTTGCCGGGCCAGCGGCCTTTGCGCTTACAAATCCGCTACGAGGATTTTTCCTGACTGCAATGTCAGCGGCGTAGAATGCGGCGCCTTGCGCATCAACACCTGTGGACGTTTTGCCTGTGAATTCCGTTACTGATCAACCTGTCGCCGTTAGCCTTTCTCGCCCCGCGCGGATTCGCCTGGAGCTGAAAACCCTGCTCGCCCTGGCCTTGCCGATCATCATCGCCCAACTGGCGACCACCGCCATGGGCTTTGTCGATGCGGTGATGGCCGGGCGTGTCGGGCCGAAGGACCTGGCGGCAGTGGCGCTGGGCAACTCGATCTGGGTGCCGGTGTTTCTGCTGATGACCGGCACACTGCTGGCGACCACACCGAAAGTCGCCCAGCGCTTTGGCGCCGGTACGCACAGCGAGATCGGCCCGATTGTCCGTCAGGCCCTGTGGCTGGCGCTGGTGGTCGGTCTGATCGCCACGGCGATGTTGCTCGCTGCCGAGCCCGTTTTGCACTTGATGAATGTCGATCCGGAACTGATCGGCCCTTGCATGCAATATCTGCACGGCATCGCCAGCGGGCTGCCAGCGGTGGCGTTCTACCATGTGCTGCGCTGCTTCAGTGATGGCCTGGGCCGCACGCGGCCGGCGATGGTGCTGGGCCTGTGCGGTCTGGCGCTGAACATTCCGCTGAACTACATCTTCATTTATGGTCATTTCGGCTTGCCGGCCATGGGCGGCGTCGGCTGCGGTTGGGCCACGGCGATTGTGATGTGGGTGATGGCGCTCGGTCTGGCCGGCTACGAGCGCTGGGCTCCGGCGTATCGCTCAAGCGAGCTGTTCAGCCGTTTCGACTGGCCACAGTGGGCGGTGATCAAGCGGCTGCTGGCAATCGGTCTGCCAATTGGTATTGCGGTGTTTGCCGAGTCGAGCATTTTTGCGGTGATCGCCCTGCTGATCGGCAGCCTCGGCGCCACGGTGGTCGCCGGGCATCAGATTGCCCTCAATGTCAGTTCGCTGGTGTTCATGATCCCCTACTCGCTGGGCATGGCCGTCACCGTGCGCGTCGGCCAGGCGTTGGGCCGTGAGGAGCCGCGTGAGGCGCGTTTTGCTGCGGGTGTCGGCATGGCCACGGCACTGGCCTATGCGTGCCTGTCAGCGAGCATGATGCTGGTGCTGCGTGAGCCGATTGCGGCGATCTATACGGCTGATCCGACAGTGATCCACATTGCCGCGATGCTGATCGTCTATTCGGCGCTGTTCCAGTTTTCCGATGCGATCCAGGTCACTGCCGCCGGCGCCTTGCGCGGTTATCAGGACACGCGGGTGACGATGATTCTGACTCTCTTCGCTTACTGGGGGATTGGTTTGCCGGTCGGTTACGCCCTCGGCCTGACCGACTGGCTCGGCGAACCACGCGGCCCGAGCGGTCTGTGGCAGGGTCTGATTGTCGGCTTGAGCTGTGCGGCGCTGATGCTGTCGATCCGCCTGACGCGCAGCGCGCGCAAACGCATTCGCATCAGTCGCTCGACTGGCTGAGCACTTTCTACCGCGACAAAAAATGTGGGAGCCAGACTGCTGGCGATCGCAGCAGATCAGTCACAGAGATATTGACTGATTTGCCGTCATCGCCAGCGGACTGGCTTGTATGGTAGGACTCGAAGGGGTGGGTGGGACCTCAAGCTGGCTTCTGACTGTTAGCCGCAGTACAGACCGTGGGAGACATCGCCCCACCCCTTCCACCAAAGCGCCGATAAAGAATGCTTCGT